>NZ_KE136480.1:0-618309 GCF_000407165.1 Enterococcus haemoperoxidus ATCC BAA-382 | reverse complement strand
AGAATGAGTGTTTCAACGAGTTCGATTTTTGGCAGTTTGTCCTTCAATAGTATTCAGCATCCCGATATTCATAGGTTGAAACAAGCGATTGAGACAGATGACTATCAGTTAATGACGGAAAAAATCGGTAATGCGTTAGAAGGTGTGACGATCAAGCGTCATCCAGTGATTCAACAAATCAAAGATCGTATGATGAAATATGGAGCAGATGCAGCGTTAATGAGCGGTAGCGGTCCAACCGTTTTTGCTTTATGCGAGAAGAAAACACGTGCACAACGGATCTATAATGGCTTAAAAGGCTTTTGCGATGAAGTGTATATTGTACGGACTTTAAAATAAACGAAAAAGAAAATATTAGAACATTGAACCTAACAAAAAACCACTCAATTGAGTGGTTTTTTGTTAGTCATGAGAGTGTTAAAAGGAGAGATGCATCTATTTTTGAGGGGACATATTCCCAAACTTAATTTTTCTTCCTAACTCATTGATACGGTAGAATAGTGCGTAATCTTGGGTGTGGGACAAAAGTAAAAAGCACTTTTGTTTCACACCCTAAATATGAATGAACGGTGGGAGCAGAAGCAACCCCTTCGGAAGTAAGCTGAAATTCACAAAAATTTGAAGAGCGATTTTCGTGAATTTCTTCTTATTTCTCGGGGTTAAACACTCCTGTCCCAACCTCTTCATCGAAATTGTAAATTTTGGCTATTGCTTCATGCATTTCAGGAAATAGTTTCATTAGTTTAATCTTAATAAAATCTTTTTTCTATTTTCTCTTGACGTTCTCTTTTCCTTCTGTTAAATTAGTTCTTGCTAGTAAATCGTAAATATTACGATTTGATTGAGACAAATCGAAATGGAGATAAAATAGATGAGAAAAAATAGCTGGAAATATATTGTAGGAATCCTTTTAATGGCTGTAATGGTTACACTAACTGCCTGCGGACAAACAAAAGAGCAAGACAATTCTGGGAAAAGTGATAAAATAAAAGTCGTGACAACTTTTTATCCAATGTACGATTTCGCTAAAAATGTGGTAGGTGACGCTGGAGACGTTCAATTATTGATTCCGGCTGGAACAGAGCCCCATGACTATGAGCCAAGTGCCAAAGATATTGCCAAAATCACAGATGCAGATGTGTTTGTGTACAACAGTCATGAATTAGAGACATGGGTCAAGGATGTTCTAGAAAATGTTGACGAGAAAAAAGTTGCGGTTGTAGAAGCAGCTGGTTCAATCGATTTAATGGCAGGTGCCGCTCACGAGCATGATCATGATGGCGAAGAAGCTGATCATGACGAACATGACCATGATCACGAATTAGATCCTCATGTCTGGTTAGATCCAGTCTTAGCACAAAAAGAAGTCGAAGCAATTCGTGATGCCTTAGTTGAAAAATACCCAGATAAAAAAGAGACATTTGAGAAAAATGCTACAGCGTATATTGAAAAATTAAAAGAGTTAGATACAGAATATAAAGAAGCATTTGCGAGTGCTAAAAACAAAACATTTGTGACACAGCACGCAGCGTTTGGTTATTTAGCAAAACAATACGGTTTGACACAAGAATCAATTGCGGGAATATCGCCTGATCAAGAACCATCACCTAGCCGTTTGGCAGAGTTGAAAAAATACATCAAAGAACATAATGTATCAGTGATTTATTTTGAAACATCAGCTTCATCAAAAGTTGCAGAAACATTAGCGCGTGAAACAAATGTAGAATTAGCAGTCCTTAATCCGCTAGAAAGCATTACCCAAAAAGAACAAGATAAAGGTGAAGATTACATTTCAGTGATGAAAGCCAATCTTGAAGCGTTGAAGAAAAGTATCAAGTAAATAGAATCGGGATAAAAGACGAACCATTTTTTTCCCGATTTAAGCAGTTTATAAGGTTAAAGAAGGAGTAGAGTCATGCATTATCTAGAAGTCAAAGACCTCACATTTTATTATGATGATGAGCCAGTCTTAGAAGATGTTTCATATCATGTTGATCCTGGCGAATTTGTGATTCTAACAGGAGAAAATGGTGCAGCAAAATCGACCTTGATCAAGAGTACTTTAGGGTTATTAAAACCAACTAAAGGGGAAATCACGATCGCCAAAGAAAATACGACAGGTGAAAAATTGAGCATCGGGTATATTCCCCAACAAGTAGCGTCATTTAATGCGGGATTCCCAAGTACAGTGATCGAATTGGTTCGCTCAGGCCGTTTTCCACGTAATCGCTGGTTTAAACCACTAACAAAAAGAGATCATCAACATGTGGAAAAAGCACTCAAAGCAGTTGGTATGTGGGACATGCGCCATAAACGGATCGGTGAACTGTCTGGTGGGCAGAAACAACGCATCAGTTTGGCTCGTATTTTCGCGACAGACCCTGATTTATTTATTTTAGATGAACCAACAACAGGGATGGACGAAACGTCTAGAAATGAATTTTATCGCCTTTTACGGCATAATGCCCATGATCATGGTAAAGCGATTTTGATGATTACTCACGACCATGAGGATATCAAATCATATGCTGATCGGCAAATTCGTTTAGTTCGGAAGGAGGATTCACAATGGAGATGCTTTCATATGAGTTCATGAGAAAAGCCTTCTTAGCTGCAACTTTTATTTCGGTGATTGCACCGATGTTAGGTGTGTTTCTTGTGATTAGAAGACAATCTTTAATGGCGGATACTCTTTCTCATGTATCACTCGCCGGAGTTGCTTTAGGATTTTTCTTAAATTGGAATCCAGATATCATGACGCTGGTTGTCGTGATTATTGCAGCAATTATTTTAGAATACTTGCGAATGATTTATAGTACGTACTCGGAAATTTCGATTGCGATTTTAATGTCTGGTGGTTTAGCACTAGCGCTGGTGCTGATGAACCTCAGCGGAGGAAATTCAGCAGCAAGTATTCAGTCATATCTATTCGGTTCGATCGTGACGATCACGTGGCAACAGGTCGTTATTTTAGCGGTTCTGTTTGTGGTGTTAGTGATTTTGTTTGTTTTATTTAAACGTCCAATGTATGTGTTGACCTTTGATGAAGATACAGCACATGTGGACGGATTACCCATTCACTGGATGTCGATGCTGTTCAACGTGATCACAGGTGTGGCAATCGCGGTAATGATCCCAATTGCGGGTGCGTTATTGATATCAGCAATCATGGTTTTACCAGCTGCAATCGGGATGCGCATCGGTAAAGGATTTAACACAGTCATTATTATTAGTGTCATCATGGGATTGATTGGCATGCTAACAGGATTAACAGGGTCTTATTATTTAGAAACACCGCCAAGTGCCAGCATTACATTGATTTTTATCGCGCTATTTATCCTTGTCAGCATCGTCCGTAAAGTAGTTGTAACAATGCAACGAAATAAGAAGATGAGTCAAAGATAAATCAATTTAAATGAAAAGAAGATAAGGAGAAAAACGAAAGTTCTCTCTTTTATCTTCTTTTTTGTTTCTCAAATTGCGAACTATTTTTCGATTTTTACAAAAAATGCTCGATTTTTTTTGCAAAACACCCTATAATAGGAACGATAGATTATGAGGAAGTATCATTTATTTTACTTGTTGAAAAATAATGAATAACGAACCTATAAAAAATAAGGGATAGTCATTATTCAAACGAATAATAAACCTTAAAGGAAAGAGGAGAAGAAGTGACAGATTCTAAAATTCGGAGAAGCGAACGATTGATTGATATGACACAGTACTTGTTGGATCATCCCCATACATTGGTTTCTTTGACCCATTTTGCACAGCGCTATAAATCGGCTAAATCATCGATCAGTGAGGATTTAGCAATCATCAAAAAGACATTCAAACAAAGAGGGACAGGCATTCTTGAAACAATTCCAGGAGCAGCTGGTGGCGTTCGTTTTATCCCGGAAATGCCATATGAGGAATCAAAAGAATTAGTGATGGCTTTGTGTGAACGTTTATCAGAACAAGATCGTCTGTTGCCAGGAGGATATGTGTATCTTTCTGATTTATTGGGACAGCCAGAATTGTTGCGCCAAGTTGGGAGAATCATTGCTTCTAAATATTTAGGTGAGAAAATCGATGCTGTTATGACAGTGGCGACAAAAGGGGTACCGATCGCCCAAGCGGTTTCGTATTACTTGAATGTGCCGTTTGTAATCGTGCGTCGTGATTCAAAAATCACGGAAGGTTCAACAGTTAGCGTGAATTACGTTTCTGGATCGTCTGAACGGATCGAAAAAATGGAATTATCAAAACGTAGCTTAAAACGTGGTTCAAGAGTGTTAGTCGTGGATGACTTCATGAAAGGTGGCGGCACGGTTAACGGAATGAAGAGCCTGATTGAAGAATTTGAGGCAGAGCTTGTTGGGATCACTGTTTTTGCGGAATCTAAATTTAAAGGACAACGAGCGATTGAAGATTATACGTCATTGCTTTATGTAGAAGATGTGGATACACGGACGAAAACGATCAATGTAGTTCCTGGGAATTATTTTGGTGAATAGAATTATAAAAATGTGTTTCTTAGTATTAAAAATAAAGAAAAAATGATAAAACTTGTTAAATTAAAGCGGAATTAGCTTTAATTTAACAAGTTTTATTTTTATAAATTTAATGTCAACTTGTAATTCTCTTCCATCATCTAAAATAAATAATTCAACAGTAGCGTTTAATTTAGCAATGTGAATTAAGTTAATATGAAATGATTTTAGGCTCATATGTAAAGAGTAGGGGCTTACTATATTTCTAAATAACGAATGGTTCTTTTTACTACTTGTTATTATTGAGATGTTTTAACCAATAATTTATTTCACTTGTCAGAAACAGATTTAATATAAAGGATATTCATATATTTAAAAATAAAATCATCTTTACTGTGATAAATATTGATTATTATTACAAATCCTCTAAGTTAGTAATTCTATTCACTATATATGATTTTTTTACAAAAAAACACAAAATAAAAATGAAACCGCTTTAAATCGAGTTTCCGGAATTTTATATTTGTTATGATAAAAATGCAAAAAAAAGGAAAAGTTGAAACTTTTATGAAAAAAATCAAGGTGTCCAAATACATAATTTGATTTTTAGGAGGGATCAGAATTTATGCAGATGAGGTTGCGGATCAGAAAAAAATAGAGATGTATTTATACAAAATTCTTTTTCCTATGTCATTGGTCTACAAATAAGAGAGAAGATTGAACCTGTAAGTCCAGAATTAGTGTTGCGAGATTTAAAGGCTGATTTAATGAACTATCATCCTGTTATTTTTGCGAACATACAAAATAGCCAAGGAACAATAATTAGGAATGTTTCTATTGAGATAAAAATACAAAAAAAGGTCAAAGTGATAGGATTCTTAAACAAAAAAAAGATCATATGAGTATTGTACCTAATACAAATTTTAATTTTCCGATTTCTTGGGATGAGGAGAAAATAAAAGCAGGTACGTATACTTTAAATATGAAAATAAGGTTAGATCAAGAGAACTGGACATTTACTAAAAAATTTTATGTAACGACTCAGGAAGCGAAAAAAATGAATGAAAAAGCTGTAGATTTTGAAGATACTGATCATGCAACTATCTATAAATTATTAGTAGGGATTGTTCTTATAATTCTTGGTTCACTTATTTATTTAATTAAAAGAAAAGGCAGGTCATAAAGTTATGAAAAAAGTATTCATTTGGATGTGCCAGCTACAGCACGTCCGAAGCAAACGAATTATCAAACTACACTTACATGGGAGCTAAGTGCCGTTCCTGATAATGAATAAATTCGGTGAGATATAAATAATATTGATAGAAGAAATTAACCTCCATCCCTCTTTGCGATGTACCAGCAAAGAGGGATGGAGGTTAATTAACTATTATTTAGGCTCTAATTCGTCGGTTTTAGACTGAATGTATGACTCAAACAAGCTGATTAAAAGATAAGAGTTGCAACGATAACACTCCAGCGAAATATAAAAAACGAGGGTGCGAATAAATGGGAGCAGCAGAAGTAACTCCTTCGGAAATAAATACTTCTGCCCCGCCCTCTATGTTACCCATAAAAATCATAGTAACTAAAAATCTATATCTCATTCAGAAGAATTATATCGAGTGTTTTTATGTCCTGATTTTCATTAGTTGATTGGAGGGATTTACGTCATACTTAATAAACTGTGCCGACAGTGGGAGAATCTTTTCATGCTCAAAAATGATTATATGGAAAAATACTTGAAAATAAATTTAAAAAAATGAAATAACGATTTTATAACGTTTCTAATATTATACATACTCAATCTAATTTATTTTTCAGCTTGTTTTTCACCTATCTCTTGATGTTAGTAATCATCAAATCCTAAAGGAGCATTTACATGGGACTTCCATTTCTAAAATCTGTGAAAACATCCATTTTTATTATCAATTTAGATAGTATGAATCTGGTTCTTTAGAATCTGCTAGTATAAAATGACCTCCATTTCAGACGCTTAATTAGAAATAAATACCTAATGAAATAATTCTAATTATTTTCATACTAAAAAAATTTTTTCGAAAATATAATTAGTTAAATAAATATAACCGAATTAAACTAAAATAAATTAACTATTTTAATGGTATTTCTAATACAAAGTGATTTTTATCTAATTAATTTGTTGGTTTATTTTACGATTATCTTTTGATAGACTTAATTATCGAATTTTTAAAGAAGCATTAACGTAGAAGACCCATTTTTAAAGTTGGCAAAATTACTCATTTCTATGTATCAACTTGGGTATTTTTGAATCTGATTTTTTAGAAGCTACTAATCATTCTGGTATTAAATCCAAAATCATTAGCCAATTAGATAAAAATGAAACAATTGACGAAATTATTCTGAATAAAAATCTCGATGAAATAGTTAAAAGGCTTTAATTCCGTTAACTTTTTAACTCGACTTTATCAGATTATCAAGGAGGTGGTTAACTATAGACAAATAACTCGCAATAAATTGTGAAGCTAGCATTTTAATAATATCATTCATTTCCAGATTTTTAAGATAATTTGCCAAGTTATTTAGTTCGCTGGAAGTAGGATGAATTGCGAATAGTTCCACAAAACGTTCTCCAAAAGGGTATATAACAGTAATCGTATATGTTCCTTTTGAAACGTCAAAACGAACACTACAATAAAAAAGAAACGTAACAGTTTCTATTATGAACAGGGAAGGTCCATGATAGAAACCCTTAGTTACTCAAGTCTCTTTATTGTAACGTAGGTAACGAGTGGAAGAGTCTAAAAAGGCTACTTCTAAATTAAAAAGTAGAAAAAGAGGAATTATCATGAAAAAAATGACAGTATTATCATTAATTATAGGTTCAACTATGGCGGCAGTGATGCTAACTCAACCAGGTTCAGAGGTTCAAGCAGCAAGTAAAAATATTAGTGTTGAAGCAAAACATTCTGATTCTGATTTTGAATCTGCAAAACAAAACGCACTACAAGAAATTATTGATGTGACTAACCTGGTTTCTATATCAACTAGTAGCGATGAATTTACAAAAGGAGTAGAGGCTCTTAATCAAATTAACGCAGCTAAAACTATCAAAGAGATCAATAATATTTTAGCTGATGTAGAAGGAACTGCTGCTCATAAAGTATTGTTTGATGCGAGAGAAAATGCGAAACAAGAAATTGTCTCACTTACTAATTTTACAACTCTATCAAGCAATAGTGAAGAATTCCGTAGAGTAATGGCTATATTAAATAAAGTGAGCTCTCAAAAAAATATCGATGAAATCAATGCAACTGTAGCAACGGTTAAAGAACAACAAGAACTAAAAGAAGTAAAACAGAAAACTGCACGAAAAATTGCTGAGTTAACTAACTTAACTTTATTAGATACAAATAGTAAAGAATTCAAGCAAATAGCTAATGTGATTACACAAATCAATATAGCAACATCTGTTTCAGAAGTTAATGAGATTATGAACAAATTTTTACAAAAATAAAAGACTTATGTAGTATAGCTTTGTGAAAAAAGTCCATTAGACTATTTGGATTTAAGGTGTGAAACAAAAGTGAGTTATACCTTTGTCCCGTTTATACTGTTTTTTTCTCGCCGTTTATTCGTATTTAGAGCGCGAAACAAAACTGATTCTTAGTTTTGTCTCACGCTCTTTTTATAGAGAAAAATGGAAAATTGAACTGCTACACAATAGTTAAAAATGTCTTCATATCAACTGTTACAGTAACGTTAACAGTCCGATTTACTTCAAATATATAGCTTAACGAAAATACTTGTTTGGTATTCACCTTACGATCCCTTTTTAAAGCCCCACTGCTTATTAGTAGAAAGCAAGGGCGTTTTTTGTCGTAGAAGTGATCGGACAGACAGCAGAAAGTGTGTATTCATTACGACTTCTTACTAATGCTAGTCATCTTTTTTGTATGTCACTACTTCTAGAAGGAGCAAAATTTATAGTGACAATATCACCTTGTCTAATCATCCGGTTTAGTACCTTCTGGTGAAAAATTCATTGCTAATTTATCTTCACTATCTACAAGCGTACACCTTTAGTCGCATTAAAAAAAAGTCTGTAGCTTTAGGAATTAATGAAATGATTCCTTCTTCATTTTTATAGTAGTAAAATTCTTGACCTTCTTTCACTGCTAACTTGCTTGTGTTGAACTCGTCCTTTTTTTACCCAATTTTGACAATTTGAATTGTTTCACAATATTTTATTGACTCTTCTAACTCCTTTAAGTTGAAATGAATTTACAACATAAAATAAAAAAGGCGCCCTGTCAGAAGACGGTAATCTTCAAAACAGAGCCCTTTATTATCAGCTAAAACTAATAATATAAGTTAGAGATGCTATTGTTTAATGATTGGAAGCGTAAGACGCACAACAAACAAATTTTTCTCCTTAGAAAAAGAATAGTTTGTTTTTGGATATTGTTTTAATAGCTTGATAAATATAGAAAGCCCTTTTCCTTGATGTCCCTTTTTCGTTGTAAAGTTATTTTTTAATATGTGCTCGATCGCAACAGTGGAATGATGAGTATTTTTTACTTCGATAAAGATGCTATGTTGTGTTTTGGCTATTGTTAGCTGAATTTGAGGATCATCAATACCTATAGATTCCTCCAATGCATTATCTAAAATAATAGAAAAGCAACGAATAAAATCAATTAAATTAATTGAGAGATCATGTTCAGATATATGTTGAGTGATCATAAATTTAAAAGGAATATTTAAAGTGGAGCACTTTTCAAAGAAATTGATTATGACGCCTTGTACTGCTAGTATATCAATTTGGGAAAGCTGCGGGTGATAATCTGTTTTAGTAAAGTCATCTGAATAGTCAATGATGGAAGCTAAATAGGTACTAGCCTTCTCATATTGCTGTTGATCAATATAGGTCTTTAGACTTAAAAGAATATTACGATAATCGTGCTTGAATTCATTGGCTGCTGCTAAGGTTTCCGCTTCTTGATATGCTTTTTTTGAAAGCATATTGATTTGAGCGTGTTGTGCATAAAGAAGACTCAAATTATACATTGTGTAGACAAAAACAATTGTAAGAGCTAGCAATAAGACCGTTAGTTGAATAAAAGGAATAAGCTTTAATTGTAAAATAATCACAGCTCTAAGAATATTTAAAGAATAGGATACGACAAAGAATAAAATAGATGAAACAACATACTTTTTTTTTATTTTAGCAAAAGAAATGAAAAAAAGTTGTTGATGACCAACTTTTTTTGATAGTGATAGTAATATGAAAAAGACGACCTGCTGCAAAATAATAATAGGAGCTCTTAAAGCAAAATATTGTTCATAGGAAATCGTATTCTTGGCCCACAAAATAATCAAAATATCTACAGTCGCTGCCCAGGAAATAAGTACTAGTGCATTTTGTAATAAGGAATAAAGTGCAACCAATGGCCAACTTTTTGTGAAAAAGAAAATAAATGCAGCTTCAATTAAAAGGAATAGTAGGAGTAAAACAAAGGAGTAACTAGTAAAATAACTGGTAAATAAGATTAACCCAATGACCCCCGTCAAGATAATTGATTGTCGATAGTTAAGGTATTTTTTGTAGCCAATCAACCAAATAGTTTGTAAAAAGTTAATCGCATAAAGAGCGATTACAAAAGAGATCGTCATGGGTTACTTTCCTCCAGAAATTCTATTTTTCAGTGTTTTGTTTAGTTTATCAATAATAGCGAACCCGACTTCCAATTCGGAATCATTGTCAAATAAAATCAAACTGGCTGAACGATTTAATAATTTTATTCGATTTAAATTTATTAGGTATGATTTTAATTCTGTTGAGAAATAGGGAACCTCAATCTCTTTTTTCAATTTATTAATAGAACCTTGTACTATATGTTCTGAGAGTGTTGTGCGAACAACTAAAGTATTCCGTATTCCCGACATTGAAGTAAAGTAGAGAATATCTTCATAGTTCAAGAAGAGCAACTCACCGAATTTTTTTAAAGAGATATAGTGATTTGGGTTTTGCATACGCTTAAGTATATCTTCTTCAATAGAACGAAAGACACCTTCAAAAGTATCGAAATCCAAAGAAGTATTTTTGATCATATAAGATTTAGCGTAAATCCCCTGATTAATAACCTCTAATGCTTTATTCTCTAGATTTGTCAGAAAGAGAATAAAGCATTCTGCATTTTTATGACGAATCGCTTTAGCAAGATCGATACCCGAATAATAGGTATTTAAATCAATATCCACAAGAAAAATATCATTGTCATTAATCACTAAAGAATCCAGAGCAGAAATAGAAAAATCAGATTCTTCCATCTCAATTACTTCTATAGAAAAATAGTTATATGATGAAGATAATAATTTAATTATTTCATGAATTTGTTTCCGAAAAGCAAAATTATCTTCAAAAATATAGACCTGTAGTGTTCCGTACATAGTATAATCACACTCCTATTTTTTTATTATATCTTTTTTTATCTAAAAAAGTAAAAAAAACGCGAAACATAATTGGAAGCGCTTCAAAACGAGTCGAAGATACTTTTTTTTAGATATAATACATTTGTACTTAAGCAAAAGAATCTTTCTTTTTCCTTAGAAATGGCTTTTCTATGTATTAACATTTTTGTTTTTTATTTAAATTTTGTGAAAACAAATGAACATAAACAGTATAGTATAACAAAAGTAGAAAAGTCCATAATAAATTAATGTGTTTACGTTTATTATGAAAATTATTTTGAGGAAAAAGAGTAAATTCAATTGACTGTACAAGTGTATCAATCGCTAATTCAATGCATCATGTTCAAGCAAAGATAGGGAATTATGGGAAGTATCTTATAAAGATGATTTGATCCATTGGGTATCGATATGTTTTTTATAAGAATAGAGCAGTATAAGAGAATTAGGGATGAGAGGAATAGACCTAATGTAAAATTAAAATTTGAAGTGGAGGGAGCCATATGAATAATACAATTGGCCTATTACATATCAGAGACGATTCTGAACAGAGCAATCACATAGAGTTATTGATAAAAAGAGACCTCAATGAACAACAGTATTCACTAATTAAGATTACAGAAAAAGAACAGATAGGAACGTTAGATGGTTTGGTGATTCATTTAGAGAAAGCATCTGGCTATGTTAAAGCATTTCAGTGGCTGATCGATATACAAGAGGATCATTCCTTATTTATTTGGATTCTGTGTGGAGAGAAAGGATCGGAATTACCGAAATTGTATCCCCTTTTAAGTAAAAATTCAGTAATCGAAATTATTGAGTCAGATCAAGGGATTGAGGCGCTTGGAATCAAAATAAAAAATGCGCTCAACTATAAAAATCACTTATTAAATAGGGAAGAACCAAAAAAAATATCTGATCATCATTTCTTAGATCCTGCCAAGCTAAGCCTAGTAGTTCATGACAAAATAATAGCATTAACCCGAAAAGAATTCAAAATTATTGAGTTGCTATATGAAAACTTGGACAACGTTGTGACATATGATCAAATCAATGATGCAATCTATGGTACTTCGACAGGAGAAGCGCTTGAAAAATATCGCGTCGCAAACTTCATTTTTCATATTAGAAGCAAATTAAAAAAACAAAGCTATTTTGAAATTGAAATCATTCGAACAAGAGGGTATCTACTTACATCTGCAAAAAATGGGCGATTTCTTTTAAAAGGCCGAAGCGACAAAGTCTTACAGTAATCATGAATATGAGGATAACTAGCTAGACTTTTAGAAACTTAAAGAAATGGATGGCAAAAGGTGTGAAAGACAAACAGAACTATTATCAAAAATATCGAAACTTCTATCTCGGGCAAATCATTCTTTTAATAGGATGGATCACTAATTTTATTCTTTTTTCAAGGTTCTATGAAGGAGCCGTGTTTTATGTAGATAAGAATGCCAAGTTTATTGTTCAGTTATTGTTCCTAATGAATTATTACTTGAGCGATGTACTAACGTATTTATTTATCGCTTTTTTACTGATGACGTTCAATCTTTTCCTATTGTTGATGTTTTATACCAAGAATAAGCGCGAAGGAATCAAGCAAACAGAGAGTACCTATTCTATGATCGTGTTTCTAGCGATTATCGGAATCAGTGCTATAACACTCTTGATGACGATTATTTGGCCGCTATTCCTCCTACTATTTATTGTTTCTCTGACGATCGTCTATGTCATATATGTCATTACAAAATCTTTATATGAAGAAAAAGATGAATCATATGAAGAGAACGAAGTGGTCAAAGTAGAGGGCCCTTTTCAAACAAAAGAAGCAGCTGAGGAATATACTAAAGAATTTACGGAGCATTGGACGAACCACTTTACGAAAAAAGGTCTTAGCTTAGTCGCATTTATTAAGTGTGATGAAAAAGATGAGTGGTATGTAGAAATCGTTGTTCAATCAATTCAATAAGAATAAATACTAGTAGTTAGGAGAACCCTTTTTCATGAGAAGAATTAATGCAATTTATATAAGCCTTATCTGCGTCTTTTCCTTATTTTTTTTTGGCGATCAAGTGAAGGCGGCAGAGGATGATAATAATCTAGGGTATACAGTGACCCTAGTTCAGTCCAATACACAAATTGATCCGAGTAAACGTTATTTTTATGTGAAAACGACGCCAGGAGAAGCTCAAACCTTAGAAGTAAGAATTAAAAGTACAAAAAAAGAAAATGTGCGTATAAAGATTTATGGAACCAATGCGATCACAGGTGATGGCGGAACGATCGAATATAGCGATGATAAAACATATTTCGATTCAACGTTAAAAGAACCCGTGACTTCGATGGTCAAAATAGCGAATCCGGATATTACAGTTGGTAATTACGAAGAGAAAACAGTAAAAATCCAATTGACACCGCCCAAAGAAATGTACACGGGTGTCAAAATGGGGGCAATTGTTTTTGCATTGGATCAAGGAGAAAAGGCTAAAAGTGGTGTTTCAACAGAATTTTCCTATCGTGTCGGATTGATTACGTCAGGTTCTGGCGATGAATTCAACAACGCTCAAACACTGAATTTAAACTCAGCGAAGGCTTCGATTAAGCGTGGGAAAAAAATGGTTTTAGCGAACTTACAAAACCCAGAACCCAAAGTATTAGAAAATTTAAGTATCGTTGGCACAATGACTAAAAAAGGTAGCACTGAAGTTGTTAAACGAAAATCTGTAGAAAATTACAGTATGGCACCAAACAGTTCATTTGATTTTGAAATAGATTGGGGAATCGCTGACCTTCCTTCTGGAACCTATACCTTAACGCTTGATGCATCAAATGACTATCAAGAATGGCAACTTAGTAAAGAATTCACGATCACCAACCAACAAGCCAAAAAAATGAATGAAGAAAGTGCGTTTAAGATTATTACGCCAACATGGATCAAAGGTAGCGCGATTTGCTTATTAGTGCTTACCGTTTTGATTATGTCGTTAACTCTTTTTAGAAGAAAAAAATGGGAGAAACAATGGAAAAAAATCAGAATCGCGAAACGTAAAAAACAAGGGAATCAAAAAAAGCAAAAGAAACAAGTAAATCAAAAAAAAACCAATAGAAAAGCTGGTGAATAAGTATGAAAAAGCCTTACTTTATTTGGCCGTTGTTTCTTGTGGTGTGTGTGTTTGGGCTCTTGTTTAGTCAAACACCTCAAGCTTTAGCCGAGCAAGAGAAAACAGAAACAGGGATATCCTTCAATCAGTCTGTTGAACAAGAGAAACCGAAACCACCTATTTATGAGACGAAACCACCTGTCTATCCGACAAGTGATGGTGCTTTACCTCATTTAGGACAAATGATGACATCGTTCATTTTATTATTGTTGGGTGTCACTTGTTTGATTGTATTTTTAGGTGTTATCAGCTTACGTAAGGTGTACAGCATACATGGATAGGAGTGTAAGATGAAAGATTATTTATGGATTTATATATTAGGAGGAATAGCCTCGGCAGCGTTATTGTTTTTTCTGGTAACACTTTCAAGAGACGTATTTTTAGTCAAAAAACTAAGGAAAAAAAAGCTGGATCTGGTCTTTAACTGCAGTCTATTAGCTGTGTCGATCACAAGCTTAGGATTAATTATTTACTTGTTTATTTTATTAAAAGACCAAATCAACTTGATTGGCTAGATCAGAAAGAACAAGCATTATTCTGTGAACAATTTACAACAGTAACTGTCACCAATTTTATTTACGCTAAATAAGAAGGGTGATTAAATTTTGAAAAAAATACTATTTACAACATTACTTGCTTCATCAGCATTGCTGATTTTTGCAAAACCTGCGAATGCAGAAGAAATTGGCAGTGAGCAAACAGATTTGGGGATTCGTTTTGATACTGACGGACCAGTAAAACCTGGACCTGGACCATTTAAAGATAACTTAGCATTGGTATGGACACCATCTAACTTTGACTTTGGTCGTCAAGCAGCAACAGCGAATATTGCTACATATAGCAATACTGTAGCCGGAGATCAATATGTTGTCGTAAATGATGACAGACAAGGTACTGAAACTGGCGGTGGAGAAACAAGAGCTGAAACAACTTCTGCTTGGAAAGTTAGTGCGACATTGTCTAAATTAGTCTCTAAAGATAGCTCAGCTACAGAATTGCCATCAAAATTAACATTTACTTTAGGCGATCCACAATCTTACGATATTGGTGAAGTTGATCCAGATACAAATGACTTCTTACCAAATCCAGTTGAAGGAAACTTAGGTACTCTTGCTGATCCTAACAATATCGTTGTAGGTAAAAACGTAACATTGGAAGCTGGCAATACAACTGCAACAAACATCATTGCTAAAACACAAGCAGATGCTGTTAAAGGCGGATTTGCTACAAAACTAACTGATACTAAATTAACAGTTACTACAGGTACTGGCGCTGCTGGTAAAGCATTTAAAGGTAGCGTGAACTGGAGTCTTGACAACACATACTAAGAAATAGCTTGGTCATGTGTTTCTATAAATAAGTAAATAGGTTGGTTGACAGTTATTGTTATAAGTTGTTCACAGAATTGTTTATATGACATAGAATTAAGGATTTGTTTTTATAAAAAAGAAGGAGGGATCAGCAGGTGAAAAAACATCGAATCTATTTAATAGTACTACTCCTTTGTTTGATATCATTCATGGATCCCATTAAAAGTTTTGCGAAACAAGACGCATCGAATTTGATTAGCGGCTTATCTTATGAGGTGTTATACCCTGAGAATCAAAAGAACAAGAGTCTAGGTTACTTTGATCTCCAAATGAAGCCAGGACAAGAACAAAAAGTTTCACTCAAGCTTTATAACACATTAGCAAAAGAACTAACCGTTCAAACACGCTTAAATACGGCAAAAACCAATAACGTTGGAAAAGTGGAATATGGCCCTAATGATTTACCCAAAGATTCCTCTTTAGTAAATGAATTCACCACGATTGTCAAAGGACCAACAAAAGTGACTATTCCTGCTAACGGTAGTAGACAGGTAGACTTGACTATTACGCTGCCTAAAGAAATGAATAACGGAATGGTAGCAGGCGGCATTCAATTACAACCTGTGACAAACATAGAAGCAAATGATCTAGCGAAAAAAGATGTTGTTGTCAATGAATTTGCGTTTTTAGTAGGTATGTTGCTAAGAGTTGGCGATACGAGTAGTATCAAGCCTGAGTTAAACCTAAATAAAACATACATAGCATTTAAGAATAAAAAAAGTCATTTATTTATCAACCTGTCCAACAGCCGTCCTGTGTATGTCGAAGGGATGAGTATCGCTGTTCGAGTAAGGAAAGCCAACAAGCAACAAGTGTTAGTGGAGTACAAAAAAAAAGAAATGCGAATGGCCCCGAATTCGATGATTGATTTTCCTGTTGATTTAGCTGATAAAGGACTGAGCGCAGGAACATATTCTGCTCAGATCAAGGTTTCCTCAAAAACTGGCGGTAATCGGTCATGGACAGAAGATTTTACGATTAATACGTTAGAGGCTAAAAGTCTTAATATGCAACTCAAAGAAAATAAACTAACTAGAGAACAGTTATTTTTAGGGTCTTTTCTACTACTATTTATGGGTACGCTTATCATTACTTTAAGTTATAAAGTAATCAAACATAAAAAAGTGAAAAACAAAAAGAAGCGTTAAGCTAAGATCCATCATAATCATTTTTTGATAAATACTAGAGTTAATGTATAAGTTTAGAAAAGAGTGGATGGTAAAAAATGAGTACTAAATTAAAATTAATGGTAGGAGTAATAGTTATCTTACTTATAGGGTTAGTGTTATGGGAATCACCATTGCCAAACGTCAAAGCACAACAGAAAAATAACCAGACAGAAAAAATAACGATTACATTTATAAATGATAATAAAGAGTTTTACAGGCAGGTTCTTGATAAAGGTACCATACCCTTAGTTCCTGAAAATCCTGAGCCAGGGAATAATCAAGCAATGTTTAATGGATGGTTTACTGAACCTACAGGCGGAGAAAAATTTGATTTTAATAAAAAACTAACTTACTCAACTACCGTATTTGCTCAATTTTCAGAAATTTTTCTAGTTCAATACAAAAATAATGAAGGTCAGATTATAGACTCAAAAGAAGTTGCACCTGGTAAGAGAATTCCTAAAAGTGAAAAGGAAATCACACCGCCGGCAGGCGAGTTTTTTACTCATTGGTCTGAAGAAGGTGACGAAGAAAGAAAACCGTTTAATTTTGACGATGAAAAAGCATCTAGGAATTTAGTACTTATTCCTAATTTTTCAAAATATAAACTCGTCTTATTTAGTTCTGAAGGAACACAAGTTGATCCCCAATATGTTTTATTGGGAGATCAGGCAACTAAACCAACAAATCCTGAAAAAGAAGGCTATAGTTTTTCACATTGGTCGACTAAAAAAGGAGGAGAAATCTATGATTTTAATTCTCCTATAACAGGAAATCTAACATTATATGCTGTATTTACCCCTGAAAACGTTAATGTCACACTTGTTTATTGGACTGAAGTGAAAAATTTAGTAGGGGATCCCGGAAGAAACTTAAATAATTATAAATATAGCTCTTCAAAGAAAATTCAAGCATTAGCAGGTTCAGAAAAACAGGTAGATAAATCTGAAGCTGATAGTAACCTACCTTCTCTAGCCGAAGATAATCCATTAAAGTATGCTGAATTTAATTTTAGTAGTTCAACAATTGTAAGAGGTGACGGTACCAGTGTAGTTAATGTGTACTATAAACGTTCTATCTATACTTATACATTTGATTTAGATAAAGTCAACGCTACTTTAGTAGGAAATGGTAAAAATTACTATGGTAATGGTGAGAAATATGTCATGAAGGCTAAATTTGACCAAAATATTAAAGGTCTTTGGCCTTCAAATAAAACGATAAGTGCACCATATAATCTCTTTGAGTCTTGGACTATGCCTGTAACGAATCAAGTTACAGATCCGGTAGAGTTGTTTTACAACCTGATTCCGTCTTCTGGTAGTACTTATACTTCAGTAGCAAAATGGACAACAAATTTAGGTGCAAAAAGAACTAGAGTATTTGTATATTTTGAGTCTGTGTCTGGAACAGGGTATGAAGCAAAAAGAGATTATGATAAGGAAGGAGTAGGTACTAATTTAGTAGCTAGTGCGATTTCTGGCTTAACTTATTCTCATTCAACTACAGTATCAGACAATAAAGATTTACTTGTTCAAAATTTTTA
The DNA here is from genome assembly GCF_000407165.1 of Enterococcus haemoperoxidus ATCC BAA-382. Classification (NCBI taxonomy): domain Bacteria; kingdom Bacillati; phylum Bacillota; class Bacilli; order Lactobacillales; family Enterococcaceae; genus Enterococcus; species Enterococcus haemoperoxidus. Next base: position 600,141 of record NZ_KE136480.1, on the reverse strand, counting down.
TTACAAACGAAATAGTTATCTTTTAAAGTATGATCCTTTAGGTGGGACGATGGACAGCTCAGAAATGAGTAGTAATAAGAAGTTTGAACAAGAAATTACAGAACCCAAAGCCCCTCAACGTTTAGGGTACAAGTTTATTGGATGGTATTATGATAGTTCATATATTGATAAAGTCAATTTTACAAATTTAAAAATGCCAAGTAACGAATTAACGTTATTTGCTAAATGGGAATCCACAAAGAATACTGTTCGGTACTTAGATGGATTAAATGGAAAAGAGTTGCTGAAACAAACCTATGGAGATAACGAATACGTGACGTTTCCTGCTGATTACGTTAAAGGAGAGACATTATTAGAAAACAAAGGGATTTTTAATGGGTGGTTCTGGGATATCAATGGAACAGGGTTTGAATTTGCGGAGACGATTCCTGTTACTAAGGATATCGATTTATATGCACGATGGATTAGAGACGAGTTCCGAGTGACGTATGATTTAGGAGAGGGTTCGGGAACAGCTCCGATTGATACAGAGTATTATGAATTAAATCAAAAAGCTATTTTAAAAGATGGCGCAACACTTTCCCCGCCGGAAGGGAAAGTATTTGCTGGCTGGAAAGATCAGAAAACTGAAAAAATACACTACCCAGGAAATTTTTTGTTGGTTAGCGGTAATATGAAATTAATTCCAGTTTTTGTCTATCCAAATGAGCTTACACAAGTAATTTACCATGCTGGCGATTATGTTAATTCTCCTGAAGATATCAGTTTATCGGTAATTAAGAATTCGCTCTTTACAACTGCGGGCGAACTATTTGAAAGGGAAGGCAAGAATTTAATCGGTTGGAGTAAAGAACTAAATGGGAAAAAAGATTTTGAATTGGAGCAAGAAGGGATCGCTGTTGGAGAAGAGCACATTGATTTATATGCAGTATGGGAAAACAAGCTACATTCCATTTCATTTTTAGCTAGTGATCACGGCTCTCTTAATATAGAGGGTACCAATGTAACATGGCAAATAGAAGACGGTACAACTTGGGGTGAAAGCAAGATTATTATTCCAAAAACAATCCCTGATAAAGGATACCGATTTGTAGGTTGGGAACCAGAGCTTCCGAAAGATAAATTTGTGATAAACAAAGATATGGTATTTAAAGCTAAATTTGAATTATATTATTCAACGCTAAACATTGAATTTTTGGATGAGGAAGGAGTTTCTTTGCATTTACCTATTAAGAGTGACTATCTTATTGGATCAATCATTGATTTAACGAAAGAACAGGAAGTAACGGAAGCTATTCAGGAAATAAAAAAAGGAAACTACGAACTTTATAAAAGACCAGAAAAAGAAACTGAGATTCTAATAGAGGAGGAAGAACAGACTGTACAATACCAATTTAAAGGCAAATTATTCGTCCAATCTTCCCCAAATTTCATGAATTTTGGACGTAAAAGTTTAGGCATTCCCTTTATAAAAGTCGAAAAAGCAAAATACGACAAACCATTGATCGTTTGGGACAATCGTAAAAATGGTGGACCGTGGGATCTAACGGCAACATTGAAAAAACCACTAACCAGCCAAGAAGATCCTAGTAAAACGTTACCTTCTGCTATTCATTATAAGGTGAGTGACAAAAAAACAGTTGTCTTATCAGAAAATGAACCACAATCGGTAGCAGAAAGAACCCATGAAACAAAAGGACAATACAACGTAAGTAATGAGTGGGATAATAATGAATCCGGCTTATTCTTAGAAGTCCCATCAGGAGACGTGTTACAAGCTGGTGGTTATCGTGCCACGATTTTATGGCAGGTAGAACAAACACCGTAATAACTAAATGAAAAAGGTTCCGCCCAAAAGCATTTATGCTGGGCGGACTTTTAAAAATAATCCAGAAAGTTGGAGAATAATGGGAAACAAAAAAAAGAATTATTCTAAAGCTAAAGTATTAAGAATGCTTGTTGGGTTAATGATAGGAGGCTTTTTTTCTGTCTCTGTTCTAGTTGCTACAACAAATCCATTATTAGCGAATCCTGAAACAGGTGTAAAAAAAGATACAAAAGAAATGACAAATAAAAAGTCTACTGTAAGGGATTCTAAATTACCAAAAGCATTAGATCCAGTGGAAAATGAAGCAGGTTTGAAGGCTATCCCTAAAGTCTTGAAAATAGAACAAAATGCTTTTTTTCCGAACTTTACTAGCGAATATGAGCTAATGAAACTTTTTTCAGATTGGGTTATTCCTCATCCAGAAAACGGAGCTCAATATGAATATGTAAACGCTGATGGTTCACCAACTACTCCCAGTAGTGAGAAAGTAGGATTTCAAACAGTTTATGTAAAAATCACTGAAAATTACAGTCAAACTAGTATTCAAGTTCCTATTCCAGTAACGGTGACAGATTTAGATACGTCTTTTTTGTTAAATAATCAAGTTGCTCTTCAAACAGATACTGTGGACTACGGCAAAATCATTTTGTATCAAAATGAAGTAGTAAATAAAACAGAAAAAGAAATTCAAGAGTTAGTACGAATAAGATCAAATGCTCGTGCTTGGAATGTAGAAGATGGAGCGCCTGTTCCAGTTCACGTGACTAAAGCTACTAATTTACCAAATTCTGTAGGTACATACCAGGCAAATTTTGAAATCACCTTAGGAACGGGCACAGAGGAGAAGACAGATTCTGTTCGAAAAAATGTAGTTATTTTTGGTGCGAATCCACGATCATATATCGATATAAAAGAAAATGAATCATTTGATTTAGCAATGAAACCATCTAAATTATTTTCAGAATTTCAAACAGTAAAATATGGTAGCGCAACGGGTACAGGAGCCATTTATGAATGGGTAGATGAAAACGGTGATACACTAGATAATTTTGATACTTCCACAGTTGGATTTCATTGGGGTTATGTAAGAATGACAGACAGTTTCTATTCCGATATATCGACAATTATTAAAGTACCAATCAATGTGACAAACGAAGAGACTACCGCTGTATTAGGAAACAAAATTATGGTAAAAGTAGACAGTAATGTGCTGCTTTATCCTTATGAAACAAAAGGAAAGAGTAATAAAGAGTTACTTGACTTACTTAATTTAAAGGGACATTTAAGTGCTTGGAATACGAAGACAGGGGAAGCGGTACCTGTAGAATTTACCGAGACCACAACACGCAATGACTCTGTGGGGGCATACACAGGATCAATTAGGGTTGCCTTAGACGGCGATAGTAGTAGTGTAACTACACAGGTTACCGTATTCGGTGCGGATATAAGTGCTCCTTATTACTTTTCCGTGGATCAAAACAAGGAAATGTCTATGGGGATGAATGCATCTGATCTTTTCTCGAAATTTCAAACTTTAACGAATAGTTCAAATTATTATGCCACCTATGAGTGGGTCAAAAATCTAGAAGGAGATCCGACAGAGCCAGTTAATACGTTTGATACTAGCAAAACAGGGTTTCACTGGGGCTATATAAAAATGACAGATACGCAGGATACAACAGTCTCAACTATAATCCCTATCCCAATTACAGTAACACTGGATAATCAAACAGTTCTTGTAGAGTCAAAAGCAGGATTGAGTTTTAATTCTCTAACATTTTTGAATGCAAGTGACATTCAAGGGAAAACGGACCCGCAAATTATTCAATTGCTCACTAAAAAATTTGATCCAAAAGCTTGGGATCTGAAGACAGGGCAAGAACTCGATGTACGAATTACTAAATCTACGATCACCAATACTAGTAGAGGATCTAAAGAAGCAACTGTTACGATAACTTTAGGTGAGCAACTGTTGACCCATACGTTTAATTTACTTGTTGTTCCGGATCAAGTATTTGGAAATAGTAAGATTGAAGAATGGAGTAATGTCCCTCTAAATTCTGTAGAGGGTGTGATAACGAATCCATTGAATGGTTCAAAACTAGGTTTTCCAGAAAGAGGTATTTCCGTAACGTTGCAGAAAAATGAATTAGGTTTCATTATCAAAGACAGTGCCGGTAGAGGCTATGTTTTCACTACTGGAGAAGGTAAAGTAACCGATATACCAGGAGTGAATAAGAGTCCTTTGTATGGACCTTTTTGGGGTAGAGAACATGGAATTGGCCTTGACGGAAGTGTTCCTCAAATCACTTCTAAATATTTTTTACGAAAAGGCAATGAGTTGAAACAAATTCTACATGATGAAAGCAATCAGATTCTGTATGTATATAATCTTTCTTTGAATCGAAATTTAAATTTCACTGTTCAGTTAGATATGTACAATCTGTCTAATAAAACAAAGAATTTTTCTATGTTAGAAAGTGTGGATACGGATTATTATACAGACATAGTTCCGATTCATGCATTAGGGAATGGTAGTGGCTTTTACATGCAGCCTTCATCTGGAAAGAGATTTACCATTCGATTAAAAGATTCTAGAGGAAATTGGCTGTCTGACTATACAAAATATATAGTAGGTGGATATACTAGCATTGGTGTTGCTAATTCAGTTAATTACTTCGGAGACGATTTTATGGGCGAAGGCTCTGAAAGCGCAAATTACGATGCAGGAGAAACTATTGTATCAGGTCTCGATTCAGCCTATCAACTAGGTGCTCCGTGGAAAGACATTGCACCAGATAGTGCGCTAAATACAGGCTACGAAGTTTTTGCTGGTGATGAACTTCCGTATATGCAAATCAAAGCTGATCCAGAAGTTTTTAATATTTATCCTGATTATGTCGATGATTTTAATACAAGTTACAAATTAAGTGAAATTCCTACAACAACGGACCATGGGACGGTGTATGTCACGTATCCAACAGGTGTTGAAGTCACGATGCCTTTTGTCGCAAATAGTCAAAAAGAATTCGATAGTCCTTTGACGATCCCAAGGACAGGATTGCCTGAGAAGCTAAATGAAAAACCAGGTACGATTGAACATTATGATACGTCTTTACTAGCTATTAATGAGTCAGAAGGGCCGCATAATGGACTGCCTTCACAAGACTATGCCGTGAAAATCAATGTGTATAATCTTGGGGCAAAACCAATTCCACAAATCCTTCAAAAAGGAGCTGATTTCAATAAAGAAGCTTCTGAAGTGATTCAGGATGCAGTTATCTTACCTGGACATATGGCTGCATACGAATATGAGGGCGATATGCCGGATACTTCGGTGACGGGTGTAACTAGTGTAATGGTGCGAATGACGGATGAAAATCAACCAGATAAGACGACGTTGATCAAAGTGCCAGTTCAAGTTGTTGATGAAATACCGCCATCTGAAGGGCTTTACATTGCTGCAAATGATTTTAGCAGCAGCCCGGAGTCATTGCAAGATCTAACTGAAAATGAAGTCAATCAATTGATTATTAAAAAATCTGAAGCAATTGCTTGGGATGTTGCGACGGGTTCAAGTAAAGATATTACGCTATCAGTAGAGTCAACGACCTTACCACTGAATCCTGAGCAAGGCAGCTACGAGGCAACTTTAAAGGCTGTCAGAGGAACCGAAACAGTCAAAAAAACGATTACGATCGATATTCAAAGTAATCAAAAAGTAAACGTGGAATTTGTCGATGAAACAGGAGAAGCCTTACACGACAAAATTACGTTCGATAAAGTGATCGGCACAACGATTGATTTAACGGAAGAAACAGAAGTGCAAAAAGCACTGGAATCCATTCAGCCTAAAAACTACCAATTAGTGAAAAAGCCAGACAATGAAACGGCCATTCCAGTTATGAGTGAAGAGAGCACGGTTCAATATCAATTTAAAGGTATGTTATACGTCCAGTCTTCCCCGAATTTTATGAATTTCGGACGCAAAAGCTTAGGAATGCCATTTATAAAAGTAGAAAAAGCAAAGTATGACAAACCATTGATCGTTTGGGATAATCGAAAAAATGGCGGGGCGTGGAATTTAACAGCAACCTTGAAGAAACCATTGACCAGCCAAGAAGATTCCAGTAAGGTGCTACCTTCTGCGATTCGCTATAAGGTAAGTGAGACAGAGACGGTGATTTTATCGGAAAATATCACACAACCAATAGCGGAAAGAATCCATTATACGAAAGGGCAATATAATGTAAGCAATGAGTGGGATAAAAACGAATCTGGCTTGTTGTTAGAAGTTCCTTCTGGAGAAGTGTTGCAAGCAGGTAATTATCGTGCCACGATTTTATGGCAAGTGGAACAAACACCTTAATAACTAAATGAAAAAGTTCCACCCAAAAACATTTTATGTTGGGTGGCCTTTTTTAGTAAGATCTCTGATATTGTGGCTTGTAGCGTTCTTTCTACTTAAGTATTTTTTTTGTAAGGACTGATAAATTTGTGAAGAAGGATGGCATTGAAATAAACAATAGGGTTTCGATTCTTATACATGTCTCGTTTGCTAACCCTAAATCAATGAGGGAAATAGCATAGTTAGTCTAAATAAAGAGTGTGAAAACGTAATAAACGTTAAAAAATGAAGGAGAGATAAAAATGATAATAAGTAGAGAAGCAAAAAAACAATTACTTCTAATACTTGCAAGTATTATACTACTCGGTCTGTTTGAAGTAGCCTTTTTTTCGAAAACAGTAGATGGTGCGATTATTAATGTTATTAATGAGAATGGAACGCCTGCAACGGGGGACGCCAATTTTCCACCAGACCGACCAGTCATTCGACCACAGTATTTTGGTAATGATCCACGAAAGGATATAAGATGGGCTAATGGGGCTCCATTATTTCCAAGTAACGATATTAACCGGGTTAGATATAAAAAAGGAGATATCTTTTTTTATAATAGAGTTGCGAGTTATAAAGGCAGACTGTTAGCCCTAAAATTTGAGATGTTGATAGGACCAGAGGCTTCAGGATCGGGTGCTGGCTTCTTTACTATTACATTAAATGAAAATGGCTCTATAGCAATAGGTGATCACACTTTTGCGAATAAAGATAAGTATCATTTTAGGACTCAGTTAGTTTACATGGATAATAGAGAAAGCGTCAACAATATTTATCTTGGGCTACCCATAGAGGTAACGGGAGCGTTTTGGGACTGGACTGATCCAGACAATACACCTGCTGAAAAATATGGTTTTGTTGGAGTCGATCCAGTTGCTTTAGAAAAACAATTTTATCTAAAAAATTCTATAACAACCAATGCATCCACTGGTGAATATGACAGACCATTTTCCTACGCCCCGTCTACTAGAGAATTTATTATTGATGGGGAGAAGTTACTGGGCGTTATCCCACCTTATTATCGGGATAATTCACTTGAACCTGCTAGATGGACAAAGGCTTTTTTCTTCTCTGTGGTAAGAAATGAACAAAATGCAAAATTTAAAATAAGAAGGTATGGTACAGCAGGTGGAGTCTCTACATTTTTGCAGCCCGATGTACGGTTCCCTTTTACACCATATTACAGTGCTCCTGAGATTGAAGGACATGATAATATCAATGACATTGGGGTATCTTACACAATCAACGAGGCCGTGTACTCTGCTTACCCAAATGCTTATCCAGAGGAAGGGCTCCTGTTTGTGATAGAAGATGAGAAAAGCGTATACAAAGAGTTAGCTTCCAGTGATTTCAAAATTTATGATAAGAACAACTATAATATAACCAATAAATTTAACGTGTTTATACCCAATAAGTCGATGGCTCTTATCTCTATATCAAAAGAGCCCTTAAAAAGCTTAGCAAACAATACCATTAGAATAGAATTTAAAGGGACAGATTATGATAAAAACAAACTAGAAGAACGCTATGATAGTGCAAGTAATAGATATGAGCTCCCTTTAAAGGTAAGTGCTAGATGGAAGTCTGGGAATCAATATTATGAAGAAACTAGTATGAATAACGCTATTCAAGGCGGAGGTCCTTTTGGGGAGGTAAAATCTGGGATTGGTATCCATTTAGGAAGTACAACGGAGACGTTAGATGCCAATGAATTTGTAACTAATGCAAAGAGCTTGTTAGAAGGTGACCAAGTGTCTGCATCTTTTGATCAATATATGGAATTTAACGAACCAGGAGAAAAAGAAGTGGCTGTCACTTTGACCAGTATGTTGGATCCAAATCGGAAAAAGAGAATGAAAGTCAAAGTAAATGTGCTAAATAAAACGGTGAGTCGTTCAGATTTTGACAATCAAAACTGGCTGATTGACGAGATTGATCGACAATTAGCACCAAAAGCAATTGATAAAAAGACTGTTTTTCAATCTGATTTACTGGCGATCACTGCTATTAATTTAAATTCAGAGTCTACATCGTTTCCAAATCAATTTATTCCCAAAAATATTGACTGGTTGGCTAATTTACAAACGCTACAAGTAAAAGAAAAAAAGCTGGAAGGAGAGCTGCCAGTAACAATTGGAAATTTATTAAAATTGAAGGAAGTAGATATCTCTAAAAATTATTTTAGGGGGGCCATTCCTGCCGGTCTAAGTAGACTAACCAAATTGAACAAATTATTACTTAACGAAAACCAGTTTGTCGGACGAATCCCAGAATTTAAACATGGAATAAGTGAATTAGTAATTCATGATAACCAAGTGACGTACAATGCAAAAGAAGCACCTGAATTCTTAACGGGAAATTATGAAATGACATTTATAGGGCAGAAGCAGCAAAATAATTTAAGATTAGTTGGTAATTCTATTGTCCGAATTGATCAAGATAAAACAGAAATAAGGCCCTTTGATCCAACTAGTAGCGGGTATTTTAATCTTCATGCCGAGCAAAAAAATAAAGAGACACCCATCGACTTATATGCGCAACATACGTTTGAAATAAAAAATGTAATGACCGATGAGGTTCTTTATACAGGATATGCTACAAAAGATGTTGTACTATCTGTGAATGTAAATGATAAGTTAAAGGTTGTCATGGATGGGGCAGAACAAAATGACAATAACTCTTTTCAGCTTACAATAAAAAAAATGATCTCCAAACTAGTAGTCAACTTTGTAATTGAGGGGCAGGAACAGATAAGTGAGCCACTTGTCTTTGAAGGTGAAGTGGGTTCATTCTTAAATCTAAAAGAAGATAAGCAACTAAAAAAGGTGATTAAAGATATAGAAGCGCAACATTATCAATTAGTCAAAGCACCAGAGAATGAAGAGGCAATTCAATTACTCCATGAGGATAGAACCATTGAATATGAATTTAAAGGAATGCTATTCGTACAGTCTTCCCCAAACTTCTTGAATTTTGGACGTAAATCACTAGGAATCCCATTTATCAAAGTGGAGAAAGCGAAGTATGACAAACCATTGATCGTTTGGGATAACCGCAAAAACGGCGGTGCATGGAATTTAACAGCAACGTTGAAGAAACCATTGACCAGCCAAGAAGATTCCAGCAAAACGTTACCTTCTGCCATTCATTATAAGGTAAGTGACGAAAAAACAGTTGTTTTATCAGAAAATGAGCCGCAATCGGTAGCAGAAAGAACTCATGAAGTGAACGGACAGTACAACGTAAGTAATGAGTGGGATAAGAATGAATCAGGCTTATTTCTAGAAGTCCCATCTGGAGAAGTGTTACAAGCAGGTAGTTACCGTGCCACGATTTTATGGCAAGTAGAGCAAACACCTTAATGCTGAAAACTTGAAGCTTTGTTTCTCGATAGGATAAAATAAACCTCTACAGTAAAGGTTCGGTTAAAATATCGAAAAATGGCTGTAGAGGTTTTTCCTTATAATAAAGCACATCTTTTATTTAACGAATTTTCCATTTAGGTGTATAGTTAACCTGTAAGCAAATTTATCCAGTTTTTTTCACACACGATGAGAAACTGAATGAATCAAATGAAAGAAGGCCAACATAATGGAAAAACAAGAAAAAATCCAAATCCTAAAAGACATTGTTGCAATCAAATCAGTCAATGGCAATGAAAAAGAAGTTGCTGAGTATTTAAGCAAACTATTCAAAAAACACGGGATCGACTCAAGCTTTTTAGAATATGACAAAGACCGTGATAACCTAATTGTTGAAATCGGTAATAAAAATAGTGAAAAAGTCTTAGCATTTTCAGGACATATGGATGTCGTTTCAGCAGGAAATGTTTCTGACTGGACCTCTGATCCGTTCAAACCTGAAATTCGTGATGGCAAGATGTATGGTCGCGGCACTTGTGATATGAAGAGTGGGTTAGCCGCTATGGCAATTGCAATGATTGAATTAAAAGAAGAAAAAGCAGATTTTAACGGACGTTTACGTTTAATCGCCACAGTGGGTGAAGAAGTCGGCGAATTAGGAGCCGAACAATTAACCAAAGAAGGCTACGTGGATGATGTGACTTCAATGGTGATCGGTGAACCATCAGGCTATGCGGGTATCGTCTATGCTCACAAAGGATCGATTAACTTTAAAGTAGCATCACTTGGTAAAAATGCCCACAGCTCAATGCCTCAACTAGGTGTAAATGCAATCGATCATTTGAATGACTTTTACACAAGAGCAAACCAATTATTTCGCAGTGAAATCCACACAGATGATGTCTTAGGCGATTTTATCTATAATGTAACGATGATTTCTGGTGGGGAACAAATCAACAGTATTCCAAGTGAAGCCAGTCTTCAAGGAAATATCAGAACGATCCCAGGTTATGATAATGATCTTGTGATCAAAAAAATGAATGAACTGATCGATGAACTAAACAAAAAAGATACGTATCATTTAACGTTAAGTATCGAAGCAAATAAAATTTCAGTTAAAAGCGAAAAAGATTCTGATATCGCAAAAATCGCCCAACAAGTAGCAAAAAAACAAGTCAATGTCGATATTCCAATGGTTGGCGTGTCTGGAACGACGGATGCTGCTGAATTTACCAAAGGCAAACAAGCTTTCCCGGTAATTATCTTTGGTCCCGGTAATGAAACGCCTCACCAAGTAGATGAGTATGTGGATGTGGATAATTATTTGGAAATGGTGGATATTTATAAAGAAATGGCAACGACATATTTAAATTAAGCATTAAATCAAAAATAGAACAAAAAAAGTGCCTTATTCTGTGTATTACAGAGTAGGCACTTTTTTTATGGAAAAATCAACTATTTTTCGGTAACGAAAACATTGCGATGAAAGCATCATTATCTTGCTTAAAAGAGTAATGGGCATCTTCGTATTGTTTGAGCAGTTTAGTAAAAATATAAAGACCTTTTCCTTGATGGTTCTTTTTGGTTGTGAAATTTTTTTTAAGAACGTTACTAAGAATGAGCTCGCCTTCATAAGGATTACTTACTTCAACTACAAGGCGTTGTTTTTTTTTCTCAAAAGTTACATGGATAGAAGCTGAGTTTTTACCTAGTGAAGCTTCAACTGCGTTATCTAAAAGAATGGATAGACAACGAATGAAATCTATGAGATCGATTGAGATATCTAGTTCTGAGAGTTGCTGATTTGCTGAAAAATAAACCGCAATATTATTTTTTTTACATTGTTCAAAAAAATTTATAAGCAGACCTTGAACAGGCAGAATGTTCACGATAGAAATTTGTGAGACAAAATTTTCACTCGTTAAAGAACTTGAATAATTAGTAATAGAAGTAAGATAAGCACGAGCTTGTTCAATATTGTTTTGACTAAGATAAGTGTTCAAACTTAATAAGATGTTGCGATAATCATGTTGAAATTCATGTGCTAAAGAGACTTTATTTGATTCTTCTAAGGATTTTTTAGAAAGATAGTAAATCTGTTGCTGCTGCTGATAATAGTGGCTAATAAGATAGACTGTAAAGCTAAATACTGCAGATAGTGCTAATAGAATGAACGTAAGATAAAAGTAGGATTCATAGTCCATTTCTATACGATTCTCTCGTTTGAGAATGTTGAGAAGCAAAAGTATAATCTGAGAAAATATAGAAAGCAATGTATATTTTTTTTGAAGTTGGGAGATTGAAGTCAAGATCGAATATTTATTATTCAACCAAAGACAAAGCTGAATCAAGGTAAAAAGCAATAGTTGTTGAAGAAGCAATACAACAGGCTTGAACGTATCGTGTAGATGTGAGTCTAGATAGTTGTTCCGCCAAAAAAAGTGGAATAGATGCCAAGTAAATAACCAAGAGAGAATCATCAAAGCATTTTTTAAAAGATAAAAAAAGGCAACCATACTCCATTTTCTAAAACGTTGATAAATGAAGCAATTTTCAATAAAAATAAATAAAATTAAAAAACCAAATAAATTAATATGTCGATAGGATAACGTTACCACAATAAAAATAATAAGGTAACACGTAAGAAAAATAGATTTATTTAAAAAATAAAAATTTTTATATCCTATAAGCCAACAAACTTGTAGAAAATTGATAGAAAGTAAAAAACTCCATAAGTATGCTTCCATAGATGCTCCTTTCTCTATAGGAATATTCCTGCCTATTTTGATTTATAAACTTTTTTTCAGTTTATAAACGATTTTTTCCCCTACATCCAATTCAGTTCCCTCATCAAATATCACAAGCCCAAGTAAATAATTTAGTGAAGAAATATGTGAGAGATTAATAATAAACGACCGCAATCCAATATAAAAATAGGGTGACTGTATCTTTTTCTTCAGTTTATTGAGGGTGCCATCTACTATCTCTTCTGAATTGATTGTCTTAACCATCAACATATTTCGAACCCCGGTGATGGTTTGAATATAAAGAATATCTGCATATTTTAAATAAATTGTTTCACCAGCTTTTTTCAAGGTTAAGTACCCTTCTTCATTATGTATGCGTGCGTTTATATCAGATTGAATAGAAGCAAATAGTTTTTTTACGCGAACTGTATCTAAAGTGGTTCCTTTTAAAAGATAGGAAGTAGCATTGATATTTTGATTGATAACATCGATACCTTTATCACTTAAATTAGTTAAAAATACAATAAAACAAAGATCATTTTTTGTTCGAATCAGTTTAGCAAGGTCGATTCCAGTAAATGATAAGTTTAAATCGATATCAATCAAAAAAATATCATTGTCTTTTATGTTTAAATTTTTTACATCGGTATGAAAATCAACAAAATTTTCAATTGGAATAATTTTATAATTATTGTCATCGTTAGGGCTGTTTAAGGAACTAATATATTTTTGTAATTCAGAACGATAAGCAATCTGGTCTTCGATGACATAAACAGAAATAGTGTTTAGCATGATGCGGTCCCCCGTATTTATTCTTTCAGTAGTACCCACAGTATAAACTAAAAAAGCACTAAGGCGGAATTAAAACGCTTTAGTGCTGAGAATTTATCTTTTTTTTATAATAAAATGATTTTGTTATCGAAAACTAAAAAAAGAAATTTCAGTGAGTAATGATCATAAAATAGAGAATAATTTTTCCTAGAAGTATTCCTTCTAAGAAAAACAAGAAATTTGTTTTTTTGTCATTTTTCTTCAAAAACACCTCATATTAAGGATGATAATACAAAAAAGAAAGAAAGTCTAGAGTGTTTTATGAATTTCTTTTAATTTAAATTTAAAAATAATGGTGTTTTGATTTAGAAAAACGTTAAAAAAATTCGAATTTCCTTTTTAGCCGTCAGATGTACCGTCAAAAAATTTCAGAAAGAAGTGAATCACTATTTCTAAAAAAGGTGAAAATATTTATAAGCGTAAAGATGGCCGCTGGGAAGGCCGTTACCGCAAAGCACGCAGTGAACATGGAAAAATAATTTATGGCTATGTATACGGTAGTAAATACGTTGAAGTCAAACAACAATTGGAATTACTAAAAGGGCAATATAGTGCTACATCAGGACGAATATCGCTGTTTCAAGGCACGGTTGAGGAATGGATGAATTACTGGTTAAACATATTGATTAGAGAGCAAATAAAGATATCAACACATTCGTCGTACCACTCAAAAATGAAACAGCATATCTTTCCTTTATTGGGTAGGAAAAAATTAACATTACTCAGTGACAGGGATATTGAATGGTTTTTAAAAGCTTTATCAGGAAAAGGGCTTAGTAACACAACGATCAATAATATCTATGTGATTTTGAAAAGTGCTTTATCCAAAGCGTATTCAGAAAAAGTAATCGTTGAAAATCCGTGTAGCACGATAGTATCACCAAAAATAAAAAAGAAAGAAATCTTTGTTTTAACTATAGAACAACAGCAGAGATTGGAAAAAATTGCGTTACAAGAAACAGCGTGTTCATCTGTTATCATTTCTTTGTATACAGGGCTTAGAATTGGTGAAATTAGTGGATTGACTTGGTCTGATGTTGATTTAGAAAATCGAGTGATCAGTATTAAAAGAACCCTTCAGCGAATATCGATCGCTAATTCAAAGACAAAAACTAAAATCATTTTTGGTTCACCAAAAACTGAAAGCTCAATCAGAAAGATCCCAATTGCTGCGAATTTAGCTGATTATCTTATGGAAAAGAAAGAACGATCAACAAGTGAGTTTGTCATTAGTCATAAAAATAAGTATATGGAACCAAGATTGATCAATCATCATTTTAAAAAGATGACAAAAGAGGCCAAACTGGAAAATATTCACTTTCATGTACTCAGACATACCTTTGCCACACGCTGTATCGAACAAGGTATCGACATTGCTACTTTGAGTAAATTGCTAGGCCATAAATCCACAAAAATGACCTTAGATACCTACGCAGGTTCTTTGTGGGAAACAAGGGAAAAAGCAATTTCTTTGATCGATACACAACTTCAGCTAAGGCACTAAGTTGTAAGTATTAGTCGTCAAAAAATCGTCAATCGATTAATAAACTATAGAAAAGATAAAGAAAAAAGATACATTTTCTTAGAAGGAATACTTCTAGGAAAAACGATCTTTAGATAAAGATAGTATACACGAAAAAAGAGTTGAAGAATAAAGAAAACAACTGGAGTTCTAAAAAAATAGAACAATCTTAAAAAAAAACAATTAATTGAAAAATGGAGGAACAGGTATGTATTCTATCGGTATTCTTTCTACATCAAAAAATACGGACAGACCGTATTTAGATGTATTAAAAAAACTTGAATTTCAAGTTCAAATTATTCACTGGGATGATTTTGAGCATAATAGTGAAGGCTTGGATGTCCTACTTATAGATGAAACAGAAAATAGGACTTCTTTAAATTGTTATGAATTGATTTTAAAAGTCAGAGAATTATTTAAAGGCTATCTTTTATTAATCACAAAAAATAAAGTGAAAACGACAGATTTGGTGTATTTACAATTAGGAATTGACGGCATTGCTAGAAATGATATAGACAGTGAAGTTATATTTATTCAATTGAAACGTATGCTGAGCTTGGTCAAAAAAAGCGTTGCACCTAATAAGGGAAAACAAGTAGATAAAAAGGCAGTAGATTCATTACGACTTAATTCGCAGAATATAAGTGTAGTCAAAAATGGTCGTGAAGAAATCGAGCTGACAAATACAGAATACCAAATGTTAACGTTATTGATGCAGAATGCAGGAGAAACGCTAACATATCAAGAACTATATAAAAAAGTTTGGGATACAAGTAAGAGAATAGGTAAGAACTACCAATATCTGGTAACAAATGTTGTGTTTAAGCTACGTATAAAATTAGGCACAGATAGCCAAGGGAACAATTATATTCGTACCGTGCGGACAAGAGGATATATGTTTGTCCCCACGGTAACTGTCGAATAAATACCAAGCGATAAATCAGAGGCGCTCAATAAAGTTCATTATTCTGATTAAGGTAGATGTATTTGACATGATTAAAAAGGGGAAAATCTCAATCGGAAGGAGGTGAAAATAGAAGATGTTAGCTAAAGTAAAACGCTCCATACTGACTGTGACGATTTTTAGTATAGGTTGGATTCCATTAAAAGCAGAAGCTTCAGATTATACCGATGCACCGCAAAGTATTCCAGTAGATCAGATTTTTGTAACACCCAGCGGAGCCAATAGTTATGTTGAAGGAAATAATGTTGTGATTACGGATAAAAAAGAAAGTCAAATCGGGAGTATTTTTTCTACAGAGCAAAATAAAATGGATCTATCAAAGGATTTTTACTCTGAAATGTATATGTACCTTGATGGAGAGGCGGACGGAATCGCTTTTGTCATGCATAATGACCCAGATAAAGTGGCTAATTTTTCTGGGTTACCTGGGGCTCGTTTATCGATTTATGGGGAGAAAGTTATTTCTGGATTTCCTAACAAAGTCGGTGAAAGGCAATTGAAGAGAAGTTTTGCCATTGAATTTGATACGTATTATAACGGCGATAATTTTGACTCTAGCGTAGATAGAAATGCAGATAAAGGACATATTGCTTATGCATTTCCCGATAAACTTTCTTCTTATCAATACAATTCTTCAAATTTGGCGATAACTGGTAACATCCATTCAGGATTGCAGTATCCAACGTTTAAACTTGGGGATGGGCAGTGGCGTCTATTGAAAATAAAATGGACTGCTTGGAACGAGGATAAACTTGGGTATTTAACGTATACATTTGATGACTTAGCACCAATTTCGGTTCGTATTTCTAGAGATACATTTGGAACAGATAGTGTTTATTGGGGATTTACTGGTTCAACGGGAAAATTTTCTGAAAAAGCGGTTGTTGCATTCAAATCAGTTCCTGGATTAGTAAATTACACTGGAAATGTTGAAGTTACAGATGCTAAAGGACAAAAAATCCAAAGCATCACGCAAGATTCTGAGGTGACAGTTCATTATTCAGGGCAGTATATGGGCGGTAAACAGAACATGATTCAACCAATCTTTAAGTTTGATTTGTCCCCAAATCAAGAATACCAGCCAGGCACATTTCTTTTAAATGGTGTCCCTGTAACACCAACGTATAACAATAACGAACTAGTTTATCCGCTGCCAAACGATTTATCAAAAATGAATCCACTTGTCGATATTCAATTTAAAGTGAAAGATATTAACGTGACAGGTGATACAAAGTTGACACTGAAATCACAAGCGGTCGCTAAAAACTTTATTTCAGGGATAGATGCCTCGTACGACATCACCTATGACGGTGAGGCTCCGCTTGGGAGCGGAAAACTAACGTTTATTGATGCAGGAGACAGCCAAGCTATATCAAACACTTCCGACTATAGTAGTTTTTTAACGCACTATGAAGATAACTTTTCACCTAAAGATAAAATCAGCATTACCTTAAAAGAAGGACAAGATATCGAAAGTATCGTTAAAACTATAGGGCCTAGTAGTTTCCAAGTTACGTTGACTGACGAAAAAGGCAATGCAGGGGACGTGACAATTCCGATTTTTGTTCAAAATAAAGATGTTGTCAAGAGTAGTCAATATATCATCTATGGGAAGGACTTTGGAGTTTCTATAAAAGATTATCCAAAAACAGAAGCAGCACTGCTTGGATTGATTCTAGAAAAAGCAGATCTAAAGCTATGGCAGTATGACGAATTGTCTGTCAATCCAATCGACAAAAAACAATTGGATTTGTCGATAGATCAGTTGCCGAAGCCACCTGAAATTGCGGATATTGGCATTTATGAAGTGACTGCTTCTTATGGTAGTGGAAGTATTAAAGTAGATAAAAAAATTAAGGTTACCGTCATTCAAAGCTTTGCTACGGTAACAATAGCCTTTTTGGATGAAAATGATCAGCCAATTGTTGATGATTCATCATTTGAAGCGGCGATTTCTGATCGTATTGATTTAAGCCAAAATGAGCAGGTTCTTGAAAAGCTTAAAGCAGTTAAAGCACTGAATTATGTGTTGGACACACCACCATTAGATGAGAAAAATCTCTTGATTGGACCAGAAGGTGTTACGCGGAAATATACCTTTAAAGGCACGCTATTTATTGAATCAGCTCCTAATACTATTGATTTCGGTGACCAAAAAGTGAGTGGAAAAAACAAAAAATTCAACGACCCAAATTATGACCAACATTTGGTTATTTGGGACAACCGCTCAACATTAGGCACATGGAAAATCACGTTGAAACAATCACAAGATTTTAGTATTCCAGGAGATCCGTCACACCGATTGCCAAATGCCCTAAGTTACCAGACAACTACTGGCGAGAAAGAAATTTCTACAGATGCTCAGGAAGTCTTCCACTCAAAACATCAAGCCTCTGGTAAGTATGATATTAGTGCAGAAACGTGGGGACCAGAAAAACAAGGGTTACGTCTGAATGTTCCCGTTGGCTCTGTTAAGCAAGTAGGAAAATATGAAACGACACTAACTTGGCAAATAGAAGAAGCCTATTAATGGAGGGAAGACTATCATGAAAAAGTATCGAATTATTCGTTTTATTCTCACTCTGTTGATTTTTCTAGCCGTGTCTTTCAGTCCGGACAACGTAGGCTGGGCAGCTGAGGAAGGCGGACAAGTACAGACAAATGCAGGGATTGTCTTTGGGGAAGCCGATCCTTCAACAAAGCAGACAAGTGATGCTATGCATGATGAACCATCAAAAAAGGAGAAAAAATCGACAGGTCGCTTGCCAAGTACAGGGGATTTAATAAAAATCAGTTTGCTTTTCTGCGGTTTTGCGTTAAGTCTGCTTGCATTGCTTCTTTTCTTTTGGAAAAAGAGAAGAGCGCTTAAAGGAGAACGTGATTGAGATGAAAAAAAAACGATTCAGCAGTTTCCTGGTGTTGCTCGCTTTATTTGTAAATCCAGTATCTGTCAAGGCGGATGCAACGAATTATTCTGGCGAAGGAACAATCGAATTTAATGGAAAACACCCATTACAAGTGATGGACCCAGAACGTCCAGAAATACCTGCTGATCCAGGGGAAAGCCCTAAAACAGATAATCTATTACGCTTTGATTTTGTTCCTCAAATCAATTTTTGGAAAGCAACGATTTCTGATCAAGATCAAACCTATTATGGAAATGCTCAATTGTTCAAAGATGAGACTGGAGCAAGAGGAAATTTCGTCCAAGTATCGGATTTTAGAAACGACAGCTCAGGTTGGACATTACAACTAAAGCAAGAGACTCAGTTTCAGAATCACTCGGCGAAAACTAAAGAGTTAAAGGGCGCGGTTCTGTCATTTGACCAATCATGGGCAAATTCAATGAATGATCCAGCAACGGCACCCACCGTTTCTAAAGAAGTTATTCGGCTTTTAAACATTGGTGAAGTCTATAACTTAGCTGAAGCAAAACCAACTACGGGTGATGGAACCTGGGCAATCATCTTCGGTGCATCTGTGAATAATGATAAAAAACGAGCAGATACCCTGAAGCCAAAATTGGATGAACAAAACAATCCGATGACGGATCCAACGTTCAATAATCAACCAATCTACGAAAATAAAGCGATTTCTTTATTTGTACCTGGCAAGGCAGCAAAAGAGCCAGGGAACTACCAAACGGTGTTAACTTGGATATTATCCGAGCTACCATAAATCAACCAAATTCTAGGAGGAAACACACATGAAATTAACACACAAATTATGCGCAGCCACACTATTAGCAGTACTAGGAGCAGCAGTGGCATTACCAAATGCTGCACAAGCAGCAGATGATCCATTTAATTGGTTCGGAAAAGGAACAATCAACTTTAGTGAAGATGATGGAGAAGACCAAACAGTTGATCCAACAGACCCAACAAAACCGATCGATCCTGAAAATCCAATCACAGAACCACCAGTTAACCCAGCTAAAGGACCTTTGAAAGTGATTTCTTTAACTGATTTGAATTTTGGAAATAATAAAGTAACACCAGCTTCAGGTAATGGATGGGAATATACTGCCAAAGCTGCCGAAGTTGTCTATAAAGATGGAACAAAAGTAGTAAGTCCAAACTTTGTTCAATTTAAAGATACACGTGCAGATAACCAACCAAATAAACATACATTAACAGCAAAAGCGACAAAATTTACCAATACAGAAAAACAAGAACTAAAATCAGCGCAATTAAAATTTGGTAATGTGAAGCTAGTCAGTACTGCGGATCAAAATCAAGTAAATATAGCCGGTGTACCTGCAACGCAAGTCGTTGAAACAGATGGTACAACGCCAACAACCTTTGTTACACAAGATACAGCAGATAAAGGATTTGGTCAATTTGTTCTCCAATTTGGTGATATTGCGGACGGCACTGAAGCAGATTCTGTTAAATTATGGGTTCCTTCAACAGGAAACAAATTATCAACAAGCAGCGGCTACTCTTCAATAATCACTTGGACAATCGCTGACGCAAGATAATAAAGTGAAGAGTGTGAACAAGTCCACCATAGTTGGTGAACTTGTTCATTTTATAAAAGAAGGGACAAAATAGAATGAAAAAAAGTTTTTTAATTTACTTGATGATTATTTTATACATAGGAACAAATCTTTATTTCTTCCCTACAACAGGATTAGCTACTGAAGATGAGGGCAGTGGGTTTACGTACAAAATCATTCAACCTGAAAATCAACATAATAAAGCAGTCGGCTATTACGATTTGCGGATGACACCAGGTCAGGAACAAACGATCACGATCAAAATGAATAACAGTTCCTCAGAAGAAATCACCGTAGAAGTCGCACTAAATAGCGCTAAAACGAACACAAATGGCGTTATCGAATATGGTCCTTCAAAACTAGAAAAAGATAAGTCACTAAAATATGATTTTGCTGATCTAGTAAAGGGTGAAAAAACCGTTAAAATTCCGGCTAACCAAAGTATTGATTACCAATTAAACATAAAAATGCCAGATTCTCAATATGACGGAGTGATTTCAGGCGGAATCTATATGATTCAAAAAGGGCAAACAGAAAGCCAAGAAGCGATGATCAAAAATGAATATGGTTATTTAGTCGGCATGATCTTAACGGAAACAGATACGGCACTAAAACCAGAACTTAAACTCAATACAGTATTTGCTGAGCAACAAAATTATCGTAATGCGGTTTTTATCAATTATTCAAATACAAAACCTGTCTATGTGGATGATATGACAGTAGATGTTCAAATTATGAAAAAAGGTTCAGACGAAGTGTTATACGATACCAAGCAAAATAAAATGAGAATGGCACCTAACTCACAAATTAATTTCCCCGTTTTGATGAATGGCGAAAAAATGGTTGCAGGTGACTATCGTGCTCATATTTTAGTCACCACTGAAAATAACGGCAAGTGGGAATGGGAACAAGAATTTAAGATCACCGATGAAGAAGCCGATAAATTCAACCAAGAAGATGTCAGTTTATTACAAGAGAGTCGAGTAAATTGGACGACGATCATGTTGATTGTGTCAGGAGTATTAGGACTTACTGTGATCCTATTCTTTGTGGTTCGCTTCTTTAGGAAAAAGAATAAGAAAAAAGCGAAAAAGAAGAAATCAGTTAGTAAAAAGAATAAAGGAACTAAAAAGCGCTAAATTTAAATTTTTTTAATAATCAAAAAAGTGGCAGCACCAAAGCAGACCATTGCTAAAACTGCCAATCACTGGGGGATAGAAAAATGTCGATACTAGATTGGCTATTCATCGGGATACTTTCAACAGCTATCCTCTGTATGATTTTTTCAATTGTTTGTTTGATTTCGTATTTTTTAACAAAAAAAGCACGCCTTAAATTAAAACAACTTCGGCCAAAAAATAAAAAAAAGCGTAGAATTCTTAAAAAGAAAGCGCGTATGTTACTGAAAAAAGGGAAAAGAGAAATTCAATTAGGGCTGACATTCTTCCTCTTAGGGACAGTCTTAGCAAGCGGAGCCGCATTTTCCCGCTACCACCAAGCAACAAATTTAGGGGATCGTGATTCGGACGGTATTGTAGAAGGATATTATTTATTAAATAAAACATCAGAACAATTAGCATTGACGCAAGAAACATCAAATGTTGAGAAAACGAAAAAAAACTTACGTGAATTAGCTGCAAAGCTATCTGGTTTTGGAATTCGCTATGCGGATCCGAGACTGACAGTGGAAGGTCAACAATTGCTCAATCGCTATTATTCACAAATGAAAGAGCTCGGTCTAAACTTGAATAACCAATCAGTCGAAAGTTTGCAAGAAAAAACAACTTATGAAAATTACTTAGCAGATATCAAAAAAGTTCAAACGATCCAGAAAAAAGTCTTTACGTATTTCAACGTGAACGAAACGGCGTTGAAACAAAAGAAATAAAGGATTTAAGAAATGACTGTGAGACTAAATGAGTAGCAAAAAAAAATCCAATAATAGGAAAAAACAAAGGAAGAAAAATAGCAAAAAGCGATTTCTTCAAGAAATCAGCAAAGAACTAGGCATCACGTTTTTGATTGTGTTCTTATTATTGTTTATTCTTTCAAACGTCGTTTTTGCGTTGCCTAAAAATGAAGGCTATGGCATGCGGGAAGCGTTAAATGATGGAGACCGCGTTTATGTGGATCGATTGGGGAAGCCAAAGCGTTTTTCATTGATTTATTTTAAGCAACCAGATGGAAATGGCACCTCGATTCGCCGAGTCATTGGGTTGCCAGGTGAGCGGGTAAGGTATCACAATGATGAACTTTATATTGATGATCGATTAGTCGTAGAGCGTTTTTTACAGAAAAAGTTAGTGCAAGCTAAATTGGCTGATCAAGTGATTACGGAAGATTTTGATTCAATCGACATTATGGAAACAAATAACGGTATGATTCCAAAAGGAAAATACCTTGTGCTTGGTGACAATCGCAATTATGCGACAGATAGTCGTTACTATGGATTGGTTGACGAACAAGCAGTGATCGGGAAAGTAGAATTACGCTTATCGCTATTTCAACTGTTGAGAAAATGATAATCATCATAATAGAAAAAGATACACAGGGTTGGTTTAATCGTTGTAATAAGCGATTGACATAAAAAAATAGTAACAAGAGGGAGATTTTTTATGAAAAAAATTAGTCAGTATGTTATTGCATCAACCGTTTTAATGGGCGTAGGATTCAGCGCAGCAGTTGCTCCAAAAGCTGCATCAGCAGAAAGTAATGTACAAAGTAAAGCAACAGTGGGCCTTAAATTTAAAGGGGCCGACGATATAACGGTCGCTATGGGGGAGAAATTCAATCCTAGAGCAGGTGTTACATTGGTATCAAGTAAGGGAACAGTTAGTCCAAATGCGCAAATTTTCGTTTCAAACAATAGCCTGAATCTTAATAAAGCTGGCACGTACGACTTAACGTATGTTGCTTTTGATGGTCAAGGAGATTATATTTTTAAAAATAGAAAAGTGACCGTAACAGCTCTGACTGACAACAAACCAGAATTAAAAGCGACGGGTCAAGTTGTTTTTAGAGGAACGTCATTCAACCCATTAAGTTATGCAACTGCTTGGGATGCAGAAGACGGCGATATCAGTAAAAATATCAAAGTCAGTAGTCATGTGAATATGTCCGTTTCTGGTATGTACTCAGTAAATTACAGTATCACAGATTCAGCTGGGAATTCTGATAGTAAAACAATTAATGTTTATGTGATGTAAGCTAGAAGATTGTAAAGTTGCTGATATCAAGAAAGATGTTAGGAACTGAAAAAGAGTGGCTAGGATGATCATATATCCTTAGCCATTCTTTTTCAGTTGTTTTACCTGTTTTCTATTGTTTAGTTTCAGAGTAAAGAATGGTTGATCTGTGTACTTTCAATAAGTGTGGAATTGTGTGTGTGTTCCAAACTATGTATTAAATTGTTGGTATTTTAAATATCAGAAAAACGAATTGTAACTATTCAAAATCACTATTGTTTTTTCTAAAATAAAAGCCCTATAATAAGTGTATAGTATAACAAGTAGGGAGAAGACAATGGTTACAGAAGTAAAAAAGAAGCGAGAACAATTGAATTTAACGCAACAAGAGTTAGCAGATATGTTGTATGTAACGAGACAAAGTATTTCAAATTGGGAAAATGGAAAGAGTCATCCGAATAGTGATATTTTGAAACAGTTAAACAATATTCAGTTAAGCTATAAAAAATAAGAACAATGGTTTTAAACAAGAAAAACAAACAGCTGTTTATCTAGTAATAGTAAAAAAATGGTTGGGTTGTTTCTAAAGTGATAAACAGCTGTTTGAAATTCGCAGGTTCTGCAGGCCTGCGAACTTTTTATTTAACGACCCATCTTCCGCCAGACGGATTGCTAAGAATACGGATAGACTAAAAAACAATCGTTACGATGCACCATTCAATCATGTAAACTTAAGAAATTTTTTATTTATCTGTTCTAACCCATTTATACGCATTGACTTGGCTGCCTTTTTTGATTGAAGGGGCAACATATGGTAGTGATCGATCCTAGTAAATCCGCTCGCAAGCACCAATTGGTAGAATACCAATACGAAAATATCGTATTGAAAAAGGAGAGAGCGGTGCTTGCTATTTATAAAAAGAGCGAAAAAATACGGCATTAGCTACCAACTAATACCGTGCAAAAGTGCAACAAATAACCACCAACTACTTCAATACACTAAAATCTGTAAAAAGTACTAGTATTTCTTACAAAAATTGAGTAAAATGAAAGAGTCGATATGCAAATATTGACTAGGGCAACTTATATTATTAGTTTACGCTGATAATATGAGGCTCTGTACGAGGATGTCCGTCCTTTTACAGAGTGCCTTTTTATTTTGTTTTTCGCTCTAATTACCTGATTTTAAACACAAAAAAATGATATTAGTCAGCTACTAATACCATGAAGCGTTCGTTAAATAACCATTCACTATCATTATTGAATAAGTAAAAAAGAATGGAAATCTGTTCTTACTTTTAGTACAATAAGATTAGTCAATAAGAAATTATTGGCGAGGCAACTTGTATTATTAGTTTACGCTGATAATACAGGGCTCTGTTTAGAAGATGTCCGTCTTCTGACAGGGCGCCTTTTTTTATTTTATGTTGTAAATTTATTCTAACTTAAAGAGGTTGGAATAGTCAATAGAATATCGTGAAAGAATTCAAATAGTCAAAACTGTCCAAAAAACAGGACAAGTTTGATAAATGAGGGAGAATTTTTTTGGATTTACTTGCGTTGGTGAACGAATATAAAAACAAAGTATATCCAGTTTTTATATTTGACGCATTAAAATAGCGAGGAATAATCCCCACTATTTATAGCATTTAAAAATGAGCTGTGTGTTACTTTGGCAAGTAAGATGGTTTAAACACCTGAAAACAGCCTGCCAGTTTTTTACTGGCATAATCTACATTAGAGAGGTATGTTAACGCATATCTCTCTTTTCATTGTGATAAAAAGGCTTAAAGTGAAAACGGATTACGTACATATTGATTGTTTTTTTGTCTGATTGCAAAAAAATGAAAAGCAATCCGGAGCGGTAATAGTTAAAGTAGTGGTAAACGTCGTAGGATCTTTATTAATCGTGTAGCGAACGTTTTTGTACTGTTTAAGACTTCTTGAAAGAATAGCAAGACCTATGTCTTTATGATTCTTTTTAAAAATCGATAGATAGATTTTATCATCCAGAGGTAGATAAGAATTAGCCACAGTAATCGTTGTGCTAGTATTATCTTTAGAAAAATGGATTTGAACTTGCGGCGTTTCTCTTTGTTCAACGGCCTCAAGCGCATTGTCTAGTAAGAATGATAAAATGCGTATCAGGTATACAGTGCTGATTTCTATATCCACGATTTGATTCCAGACTTATAGGTCAAGCGCAATATTTTTTTCAAGACAATGACTGACAAAATTATTTAATAGCCCTTGAACGGATGGGGTTTCGATTAAGGGCATGGCGTGAAACAGACTTGGGCTAAGAATCTCTGTAGAAAAATCGGTAATAACTTTCACTAAATCAATTGCTTTGTCAGCTTCTAAAATGTAGAAATTGGTTTTGATTATTCACCCCAGCTTTAAGTTCTAATATCCTTTTTGTAAAACTATTTTTCAATAAAATACAAATATTATTATGGTGAAAAGTGATTATATCATAAAAGTATGATGGTAAGCGCTTGCAAGTGTGTTCCTTAAAAAGTACTTAAATGGTAAGTTAATGTTATTAAAAGATTTTACCCCTTTGCCGTTTTCTGATGGATCCAAAGCGCTATAAAAAAATCTGGTTTTCTTACTTCATTCCTTCTTTCTTAGCAGGTGGCGCTTCTATGAGTAAAGAGATCGGAATTTGGAATCTACCTGTCAAAACGATGGTTGATGTCAATGATACGAGTTGATATGGTAGTATCTCATTCTTTTACTTTGGACTGACTGGTTTGTTTTTTTCCTCTTTTATTTTTTAGCACTGACTTCATATACTGTATAGGTTTTTGTTTATGCTGCGAGTGTTTTATTGTCCAATCGGCGTCGTTATGAGTATCTAGATCATTGGTCATCAGGGGTGACTTTGCTATTGTTACTTCTATGATATGGAGTTAGGTCTATCAAAAGGGAAAGTGAAGCGTCAGTTTATTTGGTGCAGTATTGTGCGGAGTCTCTTATGGCAGAATGACGTTGAAGTAGACCAATGGGCAACAGCAGAAAAATTATTTTATTTAGTAATGATGAGGAAATGTAAGGAAAGAAACAAGTCTCACAATCAATGCGCATTTACTTTAATGAAAATCGGGAAATGCGATAAATTTATGGTGTGGTTGTCGACTATACAGAATAATAGTGAATAAAAACTAAATAGAAGGTTGACTCTACTCAAGAGTGATGATTTTTATTTCACTAGAAAAAGGAGAGTATGTTATGAAAAAAATGATTTTGTTTTCGGCAGTATTATCTTTAACAATTTTCGGGGGGCTGTTGTCTTCTAATACAGAAGCTTCAGCAAAAACAGTTGTAACAACAAGTCAAAATAGAGATGTTGAATTCAATCTATTAGTAACAAAAGCGGGAGATGTAAATCTTCAATTATACAACGTTCGAGCAATTAGTATTAATCAATTCAATTCTAATCTTATAAAAATTGGGCTTCATATGAATAAAGCACAATTAATTCAATTTATAAACGTTTCACAACCTATCATTGATAAATATGAGGATGAACGTTTGAATAACATGGACTATCTAAAAAAAGAAGCAGCTACTCTTTTAACTAAGATGCGTCATTATGGCTTTGTTTCTGAAAGTGAGTTTTGGGATCAAGTGATAGTAGTTAGTTCAATGGAGAAAGCTGAGTTGAGAAGCTGGGTTCTTGAGCACCGGACTTCATTTGTTTAATTATTAAGTAGCATCAGACTCTAGAGTAGAGTCAACCTTCTGTTTAGATTTTAGGATCAAGCTTTTTTTAAAGGAGTGATCCATACTGTGAGATTCTTTTTATTTGAATTGTAGAGATAAAAAAATGTATCAAAATTGATCCAGGAATGTTTTATTTAGAAGAAAATGAAAGTATATCGATAGAGAGTTATAAGAATGTTGACAGGTTGTCTCTATAAATTTTTTCTATAATAATCATTACTAGGGAATATACAGTCTGAAAGTGACATTATCACAGATTGCTGGGAATATCGCTGTGGTTTTTAAAAATCAACGGTTGGCATCCATAAGAACAGCTAAACAGTCTAATTTCACAATCCATCATAAATTTTCTAGATAACCAAATTTCTTATTCTTTCATCAAGTTTGAAAAATCAAAGATCATACTATCAATCTGAGGAAACTAAAAACAATTAGATTAATCCCCATCCAGCAGAATTTTAATTTAGTTACTTTTCCCGTGAGAGAAGACTAAGTTGATTAAAAAAGGATATCATTTTTAGTGTGAAAACCAAGTGGACTTTGACCATATTTGTTTTCGGTGGAAATGCTTTATTAACAAGAGCTAGTTCGTACAATAACTTTAAACAGCATGCATAAATTTTCAAACATTTAACTTATTTTTAAGGTCCTCTGTCAAAGTCTGTGAAAAATTTATATTCTCTTTTTCGGCTAAGTCGTTGATCCATTCTAGAATCGCTGTATTTTTTCTTACAGATTTTGAATGAAATTTTCTTCTATATTCATTTAGATCTAACGTGATCATTAAGACGAAATTCGTTTCATTGTCTAATTTTATTTTTCTTGGATCAGATGTGGTAGGCAATTCTGTTTTATTATAAATTGCCAAACCCAAAGTTTCTTGAGCCATGTCTACAGCATGATCGATACCATTGCCGAATGTCATTACTTCTGGAACATCAGGAAATGTAACGTTATAGTTATTTCCTTCTTGATTAAAAATTGCTGGGTATACAACTAGACTACTCATTTTAGTTTAAAGAGAAATAGCTAGTTAATCTAATAATGCCAAATAGTCAAATGATTCTAAAAATCAGGCTAAATTTGATAAAAACATCAAGTTCCCCCAATTTTTCCTTGCCAATAGCAAAATTGAGAAAGTCAAAAAAATAAAAACCTAGAGGCGATTTCCTCTAGGTAATGTTTTACTTCATAAACTTCACATTCTGAACGAACGCTTCTAACTCTTCTCTACGTTCAATATTATGATTACATTTCTCACTGTCATAGCAAATATAATTCCCACGCTTTGTGTACATACCATCACCAGATTCTTTCACCTTAGACAGAAACATCGAAACTTCTGATGTTTCATGACAAATCGGGCAGATGCCTTTTTGAGTCGTAGGAGCAATCGTTCCTGAAACGCCGACTAGCTGTCCATCGATTGAAGCGATAATAAATTTCTGCTGTTTTCCACTATCATTCCAACTATAAAAAGTATAATCTCTCAAATCCATTGTTTCCCAGTCTGGAATTTTCAATTTCTTCGTCTTTTTAAAGAGCTTTGTCAGTTGTTGTTTTGAAGGCGGATCAAACGGAATAACCGCTTCTTTTAACCCTTCCAAATACTGTTCCAGTCTAGGCTTAGAAGTCGCAGCTTCTAAAAATCCTTCTAGCAATGGCTGTAACGGATCTTTATCTGCACCAAACTGTTCATTGATTTTCTCAAGAACGATCGCTTGTAGTGTTTTGATTGTATTTTTATCATTTACAGATAAATGAGCTTGTAGCAAAATATTGGCTTGTTTTCTAATAAAATTAAATTGATATGGTTGTATTTGTTTTGTCATAATGGATTTCCTCTCTATCATTCAAGTGATAAAGTACTTTGCGTAAAGGCAATCCTTCAACAACCAAAGCACTTTATTATGTCAAACCTGAATGGGCTTTTGAATGAGATACGTGTGTTTGTTTAAGTATCATATTATCACCCCCCTAAATAAAAGCGAAACGAGCTCGTTCAACCTTGACAGAAAAATAGGAAAAATTGAATGTGACGTTTTTTGTCACAATCCATTTTTATCTTTCTTTCGAAAGGTTAGCTCGTGTAGCTAGATAACGTATAAGTAGATATATTATAACGCAAACACGTAAAATTATAAATTGGTATAGCAAAAAAGCAATTGGTTCAGTTGAAAAACCATAAAGAGTAAGCTAAACTAAAACATGGCGCTATTTTAAATCGAACTAAACTATTGAAAATAAAACAAATTTTAGGAGTGAAGCAATTGGAAAACAGATATGTCATTATCCTCGCTGCTGGTAAAGGAACACGTATGAAATCAAAACTTTATAAAGTGTTGCATCCTGTCGCTGGAAAACCAATGGTAGAGCACATCATGGACCAAGTCGAAAAAACGAATCCAAGTGAAGTTGTCACAATCGTAGGGCATGGGGCAGAGGCAATCAAAAGCCATTTAGGTGAGCGTAGCCAATATGCTTTACAAGCAGAACAATTAGGAACAGGACATGCTGTGTTGCAAGCAGAATCGCATTTAGCAGGAAAAAAAGGAACGACTCTTGTTATTACAGGAGATACACCGCTTTTGACTTCCGAAACATTAGCGAACCTTTTTGATTACCATCAAGGTAAAAACGCAAGTGCGACGATTTTAACAGCGCATGCGGAAGATCCAACTGGATACGGTCGTATCATTCGCGATCATGTAGGGATCGTTGAAAAAATCGTGGAGCAAAAAGATGCGTCAGAACAAGAAGCTCGTGTTCAAGAAATCAATACTGGAACATTCTGTTTTGATAATGAAGCCTTGTTTAATGCTTTATCTAAAATCAATACCAACAATGCCCAAGGGGAATACTATTTAACAGATATTATTGAGATCCTTAAAAAAGAAGGTAAAACTGTCGCGGCCTATCAAATGGCTGATTTTGAAGAAGCGATGGGAATCAATGATCGTGTGGCCTTAGCTGAGGCGAATAAAATCATGCACCGTCGTTTGAATACGATGCATATGAGAAATGGTGTATCATTTGTCGATTCTGACTCAACGTATATTGACGAAGGTGTCGTGATCGGTTCAGATACAGTGATTGAAGCTGGTGTGCATTTAAAAGGGAAAACAGTGATCGGTGATGATTGTTTTATTGGTTCCCATTCTGAAATCGTTGATAGTGTAATTGAAGATAATGTGAAAATCACCCAATCAGTTGTCGAAGAAAGTATTATTCGCAAAGATGCGGATGTAGGGCCATTTGCGCATATCCGTCCAAAAGCTGAAATCGGCGAACGTGTTCACGTTGGTAATTTTGTGGAAATCAAAAATGCAACGGTGGCAGAAGATACTAAAGTCGGTCATCTTACTTATGTTGGGGACGCTGACTTAGGTAAAAATATTAACGTTGGCTGCGGTGTAGTTTTTGTGAACTATGATGGCAAAGACAAACATCGGACTAGCATTGGCGATCATGCATTTATTGGGTCAGCGACAAACTTGATTGCTCCTGTGAATGTTGCAGCGAATTCAGTTATCGCAGCAGGTTCAACGATTACGGATGATGTGGCAGAATTTGACTTGGCAATTGCTCGAGCAAGACAAGTGAATAAAGAAGGCTATGGGAAGAATATGCCTTATATGAATAACGAGAAGTAAAGAATAAAAAGAAGATAAATGCTGATATTTTGGCATTCATCTTCTTTTTTATTTGTTTTATCATGTCTGCAAAACATTATTCTTACTTAATATTAAAAATCATACATATTTTTATAGTTATTGTTTTCTTTTTATGTCATAATTAATTATAAGTGTAACATGAAGAAAATAATATGTTGGTTTGTAGCATGTTAAAGGAGTGAACTTATGGCATACCATACCTATGAATTCTTAAAAAAGCGACGAAATGATCCTAAATGGCGAGAGGCGTATATTTCTGCAAGAAACAAAAAGATTATTTCTTTTTTGGTGTTAGGGAATTTGTTTTTTTGGGGCGCTATTCTGTGGAGATATATTGAACGCAATGATATAGACGTGATGAGTTATATTTATGAGCTCAAACAAAGAATTATAGATCAAATAAACTAACATTTATAAAGAAAAGTGTTAACGAGAAACAATCAGAAAGAGCGTGGATGTATAAAAAAAGAAAACCATTATTCGCCAAATATATTAGAAGACAAAAAAGAGAGCTAAGCAGGTGGCTAGCTCTCTTTTTTATCTATCCTATTTTCCGCTTTCGGTTATATTTATAAAAACTATAACTTGAAAGACCAATGATAAGTAACCCTAAACTTCCATAAGTAACAATCGTTTCACCCATCTTTGGATAATCTGCTGTTTTTCCAACAGGTTTTGCTGCTTTTATCTCATCTGGTTTTGTTATAATTGGATCTTTTGGATCTGGGTTTGGTACAGGTTTAGGTTTGTTTTTCTTATTAAACTCAGCTTCTGAAATAGAAATGATCCGTTCACCTGGAAAGGGTTCTTTGTATTGTGCGAGATCGATATTTGTTGCGGCATCGTATAGACGAATGTTTGTTCCTTGTTTTAGATGATCGATCAAAACGGTATCTAAAGAAGGTCCTTCCTCACGCTCACCACCTAACATATCGTAGCCATCACCACCAGCTGCCAGAAAATCATTCGTTGCCATATGATAAGTGGCTTTTTCATCGATTGGTGCAAATTTTCCAGTCTTGCGGTCTTGAATTTCAATTTGTAAGATTCGTTCACCGATGATGGTTTTGTCTGTTCCGTTTCCTTCATCTGCTGGCAGTAGAGAGCCTTTTTTCGTTGAATCATAGTGTACACGAATGGTACTTGAAACATGAAGGAAACCACCATTTGCCCCTAGTTTCGGTTGGTTGTATTCATCTAAAATTACTGTACCATTTTCGTCTTTTTGCACCATTGAACGAAGCGAAAGTTCAAACATTTCTTTAACTTGACTACCTGTCACTTTTATCTGAGAAATACTATTACCAAAAGGCATAACAGCAATGACATCACCTAACGTCACTTTACCTGGTTCAATATTTGCTCGAATACCGCCGCCATTTGTTACAGCGAAATCGGTTTTATTTTTGAAGCCTTGCTGTCCGTAAGTTAACATCGCATCGCCAATCAGATTCCCCAAATTCGTTTCTCTGGTTCGCACATTGTCGCGTTCTCCGTTAAATTGATAAGGATTATTTTCAATCACGACTTCTGATCCCCAAGCTTCAAAGTTCGCTCTAGCTTGATCAACTAATGCTTTAACTGGAGGATTTTCTTCTAGCGTTGCTAAAGTGTCTGCTGGTGTTAGTGAGGCGGTCTTTTTACTAAGGTCTGTCAAATTAACGTTAACTAAACCGACATTGTTTAGATAATTTCCAGTTTGTGTGTACATCACGTTTCCAAATTGTTTTCCGCCATCAACGGCTGTATGTGAATGTCCATCCAAAACGGTGATATTTAAATCAGGGAATTCTTTGCTTAGTGTCTCAGCCAAAGTATCGCCACGCCATTCGTGAGGAGTGGTTTCGTCGATGCCTAGATGCCCCGTCACAACGTATGCAGTGATTGTTTCGCCTGAATTTTTGATTGATTCGATTGCTTTTTTAGTTTCGATGATTGGGTCAGCAAAAGTCACACCTATCACATTGTTTGGATGGGTTTTTGTGGCTGTTTCAGGTGTTGTTACGCCGATAACTGCATATTTATTGTCGTCTTTTTCTAAGACTGTATAGGGTTCAAAAACTAATTGTCCATTTTGGAATGTATTATTGGATAAGATTGGGAAGTTTAACTCGTCTTTATATTCCAATGCAGTTTTTAAACCAAAATCAAATTCATGATTCCCAACAGCCATCGCATCGTAGCCAACTTCATTCATTACTTTGACCATATCTTTCCCTTTAGAGAAATTAGAAATCGGCAAGCCTTGGAACGCATCACCAGCATCGATCAAGAGGTCTGGATTGATCGCGTTTTTATAAGTCTTCAAACGTGCCATACCTAAGACGTCTTTTCCGTTTCCTTCCAAACGTCCATGCACATCATTGGTATGCATGATTGTGATTGATTCTGAATCAGGCTGATAACCTGCGTTGCGCACATCTTGTTTCGTGATTGGTTTGACGTTAGGTGTCCGACCATCGGCAGCAGGTTGTGTCTGTAAGGTACCATCATTCACTAGTTTAACAGCTAGATCACGCCAATTTTTATTAAAATGATAACCGATCAATTCCCAGTTGTGCTCGATTTCTTGTGCCGGATCAAGAGTTTGTTTTTCACGGATATAATCAGCAATTAATCCGCGTAATGTTTCAGGATCAGTGGATTTGATTGGTTCCCCTGTAACGATTCCTTGCGTTAGTAAACCTTCATAACGGTAATTATTCATAGCAATCGTATAGTTTGCTGTAAGGTCAACTGGTTTTCCGTCGATTGTTGGATTGATAATTCGTTCACCATGCGGTTTAGAAATATCGATCTTATAAGAAATTCCAGAAAAAATATCATAGTTATACACACGGATTTTTTCATTAAAGCTGATTGTTAGATCATCTGGACCAGGCGTGTTGTAGTAATCTGCTTGATTTTCCATGTATTTTAGTAGATTTTCTCCAGTAATGTTGACACTGACCAGTGTGTTAGGGTATTTGTAAATATCAAAAATATTAGAATAAGAAATATCGCCTGCGTTTAATTTACTATCCGCTTTAAAGAGAGCAGAGGCAGCAAGTTGTGCGCCGGTTGCTTTTCGTTGCACATTATTGATCAGAGAAATCATCGCAGTCGGACGAAGTTGTGCTTCTGGAATTCCTTTTACTTCTTCAGCGGGTAAAAAGTTTCCAGTTGCTGTTCCGATTTTTTCAGAGATAAATTCTCTCGTTTTGTTATGGTATTCTTGAGTTTCTTTTTTTAATGCTTCGTCAGCTGGAACAGTCTTGGTACTTACAATTGTTGGATTACTATTTTTAACGTGCCATTTATCGGCAGTTTTTTCGACATCAAGATCGATTTTGACCATTTCTGTTCCGGTATCTTTAGGTCCTGCTACTGGAACAGGGCCATTTGGTCCTTGCACTTGTTCTGCAAAAGAGCGATGATCGTGTCCCAAAATATAGGCGTCAATACCAGCAACTTTAGTGATGACCTCATCAGCACTTGAAGCAGGATCAGAGCTTTGACGTCCAGCATGCATCGAAGCGACAATGATATCAGTCTCATCTTTTAACTCCGCTACGGCTTTTTCTGCTTCTTCTCTTAAAGGATTAAAATACAGGCTGTCTACTTTAGCACCGTCCCATAATGGAATTTGTGGCGTTGTCAGCCCAATGATACCGACAGTCAAATCCTTCTTTCCATCTCCATCTAGGTCAATGTCTTTCTTCATCGTACCACCGACAAAGCGGCTATTTGAGTCTTTTACATAGGTATTCGCAGATAGGATTGGAAACGCTGCTTCAGTATTAAGTTTTTTGATCAAGTCTAATCCAAAGTTAAATTCATGGTTCCCTAATACCATTGCATCATATTTCATATAATTCATCGCTTTGATCATTGGATTTGGTTTATCGATCAAAGGAGCTTTATTATACAAATCATCAGTTAAAATCGTTCCTTGGTTCATATCTCCATTATCGATCAAAATAGTGCCATTCGGATTTTCTAATCGAATATTATTTACGACAGAACTAACTTGAGAAAGCCCTACAGGAGTTTGTTTATCATCTTCATACGACCAGTCCCATAGCTGGCCGTGAACATCTGAAGTGCCTAAAATGGTAAGTCTCTGCGAGGTCTGAACCTTATCAGTTGGCGTAGTGGTATCTTGTTCATCCGATAATGTTGTACTTGAAACAGTAGTACTTTCTGGTTGCGTTGATTCTCCAGTTTGCTGCTCGATCGCTAACGCAGTAGTGGCGCTGGTACCTGCTAATAAAGTTGAAACCATCAATACTTGAAACCCGTGTTGTACTTTTTTCAAAACAGACTTTTTCACAAAATTCCTCCTTAAATTTAAAGCGTAGCGGGCTCGTTCAGTCGAGACTAGCCCGCGAAGCTAGATAGTGACAATGTTCAACAGTTTCTGCGAAACTAGATAATACACAGCGCAATGTTCATAATTAAATACAAAAAATAATGCGCTTTCATTTTTGTGTCTTCCTAAATAGTAATATATTTCTTGTCTGTTGTCATTAGGAAATGCTCTGATTTTTCAAAAGAAAATAACAAAAACCACATATTTTGACTACTTTCATTTTTTTCGCGTGAAGACTTGCTGATTTTTATTAGAAAATCGTATTAATTTAGAGGAATGCCTCAAAATCACTTGATTTATTTTGAAAAAGTGACTACTATTTATAAGGAAACTATTGTTCAGTAAAAGAAAGTGGAGGTCCTCATGTCAAAACATTATTTTGATCCTAGATTGAAAATCTTTTCTCTTAACTCGAATCGTCCATTAGCAGAAAAAATCGCTGCTGCTGTCGGTGTAGAATTAGGAAAATCTTCTGTCACGCAATTCAGTGATGGTGAAATTCAAGTAAATATTGAAGAAAGTATTCGTGGTTCTCACGTCTATGTCATCCAATCAACAAGTAGTCCAGTCAATGATAATTTGATGGAATTATTGATCATGATCGATGCCTTAAAACGTGCAAGTGCAAAAACAATTAACGTTGTGATGCCTTACTATGGTTATGCACGTCAAGATCGTAAAGCTCGTGCTCGTGAACCAATCACAGCGAAACTTGTAGCAAATATGCTTGAAAAAGCAGGAGCAACTAGAATGTTGACATTAGATCTACATGCCGTTCAAATTCAAGGATTCTTCGATATTCCTGTGGATCACTTAATGGGCGCTCCATTAATTGCAGATTACTTTATGGAACATGGCATTCAAGGAGACGATGTTGTCGTTGTTTCTCCTGACCATGGTGGTGTGACACGTGCCCGCAAACTTGCGGAATATTTGAAAGCACCGATTGCAATCATCGACAAACGTCGTCCCAAAGCGAATGTTGCTGAAGTAATGAATATTATTGGACATGTAGAAGGCAAAATCTGTGTCTTGATCGATGACATGATCGACACAGCTGGGACAATTTCATTAGCTGCTAATGCGTTACAAGAAGCTGGCGCAAAAGAAGTGTATGCTTCATGTACACACCCTGTTTTATCAGGACCAGCTTTACAACGTATTGAAGATTCTGCCATCAAACGGTTAGTTGTAACAGATTCTATCTATCTTTCTGATGATCGTAAAATCGATAAAATCGATGAAATCAGTGTTGGTGAATTAATTGGTGATGCCATCAAGCGTATCCATGAAAATAAACCCGTTAGTCCATTGTTTGAAACAAAACGTCGTTAAAAGCAAATGACCAAAAATGACAGACATCTTTTTTCTGTATGTAAAAATACAGAAAGAGGATGTCTATTTTTTTGCTAAAAAATATCAAAATTAGTTTTATAACTGGAAAATATTGGTTTTTATCTTTTTTTATTAACGAACAATCGTTTAATATTCGACAATAGTAAGAGGAAAACGGTTTATTTTTTTTACATAGAAAGAAGTAGTAAAAGAATTGACTTCTCAAAAGAATCGCAAGTTCATCTTTCGACAATGAGCGGAAAAAAATAATTCTGAGCTGCAAAATTTAATGATATGCTAAATTTAATGAGCAAAATCTTGTAATACATAGACAAATAGAAATGGTAAAGGAGTATTCATGAAAAGAGAAAAATATGAAATTTTAGGTTTAACGATGCAATTAGTCGTTGTAGCAATTGCATTAGTCTATTACTTTTTCATTTATAGATAGACAAAAATTTAATTAGAAGGAAGGTAAATCAATGTTTGTTAGAATAAAAAGAAAACTTGGCGGCGTGCTAGTCCCCAAAAATAAATGGTTAACAAAGCTAGAATCAATTAAAGATCTAAACGCCCCAGGTAGGATTATCTTACCAATGAATATGCATATCGGTAAACCGGCAAAGATCGTTGTTTCCACAGGGCAAACGGTGAAAATCGGTACACTGATCGGTGCCAAAGATGGCATGATTTCAGCCAACATACATAGCTCAGTTTCAGGAACGGTTGAAAAAATCGAACAGAGAATCATTGGCGTAAACGAAGTATCCGTTGTGGTCATTAAAAATGATTTTAAAGATACATATGAACTACCGCAAGCAAGTAGTGAAAATTTAGTGGAAATAATCAAAAACAACGGAATCGTCGGGATGGGCGGCGCTGGTTTTCCGACAGATGTAAAATTTCTTTTGAAAGAACATCAGTACATGGAAACATTGATCATTAATGCGGTCGAGTGTGAACCATTTGTTACGGCCGACAGAAGAATTATTATTGAGCAAATGAATGATTTTATTGCAGGAATCAGTATGCTTCAAGAAATGATGTCGATCAAGCAATGTGTGATTGCGATAGAAAGCTCATCAGAAGAGGCAATCAGAAACTTGGAAGCTAAAATCGACAATGAGCAAATCAAGCTAAAAATTTTACCGAATCATTATCCCCAAGGAGCTGAAAAAATTGTTATTAAAGCAGTTCTTGGAAAAGAACTACCAGCTGGGAAATTACCGATTGATTTAAATGTCGGAATCATGAATGTCTCAACGGTATTCGCTACATTTCATGCGTTGAAGGAAAATCGACCATTGATCGATCGTGTTGTGACTGTATCAGGCACACCGATCAAGCATCCTCAAAACTTACGTGTGAGAATTGGTACACCAATCGAGAATGTCATTGAAGCGTGTGGTGGTTTTGTTGAAAGCCCGATGAAATTGATTAATGGTGGGCCGATGATGGGAAAAGTAATCCAAAATTTAGATGAGCCAGTAACGAAAACAACCTCATTGATCCTTGCGTTGACTAGAGAGGAAGCAAACATTCCAGAAGAACAAAATTGTATACGCTGTTCAGAGTGTGTCAATGCTTGCCCAGTCAATTTACAACCGATTTCTATCAGTAATGCGTATCGAGCAGGTAATATCGAAGAAACAAAACGCTTAGGGGTTCTGAATTGTATCGATTGTGGTGCCTGTTCGTATATTTGTCCATCAAAAATCGATATTTTAGGTGATATCCGAGCGGCGAAGCAAAAAGTATTGGAGAGTCGATGATGATAAATAAAGAATATACAAGTACTGGACCGTTTATGGGTCCTCATATTAGAGAAAAATGGACCTCTCAGTGGATCATGCAGCAAGTGTTGATTGCTTTAGTATTTCCAACAATTGCGGCTGTTTACTTTTTTGGATTATGGTCTTTAGTGATGGTGATTGTAAGTATTGTTGCCTGTGTGGGACTTGAGTTTGCTTTTCAGAAAATTGTTTGGAAGAAAGTGACGATAACGGACTACAGCGCAGTGATCACAGGGTGGTTGTTAGCTTTGACCTTACCAGTTACAGCTCCTTTGTGGACGTTGCTTATTGGTGATTTTATTGCAATTATTGTTGTGAAACAATTGACTGGCGGAATTGGCAGAAATTGGCTAAATCCAGCAGTGGCAGCTCGTGTCTTATTGAAATTATTCTTTTCACCGTGGATCACGAATTGGGTCACACCGCAACCGGATGTTGTAGCAACTGCGACACCATTAGCTGATTTAGGGAATTTTGCGAGAGAGGTTTCTCCGACAACGCCAGATTTAGTTGATTTGTTTATGGGTTTTGGGTTAGGTGGTCCGATTGGAGAAACGTGTAAGTTTGCTTTGCTTTTATCAGGAATTTATTTGATTGCACGTAAAATCATCAATCCGTTGGTTCCTGTTTTGACACTAGGATCATTTTATAGTGCAATGCTATTATATAGTGGATTTGATTTCTCATTTGCTAATGCTCATTTGCTAAGTGGAGCATTGATTTTTGCTGCTGTCTTTATGGTGACGGATTACACGACTTCACCATTGACGGATAAAGGAAAGTATATT
Source organism: Enterococcus haemoperoxidus ATCC BAA-382 (assembly GCF_000407165.1). NCBI lineage: Bacteria > Bacillati > Bacillota > Bacilli > Lactobacillales > Enterococcaceae > Enterococcus > Enterococcus haemoperoxidus. Next base: position 561,138 of record NZ_KE136480.1, on the reverse strand, counting down.
TTTGCGATAGGCTGTGGTGTATTAGCAGCAATGCTTAGAATATGTATTGATCTACCTGGTGGAATCGGTGTGGCGATCTTGGTGATGAATTTATTGACACCTTTGATTAATAAATATACAGTATCAAGGATTTATGGGGAATGATATTTTCTAAAAAAAGATAGCAAGTTCTGTAACAGAAAACGGCTATCTTTTTTCTTTTTATTTTATTTCAATCATCCCTTATCCAAAGAGGCGATTTGCTCCCCATACAACTTCCCATCATACATCTTGAAAAACGGATAATAACAAACAATCGAAACCGCCAAATTAATCAACGCAATCAACACCGCTCGAAAATCGCCACCAGTTCCCAGAAATGCTCCAATTCCCACAGGCGAAATCCAAGGAATTCCAGTCGTCACTTTATTCACGAAACCAACAGAAGAAGCAAAGTAGGCAATCGTCACATTGATCAAAGGTGTTACAATAAATGGAATGATTAAATAAGGATTGTAAACAATCGGTGCCCCAAAAATCACAGGTTCATTGATATTAAACAAGCCAGGAAGCACAGCCGCCTTACCAAGCACTTTAAGTTGGTCTGATTTTGCCACAAAAATCATCAGTAAAACTAAACCAAGTGTACTACCAGCGCCACCGATAAAGATATACATATTAATAAAATCTCCAGCAAAAATATTGGTTCCGCCATTCACATTTTCAGTCAATGCAACTAATAAAATTGGATTGATAAAACTATTTTTAATAACGGCAGTTCCATGGACCCCAACAGCCCACAGCAGATGAATCAATAGCATAATCACAATGATTCCTAACCAAGAGCCCGTTAGATCTTTAACGAACTCAAATGGTTTTGACAATAATCCATGTAAATCAGTATGGAACACCGCTAAAATTGTATTGATAAATAACATCACAAACGCAATAAAAATAGCAGGAATCAATGAAGCAAAAGCTTTACTTACACCATCAGGAACCCCTTCAGGCATTCGAATGGTAATCTTCTTTTTCACACACCAACGATAAATTTGAGTCGCAATTACAGCTGTGATAATCCCGATAAAAATCCCAACACCACTAAAACGAGTGACCCAACCACCAATTGCGATCCCATTATAAACAATCGATGTTTCACTTTCTGATTGAATCAGCTGGGCACCGCCATCAACGATGTCTGTTTGTACAATCGTCATCAAAAAGGCAAACAATCCTAAAATAGCCCCAACAAAGCTACTCAGCCCCTCACTTTCTTCTTTCCGATAAATATCGGTTAAATAATAAGCAGTCGCCAAACAGTAAAAAATGGCGATCGAGCCGATCGACATGGTGGTAGCCACACTATAAATCGGAGCAAATTTCAAAATAGTATTTTCAAAAAATGGTGCTAACGGTGGAATAATCTGCGGTAAATTATTGATGATCAGGAAAATCGATCCGACGATCGTAAACGGTACCGTAATGATCCCGGCTTGCATAATCGCTCGAATAAAGTGCAAGTTCGCAACTTTATTCAAAGGCGGCATCAATTTTGTTTCTAAAAAAGTAAATACTTTATTCATTTTTTTCTCCTTTCTTTAAGAGGGCAGTTGATTCGTTTTGATCAAGGATTGGTACCAATAAAAACTATCTTTTTTATAACGAGCGAGTTCTTTTTCATCTTGCTCTGTGCGATCTACATAAATAAATCCATAACGCTTGCTGATACCTTCATGAACACTGATCAAGTCGATTGCTGACCACGGGCTGTATCCAATCAAGTCAACACCTGCTTCAATGGCTTGTAAGCATTGAGCAATATGTTGCTCTAAATAGTTGATACGGTAAGGATCGTGAATTTTACCATCTGCTGTTAATTCATCTTTTGCTCCTAAACCATTTTCGGTAATAATGATCGGCAAGTGATAGCGATCATAGAGTGTTTGCAACGTGGTTTTTAAACCATCTGGATCGATCGTCCAATTGAATTCATTTTTCTTCAAATGAGGATTAGTGAAGCCTTTATAAAAGCCCCATTCCATAATATCTTCACTTTGTTGATCACTGATCCCGTTTGCCATACCGTCTTTTTCGGTTGGTTTTTCTACAGTGACTGTGGTGTAGAAGTTCATTGCAACGAAATCCGGGAAATTATTTTCCATCAACTCTTGGTCGTCGTTGCCAAATTCAATCGTGATATCATTGCGATTTAAATAGTCTTTAAATACAGCGTTGTATCGGCCAAAACAAGAAAAATCTAGGTAGGCCCAATTACGAACACTATTAAAATAAAGAGCGGCTTGGTTGTCCATTGGTTTGCTCGTTGCTGGATACACAAGAGAAATATTCGGTACAGGACCAATTTGACCACCTTCGATCAATTCATGGCAACGTTTGAAGGCATATTTTTCAGCAATCATTAGATGATGAAATTGTTGATATTTTTCTTGTAGGGGGATTTCTTTCCCTAGAATTTTTTTATCAACTAATAGCATGATGTTTGGCTCATTGATCGTTAACCAATGTTTTACGCGGTCGCCGTATGCTTCAAATAAGGTTTCAGCATATACTTTGAAGGCGTCCACGGTACTACGAACGCTCCAACCTCCTTCATCTTCTAAGGCTTGAGGTAAGTCAAAGTGATTTAAGGTGATATAAGGTTGAATCCCGTATTTTAGTAATTCATCAATAACTGCGTTGTAATGCTGCAAGCCTTTTTGATTGATTTCACCCCGACCATTTGGAAAAATTCTTGTCCAAGCAATGGAGAAGCGGAAGATTTTGATGCCCATTTCAGCCAGTAAACGGATATCTTCTTTGTAATGATGATAATGATCTACAGCCACTTTAAAATCTGCGATTTCATGATTATCTCTTGGTCGTGTATCTTGAACACTTAATCCTTTGCCGTCCGTTTGGTAAGCTCCTTCTGTTTGGTGGGCGGAAATGGACGCGCCCCATAAGAAATTTTCTGGAAATGTATGTGTCATATAAATTTTCTCCGATCATTTTTTTGTAAAGCGTTTTCTTTGTCTTGAAATAAGCGATTGTTTGGATAAATTCAATGCAATCTAAGGAACTGTTCATGAAAGAATATATATGAAAAGTTCAAGATGACAGCTTATGTTCAATTTGACAATCACCTAAGAAAAGCTAACCCTTCTAGTATACCTTTTTTATTCAAATAACACTTTAACGGGGATTCCTTGTGCTTGATAGCTCGTTAAAATGGAAGATGGAATCGACATATCTGTATATAATATATCAAATAAAAACGTTCGATCATAAATGAGCTAACGGTCTCTGAATTAACGGCGGGGGGATAAACGATTTTGGGCCCTTTGGTATGCTGGATCATCGTACGATAAACAAATGTTTCACTCAATGGTGTGGTCGTTACTTCATGTGTATTAAAACCAGCAGCTTCAATAATGCAAAAATCCGCCTCAATCTTGTTAAAAGCATAGGTAGCAACATCGCCAACAAGAGCACGCGTATTTTTTTCCAGCTCACCACCGCTGATTGTAATCAAGGCTTTTTTCTCAGAGTGATCAATGGAAAGAGCAGAAACGTCATTGGTCAGAATGCTGATTTCAAGAAATGATAATGTCTGAATGATAGCTGTAGAAAAAAGGCCAGCGCCAATAAAAATTTGTACTTTTTTTGGTAATAAACCAGTGATTTCTTCAACAAATGCTGAAATAGGAAATGGCTTTGTTTCTTGAGGTGATTGTTGTGATACTGCTTGGTTTCGGATTAATTTTATACCACCGTAAAACTGCTCGATCATTTTTTTCTTTTCTAAAAATAGAAGATCTCGTCTAATCGTAACGGTTGAAACGTTAAAAAGTGTTGCTAGTTCATTAATCGTTAAACTTTCTGTTTTGGTCAATCGCTCAATCAACTTTCCCCGTCTTTTAAACACATCGCCCTGTCTAGTTTTCATTTTTATCCTCCTGTTTTTTTAAGCTTATCATTTTTAAAATTAGTCATAGTATAGACAAATTTTAAAAATGACAGCTTCTTTTACTAAAGATTTGTCGCTGCATTTGGTTGAATGGTTAGATTGATTTGTCCAACGACTTATGATTTATTGACTAATCTAGAATTTGTAGCAAAAGAAAAAATTGAACACATAACCACAAATGGTGGGTAAAAATAGCAATCTACTATGCCAGCAGATATAAGGCTAGTTTAAGTAAAAAGCTCAAGGCAGTTTTTGGTACAAAACTTTTATTGCTCTAATGATTAGGATTTGATAAGATAAAAGTGTGTCAATTATAATGAAAATAGAGGGAGTAACAATGAAAAGAATAAAAGGCTTGTTGTTAGGAATTTTGTTTAGTTCAGTATGTTTGTCATTTTCGACAATTTCATTTGCTACAGAGGACGGCTCTGAAGCTGAAGTAGAAGTGACGAAAACAACTGAAGCAAAAATCGCTGAAGTAAAAAAGGAAATCGATCTTACACCAAAATTTAAAATTAAAGAAATCAAAACAGATGTTGGCGGCAAAGGCACAGTAGAAGTTGAACAGGTCGAGGGGATGAAAGATCTAAAAGGAACGTTCAAAGCGACTATAGCTGACCAAAGCATCCTTTCAATCAATGATCAAGGTCAATGGCAAGGATTGAAATCTGGCAAAACTAAAGCAACATTGGATTTTGAATGGGACAAGGAGTCAATACAAAAAATCCAAGAAAAATATCCTGATCACCAACTAGTCAAAAAAGATACGATTCAGGAAGTTCCTGTCGAAGTGACAGCATCAAAAGAAAAGAGTGTCGATATCACTCCAAACTTCAATGTTGGAACAATCAGTGCAAAAATAGGCGAAACAGGACAATTTAAAGTGGCTCCGATGGGGGGAGTAGCAAATCCCAAAGGAACATATCTAGCCTATATTCCTGATAATGCTAAAGGGATTATCACAGTAGAGGCAGATGGGAAATGGACAGCTTTAAAAACTGGAACGGTGGAAATTGTGTTAGATTTCCAACTTTCAGATGAATCACATAAAGAGATTCAAGATAAAAATCCCGGCAGTATAATTACAACAAGAGCTATTGCTAGTCTAATAAAAGTAGAAGTGAAGCCGGCAGGGACATTAAATATCACACCAAGAATCGATATCACTTCTATTGATGGAAAAGTCGGTGATACTGGACAAATCAAAGTAAAACCGATTGAAGGAATTGAAGAGACAGCGGGTTCATTTGTTACATCTATTAAGGAGCCTTCAATCATTAAGATTGATGCGGATGGAAAATGGACGGCATTAGAAGCTGGGACTACATCAGTTATGTTTACGTATAGTTGGTCTGATGAAACGATGAAAAAATTGGCTGAAAAATACCCAGGCTATGAGTTTTACGTTGAAGAAGGAGCACAAGTGGTTGAAGTGAACATCACTGAAAATAAAATTGCTTCCACAAAACCTGTAGGTACGACAAAACCAACTGGAAAACAATTACCAGCAACAAATGATTCGAGTACGAATTTGACTTTAGTTACAGGATTATTTCTAGTATTTCTAACAGCAATTGGCTGGTATAAAAAAGAATCGTTGAATAGAGAATAAAAATTGGTTGAACATCTAAATTAACTAGATGTTCAGCTTTTTTATGTTGCTTTATGGAGTTGATTTATCTAAATTTTTAGTATAATGTGACTATAACAAAGCAAGAACAGGAGCGATCACATGCCCATAATGGAACGTCCAGATGAACGGGAAGCATTGGAAATTCTTCGAAAAATAGAACCTGAAAAATACCAAGAAGCAATCCTTTTAGATAAACCAGATATACAAAATCCAACTCAAAATATTGGTGTAGAAGTTACCCAATCATTGAAAGAAAGTGTTCTAAAAGCGCTGAGTATTGACGAAATCAATGTCCATAACGATAAGCAAATCCTTGAAATCATTAAGGAGAGATATGGAAATGATGTCCTTAGAATCAATTTACCTTTGCCTGATAATACCAAGAAAAAGGTTGCTATTTCAATTGCTAATTGGCATTCATTATTTAATTTAATCGAGGCTTACGATAATAAAGTTGAAAAACTCCAAAGTGGTAATTATAAGCTATACAAAGAAAATAATTTATTCATATTCGTGTTTGGAGAGGATGAAAAAAGTATTGAACAACTAGCCAAACATATCTATAGGAAAAAAGTTGGAAGGCAGTATGATTTTGTTTATGTCTATAGTAAACCCACTGTATACATGATCGATCGCCAAATGAATATCGTTGTAAAAAAGACTTTTTAGATAAAAGTCTTTTTTTGCTTACGAAAACTTAAAATATTTTTGGGAAAACTTATTAATGTGCAAATGGGAGTTTTTTTGTTATACTCAAAATAAATCAGGAGGTAACGTATGAATCAAAAAGAACGGATCGCAAAAATTTTAGAGTTACTACAAGAGAAGGAAAAGCTAGACGCAACCGAATTAGCCGACTATTTCCAAATATCTAAAGACAGCATTCGCCGAGATATCTTACTGATCGTCAATGATGGTTTAGCTGAAAGATATCGTGGAGGAATTGCATTGCCGATCATTAAAACCAAAATCGAAGATTACTCCAAGCGTTTAGTTGAACATAGCCAAGAAAAAATTCAAATTGCACGAAAAGCAGTCAAAGAAATAGCAGATAATCAAACCATTTGGCTAGATGTTTCAACAACTGTTCAATTTATCGCAAAAGAACTTACCCAAGAAAATGTCCTGATTGTCACCAATTCGATCGACAATGCAATATCAGCGACAGAAGTGAATAATAAACAGGATGTCTATCTGTTAGGAGGATACTTCAACTCTAACTCTCACTTGTTGAAGGGGACATCAGTGATTGCCCAATTAGCTAATTTTTATTTTGACATCGCGTTTATCGGTGCATCAGGCATCAGTGACGCAGGCTTGTTTTACTCTGAATTAGAAGACATCGAATTAAAACAAACCATTATCAAAAATGCGAAAAGAACCTGCGTTGTACTCGATAGCTCTAAAGTTAGAAATACGACCAATTTTAAATTAGATTTTGCAAAAATCGATCTGTTGATCACAGATAAACCACTGCCAGATTCAATCACGAAGCAATTAAGAAAAAACGAAGTCAAAATCATTCTTGTAGAAGGTGGAAAAAAATGAAAACACTTATTCAAAACGTAATGATCAGTAAAGAAGATGGCCTAGCATTAGTCGATATCCTGATAGAAAATGAACGTATTTTAGCGATAGAATCATCAGAGGCTAACACTTTTTCTAATGAGGTCGTGAATCATCGAATCAATGGCCAAAAACAATTGCTGATTCCTGGAATGATCGATGTTCATATTCACGGAGCCAACAACTTTGATATGATGGATGGCACTACAAAAAGTATTCAAGAAGTGTCTAAAAAGTGTTTGGAAACTGGATCTACTGGTTTTTTAGTAACGTCAGTCACTTCTTATTTAGCAGCATTGTTAACAATGATCGATCGAACCAAAGAAGTTATAGGGCATGAAATAGGAGCGAAGATTTTAGGTATTCATTTAGAAGGCCCTTATTTAAACATTAAACGAAAAGGCATGCAAAATCCGAATTATCTCAGAAATCCAGACTTAAAAGAAATGGACATGATTTTTGAACGAGCAGGTGATTTGATCAAAATGGTTACCGTAGCACCAGAATTACCAGGTTGTTTGGAATTGATCACCTATTTAAAACAAAAAAACGTTGTCGTTGCCATTGCACATTCTGATGCAACATACGAAGAAGCCCAAGTTGCTTTTCAACAAGGTGCTACACATATAACTCACTGTTTCAACGCAATGCCGTCGATCCATCATCGGGCACCTGGTTTGGTTACTGCAGCTCTTGAAAATGATGCGGTCAGTGTTCAGGCAATTGTTGATGGGATTCATTTACATCCGGGAATCGTCCGTCTATTACACAAAATAAAAGGAGCAGACGGGATGGTTTTAATCACAGATGCTTTACAAGCTATGGGTGTGGGAGATGGTGTTTATGAATTTGGCGGACATCATGTCACGGTTGAAAATGGCGTTGCCCGCTTAAATGACGGCACATTAGCATCCAGCACAGTCACGATGAATGAAGCACTGAAATTGAGTGTGGAGATGGGCATTCCGTTAGATGATGCAATCAAAATGGGTTCAACTACACCAGCTACTATTTTAGGTGAAAAGAAATTAGGGAAGATTGCTGTGGGATACGATGCTGATTTGATTCTTTTGGATGAAGAATTTAAAGTAGTCAAAACGGTCTTAAAAGGACTGGTAAAGTAGTAGCTGATTTTTATAGCAAAAAAGCGCATGATGAATGGTTCCTCATGTGCTGTTACTCAGTTGTTATCTAGCTGATTTATTTTATGTTTTAATGTAGTTATTTCTTTTTTTTGTCGATTGATTGAAAGGATACAATAAAGAACGAGACCTGCTAAAAGTGGGTCCAATAGTACATAGAGAATGTTCATAAATGTCTGATAAACGAGTCGAATCTGCTCTACCATTTTTTATCCCTCCCATAGATATGCCTTAAGTCTGCTGGAAGTATCATTAGACCAACAAGCCACTTTTTATTCCATTGTTCCAAGTTTATTTTCCTCCATTTGTTTATCCATATTAACTATCACTATATATTGATTATAAACTGAAAATAGTAAAATATAAACAAAAAGAAAGATAAATATTAGTGCTGGTTGAATGGTTTTTCGATGGGATAACAAACCTCTGTAATATAACATTCTTCCCGTTCCTCATTCGCTGGGCTAGAGTGATAAATGTTAAAGATATTTCCAGAAAGTGTGTACTCATTCACGTTCAACCAGTTGTCCATATCGGTATGAATAGTCGGCATAGAAGCGTAAGAGCCGTTTGTTACAACAGAAGCAATCAATCCTGGAGAGAAGGTTTTAGACTCTGGATAGATGTGCTTAAGTGATTCTGGAATACTAACCATAACTTCGATGTCGATATTCTTCGAAGTAGTCTTATGAAAAACGGCGATTGATTGACCTAGTGTAGACATATCCTCACTTCGTATAGTCGCAAAAAGTTGCTGCCAAAGTTGCTCTTCTTCATAGTAAGAGGTTACGTTTTGCCGATAAGTAAGAACGAGCAGGTCGTTCATTTTTTTTGTTTCGATGGGATAATTCATTCCTGTTTCCTCTGGAGACTTCTTTTTTTCTTCCAGCCAGTCTAGATAAGCAAGTTGTAGCTTTTTTTCCGCTAATTCCCGTTCAAGTAATGTTCGATGATGGATTAGGTAGTCTGTTTGGTCATTTTCATTCTCTAAAAGTGTTTTGATTTCTTTTAGCGGGATGCCAACATTTTTAAGCGAAAGGATTCGATTCGCTTGATTGATTTGCTCTGCTGTATAGTAGCGATAATTATTTTCTTGATGGATGATCTCAGGTTTTAATAAATTTAGTTTATCGTAATGTCTGAGCATACGTGGACTGATGTTTGTTAATTGAGAAAATTCGCTGATTTTAAACATTCTTTTGCTCCTTAAAATAGGTAGTCATTTTTTATTAGTATACTTGACTTTGACATTATGACAAGGTTTAAAATAGAAGCAGATCGTAACACGAAAGGGGTCTATTTATGCGTACATACGAAAATAAACAGGAATTGATTGATGAAATCAAAAAAAGGTATGAGAAGTATGATGAAGAGTTTGAGCAAGTGCCGGAAGCGCTAAAGAATGAACGGATCGATGAGGTAGATAAAACGCCTTCTGAAAATTTGTCTTATCAACTTGGCTGGGTGAACTTGATTCTTCAGTGGGAGCAAGATGAACAAGCAGGAAAAGTAGTCCAAACGCCTGCGCAAGGGTATAAATGGAATAATTTAGGTGGCTTATATCAGTCGTTTTATGAAAAATATGGGAAATACAGTATCGCAGAACAAAGAAAAATGCTGAGAGAGTCTGTCAATCAGGTGTGTATCTGGCTAGAAACACTGTCTGATCAAGAGTTATTTGAAGCAGGGCAGAGAAACTATGCCACGACTAAAGCGATGTGGCCTTTATACAAATGGGTACACATCAATACGGTAGCACCATTTACCAATTTCCAAACTAAAATTCGTAAATGGAAGAAACTTACTACATTGACTAACTGAAGAAACAAAGAGTAAAAATGTTATTTACGATTTTTACTCTTTGTTTCTTTAGTTTTTCTAGAATGAACGTATAAATAGTATAATGGCTTAGTACATTTAATGAGTAGTTCTTATTTCTAAATTCGTTGTATCGTATAAAACGCGTGCCTGATTTTCTTTGATCATTTTATTTTCTAATAGATTACCTGTTCTTTTATCGATACATTTTCTGAAAATTTGCCCATTACGGAAAACGTGTCCATTCTCTCTTGAAAAATATTCATTTTCAGCACGAATATGATAACTATAAATTTGTTCGTTGTCTGAGCGAAGTTCACCATTAAGGTGAGTTTCACTAACAGAAATAATTAGCTGATAAGTATTGTTTGTATTATTTTTAAAACGATAGTCCAGATAATTATAAACGATTGATGTTCCTGTCCCAAAAGGAATTTTACGTCCATAATCTGGGAAAAGATCTAAGCCGTCATGGTGGTGATGCTCAGTGATTTCTAATGGTGAATGAAGAATGATCCAATGAATCAAATTAGTAAACTGGCAAAGACCGCCACCAAGACCTGGACGAACAGTATCGTTAAAAATCGTTACACCGTTTTTATATCCCTTACTTGTAGAGCATTTACCAACCAAATGCCAGAAAGAGAATGTTTCATTAGGCTTGATCAAGATGTTTGATACTTTAGGTGCGGCAATCCTTAAATTAGATGCTTTATTTTCCTGTAAGGTCAGATCCGTATTCCCTAATTTTCTACGTATCAAAGAGGTATGTTTGTAAACGGATACAGGTAGAAGTGCATCATTTTTAGTTTGCGCAAGTTGTTCTTGCTGAACAAAATCTCGTATTTTTCTCTGGAGAATATTCTTTTTTATAGATATTTCATAAGTCAGTGGTGATAATTCGCTAAACAATTTCCTTTTCATTAGTCATAACCCCATTTCTTTATGTAATGATATTGTAACACAAAAGACTTTATATTGAAATGTTTAAAAGTATCTTAAGAATTACATTTAACTAATTTATTTTAAGATGAAAAGACCCAAAACATTAGATGTTTAGGTCTAACGTTTTGGATCTGTTCATTTATTTTCTAAATCGTTATTAATTGCTCAACATCTAATTCACTCATTGAAGCAACCTGTAAATCTGCTTCTACTAAAACTTCAGTTGCAGAAATACCGACAGCGTACATTCCTGCAGCTTTGATACCTTCGATTCCTGCTTGTGCATCCTCGAAACCTACGGCATCTTGTGGCGCAACTTTGATACTTTCCGCTGCTTTTACGAAAATTTCTGGATCAGGTTTCCCCTTTTTCAGAGTTTCCGGATCAACGATATGCCCGAAGAAATCAAGCACACCCAACTTTTCTAAAATCATTGGGGCATTTTTCGAAGCTGAAGCGATTGAACATGGAATATTATGTTCTTTTGCTTGGACTAAAAAGTCATGAACACCAGGTAATAAGTCAGTTTCAGAAAGGTCATCCAGAAGTTTAACGTATTCATCATTTTTCTTTTGGGCCAATACTTCTTTTTCTGCTGTCGTAAAATCATTTTCCTTGCGTCCATAAGCTAAAATTCTATCCAAAGAATCCATGCGGCTGATGCCCTTTAATGTTTCGTTAAATGTTTCGTCGATCGTTATTCCTAAATTTGCTGCTAAATCTTTCCAAGCAATATAATGGAATTTGGCTGTATCAGTAATCACGCCATCTAAATCAAAAACAAAGCCTTTTTTCATGTGTATTCTCCTGTCTCATGTTTAATAGTTGATTGTTGTGACTTTATGGGCAATCAATTGGTAAGGTTGCTTTTGGATGATTACCGTTGTATCTTGTGACGGACAAACTTGAACAGCATTTTTTGAAACGATCAAATTATAGTGAATTCCTTTGTGATCAATATTGAAGGTCATATCGGTCCAATTTTTCGGTAAATTTGGTTGAATCGTTAGGTGGTTCTTTTTAATATCAATTCCAGCATAAGTGGTCAAAGTAACATAAATCGTTGCAGCCATCACACCTGTATGGATTCCTTCAGCAGTCGTACCACCTTGAATATCTTGATAATCAGAGTATAAAGCTTCTTGGTACAACTTCCAAGATAAATCATGAAAGGCTACTTCTTCCGCCAATTGCGCATGGACGATTCTTGATAACGTTGAACCATGTGATGTTCTATTTAAATAGTATAAAAGATTTTTTTCAAGATAATCGGCAGGTAAATCATAGCCAAGTTCAGCTAAGATTTCATCGATTTTTTCTTTATTTAAATTGTAGAATAACATCAAAGTATCTGCTTGTTTTGAGACTTTATAATCATCCGGTGACTGACCTTCTGCTTTTAAAATACGATCCATTCGATAAATATTGCCATATTGTTCCTTTGCTTTTTCCCAATCAATTTCCTTTAAATCGAAATAACCTTCATATTGGGCGATGATCCCGTCCTCATTGATTTCGATCGATAAACGTTTGCGAATATCTTCCATTTTTTTGAGATTTTCTTGTGTAATACCCGTTTTATTAAATAATTCTGTTTGTTCTTGCGTATTTAGTAGTGAAAGGATATTTTCCAACTCCTCAAATAACCAGACTACCATTAAGTTTGTGTAGGCATTGTTTTTTAGGCCACTTTCTGTACTTTCAGGATAAGCTTCGTGAAATTCATCTGGTCCCATGACTTTATCGATATAATAGCGATTAGTCGTTTCGTCTAAAGTTGCAGCACTGCGCCAAAAATTAGCAATTTCTACTAACATTTCAGCACCATATTCTTTGATGAACAGGTCGTCTCCAGAGTTGTTCCAGTACATCCAGACGTTATATGCAATTGCTAATGAGACATGACGCTGAAGGACACTATGATCTTCACCCCATTGGCCATTCAATGGATTCAGATGAAGTTTTTGTGTATCTTCGCTACCATCAAGCCCCGATTGCCAAGGATACATGGCACCAGCGTAGTTGCTTTCGCGAGCATTTTCCTTCGCTTTACCTAAGCGGTTATAACGATACATCAACAGCTGTTTAGCAGTTTCTGGGAAGTGAAGAATATAAAATGGTAGAATAAAAATTTCATCCCAGAAAATGTGACCACGATAGGCTTCGCCATGTAAACCGCGGGCAGTTACAGAAACATCTAAATCATTATTATTAAATGGAGAAGCCGAAACTAATAAATGATACGTATGGATCCTTAATAATTTTTGGGACATCAAATCACCTGTAACCTGGATATCTGATTTTTCCCATAATGACGCCCAAGCATGTTTACTTTCACCCAATTCTGAGTCAAAAAAAGTTGCTGGAAGTAAGGCAGTTTCCCAATTTTCTTTTGCTATAGATGCTTTAACTTGAACATGTTTTTCGAAAGTATACATCTTATTTTGCTCAGCATAAAATGTAATTTCTTGTTCAATGATTTCTTTTCCAATAGAATTTTTAATAGAATCAGCCTCAAAAAAATCACCCGTGATCCTGGCTACTTGTTGGACGTTTATTTTCGATTGATTGGTTTGAACTTCGATCATTGTGTTGCTTTTTTCTGCGAGCAATTGGGTGACATGAAAGTGTTTAGCCGTTAGATTACGGTAACGTTCAACATTGAAATTGTAGATAGATCCGTCCGTTATTGTTTTGACTGTAATGTTTTTAGAAAAATTTAATGGGTTGATCGAATATTGGATGCTGTAATTATTTTTTTTAGCCATATTGACTATTTTTTTAGCTGTAATTTTTACTTGATGCTGCTGGCTATCTTCAATAATCATATGAGAAGAAAACAAACCTGTTTTTAAGTCTAGATTTCTATGCAAATAACGCAACGTGGCTTTTTCAAGAGTTAGCCATTCGTTTGATCCTTCTACTTTGATACTGATATATTGGTTATTTGGTGTATTAACAAAGTCTTCATTTTCAACGATTTGACCAGCAACTTCTGATTTTTCTTCATTATAAAGTCCCGCAATGTAAGTCGCAGGATAGGATTCTTTTGAGAGGGTCATTTCAGGGACTGTACCACGTAAGCCCATAAAACCATTACCAATCGTCAATAAGGATTCAACTGAATACTCTTCTTTGCCTGGAGTATAGCCAAAATAATCCAAATTCCAAGTTAAATACTCTTTTTTTTCTTTAAATGTAGCAGCTAGATCTGTAGCAGCTTCTAGCTCAGAAACGCTAAGAATCGGTAAATTCAATAACTCTGAAAAATGCTTGATTAGACTTTCTACGCCTACGTTCAAAGGTGTTACTTTTGTATTTTCGCTATAGAAGTCAGGCACTACGGTATTAAAAACAGCGCCTGTAGCCATTGGAAATTGTTCTTTGATCTGTGCAGCTAAAGTTACCGCTGTTTTAGGGAATTCAAAATCAGAAAAGGGAAACATATGCTCTGAGATGAGCGTGTTCTCCATTTTTTCTTGGATGTGTAAACTATTATGGGTGAGTGTTAGTAAAAGAAAGTTCATTATAAAGGGCTCCTGACTAAAATTTATTTTAACTTGTATAGACATGTTGTTGTTTTCGTTTTCATTATAGTATGAAACTCTTGTAAATACAAGTCGGATAATCTAAATGAATTGTTTCGATTCGAAAGCTTACTTGTTGAGAATGCTATTTTTTTAAGGAAGAATGTGCTATCATTTTCCTTGAGTATCCTAAGGTGGAGGGATGGACATGAATAAGTTTCATGATATATTTTTAGAGCTTGAAAAAGGGATTTTAGATGGGGATTATCAACCTGGAACCTTGTTACCTAGTGAAAATCAATTAGTTGAACAGTATTCCGTTTCACGAGAAACGATTCGTAAAGCATTGAATTTGCTGATCAATGCAGGGTATATCCAAAAGCAACAAGGTAAAGGATCAATCGTCTTAAATGTAAGAAAATTTGATTTGCCGATTTCTGGTGTCATCAGTTATAAAGAGTTGCAAGGTGCGCAACAAATACATAGCATCACTAGAGTCGTAGAACTAAAAGAAGAGAATGTCAGTGAATCTTTGGCTCGTTTGACCGGATGGAAGAAAGAGGCTGTGGTTTGGCGTTTAGTCCGACAACGGGAGATTGACGGAGAAGTGGTAATCGTTGATATCGATTATTTACTAAAAGACATTATTAATGAGTTGCCTGAGGAGCGGGCAGCAGATTCTATCTATGATTATTTTGAAAACGATTTAGGGTTAGTGATCAGCTACGCGCAAAAAGAGATCACAGTAGAAGCTGTAACAGAAGAAGATCGTACATTAATGGATATACAAGATGATACTCATGTGGTCGTTGTTCGTAGTGTAGTTAGTTTAGAAGATACACGTTGTTTTGAATACACAGAATCTAGGCACAGATTAGATAAATTCAAATTTGTTGATTTTGCTAGACGAAGAAAAGCCTAAAGAGAGTGTGATTACTTTTAGGAAAGGAAAAATATTGTGCATATAGGAATTATTTATTTTATTGTCATTATTTTAGCAAATACAGTTGGTGCGATTTCAGGAATGGGCGGCGGTGTGATCATAAAACCCGTACTAGATACGTTACACTTTCATCCATTAGCAGCAATTTCATTTTATTCTAGCGTAGCCGTTTTTACTATGTCGATCGTCTCTACACTAAGACAAATGAAGAATGGGTTGAAATTACAACTTCCGATTGCTTTCTTTGTTTCTTTAGGTTCTGTAATTGGTGGAATTTTAGGGAATACGGTATTTGAATCATTATTACGTTTTTTTTCTGATGAGAAATATGTTCAATTGATCCAAATTATTCTGACGATCGTAACGTTATTATTTGCTTATTTCTATACAAAAATTGGCAATGATCGTTCTTTCGATTTGTCACATCCCATTTGGTATGTGAGTATTGGTTTGTTTTTAGGGTTTATTTCTACTTTATTGGGCATTGGTGGCGGACCGATCAATGTAGCATTATTGATGTTGTGTTTTGGAATTCCGATCAAAGAAGCAACCGTTTATTCGATCATTACGATTTTCTTTTCGCAGGCGGCAAAATTATTTACGATTGCACAATCAACAGGGTTTGGGCGGTTTGATCTGACAATCTTGTTTTATGTGATTCCAGCTGCTGTTATAGGCGGATTCGTGGGTGCGTTGATTAGTGGGAAGATTTCTTCTGAACGAGTGACTCAAATTTATCAAGTTGTGATCCTTTTGGTATTACTGTTAAATCTATGGAATGGTGTACAGCTGTTCGTTTAATTATTAAAACTCTTATTTTTATACTATTTAATATGCTGAGGAGGTCAATGCAATGGAGTATCATGCAAAAGAATTTACAACACTGACGACTAAAGAATTTCTAGAAATTGTAAAGCTGAGAATCTCTGTCTTTGTGGTTGAACAAAACTGTCCTTACCAAGAGGTGGATGAAGCTGATGAGTTTGCTTGGCATACTTGGTTGCAAGAGGGACCAGATATTGTTGGTTACACTAGAATAATCGATAAAGGAGATACGGTGACTTTTGGCAGAGTAATAATAAATCCTGATTATCGTGGGAAAAAATTAGGAAACAAACTCTTAGAAGAAACATTGAAAGTAATTGAGGATAAATACCCAAACCGACCAATTATCATTGGTGCGCAAGCACATTTGACAGATTTCTATGGAGCTTTTGGGTTCGAAGCAATTTCTGATGTGTATTTAGAAGATGATATTCCTCATATCAATATGAGAAGAAACTAAATAAAAAATTGGCACGCATAGAAAAATGTGTGTCATTTTTTTCTTCTTTGTATAAACGAAAACGTTCCCAGCAAACGCAGATACATTTGTTGGGAACGTTCATTAAAAAAATTGAGCTAGATTTAATCACGGATAGTTACTTTTTGATATCCTCGGCGTTATCTTTCAAAATACCAGTTGTTTTCGTAGCATTTTGAGCTGCCAATAAGTCACGGATTTGTTCTAATAAATCATCCGTTGTAGGTCCAGAAACTTCTTCTTCCTCATTTTGCGGTTTTTTCTTCATTTTGTTAACAGCTTTTACGATTAGGAACAACACAAAGGCGGTAATTAAAAATGTAATAAGTGCACTGATTACATCGCCAATGTTGAATGCCACGCCTTTAACATGAAAAACGAGCGCGCCTAAGGCATCATCTGCGCTTTTTTCTCCAGTAGTCAATACGAATACTAAACTAACGAGTGGCGTAATCAACCCATTAACGATTTGTGTCACAATGGCAGTAAAAGCAGAACCAATAACGACCCCAACAGCTAAATCAAGGACATTTCCACGCATAATAAATTCTTTAAATTCTTTGATCATAAGTTTAACCTCCCTTTCTCAAATCAAGTATACAGAAAAATTTAAAAAAATTGAAATGAAAGACTCTCACATCAAGGAAAGATAGTTGAGCTGTGCTATAATTAAATGGATGTAGAAATTATTAAAAAAACATTTAAAAACGGCCAGATGATTGTATTTCAGACTGGGCTTTATTATGATGAAAAAAAGAGGAGCTGACAAGATGCCGATCGCATTAGCACAAGGGGTCAACTTACATGTTGTTCCAACAGAAAAATATAAAACAGTGCGTATTTTGGTTCGTTTTAATACGCGTTTGAATAAAGAAATAATCACGAAGCGGACACTTTTATCTAGTCTACTAGAAACAAATAGCCTGAACTATCCAGACCAAGTAAAATTAAGTGAGAAACTAGCCGAATTATATGGGGCTAGTTTTGGAATCAACGTAAACAAGAAAGGACATTTACATTTGTTAAACCTTTCTATGAACTTAGTCAATGATAAATATTTAGAAAATAGTCATGTCTTAGCGGATGCTGCTGATTTTGTGAAAGAGATTTTATTTTATCCCAATATTATCGATGGGCAGTTTGAAGCAGAGACTTTCCAACGCGAAAAAGAAAATTTAAAAGCCTATTATGAAAGTATTTCAGAAGATAAACAAGTCTATTCTTCATTGGCTTTACAAAATCTGTATTTCAGTCAATCTGAAGACCAAAAAATTCCAAGTTTCGGTACTATCGCGGATCTAGAAAAAGAAACAGCTGAAAGTATCGCGGCCTATCATCAACAAATGATTCAAGAGGACCAAGTCGATATTTTTGTCCTTGGGGATGTGGATGAAGCTGAAGTCAAAGCATTGTTTAGTAAATTACCATTTGAAGATCGCGCGTCTGGAATTGCAGATATTTTTTATGCGCAACCATCTAGAAATGTGATTGAAGAACGTTCTGAACAAGAAACGTTAGCTCAATCTAAATTGAATTTAGGCTATCATACGGATGTTTATTATGGAGACGAAAATTATTTTGCGCTACAAATTTTCAATGGTGTATTTGGTGGATTTCCACATTCTAAATTATTTATGAATGTCCGTGAAAAAGAAAATTTAGCGTATTACGCATCTAGCAGTATTGATACCTTCCGTGGTTTTCTAAGCGTTCAGACGGGAATCGATGGTAAAAATCGCAACCAAGTTCTGCGCTTGATTTCAGTAGAATTAGACAATATCCGCCAAGGAAATGTGACAGACTTAGAAATAGAACAAACAAAAGCCATGTTGAAAAATCAATATTTACTTTCTTTAGATAATGCAGGTGCTGTCTTAGAAAATGAATATTTGAATGATTTGATTCCTCACCTTCGTTTAAAAGATGATGAGTGGATTCGTCGAATGGAAGCTGTCACAATCGCTGATGTTCAACGTGTTGCCAAATTAGTGCAACTACAAGCCATTTTCTTTTTGGAAGGAGAAACAGTCGATGAATAAAAAAGAATATCCTCAAATCAATGAAGTTCTTTACACAGAAGTCCTAGATAATGGATTAACTGTTTATTTGCTACCTAAAAAAGAGTACAACAAAACCTATGGCTTGTTTACGACCAACTATGGTTCGATCGATAATGAATTTGTGCCGATCGGCGAAACTGATTTTGTAAAGGTACCGGATGGGATTGCTCACTTTTTAGAACATAAGATGTTTGAAAAAGAAGACGGCGATGTGTTCCAACAATTTGGTCGTCAAGGCGCTTCTGCTAATGCCTTTACAAGTTTTACAAAAACAAGCTATCTGTTTTCAACAACAGATCAAGTAGAGAAAAATTTAGAAACGTTACTAAATTTTGTTCAAGAGCCTTACTTTACCAAAGAAACAGTGGATAAAGAAAAAGGGATCATCGGACAAGAAATCCAAATGTATTTGGATGATTCTAACTGGCGCTTATTTTTCGGGACATTGGGCAATCTTTATCCAAAACATCCTCTGCATATCGATATTGCAGGAACCGTGGAAAGTATTGGCGAAATCACAGCAGAAGACTTATATACTTGTTACAACACCTTTTATCACCCAAGTAATATGACATTATTTGTTGTTGGGAAAATGGACCCAGAAGAAATGATGACGTTTATCCGAAAGAATCAATCTGCTAAAACATTTGCGAAAGCCGAACCAATCAAACGTCATTTTCCTCAAGAAACAGCAGCAGATATTATCAAGGAAAGTTCTCTTTCTATGGCTATTAGCCGTTCAAAAGTTATTGTTGGCTTAAAAGGGTTAGACGAAGTTCCTACAGATGGCAAAGAACTGCTTAAATACAAAACTACAGCGAATTTGCTGTTCCAATTACTATTTGGCAATACGTCACAAAACTATTTGAATTTGTACAATGAAGGGCTGTTAGACGATAGCTTTGGCTATGAATTTAATTTGGATCGTAGCTTTCATTTTGCCGATTTTGGTGGAGATAGTGATCATCCTGAGCAATTGGCTGAACGAATCGAGGAGATTCTTTTAACGGCAGATAAAAGTTCTGAAGTAACAGATGAGAATTTATCTTTATTGAAGAAGAAAATGATCGGCAAGTATTTTCAGTCATTAAATTCATTAGAATATATTGCAAACCAATTTTCACAATCACTATATGGTGAAACTACGCTATTTGATACACCAGAAGTTATTGAAAGTATTCAACTATCTGATGTTAAAGAATTAGCACAAGTGTTTATAAACAAAGATGGCTTAAGTCGTTTTTATATGTATCCAAAAAAATAAACACTATTTGTTAGATGCTGATGATTTTCCTCACTATGAGAAAAATCATCAGATCCTAGGATAGAAAAGTAAGGATGAGAAGTAACGATTATATCAAACAAAAAAAGTCCGATATTTAGTCAAAACTTTCAAAAATGTTATCCTCAGTAGTATTTTTTTATGTTATCCTTAGAACAGTTGGATAATTAGAAGTTTCTAGCTATTTGATTAGGTAATTCAAGTAGAATAAGAGAACTTTACCTAACTGTTTTACATAAAATAAACACAAACTTTAAACCATACAAAAGAGCAGTTGGATAAGAGTCTATTCAGAGATTTTTTATCTTATTTACCCAAAAGCTGCATGACTAAAAATCGCCTGATTTATAGTAGGCAAAACTGATAAATTAGAGAGACTGGAGAAGATGGACGAGTGGCCAGCGTGAATATAGGAAAAAAATTAAGAGATGCACGACTGCAGCAAAATATGTCAATAGATGAACTGCAGCAAATTACCAAAACACAAAAACGCTATTTGATAGCAATCGAAGAAAATGATTTTGACTCTATGCCCGGAACTTTTTATGTGCGTGCATTTATTCGCCAGTATGCAAGTGCAGTCGGATTAGATGGCAATGAATTAGTAGAAATTTATGATGGAATAGATGAACCAGAAGATATCGAAACAGCGGTCCAATACGAAACATTAGATGAGTCAAGGACGCAAATGTATGATGAACATAGCTCAGCTAAACGTTTTATGCGTAGTTTACCTGCAGTTATATTTTCACTGATTGGATTAGCAATCGCAATTGTTGTTTTTTATATTACATGGCAGGATCGTCAAACAACACCTATCATTCAGCCGCCAGCTTCTGAGATCATAAGAGAATCTGATTCAAGCGCAAGTTCAAGTTCTGAATCAAGTCAAGCGCCTGCATCAAGTAGTACAGAATCTTCGACGAGTTCTTCGTCAGAACCAAAAGCACCAACAGAAGTAAAATTCGATAGTGAATCTGGTACAACTGTCAATATGAGTGCAGTCAATGTAGCAAATCCAGCGAAACTTGAGTTTAGTGCTGTGACAGGACCTTGTTGGGTCGGTGTTTACATTGCGACTGCGGCAAACAATGACAATGGTTATTTCTATCAAGAAACAATTCAGCCAGGTCAGCCTAAAACAGTTGAAGTACCAGCAGGCACAACTCAAATGGTCATAAGTTTAGGTGCATCTGAGTATATGGAGTTCAAATTAGATGGACAAAAAGCAGAATTCAATCCGAATAATACTGGAATTGGACCAAGAAATATCAATATGAATGTAGCTTATGCACAAACAGAACAACCACAGCAGTCTCAACAACCGCAATAAAAGAAATTGTTCACAGAA
Source organism: Enterococcus haemoperoxidus ATCC BAA-382 (assembly GCF_000407165.1). Lineage (NCBI taxonomy): Bacteria > Bacillati > Bacillota > Bacilli > Lactobacillales > Enterococcaceae > Enterococcus > Enterococcus haemoperoxidus. The sequence goes on along the minus strand of NZ_KE136480.1, from coordinate 539,622 downwards.
AAAATGAGCGAGAAAAATTTGGGATGGAGAACAAACCATTTCCAACATTTTTCTCGCTCATTTATTGAGAGTATTTAATCAAATACACTTAAACAACTCTCTTTAGAATGATAATGTATCTTTTTTCGTGACACCTTCTATAAGATAACGTAAAATAAGGAAGAGAAGAGAGGGGCAATAGGCATTGAATTTACCAAATAAATTAACAGTCATTAGAATATTTATGATTCCAATTTTTATCGCTGTCGTTAGCATACCAATGGATTGGGGAACAATCACAATAGCAGGAACATCTTTAGCAGTTACTCAGTTAGTTGGTGCAATTATTTTTGCGGTGGCAAGTATTACTGATTGGTTAGATGGCAAGATTGCTCGAGCACGAGGTTTAGTTACCAATTTTGGTAAGTTTGCTGACCCATTAGCAGATAAAATGCTCGTGATGACAGCTTTTATTGTTTTAGTTGGGCAACAAAAAGCACCAACTTGGGTAGTGGCAATCATTGTTTGTAGAGAGTTAGCAGTTACTGGGTTGCGTTTGTTATTAGTTGAAGGCGGAGAAGTGATGGCAGCTGCTTGGCCAGGTAAAGTGAAAACAGCAACACAAATGGTTGCGATTATATTATTGTTTATCAATAATATTCCATTTGCTGCAATTGGTTTTCCCTTAGATCAAATCATGTTGTATGTTTGTTTACTATTTACAATCTACTCAGGAGTCGATTATTTTGTAAAAAATGCAAGTGTCTTCAAAGGATCAATGTAATGACGATTCGAACAATTTAAAATGAAAATCTAACTTTTATGCTTGAATTAAAGTATAAAAGTTAGATTTTTTTATTTTATAAAAACTCTTTTCGATAAAAATGAAGACGTAAAACCTTGATAGATCAGCTATTTTCAATTTTTTCTCTATTTATATAAAAATTTGATACTACTATTTATAAAATAATAGTTTACTTTTTTTGAAACTGTGGGTATAATCTGTGTATCGGAACTATTGTTATATAAATAGTAGTGTTCGAATAAAAAAATTGGAGGAATTTATAATGAACAAATTTGTAAAAGGTGCAGTAGTTGCTGGTTTAGCGTTATCAATCGGGGGAACAGGATTTTTAGCAACGGCTACTCAAGTACATGCGAACTCAGCACAACTTGTAGATAACACAGCAAAAATCAACGCGTTAATCCAAGAAAAACAAGAAGCAATCAACAAGAAAAAAGTAAGCCGTGATTGGCAAGAACAAAAAGCATTGGGTATCCGTATTGGCGAGATAGAACGTGAAATCCAAGCATTGAAAAAAGGTAGCACAACAAGTAGCTCAACTGGAAATACAACAACTCCAGCTGAAGACACAGCGGCAAAAATCAATGCATTAATCAAAGAAAAACAAGAAGTAATCAATAAGAAAAAAGTTAGTCGTGACCCACAAGAACAAAAAGCATTAGGTATTCGCATTGGTGAAATCGAACGTGAAATCCAAGCGTTGAAAAACGGTAGCGCAACAGGTGGTTCAACAGAAAATACAGTACCATCTACACCAGTTGAAGATAACGCAGCAAAAATTAACGCATTGATCAAAGAAAAACAAGAATTGATCAACAAGAAAAAAGTATCACGTGATAAAAATGAACAAAAAGCATTAGGTAAACAAATTGATCAAATCGAAAAACAAATCAAGCAACTTAAAAAAAATAAATAATTCCTTAATAACAAACAGCTAATTCTCAACTTTCTTGCCCAAATTTGTGTGAATTTTATAAAATGTCTATTCTTTACTAAGTTAGCAAAGATACGTAAAAGAACAGCTACCTAGCGATTTCACTAGGTAGCTGTTCTTTCATTGTTGTAATTAAATCCAAGGTCCAACGCCTACTGTGTATATACTCAAACCAATTCCTACAAGAACAAGAATGATCCCTAAAACGAATAAAGGGCTAATGTTTTTAGCGTTACCAGTTTCTGAGGGTTCTTTTTTAAATAGTTTTGATAAAGCCATGAATAAGAATCCTAAAATGACCAACAAACCATTTATAAAAAAGGTAGATAAACTATTTTTTTTGTTTCCGTTTTTCAAAAGAGTAGAATGTTGTAATGCTTTTAGTTTTTTTGCATATTTAAAGCCAACACTAGGAGCTTTAATTGTAGGTGAAACTTGAGTAAGACTAGTGTTCAATGTTACTTTATCAGCGGATAGATTAAAAGCCGGTTCAGTATTTCGCTGAATAACACCATAAAAGTCTTGCTCTAGAATCACTTCTTCTTTGTTTATCGTGTTGTTTCCTTTAGGAAGTAATTGCTTATATTCATAGGTAGCAAAAGCTTGGTCAAAAATGGCATTACCAAAAGCGTGACGCTGCAATTCACCTTCTTGATCTTCCCAATCGCCTACACCTAGCACAATTTCGATGAGACGTGTATTTTCACGTTTGGCAGTTGCTGCATAGTTAAAGCCACCAGTTGGGCTAGAACCAGTTTTTAAACCATCTGCACCTTCATAGCCATAAGCTAGGCCAGGTAACGAATAGTTATGGTTTTCTAAAACCTCAGCGTAAGGCGTATTTTCCATGATCGTGATTTGAGTTGGGCTTGTGTATGTTACTGTATCTGGATAATTTTTTAGTAAATGATAAGATAAAATAGCTAAATCTCTTGCTGTAGTGACGTTATCCGCATTTTGGTCGATTCCTTCAGGCTTGTAATAACCGTTGAATGAACCAGTTTCAGCGCCACTGCAATTGTAAAACGTCGAATTTGTCATACCAAGTTTTTTGGCTTTATCATTCATCATATGGATAAATTTTGCTTCATCGTTGGCAGTTACAAGGTTTGCTAACATCACAGTAGCGACATTTGATGATTGCACGAGTGTTGCATAAAGCAAGTCCCGAACGGGGTAGTCTACGCCTGAAACGATCGAGTTATTACTTAATTCATAAATCTGTGAAATAGCTTGATCGTTATCTGTTGCTTTAACGGTTGTATCCAAAGTAAATTGTCCGTTTGCCATTGCTTCAAATACAAGATAAACAGACATTAATTTGGCAATACTGGCTGGGTTCCATTTTAAATCTGGATTATCTTCCCAAAGGACTTGCCCCGTTTGAGCTTCGATTACGATTGAGGCTTTTGGTTTATAAAATTCATTCGTTTGATAACCTGCATTTTGAGTAATTGTTAGAATATCTTCTTGAGCGTAGGCACTAGTAGCTGTAAAAATGCCTGAAAAATAGCCTAGAACCAATATCAGTGAGCAAATTTTCAGTAAAACTTTTCTTTTTTTCATATAAACATCCTTTGTAATTAGTTATTCTTTTATATAGATAAGCCGAAAAGTTTCAGTTGCTAGTTGTGACTGCAAAAGGTCGGCAATCTGTGTTTATTTAATTAAGTTGGTGACAAAATAAAAACACCATCTTCTATTAAACTATCGTTTTTTAGCAAAGTCAATGTTAAAGCAAAAGTGTAACGCTTCTATTTTACGTGAAAAACTATTGAAATTGTGTCTTTTTTATATACTTTAAATAAAAAGTAATTTTTGGGTAGTTTTGGTATACTTAAAAAGACGGAGGTGGATTTGAAATGAAGATTGAACAAATGGTTGCTTCGCAGTGGGATTATTTTTCTGGACAGGTTTCTAAAAGCATATTATTATTTCCTTTTTATAGTACTCATACTTTAGCTAGACATGTATTTTATAAAAAAACACGTGAAAATTCAGGAACTGCGTATGTTATCTATAAGGGAAAGAATCCCTATATATTTTTGACTGTTGAACATGGGGCTGTCACAAATGTATTGATACGAGAATCAGTAAAACTTAGCTGGTCAGCAATCTTTCTGGCGATTGAAAAACTTTTTAAACAAACATTTCAACCAACGATCACATTTGTTTTTTCTCAATCACTCACCTTACACTTACAAGACGTTTTCTTGAAACAAGGATACGCGGTTCATGAAGATCGAATAAGTACCAAAGATTTAAGTTATAATACTGCATTAGTGCTTGGCGGCGGGGGAGCTCGTGGCGCTTATCAAATTGGGGTTTGGCAAGCGTTGGAGGAATTAGATATCCCGTTGACTATTATTACAGGGACATCGGTAGGTGCATTGAATGGTGCGTTGATTTTACAAGATGATTTTGAAGCCGCTAAAAATATGTGGGAAAAAATCGATACGCAAAAAATTTTATCTTTTCCAGTTACGGCAACGTCAGCCGATACCTTAAGCGGCATGGTTAGCCAAATCGGCTCATTTACTGTAAATGCAATCCAATCAAACGGTGTTTCTACGTTACCGTTACGTAATTTGATCAAAGAGACATTCTCTCAAAAAAAAATGCAAGAAGTTACGTCAGATTTTTATATAGTAACGACTGAATTACCTGGTCTACAAGAAAAAAATATACATTTCAATACATGCCAAAGTGATCGCTGGCAGAGTTGGTTGTTAGCCTCGGCCTCTTTTTTTCCCGCTATGGCAGCCACTCAAATAGATGGGAAATATTATGTAGATGGTGGTTATCGAAATAATATCCCAGTGGATGTTGCCTTGCAAAATGGAGCTACAGAATGCATCGTGGTCGACGTTAAGGGTCCTGGGATCACAAAACCAATCAAAATACCAGCTACGACTACAATGCTTAACTTACAGACATCGTGGTCCATGGGGGCAGTTCTTTTATTTGATGGGGTCCGTTCAACCAAAAATATCCAGTTAGGGTATTTAGAAACAATGAAAGTTATTGGACGGAAGTATTTAGGCCATTGGTACACATTTGACGAGACGTTGAAAAATGCTGAGATATTCCAGCGTGATTTTTTTGCCTTTATTAAAAATACCTATCAAATAAATCTATGGGATTCTACTGAACAACAAAATAAAATCTGTAAAAAATTGCGTAAAGTTTATAAAGACAGGGTGTATACGGAAAATATCGGGTTGGTTTTAGTCGAATTAATAGCAAAGAGTCAGGAAATTTCTGCTTCTAAGTTGTACAAGATCCAAGAATTAGTGGAACTTCTCCAAAAAAGTGGGAAGATGCAGACGAATCTGGTGGAGACGATCGGAATGATCTCTATCCAAGAATGGCTGAAGAAATATTATGAAGACTACTTTTTACTTTCGGATAAACAACAGTTATCATTAATGAATAATTTACTGGATTCAGATGAAAAAGAAAAACCGCAGCGCTTGGTTTTTTTACTAGATAAATTACCAGTTCAAGCGCTACAAATTTTAATGAAAGAATTTATACTACAAGGAGTGGATGAACAATGAAACAAGAATTTTCATATGAAATCGTAGAAGAAATTGCAGTATTATCAGAAAATAATCAAGGGTGGCGTAAGGAATTCAATTTAGTCAGTTGGAATGGTCGTCCGCCGAAATTCGATTTAAGAGATTGGTCTGCGGATCATGAAAAAATGGGTAAAGGGATCACTTTAACGAATGAAGAATTTGAGATATTATCTAATGCACTAAAATCTATGTAGAGAGGACACCCTGTCGATGAAAAGTATGACTGGTTTTGGAAAAGAAACATTTTTAAATGACGCCTATCAAATTGATGTTGAAATCAAGAGTGTTAATCAACGTTTTTTAGATATTCAATTACGGATGCCAAAAGAGGTCAATCCTTACGAAATGGCGATTCGCCAATTAATGAAAGAGACATTGCAACGCGGGCGGATCGAAGCCTATATCAATATCAAACAAAGCGGCAGTGGTACGAAAGAAGTGTTGGTTCATTGGAATCTCATCCATCAATTATTAGGAGAAGTCCAACAAGAATTAACGGAAAATTATCCTCAAGCTGAATTTGATCCTGCACAAAACATCAATCAATTACTTAACAATTCAGATTATGTTGAGGTCACAGAAAAGCAGGAAGTAGACGAATCGTTTGGCTTACTAGTCTTAGAGTGCGTGAAAAAAGCGGTCGAACGAATCGACGCCAGCCGCCTACAGGAAGGTCAAAAGATTCAACAAGTGTTGAACACGTATAGTCAGGATTTTATTAATTTAGTCAATGGATTATCAGACTTTGTTGTAATTTATGAAAAAGATTATCGCGAAAAATTTGAAACAAAGTTGAACGATTGGCTAGGCGGTCAAGTAGACGAAACTCGTTTATTGACAGAGCTTGCGATTTTAATTGAAAAAGGAGATATTCACGAAGAGTTAGATCGTCTAGCGATTCATGTGGATAAGTTGCAGGAATTATTGATTCAGCCAGAACCAGTTGGTCGAGAGTTAGATTTTCTGATTCAGGAGATGAACCGTGAAGTGAATACGATCGGTTCAAAATCCAGTCCGATAGAAATCAAAAATATCGTAGTTCAGATGAAAACGTTGCTTGAAAAAATTCGCGAACAAATTCAAAATGTCGAATAATAGAAAATAGTTTGTGATTCCGTTTTTTAAAGCTATAATTAAAGAGAAGAAAGCAAAGAGGTGAATAATAATGTCAAAGTATTATGATGTAACGTTTCATGAATTAAGCGGGAAATCTGTGGTAAAAAGAGAAATCATTTCTGATAAAGAGCCATTTGACGTTTGGGAAGATGCTTGTGTTTCATTTACAGAGGATCTTTTAAATATTCGTGTGAATGAAGAGGCATTTGTCACATTGAACCGTCGTTTCGTTGTCCGTGTGGATGCCGAAGAAGTAGATGGACCTGTGGATAAAAAAATCAAACGCCATGATGAAATTATGGGTGTTGTGAATACTTTATCAAATATGGGATTTTAAGCGCAACAATAATCCAAAAAGAATGAGACAAAACTGTTTTTTTTAGTTTTGTCTCATTCTTTTATTTTTTATAAAAAGATAAATACGCAAACTGCTGAAAGGATTAAAAGAGTTCCTAAAATAAAGAGCAAACGGGTCGTTGGTGTTGACGTTTTTCTGCTACCACGTCTAGTGCCAGCGATGCGTTTTCTAAATATTTTTGAAAGAATCAGTAGTAATAAACCTAAAATGGCTAAGATACCGGTGAGCAAATAAGGATGCTCCTCCTTTTTTATAGATGAAGGCTGGGTAGCCTTCTTTTTTTCTGATTTGGCAGAAGGGTCCACAACTGATTTTGAGTTAGATTCTTGGTACGGAACACTACGAGCAGGGATAGTTGGAGACACTTGATCATATTCATTATTTAAAGATAGTTTACCATCTGCTAACGTGAAACTAAGCTCAGTATCCTTTTTAGCAAATCCGTAAAAATCTTGTTCCAGCGTGATTTCTTTTTCATTGATCTTATTTGACCCTTTAGAAAGTAATTTTTTATATTCATAAGTAGAAAAGGCATGATCTAAAATCGCATTTCCAGCAAGGTGCCGTTCATATTCTCCCTCTTGATCGGACCAGTCACCTACGCCTAAAACAACTTCAATCAGTCGAATATCACCTTTTTTAGCTGTTGCAATATAGTTAAATCCACCAGTTGGACTTGAACCAGTTTTTAATCCATCAACTCCGTCATAGCCATATTTTGCGCCGGGCAATGAGTAATTATACGTTTCAAAAGTTTCAGCATAAGGTGTATTTTCCATAGTCGTAACAACGGGCTTGTTAGTGAACTGTAAAACATCAGGATATTTTTTGATTAAATTATACGTTAAAATAGCCAAGTCTCTAGCAGTTGATTTATTATCGCCTTCAGGATCGATACCTGGTGCTTGATACAATCCGTCAAAGGCACTGATTTGTGCGCCACTGCTGTTAAAGTAAGTTGTATTTGTCATGCCTAATTCTGCTGCTTTCTCATTCATTTTATGAATAAATCCAGCTTCATCATTATCAGAAACTAAATTTGCCAGCATCAGTGTAGCAACGTTTGAAGAGGGGACTGCTACCATTGAAAATAAGTCGCGAACAGGATATTCGACTCCTAGTGTAATCTTGCTATTACTTAAAGCGTAGATTTGAGAGATCTTTACATATTTTTCAGTTGCTGTGACAGTAGTGTCCAAGTTGAATTTCCCTTGCTCCATCGCTTCGAAAGCTAGATACATCGTCATGACTTTAGCGATACTTGCGGGGCTCCAAGATAAATCTGGTTGTTCTTCCCATAAAATCTGACCAGAATCAGCATCGATCACGATAGAGGCTTTTGGTCGATAGCCTTCTTTTATAGGATAACCTGATTTTTTTGCAAATTCCATTAGGTCTTCTTCTGCATAACTTGTTTGTACAAAACCTCCAAGTGAAATACAAGCAGCAAGTAAGAAGGCTGTTGTGGCTTTCCAAAATGTTTTTTTTATGAACATAGATTTAAGTCCCTTCGTTTTTTATAGATCAATTTTGTAAGTTGTTAGGTTACCAGAACATAAAAGTGCGTAATAACTTCATTTTACTTGAAAAGTAGGTAAAGTGTATACTTTTTTTGCAAATATTTTTGTAATAGAGGTGACATTTTTGAGAGATAGAAGACAATGGGATAGAAATTCTCTGTGTGAATGTTATTTAAAAGGTTATAGGTAGGACAAACGTTGTTATCTTTTCAACAAAGTAGATAATGTTGTGATGGATGAAATTATTTTATTCCGTATCTAGACGGAAAAGTATATTCCTTTTTTGAAAATATTAAGCAATAAAGCCTTGAAAATTACTGAAAAAAAGTGCATTATAGAAGTAATACTTAAAAGACATATTTTGAAAGGAAGTCGTCATGTCAGAGCGTGGATTATTAATTGTACTATCGGGTCCTTCTGGAGTTGGTAAGGGAACGGTACGAAAAGCAATTTTTGATAGTGAAGAGAATGATTTTCAGTACTCAGTTTCTATGACTACCCGTAAAATGCGGGAAGGAGAAGTAGAAGGAGTAGATTACTACTTCCGTACAAAAGAAGAATTTGAAGCAATGATCGAAGCGGGTGAAATGCTGGAATATGCACAGTACGTAGGAAATTACTACGGAACGCCGCTTTCTTATGTCAATCAAACGCTTGATAAGGGAAAAGATGTCTTTTTAGAAATCGAAGTCCAAGGCGCTGAACAAGTGAAAGAAAAAGTGCCGGACGGCGTATTTATTTTTCTAACACCACCAGATTTATCAGAGCTAAAATCACGAATTGTTGGTCGCGGTACCGATGATCATGATGTGATTGAAGAAAGAATGCGTGTGGCTCGCGAAGAAATCGAAATGATGGCATTATATGATTATGCCGTTGTGAACGATAAAGTGCCATTGGCAGTGAAGCGAATCAAAGAAATTATCGCGAGCGAACACTTTCGCGTTGATCGAGTAATTGGTAAATATATTAAAATGTTGAAGGAGATGTAGCCTTATGATGCTAAAACCATCTATTGACTCATTATTAAAAGAAGTACCATCAAAATATTCACTTGTTATTCTAGCAAGCAAACGTGCGCACGAATTAGACGAAGGTGCACAACCAACACTTGAAAATTTTGAATCTGTAAAAAGCGTAGGCCAAGCACTAGAAGAAATCGACGCTGCAACAGTAATCAACGATCCTCGCCCAGAAGAAAAACGCGAAAGAATGCGTATGGCAAAAGAAGAACAAAAAATGAGACATGAACAAGAACAAAAAGAACTTGAAAATCGCATCCGCGAAGAAAAAAGTCTATAAAATAGCTGGAACTGGGATGAAACCATGAAAAGTTTTCATCTCAGTTTTTATATGCTTTTAAAAAGAACAATGAACGAGAGCTTTAATTTTTAGTAACACAAATTAGAGGAACAAGACAAATGTCTGATTCTTTAGTACAATAGGCAAAGAAAAGCTGAACGAGCCCCTTAGATTGATAGAAAATTTTTATAGAATGGAGGAATGTTTATGAGAAAAGCGGCACAAGTGATTGTTGATGTCCCAACGATGCAGACAGACCAACCGTTTACTTATTTGATTCCTTTTAACTTAGAACAACAATTAGCAGTTGGTATGCGGGTGGAAGTTCCTTTCGGCAATGGAAATCGGCATTTACAAGGGTTCATTTTAGCGATTGCTGAAGTTTCTGACGAAGTAATCAAAGCACAAAAGTTTGAATGGAAGGAAATTCTTTCTGTTTTAGATTTAAAACCTGTGTTAAATGCTGAACTGTTGGAACTTGCAGACTATATGAAGGAAAAAACATTTGCCTTTAAAATTACTTGTTTACAAACCATGCTGCCAAGTGTGATGCGCGCAGACTATAGCAAATACATATATTTAACAGATGAATTAGAAGAAAATATGCAAAATGAATTGTTCGATGGATTGGAAGAAATCGCTTGGGAAGATGCTTTAGCTCGTAATATTTTACCGCAATTAATGCAACTTAGAAAACAGCAAAAAGTCGATATCCGTTACGAAGTGAACACACGAAATCGAGTGAAAACGATCCGCTATATTAAAGCGTTGAAAGACTTTGAACAATTAGAAGAAGCGCGAATGGAGCTTAGAAAAGGTTCGCAAAAGAAAGAGCAATTAATCAACTATTTGCAGCAATTAGGCTTAGAAAAAATGACTACAGTCAAAGAGATGAAAGAACTAGGGTTTAGTACCGCCGTTTTAAATGATGGAGCAAACAGGCAATGGCTGACGTTTATCGAAGCTGAAGCGTATCGTGACCCATTTGCTGATCACACGTTTGAAAAAACCACAGCACTTGCGTTAAATGACGAACAGCACATTGCAGTAGAAAAAATTCTAGGGTCGATGAAGCAAGGATTAAGTCAAACCTATTTACTAGAAGGAATTACTGGCAGCGGAAAAACAGAAGTATATCTGCAAGTGATCGCAGAAGTGCTGAATCAAGGGAAAACAGCCATGATGCTAGTTCCAGAAATTTCATTGACACCACAAATGGTACAGCGTTTTAAAAGCCGTTTTGGTGACCAAGTTGCCGTAATGCACAGTGCCTTGTCTCAAGGTGAGAAATACGATGAGTGGCGAAAAATCGAACGTGGTGAAGCGCAAGTCGTGGTGGGAGTACGTTCGGCCATTTTTGCACCTTTGGAAAATCTTGGCGTCGTGATCATCGATGAAGAACATGAAGCGAGCTATAAGCAAGAAGAAACACCGCGCTACCACGCACGAGATCTGGCTATTTGGCGAGGGTCATATCATCATTGTCCTGTTGTTTTAGGAAGTGCGACACCTTCTTTAGAGACTAGAGCGCGGGCGCAAAAAAATGTTTATGAACGATTGGTACTATCTAAGAGAGCAAATCAGACAGCGACCTTACCAACGATCGATGTTATAGACATGCGTGAAGAAATCCAAAATAAAAACACGTCATCATTTTCTTTAGCGCTTCAAGAAAAAATCCAAGATCGTCTAGCTAAAAAAGAACAAAGTGTTTTATTACTAAACCGTCGAGGGTACTCCTCTTTTGTAATGTGCCGAGATTGCGGCTATGTTTTGCCTTGCCCGAACTGTGATATTTCGTTGACACTTCATATGGATACGAAAACGATGAAATGCCATTATTGCGGTCATGAAGAACGAATTCCCTATCATTGTCCAAATTGTGGCGGAGATAAAATCCGTTATTATGGAACTGGGACTCAAAAAGTGGAAGAAGAGCTAAAAGCACTTTTCCCTGAAAGTCGAGTTTTGCGGATGGATGTGGATACAACCAGACGAAAAGGTGCTCACGAGAAAATTCTGACGGCATTTGGAAATCATGAAGCTGATATTTTGTTAGGCACCCAAATGATTGCTAAAGGACTTGATTTTCCTAATGTGACGTTAGTTGGAGTTTTAAACGCTGATACGGCACTTAATCTACCTGATTTCCGTTCAAGTGAACGCACATTCCAGTTATTGACTCAAGTCAGTGGTCGAGCAGGCCGAGCAGAAAAACCAGGAGAAGTCATCATTCAATCCTTTAATCCTGAACACTATGCGATCCAATTAGCCAAGGCGCAAGATTATGAAGACTTTTACCAAAAGGAAATGTATGTCCGGCATCGTGGAGACTACCCACCGTTTTTCTTTACGGTACAAATCACGGCCAGTCACCCAGAAGAAAATCAAGCAGCAAAACAGATGTTTGAAATCGTCAACGAGTTAAAAGAAGGATTATCTGACCAAAGTATTTTGCTTGGTCCAACGCCAAATGCAATCATGCGGGTCAATAATCGTTATTTTTATCAAGTAATCATAAAATATAAAAATGAACCTAATTTACAAAATATCTTAAAAAAGATACTGACCGACACCCAAAGAGCAACAGCACATGGGTTGAAATTATCGATCGATGCTGAACCGATGAATTTTATCTGATCTATTCAACCTTACACAAGAAAGGAAACTTTATGCGCTATCCTATAGTAATACACCCTAATGAACGTCTGAAGCAAAAAGCAAAACCAGTAACGATGATCACAGATGAAACAATCACTCTTTTAGAAGATATGTATGAAACGATGATCGCTCACGATGGTATCGGTTTGGCAGCACCGCAAATCGGTAAAAATTTTCAGCTTGCAGTGATCGAAGTAGATGATGAAACCGGGCTATTTGAGTTGATCAATCCTGAAATCATCGAGCGTAAAGGTAGCGATATCGATGTAGAAGGCTGTTTAAGCATACCTGAGACATATGGAACAGTCGAACGGGCAGATGAAGTCACCGTTCGTTATTTTGATCGTGAAGGAGACGAAATCGAAGTGACAGCATATGGCTATCTTGCTAGAGCTTTTCAGCATGAAATCGACCATCTAAATGGCGAATTATTTATTGATAAAATCATCGACCCAATCAAACCTGAAGATTTAGATGCATATATGGAGGAACATTTTGATGACTAAAATTATATTTATGGGAACACCGGCATTTTCAGTGCCTATTTTAGAAGGGCTAATTGAAAACGGATATGAAATCCAAGCAGTAGTCACTCAACCAGACCGCCCAGTTGGTCGAAAAAAAATAATCACACCAACGCCTGTGAAAGAAGCGGCAGTAAAGAATGGACTACTAGTTTTGCAACCAGAAAAAATCTCAGGTTCACCTGAAATGGAAAAAATTATTGAACTTGCGCCTGATTTTATTGTGACTGCTGCTTTTGGCCAGTTTTTACCGGAGAAGATTTTGAATGCCCCTAAATTTGGCGCAGTCAACGTCCATGCGTCATTGTTGCCAAAATATCGTGGTGGTGCCCCTGTTCATTACTCGATTATTGAAGGAGAAAAGGAAACAGGGGTTACGATCATGGAAATGGTGAAAAAAATGGATGCTGGCGATATTCTTTCACAAAAAGCAATTCCAATCACTAAAACTGATGATGTAGGCACGATGTTTGATCGTTTAAGTTTAGTTGGAAAAGAATTACTGCTAGATACTTTACCTAAACTCTTAGCTAACGAAATCACGCCGATACCTCAAGATGAAAATCAAGTAACATTTTCTCCGAATATCACGAGAGAACAAGAACGAATCAATTGGGAGAAAACAGCGGAACAAGTCGATAATCAAGTTCGTGGTATGCGTCCATGGCCGACAGCCTTTACAACATATAATGAAATCAATTGGAAATTATGGGAAGTCACACCTTTAGAAGAAACAACAGAGGCTGATCCTGGAACAATCATCAAGCGTAGTAAAAAAGACCTATGGATTGCTTGTGGAGAAGGAACGGTTCTTTCCATAAACGTGATTCAACCGTCCGGCAAAGGGAAATTATTCATTCAAGACTTTTTAAACGGGGTCGGTAAAACAGTGGCAGAATCAGATAAGGTGGGCTAGTCAATATGGGAAAAAAAATACCAACAAGAGTTAAAAGTTCTGTCCGTTATGTGGCATTAAGAACCATTGAACGCGTAGATAATGGCGGTGCGTATTCAAATTTATTGTTGAATGAAATGATCAATAAATCAGCATTAGGAGAAAAAGATAGTCGTTTGTTTACGGAGCTTGTCTATGGAACGATCAGCCGCAAATTGTTACTAGAATATTATTTAACTCCATTTATTACAAACCCTAAAAAAGTGGATAGCTGGGTGAAAAATTTACTTAGTTTGTCGATTTACCAATTAGTATTTTTAGATAAAATTCCTGACCACGCTATCATTAATGAGGCTGTAGAAATTGGGAAACACAGAGGAAATGTTGGAATTGGTAAGTTTGTTAACGGCGTACTCCGAGCATTTCAGCGTGAAGGAGCACCAAGTTTAGAGAACATTAAAGATCCTGTTGAACGCTTATCGATAGAAATCAGTATGCCTAAGTGGTTGACAGAAAAATTGATCAAACAAATGGGTATGGAGGAAACCAGAAATTTAGGTCTATCTCTGTTTGAAAAAAGTCATGTAAGTGGACGTGTTGATACTCGTGAAATCACTATTTCGGATGTGCTGGAAGAACTGCAAAAAGATCATATTGATGCATTTGCTAGTCAAGTTTCGCCTTACGGTGTAGTTGCTGAAAAAGGATTTTTAGCAGGAAACTATTTATTTGATGCCGGTAAACTAACGATTCAAGATGAAAGTTCGATGTTAGTTGCCCCAGCTATGCAGATCGAGAAAAATCATGTAGTTTTAGACGCTTGTGCCGCTCCTGGGGGGAAAACGACTCACATTGCAACATTTCTTGACGCAGCACAAGGTGGACGTGTGAAGTCTTTAGACATCCATGATCACAAAATTAAATTGATCAAACAAAATGCCGAACGTATGCATGTCAAAGATGTTGTCGATACTGAAAAATTAGATGCACGTAAGGTTGGCGAAGAATTTCCAGCAGAATATTTTGATCGAATTTTAGTGGATGCCCCTTGCTCAGGATTAGGCTTGATGCGTCGAAAACCCGATGTTAAATACAATAAATCAGCTCAAGATTTTGAGCAGCTACCTAAAATTCAATTAGAAATTCTAGAAAGTGTTGCCCAAACATTAAAACAATGCGGTATAATGGTCTATAGCACATGTACAATTGCCGAAGAAGAAAATCAAGAAGTTGTTGCAGCGTTTTTACAAAAGCATCCAGAATTTAAAAAAATCGATGTGAGTGTCAGTGAGGCTGTTCAGTCTTCCGTGCATGACCAAATGCTCACGCTATACCCACATCAATTAGGGACGGATGGATTTTTTATTTGCTGTATGCAGAAAGTTTGCTAAACGAGGTGAAGCATAGTGGAAATCAATTTTCAAACAGATGTCGGACGAAAACGAAATACTAATCAGGATTATGCTGGTCTATTTGAGAACCAGACAGGAGTTTCTTTAGCTATTTTAGCGGATGGAATGGGTGGTCATCAGGCGGGCGATGTTGCGAGCCAAATGGCAGTCAATAACCTTGGTGAGCGCTGGCAGGAAAGTCATATAGATACATCGGAAAAAGCAGCCCAGTGGTTGATTAAAGAAATCCAAGACGAAAATGAAATGATCTATGAAAAAGGTCAGTCTCGGCCTGAATATTTAGGTATGGGTACGACGATTGTCAGTGCAGTATTATTAGATCAGTCATTTGTGTTGGCAAATATTGGTGATAGCCGAGCTTATTTAGTCCGCAACAATCAATTACGTCAACTGACAGAAGATCATTCTTTAGTCAATGAATTAGTAAAATCAGGTGAAATAACACGTGAAATGGCAGCCAATCATCCAAGAAAAAATGTTTTAACGCGTTCATTAGGGATGCCAAGAATGGTAGAAGTGGATGTGGCGAATCATCTTTTGGTGCCGGATGACTATATTTTACTATGCTCAGATGGGCTGACAAATATGGTGTCAGAAGAAGATATTCTAACTATTTTACTTTCAGAAAAAACATTAAGTGAAAAAGTTGAAACATTGATTACAACGGCAAATGAAGCTGGCGGTGCGGATAATATTACTGTCTTAGTGATCCATTTTGACGAACATAAGGAGGAAAACCAATGATCGAAATCGGCAGAAAATTGAATGGTCGATATCATATTATTGGCAATATTGGCAGCGGCGGAATGGCTAATGTTTTTTTAGCACATGACTTGATTTTAGACCGTGATGTGGCTGTTAAAGTGCTGCGTTTTGACTTCCAAAATGATCAAGCAGCGATTCGCCGCTTTCAAAGAGAAGCCTTAGCTGCGACCGAACTGGTTCACCCTAACATCGTCAGTGTCTATGATGTAGGCGAAGAAGATGGCCTGCAATACTTAGTAATGGAGTATGTGAAAGGGATGGATCTAAAAAGATTTATTCAGACACAATATCCGATTCCTTATGCGAAGATTGTTGATATCATGGAACAAATTTTATCAGCAGTATCATTAGCACACGAACATAGAATTATTCATAGAGATTTAAAACCACAAAATATTTTGATGGATGAAAGCGGCGTTGTCAAAATCACAGATTTTGGGATAGCAATTGCGTTAACTGAAACATCGATTACGCAAACCAATACGATGTTGGGCTCTGTTCACTACTTATCTCCAGAACAAGCTCGTGGCAGTATGGCCACTAATCAGTCTGACGTTTATGCAGTTGGGATTATTTTATACGAAATGCTGACAGGGAATGTACCGTTTGACGGTGAATCTGCTGTCACAATCGCGTTAAAACATTTCCAAGAAGAGATGCCGTCAGTTAAAATGTTTGATCCTAATATTCCTCAATCATTGGAAAATGTGGTCTTACATGCAACAGCTAAAGACCCAGCTGATCGCTATAAAACGGCTGAAGAAATGTCGCGTGATTTATATACTGTGTTGGCTGCGAATCGTTTAAATGAACCGAAATGGCAACCGACAGGATTGATGGGCGAAACGAAAATTTTGACGCCGATTACTGATGAAATGGCAATGCCGTCTTCTTTTAATTCGATGGAAACACCACCGGAAGAACGAAATGAACATGAAGAGATCGAGCAGCAAGAAGCCGCAGTAAAGAAGAAAAAGAAACCATTGATCATTTTTATCGTCTTATTAGTATTGGCTTTAATCATTGGTGGCGGGCTCTATTTTGCGGGGCGTGGCAGCAGTGAAGTCAAGATTCCTAATGTGGAAGATAAAACGGAAGCTGAAGCACGAAAAATATTGGAAGATGCTGGGTTGAAAGTCAAAGATGAGACAAAAGAAATTCCAAATGATTCAATCGATGAAGGAAAAGTAGTTAAGACAGATCCAGCAATAGATTCTACAGTGAAAAAGAATCGCGAAGTTGAACTTTATATCAGCTCTGGGAACAAGAAAATCAAGATTGACGATTACGCGGGAGAAGATTATAAAGATGCGATCGAAGCGTTAGGTAAATTAGGATTTAAAGAGAGTCAAATCAAAATCACAAAAGAAACGGATTCTAAAGTAGACGAAGATAAAGTCATCAGCCAGACTCCTAAAAAAGGTGCAGAAGTCGATCCGAAAACAGACGAGATCACTTTGGTTGTGAGCGATGGACCAGATGATGTCTACTTAGCTGATTATGCGAGTCTAGGCTACAGTTATAATAATGCTGTAACTGAATTGTTAAGTTATGGGATAAAAGAAAGCCAGATTACTCGAGTGGATAAACCAAGTGATACAGTAGCGAAAGATTTAGTGATTGCTCAAAATCCAGCTGCAGGTAATCCATTTAACCCTAAAAAAGGCAAGATTACCTTAACCGTAAGCTCTGGTCCAGATAAAACAACAACGACTAGTTCTGAATCAAGTACAGTTGTCTTAGGTAGTTATGCAGAAAATTATACGTATGATAACGCAGTAAACGCGTTGATTAGTTTAGGGTTAAAAGAGAACCAAATCTCAAGGCTAGACGAAGCTAGCGATTTGCCTAAAGGGACTGTTATTTCACAAGATCCAGGGGCAGGTGCAACATTTGATCTTAAAAATGGTAAAATTACGCTAAAAGTTAGCACAGGACCAAGTAATGTGAGTGTTCCAAATTTAATAGGACTTTCTTCAGCTGAGGCTAAGGCTCAAATTGAAGGTGCTGGCTTGAAGTATGTAGAAGGCTCTGGGGATGCTTCAAAAGGAAAAGTAACCAGTATTTCACCAAGTGTTGGTGATAGTGTTGCAAAAGGAACGTCTGTTACCGTCAATTTCTCAACTACAAATGACCCAACCAATGATGGGGCTAATTAAATAAGTACCATAAAGTGATTAAGATAAACAACGTCTTAATCACTTTTTTTATGTGAAAAAGCGATTTATCTAGCTCTGCATTTAGCTTTTCTTCAACCTATGGTAAAATGGAACCAATAGAAACGAGGAGGTGGCATTTCTGAAAGGTCAAATCAGAAAAGCGTTAAGTGGTTTTTACTACATTTATGCAGATGGCGCAACTTTTCAAACAAGAGCTCGCGGGAATTTTCGAAATCGAAAAATCACGCCATTAGTTGGCGATGAAGTCATGTTTGAAAGCGATAATCCAACCGATGGTTACTTGCTTGAAGTGTATCCTAGACATAACGAATTGGTGCGTCCACCAGTAGCAAACGTGGATCAAGGTGTGATTGTTATGAGCATGGTTGAACCCAATTTTTCATACAATTTAATGGATCGCTTTTTAGTCACATTAGAAGACAAAGGAATAGCCCCAATCATTTATTTGACGAAAGTTGATTTGCTGATTGGAACTGAATCAGTCAGCGTGGCAGATGTCAAAAAGGTTTATGAAGAGATCGGATATCCTGTAATTGCTGCAACGAAAGCGAACGATGAAGAAGCAGTTCGAGCTTTAGAGCAGTATTTTCCAGAACGTTTGACTGTTTTTATGGGGCAATCAGGTGCAGGGAAATCAACGTTATTAAATAGAATTTCTCCGGATTTACAATTGGCGACCGATGAAATTTCGGAATCATTGGGCCGAGGAAAACATACCACACGTCATGTAGAATTGTTACCTTTGTATGATGGCCTAGTGGCAGATACACCAGGCTTTAGCTCAATCGACTTTTTAGAGATGGAGACAACAGAGTTACCAAAACAATTTCCAGAATTTGTAGAAGCTTCCTCATCATGCAAGTTTCGTGAATGCATGCACCGTAAAGAACCTGGTTGTGAGGTGAAAAAGCGTGTGGAAACTGGAACGATTGCTCAAACACGTTACGATGATTACTTGCAATTTTTACTAGAAATAGAAAATCGCAGACCAATTTATAAGAAAAAATAGAAAATACCAACCATCTAAGGATGAGCTTATAAAAATTAAAGGAGTGTTTTTAATGAAACTAGCACCATCGATTTTAAGTGCCGATTTTGCCAATTTAGAAAGAGATATTCAATTAGTCGAAAAATTAGGAGCTGACTATATTCATGTAGATGTGATGGATGGCCAATTTGTCCCGAATATCACCTTAGGGCCTAACGTAGTTTCAGCGATTCGACCAGTGACGAAATTACCGCTGGATGTTCATTTGATGATCGTTCAACCAGAAAACTACATTGAAGCATTTGCTAAGGCTGGTGCGGATATTATCACTGTCCATGCAGAGTCGACGCCTCATATCCATCGTGCTGTTCAAATGATCAAAGCATCTGGTGTAAAATCTGGTGTAGTGATCAATCCTGGGACACCTCTGTCAGCTATTGAGTACGTTCTTGATTTAGTTGATCAGGTCTTGATCATGACAGTGAACCCAGGATTTGGCGGACAATCGTTCATTGAAAGTTCCTTGGATAAAATTGCTCAATTAAAAGAATGGAAGGAAACAAAAGGCTATACGTATGACATTGAAGTAGATGGAGGAATCGTTCCTGAGACGGCCAAACGTTGTAAAGAAGCAGGAGCTAATGTTTTTGTAGCGGGTTCTTACATCTATAACTCGGAAAGTCCTAAAGATCGTATTGAGGCATTGAGAGCTGTGCTAGACTAATGAAAATTCTTCTTGTGGCAGGCGGTTCGCCAGATAAGTGGCCGCAGTTTAAAGCAGAAACATTCGATTACTTGATAGGGATTGATCGGGGAAGTTTGTATATTGTGGAACGTGGCTGGTCCTTGGATTTAGCAGTGGGAGATTTTGACTCTTTAACGATTGATGAACAACAGGTCGTTCAAAAGCAAGCGAAAGAACTGGTTCAGGCACAAGCAGAAAAAGATGATACAGATACGCAACTTGCTTTGGTCCTAGCAATCCAAAAGTTTCCAGAAGCCGAGATTATGATCATAGGCGCAACAGGCGGTCGCTTGGATCATTTTTTAGCAAATCTGTGGTTGCCATTGGAACCTCGTTTTCAAGCGTTTGCTCATCAAATAAAAGTAAAAGATCTTCAAAATAGTATCACGTATTATCTTCCAGGGGAATATGTGGTAAAAAAAGAAGCTAGGATGGATTATTTAGCGTACTGTTGTTTAACACCAGTTACAAATCTAACGTTAACAGAAAGTAAATATACGTTAGATCATGTGGACGTTGCGATTCCTACTTCTTATGCAAGCAATGAATTTGTTGGAGATACTGCTGGATTGTCATTTGATACAGGAATGATCGCTGTGATCCAAAGTTGCGATGATAAATAAAAAAAGCTGAACGGCATGCCGTTCAGCTTTTTGATTACGTTCTATTAAACACGCTCAATTTTACCAGATTTCAAAGCACGAGTTGACACCCAAACTTTTTTAGGTTTACCGTCTATTAATACACGAACTTTTTGCAAGTTAGGTTTAACAGTACGTTTAGTAGCGTTCATTGCATGTGAGCGGTTATTGCCGCTGCTTGTCTTACGACCAGTAAAATAACATACTTTTGCCATTTTTAGTTTCCTCCTTTGCTTTGATCTCGGAGCGATAGTTTTCAGCTCATACTAACTTAATTTATCATAGAAAGCAGTTTTTTGCAAGGGTATTTTCAAATCAGTTTGACATTTCCTATAAAACGATGTAAATTATACAATTATTGGTAAAATAGATGAGACGCTCTATAATTATCTGGATAAGTTCCTTTTCATTAAGGTACGGCTATGTTAAAATATTATAGAAGAAAATAGGGCAATTGTGCTCTTTAAGGAGGCTTTCATCAATGGCTGTAAAAATCAAAACACCAGCAGGCACCATTGAGATTACCAATGAGGTTATCGCCACTGTAGTCGGCGGTGCTGCGACAGATATCTACGGAATCGTCGGTATGGCTAGTAAAAACCAAATCAAAGATAATTTAAATGGCATTTTGCGTAAAGAAAATTATTCTAAAGGTGTTGTCGTACGTCAAGAAGAAAATGGCGTTGCGGTCGACGTATATACAATTGTAAGCTATGGAACAAAAATTTCAGAAGTTTCTCGTAATGTGCAAGAAAAAGTAAAATATAACCTTGAAACACTATTAGGTGTGACAGCTAATTCGGTCAACGTATTTGTGCAAGGTGTTCGTGTGTTGCCTGACTAGGTAGCCAGCTGTTAGCAATGATTTAGCGATTTACTTTTTTGAAGTTTGGCTGGACGTGATTGTTCCACTTTTTATTGATCTAGCTCCACGAACCAGACCTCTCAACAAATAGATAAAATGCCGAAAAGACAAAAAGCATCTTTCCTGCATTTTACTAATTGCCTTGACACACAACGAATAAAAATAAGTTGATGTAGAAAGGTACCTACTCGGTTGTTCGAGGGCTAAGCGGTTCGTTTCGCTTTTCTATGCAACAGGAATCTCAAAGGAGGATTTTTTAGGTGAATGTAACAGAAATCAGTGCAAGTCAGTTCCAAGAGATGGTTCAGGCTGGTGCGAGTCGTCTGCATGTGAATGCAGAATATGTCAACTCATTGAATGTTTTCCCTGTACCAGATGGTGATACAGGAACAAATATGAACTTATCTATGACAAGTGGGGCGAAGGCTGTAGCCGATTCTCGTTCTGAAAAAGTCGGAGAACTCACAACAATTCTTTCAAAAGGATTATTGATGGGCGCTAGAGGGAACTCTGGTGTTATTTTATCGCAATTATTCCGTGGTTTTTCTAAGCAAATCCCAGATGTTGAGACGTTGAATGCAAAAGATTTAGCAGCCGCGTTTACTCATGGTGTAGAGACTGCTTATAAAGCAGTAATGAAACCAGTAGAAGGTACGATTTTGACTGTTTCTCGTGAAGCTGCTCGTTCTGGTGAACGTAAAGCAAAAGAAACGGATGACTGTATCGAAGTGATGGAAGCAGTTGTTAAAGGTGCAAAACGCGCTTTAGCTAAAACACCTGATCTTTTACCTGTGTTAAAAGAAGTTGGCGTGGTTGACAGTGGTGGTCAAGGCTTATTATTTATCTATGAAGGTTTTTTAGAAGCATTATCTGGTGAGTTTTTAGCAACAGAAATCTATGAGCCAAGTCCAGGTGAGATGGACGAAATGGTCAATGCTGAACATCATCGTGGTGTTAGCGGCCATGTTGCGACTGAAGATATCAAATTTGGTTATTGTACAGAAATTATGGTTCAAATCGGTGAAGGTCCAACTGTGGATAGTGATTTCGATTATGAAACATTTAGAAACTACTTAAATGAGTTAGGTGATTCGTTACTTGTTGTAAATGACGATGAAATCATCAAAGTTCATGTGCATACAGAACATCCTGGTGAAGTGATGAACTATGGTCAAAAATTTGGTTCATTAGTGAAAATAAAAGTAGATAACATGCGTTTACAACATGAAACGTTGGTTGAGCATGACGCTCAAGCCGCGGTTGTTAAAAAAGCACGTGTTCCGTATGCAGTTATTGCAATTGCAGCAGGAGAAGGCGTGCAAGATTTATTCCGCAGCCTTGGTGCAAGCTATATTATTAGCGGCGGTCAAACAATGAATCCTAGTACTGAAGATATCTTGAAAGCTGTTAAAGAAGTGAATGCTGACCAAGTTATCATTTTACCTAACAACAAAAATATCTTCATGGCAGCCGATCAGGCAGCAGAAGTGGCTGATATTCCAGTAGCGGTTGTCCCAACAAAAACGATCTCTCAAGGAATGACAGCAATGCTTGCATTCAATGATCAACAAACGCTTGAAGAAAATAAAACAACTATGACAGAAATGATCGAAAGTGTAGTCAGCGGACAGGTAACAACAGCTGTGCGTGATACAACGATCGATAATGTTGAAATCAAAAAAGATGACTATCTAGGAATGATCGACGGTAAAATCGTAGTATCTGAACCAGATATGTTCAATGCATCATTGGATACCCTAAAACGCATGATCGATGAAGATACAGAAATCGTAACGATCATTGTTGGTGAGGGTGGTACAATGAAAGAAGCTGACAAATTTGTAGAAGCATTGACTGCCGAATACGAAGAACTAGAAACAGAACTTCATGAAGGTGGACAACCAGTTTATCCGTACCTATTTTCAGCTGAATAATAAATGACTTATCGAAGCCAGACACTTGTTGTTTGGCTTTTTCTATAGAAAATAAACAAATAGTGAGTAAAATGCGTATTTATTTATGAGAGGAGGAAGAGTGGTGAACTTGTCAGATGATATTGGTGTCTTGACTGGAGTAGGGCCAAAACGTGCCGAAAACTTGAAAGAATTAGGCATTCAAACAATTGAAGATTTGTTATCTTATTACCCTTTTCGATATGATGATATCCAAGAAAAAGAGCTAAATGAAATCCAAGATCAAGAAAAAGTCACACTAAAAGGTTTGGTTGTATCGGAGCCAGTTGTGAGTCGTTATGGCTATAAAAAAAGCCGAATGATGTTTCGAATGATGCAAGACCATGCAGTGATCAATGTTTCCTTCTTTAATCAGCCTTATTTAAAAGACAAAATTGTCATGTCCGAAGAAATAGCAGTGTACGGAAAATGGGATGCAAAACGTAAGTCATTGAATGGCATGAAAATTTTAGCGGCAAAAAATGATGGTGAAGATTTTGCTCCGATTTATCATGTAAATAAAAAAGTTCGACAAAGTAGTTTGATTCAGTTGATTCGTACTGGATTTGAAGAATATGGTACCCTGATTCCGGAAATTCTACCAGAAGATCTGTTAGAGAAGTATCGGTTGATGCCAAGAAAATCAGCAATGTTTGCGATGCATTTTCCTAGTAATCCAGAAGAAAGCCATCAAGCGAAGCGGCGTGTTGTTTTTGAAGAGTTCTTCTTGTTTCAATTGAAGATGCAAGGGTTGAAGAGACAAGAAAAAGCAGAAAAAAATGGGTTGAGCATTCAGTATGATGTGGAACGTTTAAAATCTTTTACGCAGAAATTGCCTTTTGAATTGACTGCAGCTCAAAAGAAAGTAACGAACGAAATTTGTCGGGACTTAATGAGCCCAAATCACATGCAACGCTTATTACAAGGCGATGTAGGGAGTGGGAAAACAGTTGTTGCGGCAATTGCTCTTTATGCAACGATGACCGCTGGCTTTCAGGGCGCTTTAATGGTGCCAACAGAGATTTTGGCGCAACAGCATATGGAAAGTCTTCAACAATTGTACGATCCCTTAGAAGTACGCACAGCACTATTAACTGGGTCGACCAAAACAAAGGAACGACGAGAGATTCTTGAACAATTGGCGATAGGTGAAATTGATATTATTATTGGGACTCACGCCTTGATTCAAGAAGATGTCTTGTTCAGTAGATTAGGCTTAGTGATTACGGATGAACAACATCGATTTGGTGTAAATCAACGCCGAATTTTAAGAGAAAAAGGCTTGAAGCCAGATGTATTATTTATGACGGCAACACCTATTCCAAGGACATTAGCGATTACAGCTTTTGGTGAAATGGATGTTTCGATCATTGATGAAATGCCGGCTGGCCGTATTCCGATAGAAACACGCTGGATTCGTCCTCCTCAATTAGATACTGTTTTAGAGTGGATGGAAAAAGAATTAGCTCGTGGACATCAAGCCTATGTGATTTGCCCGCTGATCGAAGAATCTGAAGCGCTAGATGTAAAAAATGCGACAGAGATCTTTGAGCATATGTCAGCCTTCTTTAATCCTACTTATCAAGTTGGCTTACTTCATGGAAAAATGAAAAACCAAGAAAAAGAAGAAATCATGCAGGAGTTTAAAGAAAATAACTTACAACTGTTAGTTTCTACTACTGTAATCGAAGTTGGAGTCAATGTTCCTAATGCAACGGTCATGTTGATCATGGATGCAGATCGTTTTGGTTTGGCACAACTACATCAACTTCGCGGTCGTGTCGGTCGGGGATCAGATGCATCTTATTGTATCTTGGTTGCTAACCCTAAAAATGAAATGGGCGTAGAACGGATGAAAATAATGACGGAAACCAATAATGGTTTTGTGTTAAGTGAAAAAGATTTAGAATTACGTGGTCCAGGTGAAGTGTTTGGTGCCAGACAATCTGGTGTACCACAGTTTGCTGTAGGGGATATCGTGACAGACTTCAATATTCTTGAAGTTGCCCGCCAAGAAGCTAGTGCTATTTGGAAAAAAGAGCAATGGTGGATTTTACCAGAGTATAGAGGTATTGCCGATAAAATTAAGCCTCATGATGATGAGCAGCAGTTTTTTGATTAATGTTAAGGAACTGGCTGAAGAGATGTATCGCTTTTCGATGATCTAGCTGCACGAGCCAGCTCTTCGGAAAAAAGATGAATTATATTCGTGATAAAGAACATCACGAGTATGATTCCCTATTTTTCAGACGGAGCTAAACGTCTCGTTTCGCTTTTCGATGATCTAGCTGCACGAGCCAGCTCTTCGGAAAAAAGATGAATTATATTCGTGATAAAGAACATCACGAGTATGATTCCCTATTTTTCAGACAGAGCTAAACGTCTCGTTTTGCTTTTCGATATGTTATACTACTTATTGTAATTTATCTAGGAGGGACTATGTTATGAAGATTGCAGTTGATGCAATGGGTGGCGATCATGCGCCACAGGCAATTGTTGAAGGCGTGATGTTAGCCAAACAGGATTTTCCAGAGGTTGAGTTTTTACTTTATGGAAAAGAAGATGAAATTAAAAAATATGTAACAAATGAAACGAATATTACGATTATCCATACGGATGAAAAAATCAATAGTGATGATGAGCCCGTTAAGGCGATTCGTCGTAAGAAAACAGCTTCTATGGTACTCGCTGCACAAGCAGTAAAAAATGGTGAAGCCGATGCGATTTTTTCTGCGGGTAACACAGGTGCGTTACTAGCCGCTGGATTATTTATTGTTGGACGAATCAAAAATGTTGAACGCCCGGGTTTGATGTCGACTTTACCAGTAATGGGCCAAGCGGATGGCGGGTTTGATATGTTAGATTTAGGTGCGAATGCTGATAATAAACCCGAGCACCTTGTTCAATATGCTGTATTAGGTTCTTTTTATGCTGAAAAAGTTAGAAATATCACAAAACCTCGTGTGGCACTTTTAAATAATGGTGCGGAGGAAACTAAGGGCAGTGAATTGACTAAAAAAGCTTTTGAGTTGCTTTCAGCAGAAGAAAGCATTCATTTTATCGGAAATGTAGAGGCGCGTGATTTACTAAGCGGAGCAGCGGATGTTGTGGTAACAGATGGTTTCACTGGAAATGCAGTGTTGAAATCAATTGAAGGAACAGCCACAAACATGATGGGGTTGCTAAAATCCTCGATTCTTGCAGAAGGATTTAAAGGAAAAATGGGTGCGTTACTTTTAAAGAATGCATTACGCGGAATGAAAGATGAAATGGATTACTCCAAACATGGAGGAGCTGTTTTATTTGGATTAAAAGCACCAGTCATCAAAACCCATGGATCAACAGGTCCAGAAGCTGTTCGGTATACGATTCGTCAAATTCACACTATGCTGAAAACAGAAGTTGTACCACAACTTGTCAGCTATTATGAAACGAAAGAATAGTCGTTTCCGCAACCTGATTGCAACCGTATTGTAATGGTTTTGCAAAAAAAGATGGACAAATCCATCAATTGTGAGTACAATGTATCATAGCGTTTAACTCAATAGTGAGGAACGCTGTTCAAAAGCAGTGGAGGTGAATACAGTTGACTCGTGAAGAAGTACTTGAAAAAGTAGCGAAGATTATCTCAAACCACTTTGATATTGAAGCTGAGAAAGTGACAGATCAATTAAACATTAAAGATGACTTGAATGCAGATTCAATTAGTGTAATGGAATTTGTTTTAGAGCTGGAAGATGAGTTTGGTACAGAAATTTCTGATGAAGACGCAGAGCAAATTGAAACAGTTGGTGCCGCTGTGGATTATATTATGAATAACTTATAAGTTGTAATGAAAAAGTAAGGCAAAACAAATCCTGTTTTGTCTTACTTTTTTGCTTATTCGGGAAAAAATGTATTACCAAAATGTTGCAATTTTTACAAATTTTATATACAATTGCTTAAATATGATTACAATGAGAATATGAGTTTTTTTAAAACGATTACAATGAGTATAGTAAAAATAATTATTAAAAAACAGAGTTTTTTTGATAAGTTTTACTGTTGTGATAGGCTATTTAACTGAGCAAGAAGGAGTGTATTAAAGTGAGTGATGGTAATCAATTGTTAGACGTTCAGCATCTGCATACAGGGTTTCGTATTAAAGACGAATACTACGATGCTGTTGATGATGTATCATTTGAATTAGGAAGAAATGAAATTTTAGCGATCGTGGGTGAATCAGGTTGTGGGAAAAGTACTTTAGCCACAACGATTATTGGGTTACATGATGAAAATAATACCCGTGTAACTGGAGAAATCCTTTATAAGGACTTAAATTTAACTACATTTAACGAACAATTATATAATAAAATCCGTGGTAATGATATCGGAATGATTTTTCAAGACCCGTTGTCAGCACTAAATCCATTGATGCGAATTGAAGATCAGATTAAAGAAAGTTTAACATATCATACGGATATGAATGCAGAACAAAAACAAGCGCGAGTAATCGAATTATTGACACAAGTGGGTATTCCTAATCCCGAACGAGTTGGAAAGCAGTATCCTCATGAATTATCTGGAGGAATGCGCCAACGTGTGATCATTGCGATCGCTATTGCTTGTAAACCAGCAATTATTATTGCAGATGAACCGACAACGGCATTGGATGTTACGATTCAAGCGCAAATTTTAGATTTACTCAAGGACTTGCAAGAAGAAACTGGCTCAGGAATCATTTTGATTACCCATGATTTGGGTGTGGTAGCTGAAATGGCAGATAAGGTGGCAGTGATGTATGCAGGTCAATTTGTTGAAGTTGCGACTGCAGAAGAATTATTTAATAATCCAAAACATCCATACACGCGCTCATTGTTACAATCTATCCCTCAAGAAAATTCAGATGATAGTCAGTTACATGTAATTGAAGGTGTGGTTCCTTCCTTAAGTAAGTTACCAAGAGAAGGTTGTCGCTTTGCGCCGAGAATTCCTTGGATTCCAGAGGATGCTCATGAAGCAGAGCCGACATTACATGAAGTGTCAGAGGGTCATTTTGTCCGCTGTACATGTTATCAGCATTTCCATTTTAGAGACGATCAGGAGGAAGTATAATGGCAGAAATTATTCAAATCAAAGACTTGAAAGTTCATTATCCTATCCGTAGCGGCTTCTTTAATCGAGTGACTGATCATGTGCTGGCAGTTGATGGTGTTGATTTTATTATCGAAAAAGGTAAAACGTACGGCTTGGTTGGTGAGTCTGGTTCTGGTAAATCTACTACAGGTAAAGCGATAATTGGGTTAGAAAAAGTGACTAGCGGCAGTATTATATACCAAGACAAAGATGTGACAAAAGCTCATAATCGTAAAGCCATGAAATACAATAAAGATGTTCAAATGATTTTCCAAGATTCAATGTCTAGCTTAAATCCAAAGAAACGAGTATTGGATATCATTGCTGAGCCGATTCGTAATTTTGAACGATTGAGCGACCAAGAAGAAAAGAAAAAAGTCAAAGGGCTTTTAGATATTGTCGGGATGCCAGAAGATGCATTGTACAAATACCCTCATGAATTTTCAGGCGGACAGCGTCAACGTTTAGGTGTTGCTAGAGCGGTGGCAACTAGTCCTAAGCTGATCATTGCAGATGAACCAGTTTCTGCTTTGGATCTATCCGTTCAAGCACAAGTATTGAACTTTATGAAAAATATTCAAGAAGAATATGGCTTGAGCTATCTATTTATTTCCCATGACTTAGGCGTAGTGAAACATATGTGTGATAATATTGCGATTATGTACAAAGGTCGATTTGTGGAAATTGGGACTCGTCAAGATATTTATACAAACCCACAACATATTTATACGAAACGCTTATTATCAGCTATTCCTAAAATCGATGTTGCGCATCGTGAAGAGCACAAAGCGCAACGTCGTCAAGTGGAAAAAGAATATATTGAGAATCAAAAACATTATTACGATCAAAACGGTCGTGTGTACGACTTACGTACAATTAGTGATACACATCAAGTAGCGTTAAAAGATGGAGGTGCAATCTAATGTGGAAGACGATTTTACGCCGTGTACTCTTTATGATTCCTCAAATCTTGATTTTAAGCGTATTGATTTTCATGTTAGCTAAAATGATGCCGGGGGATCCTTTTACGGGACTTATCAATCCAAATACAGATCCTGCCGTTATTGAGAAAATGCGTGAATCAGCTGGGCTGAATGATCCTTGGACAACACAATATGTTCGTTGGATCGTCAACGTTTTCCATGGCGATTTTGGTGAAAGCTTTATTTTCAAATTACCAGTATCAACATTGATTGGTAGCCGTGCAATAAATACGATTCTCTTGTCCTTAGTGACAGTTGTGATTATGTATGCGATCGCGTTACCATTAGGCGTTTTATCAGGCCGCTATCAAAATTCTATTTTAGACAAATTTGTAGTAATTTATAACTTTTTCAGTTTTGCAGTACCACCATTTATTTTTGCCCTCGTTATGCTGTTTATTTTTGGTTACCGTTTAGATTGGTTTCCTACAACGGGGTCGATTTCCAGTGGTGTCGAGCCAGGGACAGGTGCTTATATTTGGGATCGATTCTATCATTTGATCTTACCAGCACTCTCTCAAGCACTTCTTGGAACAGCGATCACGATCCAATACTTGCGTAATGAAGTGATTGATTCTCAATCATTGGATTATGTGCGGACAGCGCGTTCAAAAGGGGTACCGACGAATAAAGTGTATACAAGACATATTTTCAGAAATGCTTCTTTACCAATTGTTTCTCAACTTAGCTACGAAATCACAGCTTTAATCAGTGGTTCGGTAGTTATTGAAAAAATCTTTGGTTATCCAGGAATTGGGAAATTATTTATCGACTCGATCGGACAACGTGATTATGCAGTAATCACAGCCTTAGTATTGATTTTAGGAGTTGCAACGCTCGTCGGAAATCTGATTTCAGATATCGTAATGAGTCTTGTAGATCCACGGATTCGGGTTCAATAGAAAATCAATTTTAAGGAGAGGAAGAGACGAGATGGATAAAAATAAAGAAAATGCAGCAGTTGCTGTACCAGAAACGATCCCACCGATGGGATTTCGAATGATCGCAAGAGAATTCAAAAAAGACAAATTAGCGATTTTCTCACTTGTACTGTTAGTAGCCATTTTATTGGTTGTTTTTATCGGTGCTCTTTTGACTGATCAAGACAAAGTAATGACAGTTAGTATTTTAGATAAATATGCTGAACCTGGTGGAAACTTCATATTAGGAGCAGACGAAGGCGGACGTGATGTGCTTGGTCAATTGATCATTGGTGCTCGTAACTCTGTTGTCATCGGTTTTGCAATCACGATCCTAACATCGATCATCGGTGTGGGAATCGGTATTGTTTCAGGATATTATGGCGGAATGTTTGATAATGCTGTGATGCGTGTGGTTGACTTTATCATGATTTTACCGATCATGATGATCATCATCGTATTTGTTACGATCATTCCGAATTATAATGTTTGGTCTTTTGTAGGAATCATGAGTGCCTTTTACTGGGTCGCCAAAGCGCGGCTGTTTAGAAGTAAAACGTTATCTGAGGTTCGTAGAGACTATGTGAGTGCTTCAAAAACGTTAGGAACCAGCGATTTTAAAATCATGTTTCGAGAAATCATGCCGAATCTAAGTTCATTGATCATCACCAACTTAACAATCAACTTTGCGGCAAATATCGGGATCGAAACGACACTGACGTTCTTAGGATTTGGTTTGCCGACAAATGTGCCGAGTCTTGGAACATTGATCGGATATGCCAGCAATGGCGATGTTTTAGCAAATAAAACATGGATCTGGGTACCTGCATCAGTACTGATTTTAGTAATGATGTTATGTATAAATTATATTGGCCAAGCGTTTAAACGTTCAGCAGATGCTAGACAACGTTTAGGTTAGAAGAGGAGGAAGTAGTGTGAAGAGCAAAAAACTTTTGGGTTTAATTACACTGACAGCAGTGGTAGCTGTAACATTGGCTGCATGTGGTGGAGGTAAGAAATCAGATTCAGGCAACAAGAATGTAGAAACTGAGGATATCAGCAAATTTACAATGAAGGTTAAAAATGACAAAGAAGCAATCAAAGGCGGGACTTTGGATGTAGCAGTTGCGTCAGATACTCAGTTTAAAGGACTATTTTCTAAAATATACTATCAAGACTCGTATGATAATTACTATATGAGACCTTCTGATGAAGGGCTGTTTAGCTACGATGAAGATTTCGTTATTACAGATGAAGGTGCTGCTAAGCTAGATTTAGATGTTGATAATAAAAAAGCAACAATCACACTGAAAGAAAATATTAAATGGTCAGATGGTGAACCTGTAACTGCTGATGATTTGATTTATCCATATGAAGTGATCGGGAATAAAGACTACACAGGAATTCGCTATGATGACAATTTTACTAATATTGTTGGAATGGAAGAATACCATGATGGAAAAGCAGATACTATTTCAGGTATCAAAAAAGTAGATGACCAATCAATCGAAGTAACATACAAAGAAATGAATCCAGGCATGTTGCAATTAGACGGTGGCGTTTATACAAGCGCAATGCCGAAACATATCTTTAAAGATATTCCGATCAAAGATCAAGAAAAAAGTGATGCAGTCCGCAAAAATCCTGTAACATACGGTCCTTACTACATGAGTAAAATCGTAACAGGTGAATCAGTGGAATATTTACCAAATGAACATTACTACAAAGGAAAACCTAAATTAGATAAAATTGTATTTACTAACGTGCCTACTGCTTCAATCGTTGAAGCGGTGAAAGCGAAAAAATATGACATGGTTTACTCAATGCCGACAGATAACTTCCCAACATATAAAGATTCAGAAGGCTATCAAATGTTAGGTCGTGAAGAGTTAGCATATACGTATGTTGGGTTCAAACTAGGTACTTTTGATAAAGAAAAAGGCGAAGTGATCATGAATCCAGATGCAAAAATGGCTGATGTGAAATTACGTCAAGCAATGGGTTATGCGATGGATAATGATGCAATCGGACAAAAATTCTATAATGGTTTGCGTACTGGTGCGACAACATTAATTCCACCAATCTTCAAAACATTACACAATACAGATGTTAAAGGCTACCAATATGATCTAGATAAAGCGAAGAAAATTCTAGATGATGCGGGCTATAAAGATACAGATGGCGATGGACTTAGAGAAAATCCTAAGGGTGAAAAATTAACGATCAACTTTGCCTCAATGGCAGGTGGCGAAACAGCTCAACCTTTAGCTGATTACTATCTACAACAATGGAAAGAAATTGGATTAGATGTGAAATTAGCTACTGGTCGTTTAATTGATTTCCAAGCATTCTACGATAAAATCAAAAACGATGATCCAGAAATCGATGTATTCCAAGCTGCTTGGGGCGTAAATAGTGCACCATCTCCAGCAGGATTATACAGCCGTAACGCAGCATTCAACTACTCACGTTTTGCTTCAGAAGAAAATGATAAACTATTGAAAGCAATCGATTCAAAAGCTTCATTTGATGATACAAAACGTAAAGAAGCATATGATGCATGGCAAGAATATATGTTTGAACAAGCACCAGTTATTCCAACATTATACCGTAATGAAATCATGCCAGTTAATGATCGCGTGAAATCATTTACTTGGAATTACGAAGAAACAAGAGACTTCTATGACATTGAATTAACAGCTGAAAAACGTTAATTTATTGAGTAAAAGAGAGCAATTGAAAAAGACACTTCCATTATTTTTTGGAAGTGTCTTTTTACTTTTGTTGGCTTAGTCTATGAGGGGGAAACAAACTAAAGATTTTTATTATAAAAAAAACAAAATGAAAGTATTGTATTAAAAAGAATTACGTTTGTTTTGGTTTAATAAAAATATTTTACAAATAAATATAACTTTTATTCTATTAAAATAACAAAAATATCAATTAGGCTCCAATCGTTAGCTTTAAATAATAATTTATTTCTAAAAAACGTTGACAAGCATACTTAATGACCGATATACTATTTATGTAAACAATTTTATTATAGATTAGGAGAGATTATAATGGCAGGAGCAATTTCCGTCACACCCGAGCAACTGAAATCACAAGCAAAGGTATATACACAATCACAACAACAAATCCAAGATGCGATTCGTAAAGTAAATTCTATGAATCAACAAATCGCGCAAGAGTGGAAAGGTCAAGCGTTTCAATCGTATTTAGAACAATACAACCAATTAGAAGGAAACGTTAAAAAAATGGAAGAATTATTGATCAGCATCAATAGTCAATTGAACAAGTATGCTGATACAGTGGCACAACGTGACCAACAAGATGCAAGTTCTTTCGGTTTAAACTAAATTAATTTTGAAATAAAAAGCGTCAGTGCAATTCATTGCGCGGGCGTTTTTTAATTATCTAGCTTCAAGAGCTAGCGTTGCGCCTTGCTGTAATCGCATCATTTCCTAAGAGCTAAAGCTCTTAGGAGTGAAGGTTTCAAGAAAAATAGAAAAAATAAATGAGGCAAAGCTTGCCCCAGCTATTTTTCTATTTTCCTATCAAGGTTGAACGAGCTCTTTCAGCTTTTAAATTAGGAGAGAAGAGAAAATTGAAAAATAAACTAAAAAAGTATCTTCCTATTATTTCGATCATCGTCGGTAGCATATTGTTCTTATCTATTCTTTCTTATATTGGTTTCAAAAGTGATAATATCCAACAAACGTCTAATGAAAAGGTAACGAAAATGCAGTATGTATTGGTAAATGAAGATAAAGGAACTCTTTTTGAAGGGAGAAAATACTCTTTAGGAACGGACTTTGTCACATTGATCAATCAAGACACCGCTAACCGGTGGGAGACCACTACTAGAGATATCGCTAGTCGTGGAGTTGCAGATGGACAGTTTGATGCACAGATCATTATTCCGCAAGATTTCTCTGAACGATTGCTTTCACTACAAAGTATAAATCCTGAAAAAGCTTTAGTAGAGTATCAAGTAAGAGAAGGACAAAATGAGATAACCAATCAGGCGATTCAGGTAAAAGTGAATGATATTTTAAAAGATTTCAATCAACGAATTGTACAAATGTATTTTTCAAGTATTGTAGGAAATCTGTCAGAAGCCCAACAAAATGTCAATCAAATGGTTGGATTGGAAACAAACCATAAAAATAATTTGGAAAAAACAATTTACTTACCATTTAAAGAAGTACCAACTAATTTCTCAAGTGTCATTGATACAGCCAGTATTTTGGATGAAGACAATAAAATGTTTACATCCGAACAAAAAGCGTTTGTTCAATCAGTGAAGCAATTGATGGAAAGTAACAACACTGGTTTAGAAGCAAATAGTCAGGCAACCGAGGAAGTACAGAAATCTGTGAACGATTATGCAGATGAAGGAAATAAAAAACTAGAAACATCCATTAAACAGTTTAATGAGCAATTTGAGCTACAAAAAGAACAATTAGAGAATCAATGGCAAAGCGATTTGAAAGGATACAAGGCTCAATATGATGGTTTTGATGATAGCATAAAAAATCAATTGGGACTGTTTCTTACAAAAGGGTCTGAAGAATCTAAGGACTCTGGCGTTTACGCGAATTTTTTAACGAATGCATTTGCATTTAAAGAAACACAAACTAAAAGAATTGAAGAGTTAACAGGTGAAATAAAAGAGTTGGAAAAACAAGTAACAGAACTAACGACTTTAAAAGAAGATGTTGCAGAAAAGTACTACAACGATAGAAGTGCTAATCCAGATAATGCGAAAGAAGACCAAGTTAAGCTAGCTATCTCAAAATTATTATCACCTATTGAGAAAGAATCAGAAATTACGGAAGACGGGGAATACTTAACGGCTGTAAAAAATGAACTTGCGCAATTACAAAATCTTGCTCTTCCATCAAGTACGGATTTTCCCATTCTTTTAAATACGTTAGTGACTAAAGGATTGTTAACACAAGCAGAAAGCGATAAGTTAAGGGATTCATATAACATAGTGACACATTATGACCCAACTTTAACGGGTAATGGCAATCAATTCAATATAGTATCGACAGCTGAAAAAGAAGATATCTCATCTGATTTCAATGTAAAAAACACAGTGGAGATAAATTTGACACCTGGAACA
This sequence comes from Enterococcus haemoperoxidus ATCC BAA-382, assembly GCF_000407165.1. Taxonomy (NCBI): domain Bacteria; kingdom Bacillati; phylum Bacillota; class Bacilli; order Lactobacillales; family Enterococcaceae; genus Enterococcus; species Enterococcus haemoperoxidus. The sequence goes on along the minus strand of NZ_KE136480.1, from coordinate 504,250 downwards.
ACCCAATCTTTAAAATTCTCACATACTTTTGAGGTAGGAAGCAGCGGTCTGGTCGAAATTGTTGATTTGGACAAGATTAGAGCAAATTTGGAACAGGCAATCATTGCTAAATTATCTGGTTCAGACTACACAGCAGCTGTTTCTATAGAAGGAACACAGCTAAATATAGCCATAATACTTAAGGACACAGGGAGTAGTGATCCGCCCAAAAAACCTACTCAATCTCAGATGTCTTACCAAATTAATTCCCAGATAAAATGGACTTATCCAAATGATTATACCGACTATGAGTATTTCGTATGCTATTATTCCTGGAGTTCAATCAATTCAACAAACTCTGGACAACTGGCTGCTTATATAGACAAAGATCAGCCTCTAAAACAAGATTTAGCTGAACTCTTTAGTTTGTTCACGACATTAACGTCAGCAGCTGAAAAATTGACAACTCTTTACGCTGATCCAGCGCAGCTAAGTCTGAATAGCTTTGCTGATTATGTTACGAGCAACCCAGATAAAACCTTCAATGAGTTAGCTACACCTGATTCTGTTTACTGGTTATATGATAATATCACTGACTCAAAAAAAGTTTCTCAGATTTCGGAGTCGCTCTACACAAATTATAGGGCAAATGGAGACAGTCTATATAACGACATTGAAGAGCAGATCAACAAGTTAAACGCTACAATCGGAACCAATACTGATAAAAATGAAGGCGAAACGATGACGTTATATGGCACGTTAAATCTAATGACTGTACCAGATATGATGTTGCAAGAAGCCTCAATTTTAGGTGAGTGGTTCGATAAAGCCAGTCAAGAAATCGACGGGACCTATAATTCATGGAAAGAAACAGAACGAGTAGCAGCAGAATCTGTTATCACGGATACAAATGCACATCCTGATAAGAATGATACGGCTGCAATCAATTCTACTACGGAAAACTTGGTGAAAAGTATCCAGACATTAGCAAGTAGTTCAAGAGAAACGGCTAAAGCAACAGAAGAATCCGCAGCACAGGTCAAAGACATTGCACCGATTATTCAAACCTTGAAAGAATCGACAAACAAGGTGCAAACAGATGCAAATGGTATTTTAACAAATCTAGATAAAACGGTCACGGAAGTAGACGAAAAAACAAATGACAATGCGAAGTACGCAGAAACATTTGATAAAGTTCTTTCTAATACAAGAAATGGCGGTTCGGATAATTCAACAGTCTTTAACTTCCTTTCAAATCCAATTCAGGAAAAAGGCGATTTTGGTAAAACCAGACAAAATTCTTTGATTCCTTATTATGCAACGATTATTGCTGCATTTATTATTATTTTGGTCGCGACCGCGATGCAAAAATACATGAAACGAAGAAAAGTGTCTAAAACGGACTTGCTGATGAATCCATCAAGAGCTTGGTACAATACGTCAAATGTGATGGTGATACTGCTAAGCAGCGTTGCTTTGTCGATCGCATTTGCCCTTAATTTGAGTCTAGTTGTTGGGATGAATGCAAAATTAGCTTGGTTTAGTTATGCCTTTTTAGTTTTACTAGCAGGATTGTTGCTGACACTTGGCTGTATGAGACAGTTCAGATTACTGACGCTTTATCTTAGCGGTGCAATACTAGGCTTATTCTTTATGCTGACACCACTACTAGGAGTAGCCACTAAAACAGGCACATTCGCCAATATATTGTATCGAGTATCACCATTACAAAATATTCAAAATGGCTTCACCGCATTGCTAAACGGAGCCAGCATTGGTTGGGTAAGTTATCTGATTCTCGTAATTTTAGCATTGAGTGGTATTCTATTGAATTTTTGGGTGAAACCAGAAGACAAAAAAGTAAAAGCATGATCTTTTCTATTATTTGTAAGGGAGAAAAACGATGCAACATAGACCAAAAATTGATGTTAAAACGATTTTAAAAGGAATGCTTGTTCCTTTACTCTTCATTTTCTTACAAAGCATTCCTGTTCATGCAGATACTGGCGACTTAAAAATAAATAACCATGTGATCTACGATAAAAATGAAGGTAGTCAGAGTAATTCTGCTACCTTTACGATCAATCAATTATTTATGAAAGATATGTCTGCTCAGAATAAACAATTAGATGAAGAAAAAATGAAGGTAATTGAAAATGCACAAAAAGAAGTTTTTATGAAAGAAACACCAGCACAACGTACAGTTAACCAACAAATAACACCACTTCTTTTCTCAAACGGATATGTCTTGAATGACAGTTTAGATTCTGGAGATTCAGGGTTAAAGCAAGGAAATAACATTGGATTTATTGTATTTTGTGTAGTCGGTGGACTCCTTGTGGTAGGCCTTGGAATTTTATTAGGTCGAGCATTTCCTACATGGGTAAAAAAAGGATAGGAAGGTAGAATTTTATGCGGAAAGACACATCTATTGGTATTGGATTACATGTGGGCAAACAAATCATTGATTTACAGATTCCTATAAAAGTTTCTGGAAATCGTTTAAAAGAACTATTGAGAGAATCACTAGAATTACTAAATATCTCTTTACCAGAATCATTTGAGTTAGAGATACTAAATAAAGCAATTAAGTTAAACGGAGAAGTTCTTCTGGCCAACTATGCACTAGGTGATGGAGATCAATTAATTGTGAAAGAGACAATGAAAAAATAAAGGGGCCTATGACGTGAGTGAAGTAAAAGATATATCAGAAAAAATAGATATCCAAGTTCAAAAAGACAAGGTATTAGTCACATTACAAGCGAATCAATACCGCTTAGCAGAGCTGGATCAATTTCAAGCCGTTCTCCAAAAAAGAGACGCACTATTAGCTGGGGAACTGTTGGAGGCAACAGAAGAGAAATTAGTCTTATCTTATGATAAAGATAATTATGCCGTATCGATCGAAGAAGCGGTAAGAAAAATGTCATCATTTAATCGACTGCTCTTAGCGCAAAAAATTCGTTTCATTGAGCCTTTTATCCATTCAACGATTCAACCATTTATCCACCCGAGAAATATTTTTCTTTTTGGAGAAGAGTTATCGATTGCACATAGAGGATTTATGAATCTAGTTGTACCACATGTAACAAATGAAGAAGACTTTTTAAAACAATATCGTGCGTTGATTCTATTTATTCTTCATCCAAAATTAGATTATGAACGGTTGATCGAAGGCGCTGGAACATTGCAAGATCCTCTGTCTAAAAATATTCAAGCCGCACTTTCACCAGAAGAAATCGATCAAATGATTAGTGAACAAGTCGTTATCCAAAAAATGAAACAAGAGAAGCAAAATCAACTTGTAAACAAAAACAGCTATACGCTGTTTAAATGGGGCAGTCTTGTGTTGTTGGTTGCAACGCTTATTTTAGGTTTCTTTGTTGGAAATTATGCACTGAAAGAAGTTCCTACGCAAGAAAGAATCATTACAGCAGAAGCAAATTACATTGCTAATGATTATTCAGGCGTATTAAGCACGCTGAAAGAAGATACACCAGAGAATCTACCTAAAAGTGCACAATATGTCTATGCAGTAAGCTCGATACAACTGGATAATTTATCCAATGAGCAAAAAGAGATGATTTTAAATAATATTTCACAAAAATCAAATGAAAATACACTTTTATATTGGATCTATATCGGAAAAGGCGCCTTCGAAAAAGCTCTTGATATTGCACAAAACGTAGGAGATAACCAATTTATTTTACACGCTTATACAAAACTGTATGACGCAACAAAACTAGATACAAAAATGAATGGTGAAAAGAAACAAGAGCTATTAACGAAATACGAAGAAGCCATTGCTAAATATATGAAACTATTAGGAGGAGCAACCGATGATTCTGAAAACGAATAAAACAGAAGATGAGTCAATTGTTCCTATCGATGATCAAATGCAGCTAGCTGCGGATGTTCTTTTTGATGTTTTCTATTTTGGCGATGTCTTTTCTCATCATCAGTTGACAACAGCAAAACAAGAACGAATGATCGACGGACATTCAGTGTCTTATGATGGACAGAAGATTTTATTTGATAACAAACCGTTTGAAAAAAATAATCCTCAATTTATTATTGTAAAACCAACCGAGTATCAAACGATTGCTACAAGTAAACCTAAAAAAGATTTTACGATCTCTTCTACGGCTTCCTCCGCAATTAGTTTACCAACTGCAGCATTTGTTTCAGTTACAGTTGAGGCAAAAACGACTAATTATACTGTTGATATTTACGCAAATGAAGAAACGATTTATTTCAACGGACAACGAATTACTAAAGGAAAATTTGAGTTTGGTACTGGCGATCAGCTAGTGATTGATAAACTGATTATAGAAGTACGAGAAAATCAGCTGAAGCTCACAAATTTAGGTACTGACTTTAAATTAAATCCATTTGAAATCATTGAACAAAGCTACCAACCTGAATACCCATCAGAATTTCCATTATTCAGACGAAGCCCACGCATCCATCTAAAAGAACCGAAGATGGATGTAGAAGTAATGACACCGACACCGAAAGAAAAAGAAGGAAAAAATGAACTCTTAAGAACGTTGGTTCCTCCTTTAGGAATGGTGGTTTTAAGTGGTGCTACAAGCTTTTTAAGTGGCGGGAATCCGATCATGATGCTGAGCATGGGGGGCGCTAGTTTATTAACGGCAGGTTTTTCTGTTTCCAGTTATTTTACCAATAAGAAAGAAACCAAAGAGAAAAATGAACGTAGTGAAGGCTCTTATAGACAATACCTGATTCAGAAAAAAGGGGATATTTCTCTTTTACAACAAGAACAAGAGCACGCTCTGACGTATATGTATCCTTCAATGAATGATCTTGCCTTGATGGCCAAAGACTACCAAGCACGGATTTATGAACGCATGACCACCAATGAAGATTTCCTGAAAATCCATGTTGGGACTGGCGAAATCAAATCAAGTTTTTCTGTAAAATATCAAGCAAATGAAGAAAGTGATTTAAGTTCGCTAGCAGAAAAACAACTCGTTTGGCCGTATCAACAATTAGAAGCGGCACCGATCGTGATTCCTTTAATGGATCAAACGGTTGGGCTAGCCGGAAATTATCCAGTATTACGAACAGCTATTCAAACGCTCTTATTCCAAATTTCAATGCTGCATTCATACCGAGATGTTGAATTTGTGACGCTGGTTCCAGAAAATGACTATGACGTCAATTGGCATGCGTGGCGTTGGCTGCCTCATTTGAAGATTCGCAGTTTGAATCTAAGAGGAATCATCCACAATGCCCAAACACGGGATATGGTGCTTAACTCGTTTTACCAAATTTTAACGAAAAGAAGACAAGAACTGAAAGAAAATAGCAATGAAAAGATTCGATTCCAGCCGCATTATGTATTCTCTATTTTAGAAGAGAGCTGGTTATCTGGACATGGGCTAAATGAATTTTTAGCAGAAGACATGAGTCCGTATGGTGTGACCGTGATTTGGGGGAAAGATGCCTTACCGATGTTGCCTGAGACAACGACGACGTTGATTGATTACCAAAGTAGTGAAGCGGCAATTTTGATCAACCAAAACAATGAATATGTGAATCAAGCGTTTGTACCGACTCATTTACCAACGGCTTATCCGATTGAAGAAGCGTTGCAGAGATTGGCGAATTTACATCATGTTGAAGTGGAGAAAAATGCTGTTCCTGAAAGTTTAGATTTATTAGAGCAATATGAAGTGAAAAGAATCGAAGAATTACAGATTAACAACCGTTGGTTAGAGGCAGAACCAAACAAATCTATTCGCTCATTGATTGGTTGGAGAGGAAAATCTGATTATGTGTATTGGGATCTACATGAACGAGCACATGGACCACATGCATTAGTTGGAGGAACAACTGGTTCAGGGAAATCTGAATTTTTAACAACTTATTTAATTGGTTTAGCAATCAATTTTTCACCAGAAGATATTGGAATGCTGATTATTGACTGGAAAGGTGGCGGAATTGCCAATACCTTAGATAAATTACCTCATTTTATGGGAGCAATCACAAATTTAGATGGCGCAGGAACTGCCAGAGCTTTAGCGAGTATCAAGGCAGAATTAAATAAGAGACAAAGAGAGTTTGCCAAATATGGTGTGAACAACATCAATGGTTACATGAGTTTATACAAACAAAGACATACTCCAAAAGAAGATATCATTTATCCTGAAAAACCATTACCACATCTAATCCTAGTTTCAGATGAATTTGCAGAGTTAAAGGCTAATGTTCCAGAATTTTTAGATGAATTAACGTCTGTTGCCCGAATTGGTCGTTCGTTAGGTGTACATTTAATCTTAGCTACACAGAAGCCATCAGGTGTGGTTAATGATCAAATTGAAGCAAACAGTACTAGTAAAATTGCGCTGAAAATGGCTAGTGTTCAAGATTCTAATGAGCTTCTAAAAACACCAGATGCGGCACAAATTACTAATCCTGGTCGAGGGTATCTTAAGGTTGGAGAAAATGAAGTATATGAACTTTTCCAAAGTGGTTACGCAGGTGTTCTTTATGATCCTGATAAGACTATGGAAGAAGTTGTAGATGAACGTATTTTTAAAATTAATGATTTAGGTCAAACAGAACTACTTTATGATCCAGACGAGAATATCGTACAAGGAAAAGATACGAGTGATTTGCCAACACAATTAGAAGCGGTGATTGAAACAATAGGACAAATTTTTGAACAATCAGAGTTCACAATTCCTGATAAACCGTGGTTACCTAATCTTAGTGAACAAATAACAACAACGACTATCGAAGAAGCGAAACAAAGAAATGTAACTATTCCGCTAGGCTTGTTGGATATTCCATCTGAACAAGCACAGAAGGTTTATCATTACAATTTAGAAAAAGCAAGTCATACTGCTATTTTTTCAAGTCCTGGTTATGGTAAATCGACACTTTTACAAACATTAACTATGAATTTAGCACGTCAAAATACACCAGAACAAGTTCAATTTAATCTACTGGATTTTGGGAATAATGGATTGTTACCATTAAAAGATTTACCTCATGTAGCAGATATCGTCACGCTAGAAGAGGATGAAAAATTACAAAAAATGCTAGATAGAATCTCTGACTTGCTTGCCGAACGAAAAGGTTCATTTAAAAAGAATGGTGTTGCAAGTATTGTACAGTACGAAGCAAAAACTCAATCGAAGTTACCGATTGTTATTAATATCTTAGATGGGTATGATGGATTGAGTGTAGAGGACAATCGGAAAGATAAGATTGATGAAGTGTTACTTCAACTATTAAGAGATGGTGCAAGCTTAGGAGTCTATTTAATTATGACGGCAAGTCGCTCTGGTAGTATTCGTATGAATATGATGAGTAACATTGCAACTAAAATTGCGTTATACTTAAATGATGAAACTGAACTAAGTACATTATTGGGTAGAGAGACTCTTGCTGCTCAGGCAATTAATGGACGAGGACAAGTGATGCTTGATACGCCAACATCAGTGCAATTCTATCTTCCGATTGAAGGAGAGAATAGTTCTGATGTATTAGAAAATCTGGAAAAAGAAGTGACTCGTATGGATCAAGACTGGACAGGTGAACGTCCAGAGAAGATACCGATGGTTCCAGAAGAATTAACCATTCAAAATTTTGTTTCATTCGTAAAAGAAAGAGAAAACAATAATCTGTATCTGGGATTAAATAAATTATCTTCATTAGTAGAAAAATTTCCGATATTCCAAGGAAAGAGTTTAGGAATATTTACCTCATCGAATAAACAATTTAGATTAATGATGCCTTGGATTATGCAACAAATCAATGAGTGGAAAGAAGAAAATGATATCATTTTAATTGATGCAGCAGGAACATTGGAAGAAAAAGCAACATATGTGTCGACATATATTGATCGAATGAAGGTTACCCAACAAAACTATGAATTAAAAGAATCTTTAGAAGCGATGTTGTTAAATGATTCAAGTCAAAGAATCGTAATAATCAATGGCATTGCAGAATTAGTAGACAAACTTTTCTTAAATCCAGAAGAAGTCGCTTTTCTTTTAAATGGTGGGAATGATCACTTGCAACTTGTATTTATAGATAGCTTAACAAAAGTTGGAAATACGTATGGTGGATTGACGAATATGGTGAAAGAAAGTGTGTATCAAATCCTATTTGGCGGTAGTTTACAAAATCAATTATTCATAGAGAATTTACCGTACACACAAAAAAATGTTGTTGTTCCTCGCAATGTACTTCATAGTTTGAAGGATGATCTATTCGAAGATATTGTTATACCGATGGAGGTAGGAGAATGAGAGAAGAAATGAGCACGCCCTTTTTGCCTCTAGGGAGTATTTTACGATTAGAAGAACCTGAAAATGACCAAATACTTTATGTAGTAGTTGCTCGAGCCATTGCAAAAAATGAAATGGACGCAATTTTTTCAAGATATAAAGTTGCGCCCCACCCATTTGGGGATGTACCAAGCCAAGAAGTATTCACGATCAGTGCTGATCAAATTGCTGAGGTTATTTTTGAAGGTTATTCAGATCAAAATGATCAAGAATTTTTAGAGGATTTGTTAGTAAAAATGGCTAACGGTCCTATAGTTGTTCCAGAAGCACCCGAGCCAGAAGTGATTCAAGAACCTGAACCGATTTTAGATGAAGCAGAACAATTACAAGAAGATCCATTTTATAAATTTAGAGAGTAAGGAGAGAGAGTATGGGGAAGATCGCATCAAATGAAGGAGCGGCTCAAAATGCAGTTGCTGGAATTAGCAAAGTTTCTGTTAAAAGTGGAAAGACCTGTTCTTTGGGAAGAAGTAACATTTCTAGTATGAAGCAGGGAGCTAAAGTAAGTAATCAGATTTTATCCGATTTATCGAAATTAGTTAGTTGTGTAAATGAACAAGCCAATAAATTCCCTAAACTTGCGGCAGTTATTGCTTCTCGTGATAGTCAAACGAGATTTAAGTAGGGAGGAAAACATATGGCACAAGATAAAAATGAGAAGTTAAGATCGGAGTATACGCAAAAAATTGTTGAGAAAGAACGTCAAATTGACGATTTGAATAGTGAAAAACGACAGATTCAAGAAGTATTTGAGTCATTAGAGACGGAACTAACTCGAAATTTCCGACAACTACAAGAATTAAATGATGAATTAATAAAAGAAGGGAGTTCTTCTGCTCGATGGGAGCAAGAAGAACTTCATGGAAAAAAGAAGCATTTCGGACAATTTTTCAAGGAGCAAAAGCAAGAATTAGCAGAAATGTATACAAAATCAGCTGAAGAGCTAAACGAAGAACGCACAGAAATCCAGAAAGAAAGGAATGAATTAACATGGGATTAGTCTATTCAAGCGGAGACTCTTCAAAATTGATGAGTGCCATGTCGAGCAATTTATCGACGGCAAAAAGCACCGTGAGTGACTTACGATCAGGAAGTCAGCGCTTAACTGCAGCCGTGGATGGACGTACCTTGTCAGGTGCGGCATATAATGCGGGAAAAGGATTATTTTCAGAATTAATCCTTCCAACGATAAGTCGTGTTACCACATCAATGGACGGTATACAAAATGATTTAGTAAAATATACAGGAGCGAATGCAGCAATCTCAAGTGAAGGTTTTCTGGATGAAGATAAGTTGAATATGCAGATGCAACTTTTGAAAGCATCCAAAGCTGCTCTAGCAGCTTCAGCAAATACCGCTGGAAATCTAGCGGCAGGGAATCCAGTGCCAGGATTGAAAGATATGTTAAAGCATGCGCAAAATCGATTGAACCGCATGGCAAATAGCATGCAAGATGATATCGACAAGGTGCAGAAAAAAATTAAGAAGTTACATGATTTTTCGAGTCAGACGAATGGACTTTTTAGTAATAGCTTAAATGAGTTAAGTATTGCGATGCAAGGTGTGCTTGTATTGAGTGGAACAGTTGTTAATAGTGACGGTTCTTATTCATTGCCAAAAGGAACGGATAAAAGTTGGTTTACTAAAATACAATCTGAAAAAGCGAAAAGTGAACTTGATAAACAATACGATGAAGTAAAAGAGTGGAACAAACTATACAAAGAATTTATCAAAACAGGAGATAAGTCGTTTAAAAGTGTTTGGTACGGTGCGCGTGTAAGTCGATTATCAGATGGAACCTTGATTGTAACGACTGTCACTGGTATGTCGAAGCGATTGGATGAATTTACAGGATTTAGTAAATTTGTTAAACAGCATAAAAATTTTAATCGGATATCTTCTGGTGGGAAGTTAACGAAAGATGGTTTGAAAATACTAGAAGAAGCGAAAATTCGTGATGCTGGAATGTTAACAAAAGGAACATCAGGACGCTTTGGTGATATAGCTAAAGCTACATGGGGCGCAATTAAATCTGATGTATTATCTGCAGTAAAAAAACCAATATCATTTGGTTTAAACACGATAGTAAAAGATGCAAAAAACTTGAAAACAGCTAAAGGATTTGGAAGAGTTATTCCTGGCTTGAATATTGTTTCAGGTGTTATCGATGTTGGTACAGGAATTAAAGATAGTTATGATTTAGCAAAAGAGGATGGTCTAAAAGGAGGTCAAGTTATTGCAAGTCAAGTAGGTGGTGTTGTTGTTGATGTTGCTAAAGTAGCTGTGACAACAACTGCGGCTACAGTTGCAGCGACCGCTGGTGCTGCGGCTGCCACTGCCGCATTAGGCGCATCTGCACCTGTTTTGGCTGTAGCTGCAGGTGCAGTAGCTGTAAGCTACGTTGCGGTTAAGGGTGTGGAATTCATTGATAAAAAACTTGGTATAACTAAAGGATTAAAAAAAGGTGTGAATGGAATAATTAAAGGAGTAGGAGGGTGGTTCAAATAAATAAAGTAGCACCATTCCAATTGAAAAATTTTGATACAATGATAAAAACTTACGGAACATTTTTTTTAGTAGGTTTATTTCTACAAATATTTCCAGTGTTAGCTATTCAAAAGAAAAGACTTATATTCTTTGCAATATTTTTTTTGACTCTAATGCTAATGGCTTTAATTGGAAAAATTTTTTTCAAAAAGAAAAAAAATGAAGTGATTGGGTTATGGTTATTATTTATAACAATGATACTAGCCAATTTTGGAATTCTTTTAGTTCCATTTATTGGGTATGCTGAACAAACGATAGGAGAGTTACTATATTATTATATGCTAACAATCTTGGTAACCCTTCTTTTTATGGTATATGTTCATCTAGTTTATAGATATGGTCGTAAGAGGTTGTCAGATAAAGTAATAGGTATCATGGTAGGAGTTCCCTTTGTCTTGGTAATGATATTCTCTATATTTATGATAGAAAAATATGGAAATTTTTCAGTAGGATTAATTGGTATAGGAATGCTATTTTTATCTGGAACATTGAAACAATACCCAAGAATAGGTGCATATTTTGAACAGAAAAATATGAACAGATATGGAAACTCATTAGACATAGTGAATAAGAAAAAAGAAGGAGAAAAAAAATGAATGAGCAACGATTTACGATGATGAATTTAGCTTCAAGAGAGATGGTCGGAAACATTCAAGATATTATTGAAATTGTGAGCACGGTCGAATTAAATAATTATGGTGAGGGTCGGTTTCAAAATGGACCTACGATGGTAGAATTCAAACCAACCGAAATAGAGAATGAGGAACAAACATTTAAAGTGTATCTACCAATAAACGAAGAAGTTTCAGGTGAAGGAAACGATGGCGTAAATTGGAAATGGATACCCGAGTTAGACATTAAAAAGGTATTAAGAAGTCGTGTTCCTTTTGATGAAGGCATCGAAACTAAATTGGAAGAGATGAAAAGCTATTTACAAGAAAACTCTATTCCATATGAAGACCGTCTCATACTATTGTTCTCTAAGATTTATGAAGAATACTGGGTAGATTTGGTGATTCCGTATGTTTAACAAAAGAAAAGAAAAAAAAGAAATCAGAGTGGGATTTAATCAAACTATTCATTTTGAAAATGTAGTAAGCCGATATTATCAAGTAGATTTAAAAGATTTTGCTAAGGTATTTGAAGACTTTATAACGACTGTTGTACAGAGTGGTTACACGCCAACGAGTAATTTTTTCTACGCTATTAATTCTGATTTAGAAGATCCTATAGATATGCTTTTGCAAGTGTTTATCCCTGTAGAAGAAGAAAAATCGTACGAGTTGCCCGAAGAGTATCGATACCAGTCCTACTATGAAATTATCAATATGCTAGGTGTAAGAGTGGAAGGGGACAGTGAAGATCAATTTTCAGAAGGCATAAGAATGCTAGTTGAGCAAATTGTAGATATGGATGCTGAATTGGCAAGTCCACCATTTTACTTTGTAAATCAAATAGACGGTAAAACATTTACAGATATTTTAATAAAAATATCTGAATAGAATGTGTAGTCCATAAATTTGTAGAGATAGGTTAGATAATGTAATCAAAGAACGCCTATTTAAATTAGTACAGGTATGAAAAAGTAGAAATCAAATAAAAATACTGTTAGTTAGACTACTTATTTCTTAGAATTAACAAGATATAGGTAGTCTAATTTTTGTTAAAATATTAAAGGACTGTTTGCCCTGTATGTATTTTGAATTCAAAGATTTCTATGATGAAAATTCTGATGTTGGAATTAGTATTGATGTATATAGTTTTTTATTAACAGGAGCGGAAGTTAAAACTGTATAAATTTTCATTATTTTATACTACAAATGGTGGATTCGGAGGTTAATTTAGTGGAGAAAAATAAATCGCCAGAAGAGATGAACAAAGAATATTTTAAATCATTTGTAGTTACTAGAGGAAGTATTAGTTCGCTATACATATCCTGGGCGGGCTTAGTCATTACTTTTCTTTGTTTACCTATAACATGGAATGTTGCTATTTTAGGTTATGGAATAAATCCGCTACAAAGTAAGGTTAATATCTTTATTATATTTATAGCAATCTTTATGTTGTTAACATTTTTAACTGTTAGACTCAGGTTTACCAGAAAATTTTTGTTCCGACATCAAGGTTTTGCGAGCATTTGGTTAATATTTTTTTCAGTTTTACTTACGTCAATTTTAATGTTTATGTTTTATATGATAACGCAATGGGATAAACCAAACGAAATTTGGTATGAGTCTGAGTTTTCAATTATTGTTCTGTTACTATTCGGATTAACATATCTAGGTTCTCTTTTTTATAATTTTTATTGGTTAAAAAAACAATTAAAAATTGGGTTTTCAGAGACCCGTACAACTGCTAACTATTTTGCACGAGCTAAGGTTTACGAGTCAAAATCACTATGGATAATCTTTGGTTTTTCAATGATAGGAGCCTTTTTAACAGGGAATTTAGCGAGGGTCTTTGGCTTGGTCTTTGGTATGTTTTTAGGCGCTGCTTTTTCTAGATTAACAATAGAGCTTGCCTACTCTGCATTTCTACTAAATACAGACAAAGAATATTGGGTCAATTATATTGATGAGCCAGAAAAACCATGGAAAGAAGTTCTAAAAAAACGTTTAAAAAAGACATCCACATATGTGATTTTAGGTGTTTTACTGATTATTGCTATGGTGGAGATAGAAGACAGATACAAGGTGCCTAAAGGCCTTCAGATTACATTTTCATATGTTCTCATGGCGATCCTACTCTTTTTTGTGGTAGCTTTCATAATGTGGATTATAAAAAAAGTGAGGGATAAGTACGATAGAAAATAAAAACAGTCCAGAATCATTAAATAAAAAGTACTTTATTTCTTTAGCGAATACCAGAGGTTCAGTGGGAATGTTGCGTATCCAATCAATATGTTTATTTGTTCTATCAATTATAGGATTAATATCAGGAGTGGAAATTCATTCCTGGTATCACAACATAATAAGTACGCTATTATATGGAACGTTGAAATTTTATGTAGTTTATGCTATTTTACTGAACTTATCACTTTTTCTAGTTCCTCAAAAAAGTATATACAAGCATCAGATATTGACTTCTATATTACTATTTTTCACTTTATTAGCTGAATTAGTTATTTTGGTATCACTCTCGTTTATGATTAGTAACGGAAAATCGACTGGCTATAAATCAAATATTGCTGATTTTAACGCAACCTATTCAACTATGTATTTGATTATAATTGGAGTAGTTGTCCTATTAACTACTTGCTATACTATTTTTTGGATCAAAAAGGAAATAAGTAGAGGTTTTTCTGAACAAAGAGCTGTTGCTAATTATGTTGCTTTTTCAAAAGTATTTAGCTCTAGTTCAATTTGGATTATTTTTGGAATAGTTAGCGTGGTTGGAATAATCTTTACGAATTCTTTATTTGTTTTAGGGCTCATACTTGGCTTGATTTTTGTACTAGTCTTTCCAAGACTGCTTGTAGAGATTAGCTACCTAATTTATTTGAAAATTGTGGATAAAGATTACTGGGAAGAAAATAGAGAACGGAAATCCTTTTCCTTCAAAAAAAGATTGCTTTCAATACTTAAAAAAAAATCAACATATGTTTTAATAAGTTTTTTTATAATAATATTTATGGTGCAAATAGATGAGAAATATATTCTATCTAGAACAACAAAAAATATATTCGGAGTTATTGTAAGTATAATTTTAGTTGGATTTGCGGTAATTTTTATACAGTGGATGATAAAAAAAGTAAAGAATAAAAAACGGAGGAATGAAAAATGAAGCTAAAGACAAAACAACTTAGCTTAAATAATGTTATTGGGTTCAATGCAATAATTGATTCTGATGAGGATATATTTGATCAGGTTGCCAAAATGGGTAAACAGTTCAAAGAATTATTAATCCAAAAAAAAGGAGAGACTAAAAAATGAATGAAAAAAAGGTACAACGAAAATGGGCATTAGTAGTAGCAGTATTATTAACATTGGCAGCAATCAATCAATTGCTAAAAGGAATGGATCTATCTGATTCTTATGGTGCAGGAAGTCTTGTAAGCTTAATAGTATTTCCAGCCCTATTTTACTATCTAGCTTTTAAAAAGAAAAAAGAAAAATAATCAATTCGATATAAGTAAGGATCACAACTACTTTAGTTAATGATATCAAACAATAATTTGATATATGATGGAACAAATACGTGAGTGGAATCATTGGCATCGTTGGTAATCAATTACATATCCAAAAAAGTTGAAGGTAGTTATTATCAAGAATAAGGAGAGTACTTAATTGAAAAGTAAATGCGTACCATTATTGAAGATAGGTATGGATGAATCTATATATTTTGATTTGTCCACTCGTGAATTATTTATTCAAGAATTTATTGGTCCATTCACTGAAAAAACTGGAAGTAGTTATTCTAAATCTCAGACATGGGGAATATCTGCCTTTATTGGAATGTTTTTGATTCCATTGATTGCAAAACAATTTAATCTTGTTTCTTTAGTTCCAAACTATATAAATATACTTTGTATTTCTGGTGTAGGTTTTCTTATGGGTAAGCTGTTAACAGTTTATTTGATAGATAGATCTAAAGGTCAGTATATTGAAAAGAAATTCACAAAAAAAGATGTCCAAAAAATCTTGAGCAATCTATCAAATCTAAGAATTTTAGCGATAACAGAATTAATATTTATATTTGGTTATAGTATATTTTTAGCAATTTTACCTACCATTGAAAATATTTCTTTGAAAGCTACTATAGGTGTATTTTTACTTTGTTTCTCTGTAAGTGGTATACATTTTTCAGCCCATCCATTTGCACAACAGAAAGCATTTAGAATTTTAAAAAAGCAAATAAAAGCAGGTAAGTATGATGAGAGCTGATACTTATCCATTGATTTTGAAATGTATCTCTAGGAAGACGCCAAAAGGAGAAGCCCAATGATAACGAATAGACTTATTCAAACAAAAGCCAACTTTGGAAAAATATATGAACTAAGAGAAGCAAATAAAATCATAGGAACGACTAAAATACCAATAAATCTAAGAAGACAGATTAATGTCTCAATAGCAAATAAAAATTTTAAATTACAATTTTCCATTATTAAAGATGCATTAAGCCGTTTCGATTATACTAAAAATGTGAGACTACTACCATTTCAACTATTTAACGAAAACAATGTTTGGGTGGGTTCTTTGTGTGAAAGAAGAACAAAATGGTTATTTGGCTATACTTTTTTTGAATTAAATTACAACGATGAAACGTATTATTTCTACGCGGTAGGACTAGGTAAAAAAGGTTTAAAAATACCAATGTATGATGCTAACGATATTCAAGTAGGTCTGATTGAAAAAGACAATGTATCCTACGATAACAAGAGCACCTATACAATAAATACATTAAATAAGCATTATCAAATGTTGGCATTCCTCTTTGCAGTCTATTATGATAATGCGTACTATTCACCAAATGAAGTTGCGTACAAATCCAAAGAGATTAATTATAAGTATACGATAAACAAAGAATTAAAAAGTAAGTACAATCCCCAATTTATAGAAGGAAGGTATTAATATGAAAAAGAAGTACAAAATTTTTCTTTTAGTTTGCATAACTCTGATTATTATGGTGGGGTGCTCAGGATCAAAAGAGATTCAGAAAACTTGGAAGGCTGAAGATGCGACGGATAATGTGTATTCCATTGAAATTAAAGATAAAGAAATAACCATTTCAAATAACAAAGATACTGACAAAATGGATTACAAACAAAATGCCGTAGGAACAGCAAATGGCGTTAAATATTATGGTCTAACGATTGATAATGAAAAATATTCTATAATATTCCCAGAAAAAGGAAATACCGACTTAGCGTTATTTTTGAAAATAGATAGTGATGATTATCTAGATGGCACTCTAGTTTATGCTATGAATACTAAAAAACAGCCAAGTTACAAAGAATATGCAGAAAAATATTTAACAAATTAAAAAGAGAAGTGTAATATACAGAGCTCAGTAAGACGAGCCTTAATAAGAATATTTATATTAGTGTGTAAAATAATATAAATCTATAGAGAAAAAAGGTAGTATACATGCCAAATTATGGTATTTGGACTACCTTTTTTTCTACCATTTCAGGTGAATTATTCATAGCTACTTATCTTTATTTACGCTTAGATATCCAATCAGTTTCTCAAGACTATCTAACAATCACAAAGAACCAACTTTTTTTGTCACTTCTACACTAGACAGAAATTTCTAAGAATGATAATCTTCTTGTTAAGCGCTTCCATTCTTGCGTCATAAGAAACCTAAACAAGGAGAGAGATCATATGGAAAAAACACTCGTTATCATCAAGCCAGATGGCGTTTCACGTAAATTAGTTGGAGAAATCCTACAGCGATTTGAGAAAAAGCAATTAAAGCTTACTCAATTAAAAGTAGCAACAATGTCTCGCAATGTAGCAGAAGAACATTATGCACACGTCAAAAAATTCGATTTCTTCGAAGATATGATCACTTATATGACGTCGTCAGAAGTTGTTTATCTTGTTTTAGAAGGAACCAGCGTCATTAAAACCGTTCGTAAAATGATCGGAGCAACGAATTGTTTAGAAGCTGAACCTGGAACGATTCGAGGCGATTATGGCGCTAATAGTTATGAAAATATTATCCATGCGTCAGATTCACCAGAAGCGGCAGCAGTTGAAATCAAACGATTCTTTAATGAAGCCAATTAAATCAAAAGCGTATCAAGATTTTGTGACGATCTTGAACGCTTTTTATCATTTTAAAGTGAATAAACGCGAGGAAATTCTTGGTTTATGATAAAAACACACTAAAATCATTAGGAAATTCTTCAAAAACCATGAATTCAGCAGTGTTTTTAGCGCAATTCCTCCCTAACCATTTAAAAATCCCGCAAAAAAAAGTATAATAGAGAAGGTTGTAAATAAACTTAAAGGAATGTAGCAAATGGACAATCAGTTAACTACAGAATTAAAAGAACGTTACGGCATTGTTTTCCATGATGTCAACCTATTAGAACAAGCTTTTACCCATTCATCCTATGTGAATGAGCATCGATACTTAAAACTATCAGACAATGAACGATTAGAATTTTTAGGAGATGCCGTTTTAGAGTTATTGGTTTCTCAATATTTGTATAAACAATTCCCAGAAATGCCAGAAGGCAAACTGACGAAAATGCGGGCGGCAATCGTTCGTGAAGATAGTTTATCCAAATTTGCGAAAGAATGTCATTTCGACCAATATATTCTTTTAGGCAAAGGAGAAGAAAATTCTGGTGGACGGACACGTCCAGCATTACTTTGTGATTTATTCGAAGCATTTTTAGGTGCTTTGTTCCTAGATCAAAAAGTCGATGCAGTCAAGAAATTTATTGCAGAAGTTATTTTCCCTAAAATCGATGCCGGTGCTTTTTCACATGAGATGGATCATAAAACACATTTACAAGAAGTCCTACAACGTCAAGGTGACGTTACCATTGAATACCGTTTAGTCAATGAAGAAGGACCAGCCCATGACCGAATCTTTTTTGTAGAAGTTTATGTTAATGAAAAAATGATCGGGACAGGTCAAGGTAAGTCGAAGAAATTAGCAGAACAGGATGCCGCTGAACGAGCGCTGAAACAAAATCCTGAGTAAGCTTGGAAGGAGCCGTTTTATTCGTGTATTTAAAACGAATTGAGATCGCAGGATTTAAATCCTTTGCGGATCGAACCGTTATAGAGTTTGAAAATGGTGTTACGGCTGTCGTTGGACCTAACGGCAGTGGAAAAAGTAATATCACCGAAGCGATTCGCTGGGTCTTAGGCGAGCAGTCTGCTAAAAGTCTTCGCGGCGGTAAGATGCCGGATATTATTTTTGCGGGTTCTGAAGGCCGTAAAGCATTAAATATTGCAGAAGTAACGGTTGTCTTAGATAATAGTGACCACTTTTTACCGCTAGATTTTACGGAAATCAGTGTGACGCGTCGCTATCGCAGAACAGGTGAAAGTGACTTTTATATCAACAAACAAGCTTGCCGATTGAAAGATATTCACGATTTATTTATGGATTCTGGATTAGGAAAAGAATCCTTTTCCATTATTTCTCAAGGGAAAGTTGAAGCGATTTTTAACAGTAAGCCAGAAGATCGTCGTGGTATTTTTGAAGAAGCAGCCGGCGTCTTGAAATACAAACAACGTAAGAAAAAAGCAGAGCAAAAACTATTTGAAACAGAAGATAATTTAAGTCGTGTGCAAGATATCATCTATGAATTGGAAGATCAACTGACTCCTCTAGCTGCACAAAGCGAAGCGGCCAAGGAGTTTTTGAAACTTAAAGAGAGCTTAACGGAAATCGATGTTAGCTTAACAGTAACAGAAATCGAAGCAGCAAAAGAAGTTTGGGAAATCAAGACAGCGGAACTTGCAGGCATCGAAGAAAAGTTACAGATTGCTAGCAAAAAAATCCGAGATTCAGAAGATGAACTATTCCAATTGCGTGGCAAACGCAATAAACTGGATGAACAAATCGAAACGGAACAACAACAACTTCTACAAATCACAGAAGCATTGAAGCAAACGGAAGGACAAAAAAACGTCCTAGTCGAACGCTCAAAACATACGATGCAAACAACCAGTGAATATCAGCAGTCCTTACAAGAAAATGCGGAGAAAATCACTCGTTATCGTGAAGAAGTTCAAGACTTACAAGTAAAAGTAGCTGAGAAAAAAGCCCAACGTGAATCATTAGTTGATGCAATCAAAGCCTCAGAACTAGAAGTCGAAAAATACAGCAAATCGTCAAAAGAATTACTAGAAGAATTACGTAGCCAATACGTTGAAGTCATGCAAGAACAAGCCAATACGACCAACGATCTAAAATATTTAGAACGTCAGTATCAACAAGAAACGGCTAAAAATCAGCAATCTATTCAAAAGCATGAAGCGTTAGAAAAACAAATGACGGATGCTTTAGCTGAAAAAGAAGAACTAGAAGCAAATCTATCAGCATCCGACCAGGCATTGACCGACCAAAGAGAACAATATACGCAATTAAAACATCAGTTGGACCAAAAGCAAGGGCAATTAGCTGTGAAACAAAAGCAAATGTACCAGGCGATGAATCAGGTGCAACAAGCCAAAGCCCGTCAAAAAAGCTTACAAGAAATCCAAGAAAATTATTCAGGATTTTATCAAGGCGTTCGAGCAGTTTTAAAACATAAAGATCAATTAACTGGAATTGTCGGTGCCGTTGCTGAATTGATCGATGTACCAAAAGATTACACGTTAGCAATCGAAACAGCTCTTGGTGGAGCCGCTCAACATGTGGTGGTGGAAACTGAAAAAGATGGACGTGCCGGTATTACTTTTCTAAAGCAACAGCATAGCGGTCGTGCAACTTTTCTACCGCTAACGACAATCAAACCAAGAATGGTTTCTAGTGCAGTACGCGATCGTGTCAGCAATATTTCAGGATTTCTAGGGATTGCCAGTGAATTGGTTCACTTTTCAGATGAAGTCAGCAATGTGATTCAAAACCTTTTAGGTGTAACATTGTTAGCAGAAAGTTTAGAGAGCGCCAATCAATTAGCGAAAGCTGTAAATTATCAGTACCGTGTTGTGTCTTTAGATGGCGATGTTATGAATTCAGGTGGTTCGATGACCGGTGGTTCTAATAAGCGAGGCAATCAAGGTAGCTTATTCTCTCAAACCCAAGAACTTCAAACGTTGACGGAACAAATGGAACGTGTTGAAAAACAATTGACAGCCCATGAAAAAGAAGTGCAGCAGTTAACTGAAGAAGTCAAACAGCTCAATGAAACATTAGAACAGCTACGTTCAACTGGCGAAATAAGCCGCTTGAAGCAGCAAGAATTACAAAATAAACTAGCGAATCAAGAAGAAACGATTACACGTTTAACGAAAGAACAGCGTTTGTTTGAATTTGAAGCCCGTGAATTGCATCAATTTTTAACGGAATATCAAACAAGAAAAGAAGAACTAACGTTACAGCAACAAGAGCTGAATCAAACAAAGGACCGTTTAGATCAGGAAATGAAGCAAGTGGATCAAGAAGCTAGTCAAATGGAAACCTTGCGGGCAGAAGCCTTTGAACGTTTCAATCAAGTGCAAGCAGATCAAGCTGTGGTAACGGAACAATTGGCTCATCTAACGGAGCAAGTAGCAGAAAAACAAACGCAGTTAGATGAATTCTTAGCAAGAGAAACAGCTTTACGTCAACAATTACAACAATTAAATGATAATTCAACGGATCACTTGGTCACAGAAGAAAGCTTAGCGGTTCAGTTAGAACAACTAGCAGAGAAAAAAGACCAGCTGCAAACAAGTATTCAAGAAGCTAAAACTGCTCGTCAACAATTACAAGAGCAAGTTGATCAGATCGATACAGGTTTAGCAGAAGAAAATAAACAGCAACAACATCTATTGACAGAACAAACCAAGATCGAAGTTGAGAAAAACCGTTCAGAAATCAAACTAGATAACTCTTTACAATACTTACAAGAAGAATACAGTTTGACCTTTGAACGTGCGAATGAAGATTATGAATTAACAATTGATAAAGAGCAGGCCAAAATCGAAGTCAAACGCTTGAAACGTGATATCGAACGCCTAGGTCCAGTCAATCTCAATGCGATCGAACAATACGAGCAAGTCAATGAACGTCATGAGTTTTTAGTGTCTCAACGTGATGACTTGTTAGATGCTAAAGAGCAGTTGTTCGAAACGATGGGTGAAATGGATGAAGAAGTCAAAGCGCGCTTTAGTGAAGTCTTTGAAGCGATTCGTGCACAATTTAAAGTGGTGTTCCCAAATATGTTTGGCGGTGGTCGAGCAGAGCTGATTTTGACGAATCCAGAAGATTTATTGAATACTGGGGTAGAAATTGAAGCACAACCTCCAGGTAAAAAATTACAAAATCTAAGCTTACTCTCCGGTGGTGAACGGGCGTTAACAGCGATTGCGTTATTGTTCTCTATCATCCGTGTTAGACCAGTACCATTCTGTGTTTTGGATGAAGTTGAAGCCGCGTTAGATGATGCCAATGTTTCGCGTTTTGGTCATTATTTAAGTGAATTTGAAGACGATACGCAATTTATTGTTGTAACGCACCGTAAAGGAACGATGGAAGCCGCTGATGTGTTGTATGGTGTAACGATGCAAGAATCAGGTGTTTCGAAAATTGTTTCTGTTCGTTTGGAAGAAGTGAAAGAAGGCGGCGCAATTGTTGCTGAAACTTAATTATATAGGATTGGGGGACAAGACAGATTGATTAAATTAGTCGCTATTGATTTAGATGGCACACTTTTAAATAGTAAAAAAGAAATTTCTGAAAGAAATAAACAAGCCTTGGCCAAAGCGAAAGCTGCAGGTGTTAAAATCGTCATTTGTACAGGTCGTCCGTTAGCAGCGATCGGTATTTATTTAGACGCTTTGAATTTGCGAGACAACGGTGATTACAGTATTACCTTTAATGGTGGATTGGTTCAAAAAAACGATACTGGCGAAATCATTGAAAAAGCATCCATGCCTTTAGAAAATGTTCATGATTTGTTTGAATTAGCTGCAGCGTTGAATGTACCTTTGGATATTCTGTCTGACGGGCTAGTGTTGCAACTGCCAACGACGCAGAATTATGAATCGTTATATAGCCAACTAAATACATTACTGACATATGAGTCTTATGAATTAGACCAACTGACAGCTGATAGAATTTACAATAAAGCAGTCATTGCAGTGGAACAAACGTATCTAGATGAGCAAATTAAAAAGATTCCTAGTCCATTTTATGATCGTTATGAAATCATCAAAACGAGAAGTAATCTACTAGAATTTATGCCAAAAGGAATCACGAAAGCCTATGGAATTTCTTTATTAGCTAGAGATTTAGACATTAATCAAGAAGAAATCATGACGGTCGGTGATGAAGAAAATGATTTACCGATGATCGAATATGCAGGACTTGGCGTAGCGATGGAAAATGCTGTTGCTAGAGTGAAAGATTTGGCAGATGTAATCACAGATACAAACGATAATGACGGCGTCGCACAAGCCGTTGAAAAATTTGTGTTAGAACCATTGAAAGGAGGAATATAAATGGGATTTTTCGATAAAATAAAAAAGGCGTTTATGAATGAAAAAGAAGCACAGCCAGCTGAAATCGAAACAGACGAAACACAGACAGAAGCTGTGGAAGAAGATGGTGTTTTAGAAGAGCAACAAGTAGAACAAGAAGTGACGGAACAAGCACAAGATGATTCTCTTGAAGCTATAGAAGCAGAATCAGAAACGGAAATCGACCCTCTTATTACGGTGAACCCTGTGACACAAGCGGAAGAGCTTGTTGATCCTGAAATCATTGAGGAACAAGCAGAAGAAATCATCGTACAAGATAAGTATGAAAAAGGCTTAGAAAAAACCCGTAAAACCTTTGGCGAACGGTTGAATGAATTATTCGCTAATTTCCGTTCAGTTGATGAAGACTTTTTTGAAGAATTAGAAGAGACCTTGATCGGCGCTGACGTTGGTTTTGATACAGCCATAAAAATTACAGAATCCCTTCGTCAAGAAGTAAAATTACGTAACGTGAAAAAACCAGCTGCGGTTCAAAATACGATCATTGAAAAAATGGTTGATTTGTACGAAGCAGAAGGTATCGAAGAAAATAATGCCTTGAATATTCAACCAAATGGCTTAACTGTTATGTTATTTGTCGGTGTTAATGGTGTTGGTAAAACAACTAGTATCGGCAAACTAGCCCATGAATTCAAACAAGACGGAAAAAAAGTCTTAATGGCAGCTGCTGATACGTTTAGAGCAGGGGCTATCGATCAATTAGTTGTCTGGGGCGAACGTGCCGGTGTAGAAGTTGTTCGAGGCAATGCCGGTGGCGATCCAGCAGCAGTCGTCTTTGATGCCGTAGAACGTGCAAAAACGGAGAATGCAGATATCTTACTTGTAGATACAGCAGGACGCTTACAAAACAAAGTTAATTTGATGAACGAATTAGAAAAAATCAAACGTGTGATTCAGCGTGAATTGCCGGATGCGCCTCATGAAGTGTTGCTTGTAGTAGATGCAACGACTGGGCAAAACGCAATGTCACAAGCAAAACAATTTAAAGAAACGACCGATGTCACAGGCTTAGTCTTAACAAAATTGGATGGTACAGCAAAAGGCGGAATCGTCTTAGCGATTCGTAATGAGCTGCATTTACCAGTTAAGTTAGTTGGATTAGGTGAAGGAATTGATGATTTAGAACCGTTTGATGCAAATGATTTTGCAATTGGATTGTTTAAAGGCTTACTGAAAGTCGAAGATTAAAGGAACAACAAAAACCTTTTGAGTGACTACATTAAGTAGGCATCCAAAAGGTTTTTTTATTCGCTAAAATATTGTTGGAACCATACCGCCATCCATCCGAAGTGCGGCACCGCTGAACGCTGAAGCATAGGGACTGCTGATAAACGCAGTTAAACGTCCGATTTCACTAGGATCGATCAAGCGTTGGATCTGAGATAAGGGACGGTTGTTTGCCATAAATAATTTTTCTTTTTCTGCTAAGGTCAATGTTGAATCAGGATACATTTTTTCGATCATATCACGCACGCCTTCAGTCATTGTAGAGCCTGGCATGATTGTATTAACGGTTACTTGTGTTCCTTTGGTTAACTTAGACAAGCTTTTCGCTAAAGAAAGCTGCATGGTTTTTGTCATACTATACTGTGGCATTTCTCCAGAAGGCATGACCGCCTCTTCACTAGCAATAAAAATGATTCTGCCGAAGTTTTCGTTTAACATTTTAGGGAGATAAAATTTAACGAGAGAATTGGCAGCAAGTACATTTATCCGAAAGAATCTTTCCCAAGTATCATCGTCAATATCTTCATAAGCCATTGGTTGAAAAATCCCCATGTTATTCACTAGAATATCAATATGAGGAAATTTGTTAAATAAGCGTTGGCGATCTTCTGAGACAACGATATCTCCAGAAGCAGATTGTGGATTCGTTTTTGGAAAGCGGTCTTTTAGTTCGTCGACTAACGCTGTAACTTCTTTTTCGTTACGGCCATTAATCAAAACATTGACACCTTCTTTGGCTAATTCACTCGCAATCGCTTTGCCAATCCCCTTTGTTGAGCCGGTGATTAATGCAGTTTTTCCTTTGATATTCATTTCCATGACGATATCTCCTCACTAAATTTTATTTAAAAAAGAATGTATCTGGATTAGGACCAACTCGTGTACCATCATCTAGTTGATTGATCACAGCTAAATCTTCTGTTGATAGTTCAAAGTCAAAAATTTCTGCATTACTTCTGATACGTGATTCTTTAACCGATTTTGGAATAACGATAATATCGTTTTGAATATGCCACCTTAAAATAATTTGAGCGGCCGATTTGTTGTGTTTTGCGGCAATTTTTAAAATCGTTTCGTCTTCTAATAGTTGCCCTTGCATCAAAGGTGACCAGGCTTCAGTGATGATTCCTTTTTCTTTTCCAAATGCTCGAATTTCTTTTTGCGCCATTCGGGGATGAAGCTCCACTTGATTGATTACAGGAGTGATTTTTGCTGTATCAAGAAGTGTTTTTAGATGATGGACTTCAAAGTTACTAACGCCGATCGCTTTGATTTTTCCGCTAAGATACAAATCTTCCAATGCTGCCCAAGGTTCTAAAAATTCATTGTCTCCAGGCCAGTGGATCAAATAAAGATCTAAATAATCCAAACCTAATGTTGCTAAACTGTCGTTAAAGGCCGTAATCGTTTGATCATAGTTTAACCCATGATTCCAAACTTTACTTGTGATAAACAGCTCTTCACGTTTTTTCCCAGTCAAGGTTAGACCACGCTTGATTCCTTCTCCGACACCAGCTTCATTTCCATAAATTTGTGCAGTATCGATACTGACGTAGCCTGCCTCAATTGCTTTTTGCACGGATAAAACAGTATTTTCATTACTTACTTGAAATACACCTAAACCAAAGCCTGGCATTTCAACTTTATTGTTTAATAATATTTTGTCTGTTAATGAACGAATCATCGGTTATCTTCCTTTCACTTTTAAAGTAAATCTATCGTAACAGCTGCTAGTCTAAATGAATAGTACGTACTTTAAAGTTCTATACATACCAAAAAGTAATTAATTGATTTTTCAGGCTTTTTTTGGTTAAATGAATCATGAAAGGATGTGACGTGTATGGAATCAGTCCCAACATCAGTCAAAAAAAAGTACAATATAGGTGTGGAAGTTACGATGGATGTGATTGGTGGCAAATGGAAACCGATCATTCTTTGTAACTTAAGACATCAAGTCATGCGCACAAGTGAACTACTTAGAGCGATACCCAATATCTCCCAAAAAATGTTGACGCAGCAATTACGTGAATTAGAACAAGATAATATTGTTGATCGAAAGTCCTATAACCAAATTCCGCCAAAAGTTGAATATAGTCTAAGTGATTACGGTGAATCTTTAGGCGAAATTCTTGATTTGCTTTGTTCTTGGGGAGAAACACATGCGGAGCATTTGATTGATAATGGTGAAGCGATTAGTTTGAATTGTAATAATTAAGAGAACGTATAGTATAGAAATTGATAAAAAAAGCATAGCAAGGCCGTTGGAAACACAACAGTCTTACTATGCTTTTTTGAATACAAGTGACAAGAAGAATAGTGGAATCTGTGAAAAATAGCGTAATTTAATATGTTGCCCACTCTGTAGTTTTGCGGCTGAAAGGGGTGTATTTTATCCTACTTTCAAGAGAGTGAAACGCTTTGCTTTTCTGATTATAAATTATTCGCTTCAATTCCATAATCTTCTGCTATTTTCTTTAAACTAAAACCTCGACCAAAAACTTCGCTTGCATTCATCGAAACAATAAATGCTTCTTCATCGATGGCCATGACATTTTCTTTGATCTTAGCAAAGTCTTTTTCGCTAATAACCGTCATCATCAGCATACTTGGATTTTTTTGATACCCACCTTCGATTGGGATCATTGTCAAGCCTTTATCCATATCAACTAAGATTTTTTCTTTGATTTCTGCAAATTTTGGTGAAATAATCAACACATTTTTCGAACGAACAAAGCCAACTTGAACCATATCCACTACACGTCCAATAAGGTATAAACAAATCAGTGAGAATAGCACTGTGTCAGTATTGAAAACGAATAGAGCCGATAAAATGACTAATCCATCTACAAATAAAATTGAGACACCTAACGAAACTTTAAAGTACTTATTCACGACTTGTGAAATAATAGCCGTACCGCCAGTTGAAGCATTCCCTCTAAATTCTAGACCCAAACCAATACCTGTTAGGATCCCCCCGAAGATCGTCGCTAGAAAAATATTATGAGTTAGCACAGGCAAATGAGTGGTGATACCTACAAAAAACGGATAAATCAAGCTTCCATAAATTGTTTTGATTCCAACTTCTTTCCCTAAGAGTAAAAAGCAAACAATTAATAAAGGCAAATTAATCGCATATAAAACTAAAGCCGGATTGATTCCAAACAGATAATTGATCACTACACTGATCCCATTGGCACCACCTGCTACAATTTTATTTGGCAGTAAAATCGAATTGATCGATACTGCTAAAATAAAAGAACCAATCGTTACGTATAACGTATCTTGGATTTGTCTTTTCGTAAATTTCATGTAAAATGTTCCTCCATTTTCGTAGAATAGGGGTGTATTTCCTTTTTGAACGGAAAATAAGAGCAAAAAATAAAAAGTTCAACAAATATCCCCTAGTTATACTATCATGAATGACTAGAAGATATCATGAGATAATTTTAATTTTTTAGTCGATGAGTATGGTAAAATTAGAGAGAATAGAAAAACGAGTGCTATTTAATCAAATAAAAGTTAAAAATCGTTGATCCCATAAATTTTCATGGTGTTTGATAATCGTTTGAGCGCCTAATAAATCATTGTTTAGTGTAGTACTGAGTCCTCGTTTCATGAAACAAGTGTACCCTAAACCGTGAGCCATACGAACTGTGGTATCAACGCAATATTCTGTTTGAGCACCACAAAATTCAAGTTCGGTGACAGCTAGCTCAGCTAAGAGGGCTGTTAACTTCGTTTGAAAAAAAGAATTGGCATGAGTTTTCCCGACATAAAAGTCACAATCTCTAGCATCTAGTTGCTCAAATAGTTGCCAATCATAACTTTCAGGAACAAGTTCGGTATCTTCGTGTTGAATAAAAATAATTGGCTGGTGATTTTTTCGGTAATCTGCAATACGTTGGTTGACCCCTGTCAATAAATCAGTCAGATGAAATAAACCAGTACCCGAATTTTCTAGACCATTTTGGAGATCGATGACTATCAAAGCTTTAGTATTCATTAATTTCTCCTTGTTTTAACGATTTTTCTTTCTAGTATACAATGAAGTGAAGAAACGTAAAAGCATATGCTATATCGGAAAAAAGGGCTCAAAAAAAACTCGTTTTTTTAACCAATTAAGGAATTTTATTACCTTTTTAACAAAATTTAAGCTAAAATATTCTTTTTGCTTCTCTTTTTCTATATAATGATGAGTAATGGAATAATAACGGGAAGAAAGGCGACAGTATGAAATTTAAAGAGTTGTTACAGCAAAAAAGTGTGCGTCCATATGTCATGGCTGCACGATTTGGATTAGAAAAAGAAAGTCAACGCACGACATTTGATGGTCAACTAGCGACGACAGATCATCCGGAAGTTTTAGGAAATCGATCTTATCATCCATACATTCAAACAGATTTTAGTGAAACACAGATGGAATTGATCACGCCAGTGGCGAACTCGATCAATGAAATGCTCCGCTATCTTGCGGCAATTCATGATGTAGCAATACGTTCGATGAATAAACATGAAATGCTTTGGCCGTTAAGTATGCCGCCAAAATTGCCACTTAAAGATGAAGACATTAAAATAGCCAAGCTTGATCAGTTTGAAGGTATTCTTTATCGTCGCTACTTAGCAAGAGAATATGGCAAACGTAAGCAAATGGTTAGTGGGATTCATTTTAATTTTGAATATGATATTACATTAGTTCAACAGCTTTTTTCTGAACAAGCAGAATACGAAACGATTGAAGAATTTAAAAATATTTTATATATGAAAGTCTCACGTAACTATTTACGTTATCGCTGGTTGATTACGTATCTATTCGGCGCATCTCCTGTCAGTGAATCAGGCTACTTTACTGAAAGAGAAGAGCGACCGAAAGAGCCTGTCAGAAGTCTACGCAACAGTTCGTTTGGCTATAAAAACAATGAAAATGTCAAAGTATCTTATGAATCTTTACAACAGTATATTAATGACATTCACCGAATGGTTGAAAATGGTATCTTATCAGAAGAAAAAGAGTTTTACTCTGCGGTTCGATTACGTGGGGGCAAACAAATGGCTGATTTGCCTAAAACTGGCGTCCGCTATATTGAACTTAGAAATCTGGATTTAAACCCATTTGCGCCATTAGGGGTGGATGAAGAGTCACTTGAATTTATTCATTTGTTTATGTTGTATTTATTGTGGACAGATGAAAAAGAAGCACCGAATGATTGGGTTGCAACAGGCGATTTCTTAAATGAGCAAGTTGCTTTAGGCCATCCTTTTGCGCAAGTAAAGCTTTTAGCAGAAGGGGATCGGATATTTGCTGAAATGGATGAAATGATCGAAGCTTTAGGTTTATTTAGAGCGAAGAAATCATTAGAAGTTCACCGAGCGCAACTAAGAACACCTGATTTAACGATTGCTGGAAAAATGTGGACGATCATTGAAAGTAACTCAAATCAGGAATTGGGTATTATTTTTGGAAAAGAATATCAAGGAATGGCTTTTGAACGTCCGTATCAATTAGCTGGGTTCAGAAATATGGAGTTATCCACGCAGTTGTTTTTATTTGATATCATTCAAAAAGGTGTGGAAGTTGAACTGTTAGATGAAGCAGAGCAATTTTTGAAACTCAAACACAACGACCATGTCGAGTACGTCAAAAATGCCAATATGACTAGTAAAGATAGTTATATCGTACCATTGATCATGGAGAACAAGACTGTTACCAAAAAGGTTTTGGCACAAGCTGGGTTTAACGTACCAGATGGAGATGAGTTTGATACGATCGAAAGGGCAGAACAAGCTTATATCAAATATTCTGAAAAAGCGTTTGTAATCAAACCAAAAACAACAAATTATGGACTGGGAATCACAATTTTTAAAGAAGGAGCTTCCTTGGCAGATTATACAGAAGCATTGAAATTAGCATTTAAAGAAGATTCTGCTGTTTTGATCGAAGAATTCTTGCCAGGAACTGAGTATCGATTTTTTGTTTTAGATGATCAAGTGCGAGCAATTATGCTGCGTGTACCAGCTAATGTTGTGGGAGACGGCATTCGTTCTGTTGAAGCGTTAGTAGCAGAAAAGAATCTTGATCCCTTGAGAGGAACTCACCACCGTTCACCGCTGGAATTGATTCAATTAGGTGATGTTGAACGGTTGATGTTAAAAGAGCAAAATCTATTGACGACATCGGTTCCTGATAAAGATCAGATCGTTTATTTGCGGGAGAATTCCAATATCAGCACTGGTGGCGATTCGATCGATGTAACGGATAACTTTGATGAAAGTTATAAACGGATTGCTATTGAAGCGGTTCAAGCACTAGGTGCGAAAATATGTGGTATTGATTTGATTGTTCCAGATAAATCGATTAAAGGAACCAAGAATAGCCGAACATATGGCATCATAGAAGCAAACTTTAACCCAGCAATGCATATGCATGCTTATCCGCATTCGGGTCATGGGCGCCATTTAACAATGGATGTATTGAAAATGTTGTATCCAGAGATATTTGAATAATATAAATAAAAGATCAAGACCGTAAATAGGGCTTGATCTTTTATTTTTTTTATCTTAAAAATGAGTAGACAAATTCTTATGTGAAAAGCAATTTCAAATTGTTTTCCATTATGCAAGAGCTGATAAAGAGAATAAACGAATAGAATTGAAGGAGGTTATTGATATAAATGTGTTATTTGTTTTTGATTTAATTGGTTAAAATTTCATTTTTATAACAAAAAGTATTGTTTTTGAACTATAATGATATGGGAACTAGATAGAGAAGATAAGTGAGTGTTTTAGTCAATGAATAAAAAATGTAGTTGAGGTTATTCTTTGCAAGTAATGTTGTTAAAAATCGTAGAAATTTTGGAATGTGGCAAGTATGTAATTCTATTTTGTCAATCAGTAAAATTAGCATTAAGTAATCATGTTGAGGAAGACGTTGTTACTTTTTAAATGGAGATACTATGGTACATATAGATTATTATTGCATTTTTTTGAGTAAATCAATAATAAAGGAATCAAGGTAATTGACGTCAGATGGTGGTTGGTTAGAAGTAAATGTGGGAGTTTAAGTATGTGAAGTGCTTTTTTATTTGTTATATAAATGAGATTTTAGTATCTTGAAACTACTTATTTTGAGATGGAAATCTCTACTTCTACAAGTTTAAAGCATTTTATTTGATTAGTCTAGGTGTTTTCTTCTCATATTTTTTACAAATTATAATAAAAATTGAGAAAAATATGAAAAAATCGATATTTATCTCTTTTTTCTAATCTAATTGCAATATTATTTTTCCGAGGTGGTTCGTTATTTAATTAAAATGGTTGCATTATCAGCCGTCAAGATAGCCGTCATTATTTTACATAAACTGGAGGGATTTAGTTAGTGAGAAAAGGTGAAAATATTTATAAACGAAAAGACGGACGTTGGGAAGGACGTTTTATTAAAGATCGAACAACAGATAAACGAATTATTTATGGATACGTGTATGGAAAAAACTATTCAGAAGTGAAAGAAAAGTTATCAATAAAAAAAGCACAATACATTGCTTCAAACAAAAATATCACTTCTTTTTCAGGTACTTTGGAAGAATGGCTTAATTATTGGTTAGAGATTTTGATGAAAAATAAAATCAAGGCATCCTCCTATTCAAACTATAAAGGTAAGATAGACAAATACATATTGCCTTACTTAGGGAAGACAACATTGAGGGATTTGAAGACAGAACATATTGAATCTTTCATCAATGATTTAAATACGATGAACTTAGCAAATAGCACGATTCGCAGTATTATCGCTATATTGAAAAGTTCATTGAAAAAAGCTGTCTACGATGAAAAAATCTATAGTGATCCTTGCACCAAGATTGTCTTACCCACCATACAAAAACCAGAGATTGCTGCACTGACTGTACATGCACAAAAGAGTTTGGAACGAATTGTCTTACAACAAAATGAGTGCTCCGGAGAAATTATTGCACTGTATACCGGAATGAGAATTGGTGAAATCAGCGGACTGAAATGGTCTGATATTGATATGGAAAAAAATATTATCCATGTTAGACGTACAATATCTAGGATTCCCTCAACTACAATAAATGGAAAGACTGAGATAATAATTGATACACCGAAAACAAAAAGCTCCTTGAGAGTGATTCCTTTAGCTGTAAATCTAAAAGAGTATCTATTAAAATGGAAAAAATGCGCAATAAGTGAGTATGTCATAAACTGTAGAGGTAGTTTTACCGAACCCAGAATCATTAACTACAGATTTAAAAAAAATGTGAAGACGGCACGGTTAGGTTCTATCCACTTCCATATGTTAAGGCATACATTTGCAACAAGATGTGTTGAAGAAGGAATTGATATTGCAACTTTAAGTAAAATATTAGGACACTCTTCTATAAAAATGACTTTAGATACGTATACAGATTCATTGTGGGAAAATAGAAAAGCTGCAATAAGTGTTATTGATAAAAGATTAAGCATCCACTCCTAAAAAGAGTGGATTTTTTCATGGACTCAACGAAAACATTTTGTGAACTATTGTAATGAGTATTCGTTTTTAAACCGTCAAGAAAATGGTCAAAGTACTTTAGAAATACTGATATGCATAGATGAGAAAGCATATATCTCAAAATAAGTAGTTTCAAGATAATATAGTACGTTCCATTATGATATAAAATTTTACCTTAAAGTAGTGGAGTGCAGGTTGTCCTATCGAATTTATAGAATCTACTTATTATAACTTTCTTCAATAAAAAATAAAAAGAATATGAATATGGATATTGTCTGATTTTACCTACTTGGTGGAAAGGAGAAAAATTAACTATGTATAAAATTGGATATGTTGCATTGACTACCACAACAGAAAAAGACTATATGAATACCCTAAAAGTTACATATGAAAATGTTCATAGTATTGAGCACGAACAAGTGATGTTAAAAAAATCAAATGAATTAGATGTGATTATCATTCAAGATGATGACAATCAATACGTAGGAAATATCTGTGAAATGATCATTCATTTAAGAAAAAGCTCAGATACATTGGTGTGGATTATTTCAGAGCATTTAACAAAAGCTAATCGCAGTGTTTACCCAAGATTAGGAGCGGATGGAATTGCAGGGAATGAATGTGAACCCGATGAGTTAGTTCAGTTGATTACTAATGCATTGAATCGCTATAGGAGCCGACTTAACTTTTCAAAACAAAATGGTAAGTTGGTATCTAGAAGAAATCAATTAAATACAGTTGTAGGATTAGAACTTGTTCCTAGTAATTTTAGTGTAATGATTGATGATAATGAAATTGATTTGACTAAACTTGAGTATCTAGCGCTAGAATATCTTCACCAAAATGTTGGACGAGCAGTCAGTTACGATGAAATTTATCAAAATGTTTGGAAAGACGATGTTGCGGATCGAAAATATCGAGTATCAAACTTAATCTTTCATTTGCGCAAAAAAATCGAAAAAAATGAAAAGGCGCCAATGTATATCAAAACTGTTCGATCCAAAGGCTATATGTTAGTTATTTAGAAACATTGAAAGGTAACAAATAAAGTTATTGAACAGTTTTGTGACTGTTTAATATAGAGAGAAAATAGGAGGAAGATAGAGATGAAAAGTATTTCATTAAAATCAACAGTAACAAAAGCAGTAATTTTAGGAGCATTGATCGCCCCGACAGTTTTACCACTAGCAGCGCATGCTAACGAAGGTTCATCTGTTGTGGCTACAGAAAATGCGAAACAAGTAAACACATTTGAACAATTGAAAGCGGCACTGGCAGACGCTTCAGTATCTGCAATTGAAGTAACAGGGGACATTACTTTCCCAAGAGCTATCACAGGTGTACCAATTCGAGATGTCAAAATGTATTCAACAACAGGGGCAAAAATTGATCTTGGTAAACATTACATTCACGGTAAAATTTCAAGTAAAGAAAAAGGTACGTTCACTTTAGAAGGTGTAGAAGTTGTCGGTTATCGTAAATTAGCTACTTTCTTCAAAGGGAGTAATGGTTGGGACTTCGTATCAAAAGACAATACCTTTGATGGTGAAACGTTAGTTCAATTGAATAACGGAACATTAACGTTTGAAGGAACAAACACAATTGATGCAGAAGATGAAATCGGTTGGGTTGCACATGTTGTCTTTAAAGAAGGTTCTGAATTAAATGGTATTGCTGCTAATAGTGGCCATGATCGTAGCGCATTTAAATTCAAAGGGACTTATGAAAATGGTTGGCAAGGAACTGTAACGGTTGAGAGCACTGCATCAGTAATTTTAAATGTAAAAAACCAAGCACGCTCTGCATTTAATGGCAAAATCAACCAAATTAATTTACAAAGTGATTCTAGACTAAAAATTGAAACAGAAGGAACTGGGTTAGCATTTGATAAATCAATTCACCACAAAACGGCTCCTGTTTTAAACGTAGGTGAAAATGCAGATCTGGATATTCACTCAAAAGGCGCAAGTAAAGGAATAAAGCCAACAATTGATCTTGCACAACCAGGTTCTCAAATTAATGTTGCTAAAGGAGCATATGTTTATATTACAGGTGAAGGAACACAAGGTATTGTTTTTTCAGCACCTGGTTCATCAATCAATGTGAACGAAGTAGTAGAATTTGAATTAGGTAACAAAACATTAGGTTCACCAGTTTTCAGCACTAAAAAGAACCAAGGGAATCTAACGTTTGCTTTCCAAAATCAAGATAAAATTGAAGCATATAGTGACTACAATACGCTAACTAAAGAATGGTCTGTAACGGAAGCGACAACGAGCATTGCTAATGGTTCAACACAATCAGTTGACTCTGCGGTAGCAGACTTTAACAGTGAATTCCAAGTTCAAAACTTTGGTAGAATCATCATTACACAACCTACAACATAATTAAAGTATTTTAAAGACTGAGATAATACTAACTCAGTCTTTAAAATAAAATTCTAAGGAAAGGAGAGGGGAAAATGCTGAAAAACAAAAAAATCCAATTTTTGATCGCTATTGTAGTAGCAGTTAGCCTTATCTTTTTCCAAAATGTCTTTTCCAATAACTATAAACTCCAAGCAAAGATATCCGCAGATAGCTCAGTAAGTGATAATAAGCTATTTGGAGTCCCTTATTTGACCGATAATCCAAGTGATCGTGGAAAAATGCTTACAGAATACGATGCAGATAAAACTATTATCTTAGGAAAGACAAATATTACATCTTTGCCGGGAGAATACAGTTTTATACCGCGTTGGACGGAAAGTGTTGCTGGTAAAAATATAGGTACAGAGGTATTAAATAACGGGTTTACAGAAGTTGCCAACGCTGGGAATGGATTTACTGGTAAGGTGTACCAATATTCCCCAGAGGATTTTGAATCGAAAAAACCGGCAAATCTAACGTACACTAATGTTGGGGTATTTAAAGGGAAATGGATTGATATGCGTCTCACGGTTACTAATGTTGAAAAAAATAGTGGGTTTAATGCGAGAGGGACTTCTTCTAAAGGGTTATTAATCGGTGGAACAAAAAACCACTTTAATCAAGTACGATTAACGAAATCAGAAAGCACTAAAGAAGATCAATACCCAACTGTAGAATTGACTTATGAATACTTAGAACATGGAACAGAGAATAAAGTTGAAGTAACGGGTTACAATGTTTTTGCGGATGTAGATTACCGTGAAAGTATTTTAGTAGATGAAAAGAAAATGAATTTACAAAATCTTATCATGTCAGAAGACACCAAATTAAGTTTTAAAAAGACAGATGGATTACTACATCTGATGCCATTTATCCCAGGCGTAAATGCTCTCGAAGATCTAGCTAATCGTGAAGAAGCTAAATTATCTTGGGCAGCATACACATTTGGTCCAACATCGGGTTATCCGATAATTTTTCGAATGTCAGATAGTACAACGATGGCGGATAATGAAGGATTATTGCCCTTTGAAACAGATAATCCTAATAAAGTAGGATATGACAATGAAAGTACTGATAATGAAAAAAATGTGGAATATTCCGTTTATCAATATACACCAAACAATGGGAAAAACTATCGTTATAATTCATTTACATGGTTAGATCCCATTCATAATGCCATTAAAGTTGAAAAAGCAACTGATATTAAGCTTAAATTTGGACAAACTCAAGAAGATTTACCAGCTAAATATTACAATGTTACGATCGATCGCGATGTAAACGTGCCAGCGGTATCGGCAGATCCAGAAAAAGGAGTACTAGCAGAACCAGCAGGTGTGAGAGATGTTATTCGTGTAGAGTTTACAGAAGCCTTTATGACAGATAAAGATGCCAATGGAAATTTGTTGATGTATGGTGAAATGTTGGAGATGGACATAAAAGGAACATTGAATTCTGAGAATCGACTGGCACTACAATCGACATACTCAGCTTCTGAAAAAGCATTTGTCATACCGAATAGATCAGAGTTGCATTATACAGATAATATTTCTGTTACAGGGGATAAGAAAAAAATTATTTCTAGTAATACGGCCTATTCTAAAATTAAAACTGGAGAAGAAGTTCAAACTTTTGTTTCTAAAAAAGTGGTAAACAAGACAGCTGAAGACAACAAGCGACCCGCAACGGATAACGCAAAAGTCGGCGACATTTTGAACTATGAAATGGAAGTTAAAAACCTTTCACTTGTCCCAACGAATGTTTGGAAAAAGGTCACGATTTTTGATGAAATCGAATCGTCTTTAGATATTGATACTAGCACAATTGAAGTTACCAAAAATGGCACAACTGAGAAACATCCAGAATATTATGATGCGAATAATCGTAAATTGAGCTTGCCAAAACAAGATATAAAAGCTGAGGATACGTCTAATTTGAAAATCAATTTTTCAGCAACAATCAACTTTTCAGCTTCAGGGAAAAAGGTTGATAACTGGGTTTATGCTAATGGAGTAGATTCACTCGGTAATCCTGTCAAAGACAAGGACAACGCTTTGTTAGCTCAAAAAGTCGAAAACTTAATTCCACCAACCATTACATTGAACGAAACAGAAGGTGTATCAACTGGTGAAGCGAAAATATTATCCGGAACATTCAACGATCCTGATTCTGAGAGTATCACAATGTATTACCAAGTAGACAGTGGAGAACCTGTTAAGATTGTTCCAGAGTATATCAATTCGCCTAAAAATAATGATAATTCTTACCAATTTACAATACCAGGGGAAAAATTATCTCATGGTCCTCATAAAATAATTGTCTATGGTATAGATAGTGAGAAGTTAAAATCAAATGAATTGGTTTATACGTTAAAAGATGGAGAGTTAAATTTTATTTCCGCACCAAAGGTAATCAATTTCGGAATCAAAGCGTTTGATGCTAAAGTTACGAGAATAGATAATCCTTCTTATGATAACGATTTAGTTATTTCTGATGGAAGAGGACTGTTGGATACATGGACATTGACAGCTAAATTAAACGGAGATATGCATTTAGTGGGTGATGTAAGTAAGGTTTTACCAGATGCGATCCGATATGTCTATAATGGACAAGAATATAAGTTAAGTAATTCAGCTATACCTATTATGGTCCGTAAAAATGATAATCATAATGCTTATAATATAAGTGATTCTTGGGGGAATAAAAAGAATGATGATGGTTTCAAGTTAGAAGTTTTGCCAGGAGATGTTCAGTCACTAGGCGATTATGAAGCGGAGATTATTTGGGAACTATCTGCTACGCCAGGCGCAACACCACCGTAAAGGAGAGAAAAACAGTGAAAAAAAAATTATATATGACAATTCTAATTTCTTTCTTATTGGTTGTGTTTGGGAAATGCCATACGATAACAGTCTTTGCTGATGAAAATCAAATAGGGGGACAAGTTGGCACAAATGGTGTAGTTAGTTTCTATGAAGAAAAAGGAGCAGAACCGGAACTAGAGGAAGCAAGTTCCGAATCAGAAAAACCAGAAAAACCAGAAAAACCAGAAAAACCTAAAGGAAGATTGCCTTCAACTGGTGAATTTGTAAAAGGTTCACTGGGTGTATGTGGGATTGCGATACTATTTTTCTGTAGTTACCTTTTGCTCAAACAAAAACGAAAAAATGGGAATGGTGGCTAGATATTATGGGAAAAAAATTTGTATTATCAATAGTCTGTGTTGTTGCATTTTTGATAGCTCAAGCACAATCCCATTTTGCCGAAGAACATGAAATAACTTCTAAAGGAACTATTAAGATGAAGGGGCAATTACCTAAAGATCCAGTAGATCCAGAGCATCCTGAAAAACCGGTAGATCCTGGACCAGGACCTTCAACTGATGGATTATTACGCTTTGATTTTGCTCCGAAATTGAAATTTGGACACAATAAAATTACCAAGACAGATCGTAAATTTTACGCCAATGCTCAATTGTTCCATGATGGGACAGAAGCTAGAGGGAATTATATTCAGGTGACAGATTCTCGTCCCGGAATTAAAGGTTGGGAACTGCAAGTTCGCCAAGAACAACAATTTACAACCCTAGAAGGAGCTAAAAGCACAGAGAAAGAATTAAAAGGTGCATCACTATCTTTTGATAATATATGGGTCAATTCTGTTACTAGTTCTTTGGATACAGCACCAGAGATATCCAAAGATACTATTATGGTAGACAAACAAGCAACTACATTCCCGCTTGCAACTGCTCAATCAGGGCAGGGGAAAGGACAATGGGTCATTATTTTTGGCGCCTCTCAAAGTAATCCTCGAAATCAAAAAGTTACATTGGAGCCGAAGGTTGATGAATTTGGCACACCAGTATTGGATTCAGAATTTGAAAACCAGCAAGTTTATGATAACCATTCAATTTTTTTAACCGTACCAAATGAAACAAATATTCAAGCGGTACAATATCAAACGGAGTTGACTTGGGTATTAGCCGAGTTGCCTTAATAAATAACACACAAAAAATAGGAGGAACAAAAATGAAAGTAAAAACACTATGTAAAGCAGCATTATTATCAGTAATAGCTATTGGGGTAGCGGTACCAACTGCTACCAATGCAGCAGAACACACAACAACAGGAAAGGGGAAAATTAACTATACACAGGATACTGGCGATAATAAAGATATTGACCCAGAAAATCCCAAAGACAGTGTAGATCCTAAAAATCCTGATGATGTTACTGACAACGATACGTTTGGTGCAATTACAATTGATCGTGTAACAACGTTAAATTTCCCACCACAAAAAATTGGTGTTTATACAGAACCTCAAGTTTATTCGGCTAATGCGGTCTCTATGACTAATTCAGCTGGTGTAGATGTAACTCGTGGTAACTATGTTGCTTGGACAGATAAGCGTGGAGGAAACGATCACAAATATCAAATTAAAGCAAAAATGACGAAGCAATTTACATTAGCAGGAAGCGATACTGATACGTTAAAAGGTGCAACGATTGATTATCGTTATGGATTATTGAATTCTGACATGGTTACTACAAGTTGGCCGGCTACAACAGCTGTTCTTGACTTCCAATTAGCTGAAGGGGCTGCTGAATCAGCATTAGTGTTTGATAACAATGATTCAACTGGCGTAGAAGGATTAGGAACTTATACAGCTGAATTTGGTCAATCTGATTTAGATATGAAAAATGAAAAAGGTGAAGCTGCCAAAGGTTCAATTAAAGATGGTGTGAAACTTACTGTACCAGCTGGAATCAATATTAGTGAAGGCGACTATGAAGCTGAAATTACTTGGTCTATTGAATTTTCACCAGCAGCAACTCCTGAAGCTTAAAACATAAATTTTATTAATGAACAAAGAATTGAAATAAGACACTGATCATTTTTTCGATTAGTGTCCTTATTTCACTGGAAAGGATGTACATATGAAAAGGCAAAAAAATAAATGGTTGGTCTATCTTAGTTTTTTCTTAGTTGGGATTACAATCACTTTTTCTCAAACTGGGTATGCTAATGAAAAGAAAGATGAGAGTGGCGCAGCAGGGTTTGTTTATGAGCTACAATTTCCTGAAAATCAACAACAAGAAGTGGGATATTTTGACTTAAAAATGCAACCTGGACAACAACAAACAGTTCAAATATTAGTGAAAAATTATAGTGATGAAGATATAGCAGTTAATGTCAAGTTGAATGGTGCTAAAACGAATATGAATGGCGTATTAGAATATGGGCCGACAGCTCTAGAAAATGATGCATCATTAAAATATGATTTCACAGATTTAGTAAAAGCACCAGAAAGTATTGAAGTACCCAAAGAATCAGAGAAGATGTTAGATTTTATGATTACTATGCCAGAATCTTCTTATGACGGAGTGATTGTTGGGGGAATTCAATTACAGAAACAAGATGATGCAAATAAGCCAAAGCAAGAAGGAACAGCGATCATTAATAAGTATGCTTATGTTGTAGCAATGGTACTTCAAGAAAGTGATGTCAAAGTTCAGCCAGAGCTAGAATTAAACAAGGTAGTTGCTGGACAATCAAATTATCGTAATGCAGTGTTTATTGATGCATCCAACACTAAAGCTAATTTTCTAAATGATCTTACTTTAGAAGCTCAAATCATGCCCTTGAAGAGTGACGAAGTGTTATATGAAACGAAAAAAAAATCTATGAGAATGGCACCTAACTCTAATATCAAGTTCCCTGTAAGTATGGGAGGAGAAAAGATGGTACCTGGTAAATATCGAGCTCATGTATTGGCAACCTCAGGCAAAAAAAAATGGGAATGGACCAAAGAATTCAGTATTTCTAATGAAGAAGCAGATAAATTTAATGAGGAAGATCTTGGCTTGGTACAAGCTCGTGGTATTAATTGGAAGTTAGTTGCAATGGTTATAGCTAGTGTAATGAGTGTATTAATTGTGATTTTTATTGGTATTCGCATAGTGAATAAACGCAGAGCAAAAAAAAAGAAAGAACTTTCAATGATCAAGAAAAGAAAAAAAAGGACTGAGTGAAATTATGAATGATTAATAAGGAGAGTGAAAAAAGTGACAATATTTGATTGGATACTTATTAGTGGTATATCGTTAGCCGTATTGACATTTCTTTTGTTTCCCCTTTTTTTTCTCCTTTCTTGGCAGGCGGGTAGTAAACTAAAAAAAATGCAGAGAAGGCGTATAAAGAATAAACGCAAACGTAAAATGTTAATGCTTGAAAAACGAAAGTTGCTAAAAAAGAAAAAAAAGAGAAGAAACAATGCAATTGTTTGTTTTCTTGCCTGCATTATTTTTGGGGGTGGAGTTGGTTATTTGTATTACTATCAATCAACCAATCTAATGGCAAAAGACGCTGATTCTATTGCGCAAGGATATTATTTATTGAAAGATATGACAAATGAGTTGAACAGAGCTGGAAGTGAAGAAGGTAGTAAAGAAAAGGCTGAGAATAATTTGCGCGTATTATCTGGAAAAATCGCAAGTTACGGAGCAAAACAAGCTAGTTCAGTCAATACCGAAGAAGGACAACTTGTATTGAACCGATATTACAGGGCGATGAAAGAGTTTGGAACTAATACAGTTTCTAATTACATTTCAATTTATGGAAATCAGGAAATGGTTGATGAGTTTATAGAAGATATAAAAAATGTTCAGAAATATCAGAAAAAAGTTTTTGCATTTTACAAAGTAAATGAAGAGGCATTTAAGAAAAAATAATAGGTAAGAAAGAAGGGTGTCTTTGAAGTTACAGTCGAAAAAACGGCAAAGACATGAGCAACAAGTGAAAAATGATGAACGGAAGAATCGAAAAAGAAAAAAGCAATGTAGACAAGTTGTAATTAAAAAGAAAGTGAAAGAAAAAAGTAAAAATGTACAGGAAAAAGCAAAAAAGAAAAAGGCTCCGGATGTTGCGCTTACACATAAACCTCGCAAAAAGAAAAAGGCTGTTAAGAAGAAAATAAAAGCAGTAAAAAAGAGTAGTAAACAGGCCTACTGGAAAAAAGTAAAGATGTTACTACTTGAAATGGTGTTGGCAATTATTAGCACAGCAACAATACTTCTCTTTTTTTTCAATTTTTTTTATGCAATACTTAAAGTTGAAGGATATGCAATGATTCCAACGATACACGGAGGAGATTGGGTGTTTGTGGATAAGAAAAAGAAAATTCGTTCATTTGACTTAATTTATTTTGAAATACCAAACTCAAAAGAGAAATACATTAGACGCGTGATTGCAATGCCGGGTGAAACAGTTGTTTATAGGGATGATACCTTAATAATTAATGGTGAAATAAAAGATGAAACGTTTATTGGTGAGCAAATAGCTGAATCTAAAGAATTGAAAACAACATTTACAGAAGACTTTACTGCGACTACGTTAACGGGACATGGGGAAATTCCCAAGGAGAAATTTTTGGTATTAGGTGATAATCGTTCATATGCAACGGACAGCCGATATTTTGGTTTAGTCGATAAAAAGGACATAATTGGGGTAGTAACAACCAGAATTTGGCCTATGTATAAAATTGAAAATCTAGATTATCGCATGATTAATTGAATGGAAAAGAAAGTGAAATAAAAGCGTTTAGCTACGGGAAATGGGGAAATGTTTTTTCATCGTTTATTTGGATATAAAGAAGCTTAGATACAACTCTTAGGGGTAAATCTAAACTTCTTTTTTATTTTTAGTATTGTTTTATAAAGAAAAGATATTTGCTCCTGGATTGTAGTACTTATAAGACAAATACCTTTAAAACCTTAATCTAGCAAGAAACTGAAGTTGTTCAATGAAACAATCTATGCCAGAACTTTCTCTTAGGTTGCTCTGTTTGATTTACTGAAGTTTGCTTAGGATACTTTAGCTCAACATCGATCGTTTCTTCATTTACCGCCTCTTTTGCCGTTAACACTAGCCCTAAAGCATCTGGTGTATTCTCAACAAAATCATTGACCACTGTAAATTTTACTTTTTGCTCATTGATCAGCTTGATATAAGACGATTGCAAATCAATAGCCATTGCCCCGTTTAAAAGGACCGTAGCATCAGGATGTTTTGTGAGTTCGTTTAAGAAATTACGTTTATCCTCAGTATTTTTCATCTGTGTTATTGTCATCGTCAGATAGCATCTTTCGCGGAATGTTCCCATATATTTCCGCTGTTCTTCGGGTTTCAGTAGCGGGGTGCCATACATTGCATTATCTAAATGTTTCTGTAAGTCATCTTGTGCCATTAATTATCTAACCTGCTTCCATATAGTCTTACTTCAAATTATAGCATACAACAAACAGGAAACACCTAAAAGACCTGAATTCCCTTGCTGATTGAGAATGAATAAAAGCTAAAAAGGTATTGCTTTTCTTACTAATTTCGCATAGACTAATAAGTAAGAATGAAAATCATTCTCAATTAGAAAAGCTGAACAAGTTCGTTCAGTTCTGACAGAAAAATAAGAAAGCGTGATTGTGCCGCTTTTTGGCATGAGCAAGTTTTATCTTTTTTCCGAAGAACTAGCTTGTAAGGCTAGACAATTAGAAAAGCTGAACAAGTTCGTTCAGTTCTTGAGAAGGTATCATTCTAGCAAGTAGAAAAACGGAGCAAGTATATGAAAAAAATAGGCCTATTTGTTCTCTTACTCCTTTTGATTGTATCATCGATTTTTGTCGGGGTGAAAGATATTTCTCTGACACAATTATTTCAATGGGATTCACAGCAACAATTAGTATTGTTAACAACACGATTACCACGAACGATTAGTTTGGTAATCGCTGGAAGTACGATCAGTATTTCTGGTTTGATCATGCAACATCTAACACAGAATAAATTTGTTTCGCCAAGTACAGCAGGTACGATGGATAGCGCACGTTTAGGAATTTTAGTCGTGATGATTCTTTTTCCCAGTGCACCGTTATTATTCCGGTCTTTTATCGCATTCTTGTTTGCTTTTGGCGGTACATTGATTTTTATCTATTTAACACGGTTTTTACCTGCAAAAAATCAAGTCATGATTCCGCTGATTGGTGTGATGTTTGGAAATATCATTGGTTCGGTGGCAACATTTTTTGCGTATCAATTTCAATTAGTTCAGAATATGTCTTCATGGCTGCAGGGAAACTTCTCTACAGTGATGAAGGGAAATTATGAATTACTTTATCTGACGATTCCTTTATTGATCATCACCTATCTTTTTGCGTATCGCTTTACAGTTGTCGGTATGGGGGAAGATATGGCAACCAATCTGGGATTAAATTATCAGCGTATCCAATTATTTGGGTTAGGGATTGTGGCTTTATCTAGTGCGGTTGTTTTGATCATGGTGGGAAATATTCCATTTTTAGGCGTGATCGTTCCTAATCTGGTGTCGATGCGTTATGGCGATCATATGAAAAATACGTTGGCAATCA
Organism: Enterococcus haemoperoxidus ATCC BAA-382; assembly: GCF_000407165.1. Lineage (NCBI taxonomy): Bacteria > Bacillati > Bacillota > Bacilli > Lactobacillales > Enterococcaceae > Enterococcus > Enterococcus haemoperoxidus. Next base: position 459,693 of record NZ_KE136480.1, on the reverse strand, counting down.
CAGCAGTTGGTGGAAGTATCTTTTTATTAGCTTGTGATGTTTTAGCTCGTGTCGTGATTGCACCATATGAAGTGCCTGTCAGCGTTGTTGTCGGTGTGCTTGGCAGCTTTATCTTTATCGCATTATTGATGAGGAGGAAAACAGCATGAAAAAATTCTTCCAGTCATCCGCGATAAAAATCACTTTACTGTTGGTTGCCGTGATTGTAGTTTGCGCTTTGTATTTATCCTATAAAACTTATGGAAACTGGGCCTTTGCTTTAGAGCTTAGAGGGAAAAAATTACTTGCTTTTGTGTTCGTCGGGATCGCTGCAACATTTTCAACAATCAGTTTTCAGACGATGACACAGAACCACTTTTTAACGCCAAATATTTTGGGTCTGGATTCATTATATGTTTTTATTCAAACCTTGCTGTTTTTCTTTTTAGGTGGGCAGCAACTTTTAGGCAATGAAACGATCGCTACATTTCTTTTGAATGTCTTATTGATGGTAAGTGCGAGTATCATGTTGTCTCGCTTCTTGTTGAAAAAAGGCGGTAATGATCTGTTTCTACTATTGATGATCGGGATTATCTTAGGAACATTTTTCAATAGTATCAGCACATTCTTGCAGGTCGTGATGGATCCGAATGAATATGATTTACTGCAAGGTAAGCTATTTGCTAGTTTTGGGAATGTGAATAGTCAGCATCTATTGATTGCTGGAATTTTGATTACGTTATTAGTAGGATTTTTATGGCTTAAAAGTCATGCATTAGATGTTTTGCATTTAGGGAATGAGCAAGCAACTAGTTTAGGGATCAATGTTCCGAGATTTCAGTTTGTCTTATTGACTGTGATTAGTGGATTGATCGGACTTTCGACTGCTTTGGTGGGCCCTGTGACCTTTCTTGGCTTTATTGTGGCAAATATGAGCTATCAACTGATGGGTACCTATCGACATCGTGAGTTATTTTTAGGCGGTAGTTTATTGTCCATCCTTTTGTTAGTATTTGGACAGTTTCTTGTAGAGCAAGTGTTTCAGTTGAATACGACGTTAAGTATTGTAATCGAATTTGGCGGCGGTGTTTATTTTGTCGGAAAGATTATAAGTGAAAGGAAGCAGCGCAGATGATCGAAATCAAAAATGTTTCAAAAAGATATGGTGAAAAGATTGTTGTTTCAGAGGTTCAATTGCCCATTACGGAGCAAAAATTGACAGCTTTTATCGGTCCAAATGGAGCAGGTAAAAGTACGCTGCTTTCGATGATGAGCCACTTGATTCCAAAAGACACTGGTGAGATTTATTTAGACCACAACGAAGTAAAAACGTGGAAACAAAGTGAACTGTCTAAAAAGTTATCGATTTTAAAACAAACGAATGGCATCAATCTGAAAATTACGGTTAGAGAGTTAGTTAATTTCGGCCGCTTCCCCTATAGTAAAGGTCGCTTAAAAAAAGAAGATCATGAAAAAGTTGAAGAAGCAATGGCAAATCTTGGATTGCTGGAATTAGCAGATGAACTGATCGATACATTGTCAGGTGGACAATTACAACGAGTTTATATTGCGATGGTTTTGGCGCAGGATACGGATTATATTTTACTAGATGAGCCATTGAATAATTTAGATATGAATTTTGCAGTTCAAATGATGCAGACATTACGGCGTTTGGTGGATGAATTTGGTAAAACGGTCATTATTGTACTGCATGACATCAATTTTGCGGCGAGCTATGCAGATGAAATCGTAGCAATGAAAGACGGTCGGCTGTTTACACATGGTAGTACAGATGACATTATTCAATCTGAGGTATTGAATAAACTTTATGATATGAACATCCGAATTTGTGAAATTGAAGGAAAAAGATTTTGTATGTATTTTAATTAGAAAAGTGGAACAAACACATTCAAATGTAATAGAAGAATTTTAAACTATTAATTAAACTGGGGGAAATAAAATGAAAAAGAAATTCTTAGCAATTGCAACTGTTTCTATGATCGCACTCCTTACATTAGGTGCATGTGGTAACAATGGGAAAAAAGCGACAGACGGTTCAGCTTCTAAAGAATCAAGTTCAGATGCAGCAACAACGATCACAGTAAAAGATTCAAACGGCTCGGTAGAAGTGCCTAAAAACCCTAAAAAAGTCGTTGTTTTTGATAATGGATCCCTAGATACAATTGATGCGTTAGGTATGGGGGATGTCGTTGTTGGTGCGCCAACGAAAAACCTACCTAAATATTTAGAAAGCTACAAAAAAGTAGAATCAGCAGGTGGTATCAAAGAACCTGATTTGGAAAAAATCAACCAAATGAAACCAGATATGATCATTATCTCTGGTCGCCAACAAGATTTCCAAGACAAATTAAGCAAAATCGCTCCAACGATTTACCTATCAGTAGATGCTAAGGATACATGGAACTCTACCAAGAAAAATATTGAAACACTAGCTGAAATCTTCGATAAAAAAGACGAAGCGAAGACGAAAATTGCCGATTTAGAAAAAGAAATTGCTGATGTTAAAGAAAAAGCACAAGCAAGTGATGAAAAAGCGCTAGTTGTTTTAGTAAATGAAGGACAACTTTCAGCTTATGGTACGGGTTCTCGCTTCGGTATCGTTCATGATACTTTTGGCTTTAAACAAGCAGATGATGCAATCGAAGCATCAACGCATGGCCAAAGTGTTTCTTATGAATATGTTTTAGAAAAAAATCCAGATATCTTATTCGTTGTTGACCGTACGAAAGCAATCGGTGGCGACGATACGAATGATAATGTAGAAAATAATGAGTTAGTAAAACAAACAAATGCTGGGAAAAATGGTAAAGTTATTTCTTTACAACCTGATGTTTGGTACCTAAGTGGTGGTGGATTAGAGTCTACGCACTTGATGATTGAAGATGTGGCAAAATCACTGAAATAATTTTTACTAAACAATAAAAAACGGGACATATGTCAACTAATGACGTATGTCCTGTTTTCTATTATATTTTATAAGCTAAATTGATCTTCTCTTTTTTTCTTAGTGAAATAGACACCTGCAATGATTGTTAGTCCGATAGAAGCGACTAAAGAACTAGTTTCAGCCTCACCAGTTTCAGGTAATTTTTTATGATCTTTTTTAGATTGCTTATTGTTAAGAAGTTCTGTTTTGACAGGAACTTGCTCTAATAGGTTAGGAATTGTTGCTGTTTGGATACTTGGTGTTGGGGCAGCGGGAGTCGCTGGTACCTCAACAATTTTTCTATAAGTAGCAACGAAGTGTTGATCTTCTAAACCATATGATCCACTAAATGTTGTAGAAGGATTCGAATAGGTTGCTTGAGAAATACCTAAATATTCATAACCAGGTACTTCAGGCGCTGTAATAGTGAAAGTATCCTTAAACTTACCAACTTGGGAAACGACTTCACCTAAAGGTTCGCCGTTTTCATCAACACAAATGACACTAACAGTTGTTTGTACGCGATCATAGCGATAAATGACTGTCTGTTCAGTTTCTGTATACGAACCGTTATTGTTAAGAGGTGTATTTACTAGCGTATAACCAGGAATGTTTTGGGCTACAGTTGTGTAGTTTTCACCAATAAAACCATTTAAAACAGTTAGCGCTTCTGTTAATTCATTGCCTAAATCGTCAAGGTGAAGTACAAAGACATTTCCTCCCACGATGCCAGCTAGTTGTCTAACAGTGACAGAAATATTATGAATACCTGTATTAGAGTTTGGGAATGTCAGCTGTAAACCTAATTGACCTGTTTCATCAACAATAGGAATTGCCAATCCATCTGAGGTAGATACAAATTCATATCGTCCAGCTTCTAAAGGTAGACCAATATTTTTAGTTGTACCAACTTCACCCGCAATAGGTATAACTTGGGTTGTACCTGTTGTTTGATCAATAAGGCTGATCATTACAGTTACAGTTGTAGCAGCTTTGTCTTCTTTAGGCTGTTCTTTTTCTTTTGTTTCTTTTTCAGCTTCAGGTTTAGCCTCTTCTTTTGAAGGGTCTTTTTCTGGTTTGCTTTCAGGCTTAGTTTCCTCTACAGGTGTTTCAGGTTTAGCCTCTGTTTCTGGTTGTTTTTCAGGTTCAACTTCTTTTTCAGCTTCAGGCTGTTCTTTTTCTGGAACGACCTCTTGTTGCTCTGAAGGAACTGACGGAGCTTCTTCAGCGAATGCATATTGTGCATTCAATAATGTTGGCGCTAGTAAAGTAACCAACGCTAAACTAGCAAATCTTTTGTTTTTTTTCATTTTACCTTCTCCTCCTAAATAGTACCAAATTATTTTGATACAATTAAAGTATATCATTAAGAAGACAGAGCGTTTTATCAAAAAAAGAATTTATTTTATAAGAAATAGAGAACAAAGTAATAGATTATAATTCGGATGTATTTTTATTCTTACATTAAGGGGTATCAGGGAAGAGGGGTTATAAGTCATTATGTTCGATTAAAATGAAAAAAACTCTGTTGACTCTCGCTAAAAATTTATGCTACAATCCATATAATACATTATCTATTAAAATTAAATGTGAAGATAAGGAAAGTATTTTTCAGATAACTCAAAGAGAGTCTCGACTGGTGGAAAGAGACAGTGAACATGGAAAAGAAAATGGCCTTTGAACAAATTGATCGAACAAGTTAAGGTCAATTCAGGTGCGCCTGTTATAGCGCCTCAGTATGTTTGTACTGAAAGAGTGGACTTATTATATAAGTCAATTGAAGGTGGTACCGCGAAAGTTTAAAACTCTCGTCCTTTTATAGGATGAGAGTTTTTTGTTGTGAATCACTACGATTGGCTATGTCAGAGTAGATGATGAACAATACTTGGCGACCAAAGGGAGAGAAGTTACATCTATGTTCATTTATGATCAGCTTTCCTGACATCTACACAAACAAGGTAGGAGTAGTTTAATGTATAAAGATATTGAAGGGGGAAATAAAATGAAGAAAAAATTATTAGTCGTAAGTGCAGTACTAACGGGATTAATTCTAACCGCATGCGGGGGCAACGACAAAAAAGAAACAACTAAAAGCGAAGACGGGACAATCGCAGCAAGTCAAAAAATTAAAATCAGCTCACCAGCACCGATCTCAACTTTAGATACAACACAAACAATGGACAAAAATACTTTCACGATCGTTCAACATCTTTTTGAAGGGCTATATCGTTTTGATGATGATAGTACACCGATTCCCGGTTTAGCAGAAAAAGTAGATATCAGTGAAGATGGTTTAACGTATAAATTTACACTGAAAGAGGATATAAAATGGAGCAATGGCGAACCAATCACAGCGCAAGATTTCCTATATTCATGGAAAAAACTTGTAACACCAGCAACGATTGGCCCAAATGCTTACCTGTTAGACAATGTAAAAAACAGTAAAGCAATTCGTAATGGTGAGAAATCTGTTGACGAGATTGGTCTTTCAGCGCCAAGCGATAAAGAATTTGACGTCGTATTAGAACAGGCGCAACCCTCATTTTTAGCAGTTGTTTCAATTGGATGGTTAGCTCCGCAAAATCAAGCTTATGTTGAGAAACAAGGAAAAGAGTACGCAGCAGACAGCGATCATTTGATTTACAGTGGACCATTTATCTTAACAGATTGGGATGCATCATCTGATACATGGACACTAAAGAAAAATCCTGAATACTATGATGCTGATAAAGTAAAATTAGAAGAAGTTAAAGTGAATACAATCAAAGAAGAAAATACAGGAATCAATTTATATCAATCAAATGAATTAGATTTAACTCGAATCAGTGGTCAATATGTGCAACAATATAGCGACGATGCGGGGTATGTAACGCATTCAGATGTAGCCAATAATTATTTAGATTTCAATAAAAAAGAAGGCACAGCGCTTGCAAATACTCACTTACGAAAAGCGATTGCTCAAACTATCGATAAAGATGCATTAACGAAAAGTGTGCTGAATGATGGCTCAAAACCATTAAATGGTTTGATTCCGAGCGACTTATACAAAAATCCTGAAACCTCTGAAGACTTTAGAAAATTTAGCGGTGATCATTTGGTTCATGACGTAAAAAAAGCGCAAGTTGAGTGGGAAAAAGCCAAAGCGGATTTAGGGGATAATATTAAGTTGTCACTATTGGTTTCTGATGATGATAACGGAAAGAAAATATCTGAATATATCCAAAGCCAATTACAAGAAAACTTAAAAGGCTTAGAAATCACGATTAATGCGCAGCCAAAAAATAATCTATTGCAAACACGTAAAGATAAAAACTATGAACTTTCATTATCTGGCTGGATCGCGGGTAGCAGTGATTTAGATTCTTATTTTAACTTATATGCTGGAGAGTCTGCGTATAATTATGGTTCATACAAAAACGCTGACTATGATAAGTTGGTTACGGACGCCCGTACAGTCAATGCAAATACACCAGACAAGCAATTTGATGATTATAAAAAAGCGGAAGATATTTTATTAGATCAAGGTGCCGCGCAAGTGCCACTGTATCAAAGTGCGTCTAACTATTTGATCAATCCGAAAATTAAAGGGATCAGTTATCACTTATATGGTGACTATTTCAATCTGAGAACAGCTTATCTAGAGGAGTAGAAAACACAATATAAGCTAAAATTTGAAATGAAAGAGGGATACGATGACTGGATTATTAGAACGATTTATCCGATATGTCAAAGTGAATACTCGCTCTGATGCAGCGAGTCAAACAGTTCCAACGACACCAGGGCAAGTGGACTTTGCAAGAATCATTGAAAAAGAATTAGTTGAAATTGGACTTTCTGACATTCATTACAATGAAAAAAATGGTTTTTTAACGGCTGTTTTACCTGCAACAACAAACAAGAATGTACCAACGATCGGGTTTATTGCTCATTTGGATACAGCAGATTACAATGCTGAGAATATTCAACCCAACATTTTTTCAAACTATGACGGTCAAGATGTTGTACTGAATGAAAAACTGGGAATCATCATGGAGATTGAAGAGTTTTCAAATCTAAAAGATTACATCGGTCAAACCTTGATCACAACAGATGGAACAACTCTTTTAGGAGCGGATGATAAAGCTGGAATTGTAGAAATTTTAGATGCAGTTGAGTATTTATTGGCACACCCTGAAATTCCTCATGGGAAAGTATTACTTGCGTTTGGTCCTGACGAAGAAATCGGACGTGGGGCAGACCGTTTTGATGCAGCTAATTTTCCAGCAGCCTTTGCTTATACGATAGATAGCGGAAGAGTGGGCTGTTTTGAATATGAAACGTTTAATGCGGCACAAGCTGTGATCACGATCGAAGGTACCAGTGTCCATCCTGGTACGGCTTATGGCACAATGGTCAACGCAATCAAATTGGGTGAGAATATAGATGCCCAATTACCGAAAGCAGAAGTTCCTGAAAAAACGCGTGGGCATGAAGGTTTTTATTTGTTGACGAAATTTATTGGTAGTTTGGATCATGCTGAGTTGACGTATATTATTCGAGATCATGACAAAGAACTGTTCAAAAAGAGAAAAGAACAACTTGCAGAGATCGTTAGCGAATTAAACAGCTCATTTGACAAAGAACGAATCACGATCGATTTTCTAGATCAATACTACAACATGAAAGAAATCATCGAAAAAGATATGACACCTGTAGAACTTGCTGTTAAAGCAATGGAAAATCTTGGCATCAAACCGGATATCCAACCTTTTCGTGGTGGAACGGATGGCTCAAAAATCTCTTTTATGGGTATTCCAACTCCTAATTTATTTACAGGTGGCGAAAATTTTCATGGGCAATATGAGTTTATCACGTTAGAGTCAATGGAATTAGCAGCAAAAACAATTGTAGAAATCATTAAAGAAAATACTGATTCATCAAAAACTTGAGGAAAAAGTTGCTGTTTATATAAAAAAACAGTTGACAAGATTAGAAAACTCTAATATGATTGTTCTCAATAGCAAAGCTTTGAGAAAGAGGAGTAGCAACACTGGAACTTTTCAGAGAGCTGATGGGACTGTGAATCAGTAAGGGATGGGTTGTGAATGGACTTTCGAGCGAAATGTTGAATGTTAGTAGGCATTTTCGGGAACTCCCGTTATAGAGTAAGGTCGTTGATAGACGACTGATAAGAGGAAAGAATTTCTTTCGAACTTGAGGTGGCACCGTGAATTTTTCGCCCTCAAACCACAGATTTTGTGTGGTTTGAGGGCTTATTTTATTGTTTATCACTACATAGCGATTCAATCTCATCAATTTCTAAGAGTTAAAGCTCTAAGAAGTAAAGGAGTACGATTGGCTTTGCCAATGCAGATGATCAACAGTACAAGGTGCGCAAAGGGAGAGAAGCAACCTTACTAGGCTATGATCTAATCTAGTTAATAGTGGACACAAGCCAAAGGTTACTTAAAAAGAAATACACTTTTCATTGAGGTGGTACCGTGGATACTATTATTCGCCCTCACAAAACAGATAGAAGTCTGTTTTGTGAGGGCTTTTTGCTGTGAATCACTACGACTGGCTTCGCCAGAGTAGATGATGAACAGTACTTGGCGAGCAAAGCGAGAGAAGTTACCGTACTAGAGAATCACCACACTACGTTTCAATCACATCAATACCTAAGAGCAGGAGCACTAAGAATTGAAGGGTTACGCCAGAGTAGATGATGAACAGTACTTGGCGAGCAAAGCGAGAGAAGTTACCGTACTAGAGAATCACCACACTACATTTCAATCACATCAATACCTAAGAGCAGGAGCACTAAGAATTGAAGGGTTACGCCAGAGTAGATGATGAACAGTACAAGGCGTGTAAGCGAGAGAAGTTACCGTACTAGAGAATCACTACAAAGCGATCTATCAAACTATAAAATAAAAAATGAGAAAAGAGGACATAACGTGCAATTAATCAAAGAAATCCAAGCAGATTATCTAACTGCGATATCCGCATTTTTAAGAATTAAAGGAACAAACAAATGCCTTTTAGAAAGCATTCCTAGAGATAAAAGCAAAGGGCGCTATTCGATCATTGCATGGGATGCTATTTCTGAAATCACTTGTTTTGGAAAACAATTAACGATAGATGGGCAAACAAATACGGTAAAAGATCCATTAAAAGAAATCGAAAAACATGTATTGAAAAAAGAAGAACTCGTAAAAGAACTTCCTTTTCAAGGTGGAGCAATTGGTTATGTTGGCTATGATGTGATTGCCTGCTATGAAGATTTAGGCAAGCTGCCATTTGATGAATTAAATGTTCCTGATATCCACTTTTATCTATTCGATTCTTATTTGATTTTCGATCATGTCGGTGAAAAAATCATTTTGGTTGAGGCGGACGCTTACTCAAAACGAAGTGAAGAAGTATTAAACGAAGCAATCAAGCAGAAAATAAATGAATTACAAACACCAAACGAAGAAGAACAAAAGGAGATCCAGTTAAAAAAATTGGATTATCAAAGCAACTTTACCAAAGAAAGCTTTGAACAAGTAGTTACAAAAGTGAAAGACTATATCAAGCAGGGAGACATGTTCCAAATGGTGCCTTCACAACGCTTAACAGCTGATTTTGAAGAAGAACCTTTCGATTATTACCGTAGATTAAGGGTCACTAATCCATCAACTTATCTGTATTTTCTAGATTTTGGTGAAACATACGTGATTGGATCATCTCCAGAAAGTCTAGTCAGTGTCAAAAATCAAATCGTAACAACAAATCCAATTGCAGGAACACGCAAAAGAGGGCGAACGGTGGAACAAGATTTTATTTTAGAACAAGAGCTACTCACAGATGAAAAAGAACGTGCAGAGCATTTAATGTTGATTGATTTAGGGCGAAACGATGTTGGGAAAGTGAGTGAAATAGGAACTGTTAACGTCCCTGTTTATATGATCGTTGAAAAGTATCGCTTTGTAATGCATTTAGTCTCAGTCGTAACAGGAAAATTAAAAAAAGGATTGACCGCGATGGATGCATTAAAGGCGACGTTGCCTGCTGGAACAGTCAGCGGTGCGCCAAAAATCCGAGCGATGCAGCGTATTTACGAAATCGAACCCGTCAAACGAAACATCTACGCAGGAGCAGTAGGTTACTTATCTAAAAATGATCAAGCTGATTTTGCTATTGGGATAAGAACGATGGTCATCCACAGAAATAAAGCTTATGTGCAAGCAGGAGCGGGTATCGTTTATGATTCTGATCCTACGAAAGAATATGAAGAAACGTTGCAAAAAGCCAAAGCACTTTTGGAGGTGGGAAAATGATTTTACTGATCGATAATTATGATTCATTTACACACAATCTTGCTCAATTGATTGGGACAGACCACGATGTAGTAATCATTCGAAACGATTCAACGAATATTTTTCGATTGGCAGAACAAGCAAACGCAATTGTAATTTCACCAGGACCTGGAACGCCAGCAGAAACAGGCTATGTAAAAGAAATTATACAGCAATTTTATCAACGGAAACCATTATTAGGTATTTGTTTAGGGCATCAAACAATCGGTGAGGTATTTGGCGCTAAGGTAATAACAGCCAAAGAAATTCGTCACGGTAAACAATCCGTTATTAACACAGATAAAACCAGCCAACTTTTTAAAGGAACCTCTGATGAATATTTAGTGATGCGCTATCACTCATTAGTCATTGATCAAAAAACACTACCAAAAGAATTCATAGTTACAGCAACTGCGGCAGAGGATCAGGAAATCATGGCGATCGAACATCAAACATATCCTGTTTTTGGACTTCAATTTCATCCGGAATCCATCGGAACGTCAATGGGTGCAGTGATTATTAAAAATTTTATCCAACTAATGGAGGAACGATGACATGAAAGATCTATTTGAGAAAGTTTTTAGAAATGAACATTTGACGCGTATAGAAGCGCAGCAAGTAGCGGAAAAAATCTTTGAAGGTCAACTAACTGATAGTCAAATTGCAGCTTTTTTAACAGCGCTAAAATGTAATGGAGAAACAGCTGAAGAAATGGCAGGAATTGCTGAAACGATCCAGAGAAAAGCGGTGACTATCGATTGTCAAAAAGAAAATGTCATGGATAATTGTGGAACTGGTGGTGATCAATCTGGCAGTTTCAATATTAGTACAACCGCCGCCTTTGTTTTAGCGGCAGGGGGCGTATCTGTGGCTAAACACGGCAATCGTAGTATTTCCAGTAAATCAGGCAGTGCAGATATTTTTGAATGCTTAGGCGTAGATCTTGCCCTTTCGCCAGATAAATTAAGTACTGTATTGAATGAAGTCGGATTGGTCTTTCTTTTTGCGCCTCATATGCATCCGAAAATGAAATATGTCATGAAAGTTCGCAAAGAACTAGGAACACCAACCATCTTAAATTTGATTGGTCCATTAACGAATCCGGTACTTTTAAATTCACAATTAATGGGAACTTATCGGCGAGACTTATTAGAAGAAACAGCAAAAACATTAGGAGAACTAGGACGTACACGGGCGGTAGTGGCCAATGGTTCAGGCGGTTTGGATGAAGCAACGTTAGCTGGAACAACACATTTTGCTTTGCTAGAAGAGGGGATGATCACTATGCATACGATCGAACCAGAAGAGTTTGGTTTTACTCGTCTTCCTATAGAAGCGATTCGCGGTGGTAATGCTGAGCAGAACACTAAGATACTGTTGGCTATTTTGAAAAATCAAGCAAGTCCTTATTTAGACACTGTTTTATTGAATGCTGGCTTAGGTTTTTTCAGCAATGGAAAAGTATCAACTGTTCAAGAAGGAATTTTATTGGCAAAAGATTGCGTGGCCAGCGGTGCTGCATTTGATAAACTTCAACAGCTGATCCAAGTGCAAAAGGAGGTTGCTTAAATGGATTTTTTAGAAAAAATTATCAATGAAAAGAAACAAGAAGTGAAAGCAATGTCATTAGAAACAATTAGACCACTACGAAAAACATACTCGTTTTATCAGCAAGTCAAAGATCATCCCGAAAAAATGCATATCATTGGGGAAGTCAAACGAGCGTCCCCTTCAAAAGGCGCAATTAATTTATCTGTCAACGTGATTGAACAGGCAAAAGCGTATGAACAAGCGGGCGTTACAGCAATTTCTGTATTAACAGATGAAGTGTTCTTCAAAGGATCGATCGAGGATTTAAGACAAGTAACCTCACAAGTGACGATTCCTGTTTTATGCAAAGATTTTATTATTGATGAAAAACAACTGATTCGGGCGAGAAATGCTGGAGCGACGATTATTTTATTGATTGTATCGGCTTTGTCCAAACAAAAATTGGCAGAACTGTATAAAAAGGCAACGATATTAGGGCTAGAAGTTTTAGTAGAAGTCCATGATGAAGAGGAACTAAGGATTGCTGAAGCATTATCAGCACAATTAATTGGCATAAATAACCGAAATTTGAAAACTTTTGAGGTTTCGATTGGAGTGAGTCAAACGTTGGGAAAAAATCAAAAAACAGATGCTATTTATATTAGTGAATCCGGTTTTTCATCGAGTGAACAAATTACTCTGGTAAAAGAAAACTATCAAGCTATTTTAGTGGGAGAAGGATTGATGCGAGAAAATGATCCGAAAGCCAAGGTCAAAGAATTACAGGTCTTGCGATGAAAGTGAAAATTTGCGGCTTGAAAACCAAAGAACAGGTAGACGTGGCAGTAGCTTATGGCGCAGATTATCTTGGCTTTGTCTTTGCCAAAAGTAAACGACAGATCAGCCCTGAAAAAGCCAAAGAAATTACGAAAAATGTACCAAAAGAAGTAAAAAAAGTGGGTGTCTTTGTTTCACCGACCCAATCGGACGTAGAAGAAATCATTCAACGAGCTGGACTTGATATGGTGCAAATTCATGGGGCATTAACGACAGAAAACTTTTCAGTACCGCTGATCCGAGCGATACCAGTTGACGGAATGGAGCAAGAAAAACGCATGGAAGAAACCGCCGCAGAATTTCTACTTTTTGATGCACCGCCCAAACAATTTGTCGGCGGCAACGGTGAAGTTTTCGATTGGCAGCAATTAGATACTAGTGCTATCAAAACTAAAAAAATCATTATTGCAGGTGGTCTAACTCCAGAAAATGTGCAGCAAGCCAAACAAAGATTCGATCCATATGCAGTTGATGTATCCAGTGGAGTTGAAACAAACGGGGTAAAAGACTCAACAAAAATCATTGCTTTTTTAAAAAAAGCCAAGGAGGAAGATCATGTATAATCAACCAAATCAAGGGTTTTACGGAGATTTTGGGGGACAATTTGTTCCAGAAACATTGATGTATGCCGTCAAAGAATTAGAGGAAGTTTATGAAGCATCAAAAGAAGATGAAGCATTTCAAGCTGAATTGAATTACTATTTAAAACAATATGTTGGACGGGAAAATCCGTTGTATTTTGCCGAACGTTTAACAGAATTTGCTGGTGGAGCTAAAATTTATCTAAAAAGAGAAGACTTGAATCACACGGGTGCCCACAAAATCAACAATACGATCGGACAAATTTTATTGGCGAAAAAAATGGGTAAGAAAAAAGTTGTTGCAGAAACAGGGGCAGGACAACATGGTGTAGCAACTGCTACAGTTGCTGCTTTGTTTGGGATGGAATGCACGATTTTTATGGGAGCGGTCGATGTGGCTCGTCAATCATTGAATGTGTTTCGGATGGAATTATTAGGCGCCAAAGTTGAAAGTGTGACGTCAGGCAGTCAAACCTTAAAAGATGCGGTAAACGAAGCATTACGTTTTTGGGTGGCTAATGTTGAAGATACCCATTACGTGATGGGGTCTGTGTTAGGTCCTCATCCATTTCCAGAAATCGTCCGAGATTATCAAAGTATTATCGGAATTGAAGCAAGACGCCAATTTTTAGAAGTAGAAAACAAATTACCTGATGCAGTCGTTGCTTGTGTTGGTGGTGGCAGTAATGCGATGGGGATTTTCTATCCGTTTATCAATGATGATGTCGCGCTGATTGGTGTTGAAGCAGCGGGATTAGGACTAGATACAACATCACATGCAGCATCGATCACCAAAGGGAAAACAGGTGTATTACATGGGGCGATGATGAAGTTATTACAAGATGATGATGGGCAAATTTTAGAAGCCTTTTCGATTTCAGCTGGTTTGGATTATCCTGGACTTGGACCGGAGCATTGTCATTTAAGCGAAACGCAACGAGCAAGTTATGAATCAGTAACCGATCAAAAAGCGTTAGAGGCTTTTAAAATTTTATGCCAAACAGAAGGAATAATTCCAGCTCTAGAAAGTTCTCACGCTGTTAGTCATGCGCTAAAAGTCGCAAAAGAACTTGGACCAGATAAACAAATCATCGTTTGCCTTTCAGGACGTGGGGATAAAGATGTACAGCAAATCAAAGGATTGTTTGAACAGGAGGGAAACGGATGAAAACACTAACGAGGCAATTGAAAGCAAAACAACAAGCAAATGAAACGATTTTTGTTCCATATATCATGGCAGGTGCGCAAGGTCTAGATCAGTTAGCCGATGAAATCCAACTACTAACAGAAGCTGGAGCTAGTGCTATCGAATTAGGGATTCCATTTTCAGATCCAGTTGCAGATGGTCCAATAATTCAAGCGGCTGGCCTAAGAGCCTTAGAAAATAACGTAACATTGCAGAAAATAATCCAGCAGTTAAAAAAAATCGAAACTAAAACGTCTTTAGTAATCATGACCTATTTCAATCCGATTTTTACCTATGGTTTAGAAACATTTATTCACGATTTAGCTGAAACGGATGTAAAAGGAGTAATCATCCCTGATTTACCACATGAGCATCAAGAATTAGTAGCACCATTACTAAAAGACAGTGATATTTCGTTGATACCACTGATTGCTTTAACCACACCTAAAGATCGAATTCCAACTTTAGTAGAATCAGGAGAAGGATTTATTTATGCGGTGGCAGTCAACGGTGTAACAGGCACAGGACGAAATTATCAAGAAACATTAGATGAACATTTAGCATATATTCAAAAAGTCAGTGATAAACCAGTTTTAGCAGGATTTGGCGTATCATCTAAAGAACATGTGGAACGTTTTAGGAAAAGTTGTGCGGGCGTGATCGTAGGTAGCAAGATCGTTCAGCTGCTTAGTGAAGGAAAACGTGCAGAAGTTAGTACGTTTATCAAAGAAGCAGTCAGTAAATAATTTTATATTTTATATTTTTCCTCTTGCCTATAAGCATTTCTTTCTGTAAAGTAGTATGAAAAGTAGGTGGAATTATGGAGATTGTCATCAATCGCAATTTAATTTTTGCAGAAAATCAATATTTGGAAACGGAACGCTTAAAGTTACGTCCAGTGACATTAAGTGACGCTAATGATATGCACGAATATGCATCCGATGAAGAAACGGTCACCTATGTTTTCCCGATTCATCAGTCTATTAAAGACACTAAAGAAAGTATTGCAAACTACTTCATAGCAGCACCACTTGGCAAATATGGCATCGAGTTAAAAGCGACTGGAAAATTTATTGGAACGATCGATTTACGTGTGGTAGATCAGCATAATATTGCAGAAATTGGTTATTCTTTAAACAAGGTATTTTGGGGACAAGGCTATATGCCAGAAGCGGCACACAAACTACTTTGTTTAGGCTTTGAAGAGCTAAAATTGATGCGTATTTTTGCAACGCATGATATCGATAATCCCAAATCTGGTCGTGTGATGGAAAAAATAGGTATGAAAGTAGAAGGTAATATCCCGAATGCCCGGATGTGGAAAGGGAAAGTCGTTACAGATATTATTCGCGGTATCACGCTCGAAGAATGGCAAAAATTGCATAACTAACCTACAGAACAGCTCAGAGGAGAAATGACTACATGTTAATGTTTACTGAAAAAGATTTTGATGTTTTTACAATAGATGGATTAGACCCAAGGATGGCTGGTATTCGTTCCACGATCCAACCAAAATTTCAAGAATTAGATGATTATTTTGCTGAAAGATTGGGCGAAAAACTAGAAACAGAATTTTTTGTTCACATTGCCCAACACCGTCGCAGAACAGTTTATCCACCAGAAAATACATGGTCTGCATTAAGTCAGAAAAAACGCGGCTATAAAATGGAAGCCCATTTCCAATTAGGTATTTGGCCAGACTATCTTTTCATGTGGTTATCACTAATTGATAATCCTAAAAATGAAAAAGAAATTGCGCAAGCTTTTTTAGACAATCAAGCGTTATTTGAGCAATTAGATGATGATTTTTATTTGTCGATCGATCATACACAACCCGAAATTGAACGATTGAATGAAGCGGATTTGGAGAAGCATCTTACTCGTTTTCGTGATGTGAAAAAAGGAGAGTTTCAAATTGGACGAATCATTAGAAAGACGGATGATTTGTTGAATGATCCAGAAAAAGCCTGTGAATATATGTTGAAGACATATGAAGAATTAATTCCATTGTATCAGCTAGCGATTGGGTTACAGGAGTAAGGCTAGAGCAGAACAAAGGTCACTATATAGACTATTGTTCTGCTTTTTTTTTTGCAAGGCTTCAAGTTTCTATAGCCAAACTAGACTATTGAGTTCACTAGCAGTAAGGGAATACTGTTCAAAGCAATCTAAAATAAATTGTTTTGGATCATCGATATCGATGCCTTCTCGAACCAAAATGTCAATTCCAGCAGGTGTTAAAAAAGAGCGGTCGAATTTGATAACTAAAATCGTCTCCGTAACAGTCAAGATGGACCATTTGCTACTTAAAATAGCTAAGAGCCCTTTCCCACGCCAAACAAAGTGATTTTGTTTATATGTATCTATTCCGATAATCTTTTTTTGTTGCCCTCTATTATTGTTATAAGTAACAATATCCAAAAATTTGAGGGGAGAATTTTCGGATTTTTCATATTGTATAGTAGGATCACTACGCTTTTTCGATAGCCAAAGAGGAAAGTTAGTCCCTCGTATTATCCAGCGGCCCTCTAATCGTTCAGGGAAGTTTTCCATTTTTTACAATCCTTTCTATAGTTGATTTACTCTCGGAAATTAGTAAGTATTTTTCATTATTCATACACAAAAAAAGCTATATAATGCATCTTTTACATTATACAGCCTTTAATAAAATGACTCCAAAAGTCAGCTTGTGATACGTGGATAATAAGTTTATTGCACGCCAATCTTATTCAACGGATAATATCGGAAATAAACAATCCCCACAATATCCTCTTCATCTACAAAACCAAAATAACGACTATCATCCGCTTTTCGACGGTTATCTCCTAACACAAAATATTTTCCATCTGGGACAACTCTGGCAGGACCTGCCGCACTATTTTCCAAAGTAAAATCGGTAGTCAAAGGCATTCCATCTGTCAAAGCTTTTTTAAATTCAGCCAAATAAGGTTCGTCATATTTTTTGTCATTAATATATAATTGATCGTTTTCCATCCTAAGTGTATCACCAGGCATTCCAACAATCCGCTTAACGATTCGTTTCCCATCTCGTGGGCTAGGAAATGTTGCTATGTCAAATCGTTTTGGACTAACTAAAGACGACTGCCACAAGCGATCCGATTCATGGTAAGTTGGCTCCATTGAAATGCCAACAACTTCTACAGGTGTTAAAACAAACATCCTTAAAAAAAGTGCAAACATCAAAATCATTGCGAACTGTAGTACTGTAAAAAGGGTACTGTATTTCTTTTTCATAAATAAACTCCTTTTTAATTATTATTTCTTACTAGTATACCAGAATAAATAGAGTAAATAATAAGAAAATCCGATGATTTTATGGATTATTTAAGGTTCAATAGAATTTCTAAAGCAGATATTTTGTTGTCATTCCTAAATTTTGCTATACTTTTTATAGAACTTATCGATTGATAAGGAGGAGGAAGGACTATGTTTTTAGCTTGGAATGAAATAACCCGCTCAAAGTTACGCTATGCACTGATCATTAGTGTGATGTTTTTGATTTCTTATTTAGTTTTCTTTTTAACAGGCTTAGCGTATGGTTTGGCTGAAGATAATCGAACAGCTGTGGATAAATGGCAGGCAGACGGCATCGTGTTGTCGGATGAATCCAATACCAATATCAATATGTCAATGATTCAGCTAAAGTCAATGGATGAAGTCGAAGCAAAAGAAAAAGCGACATTAGGACAAACTGCGGCAGTGATTCAATTAGATAAAAAGAATGCTGAAAAAATCAATGCTAGTTTTTTCGGTATCAATAAAGATGAATTTTTAATGCCGAATATTATTGAAGGGAAACCATTCACGAATGATAACGAAACGGTTGTGGATAACAGTTTGAAAAAAGAAAATGGCATCAAACTTGGAGATACAATCAAACTAGCTGGTAATGATAAAAAGCTTAAAGTCGTCGGATTTACGGATAATGCTAAGTTTAATGTTGCACCTGTATTATACGTAACCACAAACGCTTTTCAGCAAATTCGCTTTGAAAAATCAGATACCTCAAAAAAGGCTCGTGTGAATGCGATTGTTTTTCGTGCAAAAGAGGGAAAATTAAAAAATGTTCACTTGAAAGAGGATAGCTTGACCCGTTATAGTATCACGAAATTCATCAATGAATTACCAGGATATAACGCTCAGGTACTAACATTTGGGTTTATGATCGGATTTTTGATTGTGATTGCAGCGATAGTTATCGGAATTTTCATCTATGTCTTGACTATGCAAAAAGCAACGATTTTCGGGATCATGAAAGCGCAGGGGATTTCTGGTTTTTACATTGCGGTCTCGGTAATTGTTCAAACATTTGTCTTAGCCGTTTTAGGGATAACTTTAGGTTTGCTTGGTACTGTGGGAACATCTTTCGTCTTGCCAACGGCGGTTCCATTTCAAGCGAATTGGTTATTCTTTTTATCGATTGGCGGCATAATGTTGGTGATTGCGGTATTAGGTGCACTGTTCTCAGTTCGGACAATTATTAAAATAGATCCACTGAAAGCAATTGGTTAGAAGGGGGCTAGTTTAAAATGAAAGCAATCGAATTTTTGTCTGTGGATAAACAGTTTTTAGATGGAGACACCACAATCGAAGCATTGAAATCCACCGATTTTTCTGTGGAAAAAGGGCAATTTGTCGCAGTTATTGGTCCAAGTGGTTCGGGGAAAAGTACGTTTTTAACATTAGCTGGTGGCTTGCAAACACCAACGAATGGCGAGGTTAAGATAAATAATGAAGCATTTAGCGAAGAAAATGAGAAAACACGCTCTAAAATCCGTTTCTCTGAAATTGGTTTTATTTTACAAGCATCGAACTTAGTTCCGTTTCTAACAGTGGAAAAGCAACTACGTTTGGTGGATAAAGTAAAAAAAGAAAAGACCGATGTGGATAAAGTCAATAAGTTATTAACAGAGCTAGGAATTGAAAAGTTGAAGAAAAAATATCCTGATGAAATTTCTGGTGGTGAACGTCAACGAGTAGCAATTGCTCGGGCCTTGTATAATGATCCGTCTATTATCTTAGCGGACGAACCTACAGCAAGCTTAGATTCAGATCGGGCTTTTGAAGTTGTAAAAATATTAGCGAGAGAAACAAAGGAAAAAAATAAAGCAACGATCATGGTCACTCACGATCAACGCTTGATTGAGCATTGCGATGAAGTATATGTGATGAAAGATGGTGTGTTGCAAAAACAAAAAACTTTGAAAAAGCAAATGAGATAACATGTTTATTTGGTTTTAAAGGGTGAGGCAAAAGTATTTTTACTTTTGTCTCGCTCTCATTTTTTATATAAAAAAACCTTGTACAGAAAAACTGTACAGGGTTTTTTCGAGAAAGATCCATAATGCAATAACAGCAAGAGAATCTTAAAGTTTTTGGTTGTAGTATTCAACGACAAGAGCTTCGTCGATATCAGGGTATAATTCATCACGTTCTGGTAAACGAGTGAAGCTACCTTCTAATTTTTCAGCGTCAAAGCTTACGAATGCTGGACGTCCAACAGTTGCTTCAACAGCTTCTTTGATTGTTACTACGTTTTGAGATTTTTCACGAACAGAAATCACTTGACCAACTTCAACGTGGTATGAAGGGATATCTACGCGTTTGCCATCTACAGTAACGTGACCGTGGTTTACTAATTGACGTGCTTGACGACGAGTAGTAGCAAGGCCTAAACGGTAAACGACGTTATCTAAACGTTGTTCTAGTAAGATCATGAAGTTAACACCGTGTTTACCTTCTTTGATCTTGCTTGCTTTAATAAACAAGTTAACGAATTGACGTTCGTTCATACCGTACATATGACGTAATTTTTGTTTTTCAGTTAATTGCATACCGTATTCAGAAACTTTACCACGGCTGTTTGGTCCGTGTTGTCCTGGTTTGTATGGGCGACGTGCTAGTTCTTTACCAGTTCCTGATAGAGAGATACCTAGACGACGAGAGATTTTCCATGATGGTCCTGTATAACGTGACATTAAAAATTCCTCCAATAAAATAATTTTTTGGAGTAAAATAATCTTCTGAAAAATTCATATTCGTTCAGTTCATTCTTCAACCTTCGCCCTTTGCAGCCGTGGGTTACGCAGTTGAACCTGAAAGCCGAAGCAATCAAGGCAATGAAATGTTGACGAGCCTATTATTTTTCTGCTGCATTATTTTACACAAAGCATAGTATAGCTTAAAACTGAGGATAACTCAAGCTTTTTATTAAGTAAGCTCTACAATTTACCATTTGCCAGAAGCTCCACCGCCACCAGAAGAACCACCGCCCAAAATACCCCAAAAAAACATCGTTATAGCTTCCATGTCAAGTGCATCTCCTTTTGCAAGTATGTTATAATTTTATTGCAACATAATGACAACCAAGAGATGCATTCAATTTCGTTGTTTTTCTGTAGGTGACTGTAGTGATGCATCAAGTCATGGGGATTTAGAGTAGTATTACAAGAAAATAGTATAAATAGAATTGAATTAATGTTATTTTAGAAAGTATTGTGAAAAAACTACTAGACAAAACCCTTACTGGTCTTTAGAATGGTAAAGGATGTTTTTGAAAATATAATATGAAAACAAATTGAAAAGGAGAAACACAATGAAACCTGTATCGCCATTATTTGAGCAGATCGACAAATCAATCAGTAAAAAAATGAACTTATTCCAAAGTAGTTTTATGCGTTACGCTTTTCGTGCAATGCTCGCTTGTATGTTTTTAACATTAGGAACAGCAGTGGCCTTTGCGATCGCAATCAAAGGTGAAGGAATGGTCCATGGCTTAGGTAAAATTCTATATGCCTTTATGTTCAGCTGGTCACTTGTTATGATTCTTTATATGAATGCGGAACTCGGAACATCGAATATGCTTTATATGACAGTTGGGGTCTATCGCAAAAAAATCAACTTCTCTTTTGCGGCAAAAATTTTATTTGCCTGTATTTTCTTTAATTTAGTCGGTGGCGTTTTGTTTGGCTATTTGATTTCATTGACTGTTCCTTTCCAAGATTTACCTGCGGATAGCTTTTTCTTTACATCGATTGCTGGTAAATTAGATAAAACAACGACACAAATTTTAGTTGAAGCGATGTTTGCAAATATCGTGGTAAATACAGCCGTATTAGTAAGTATGCGTATGAAAGACGATGCTGGTAAAGTTGCCGCAATCATTTTTATCATCTTTATCTTTGCATTCTTAGGCTACGAACACGTTATCGCCAACTTCCCAGCATTTAGTTTAGCGTATTTCGCTTCTCATGGAACAATGGCGGCAATGACAGTTGGCAGCGTAGCACACAATCTATTCTTTGCCTTGATCGGTAACTTTATTGGCGGAGGCTTAGTAATGGGCTTGGGTTATGCATGGTTGAATAATGCGGATACAACATATTTAGATTAAACAATTTAGAGGCTGAGATGGATTTTCCGTTTCAGCTTTTTTGCTGTCTACAGTATATTGAAGTAAAATAGAGTAAAAAAGAAAAAGGGAGTAATGAAATGAATAAAGTCGTTTTTCCTAAAAATAAAGAAAAAGCAGAACAAATGGCGGCTTACATGAAAAATTTATTTCCTTTTGCAGGTGTTACGGCACCAGAGCGCGCTGTGCTAGAGAAAGAACTGTTGAAAGAGAGTAAAAAACTACCATTTATAGAGTTATTTGATTTAATCAGTTTTTACTATCATAAGCCTGAACGGGAATATCAGTATTTGGCAATCGATTTAGCAACTGTTAATGTAAAACGCTTCTCTCTTGAAGAAGTGTTACACTTCAAACCTTTTGTGATCGATAAAGCTTGGTGGGATAGTGTTGATTCTTGGCGTAAATTTTTTGGCCTTTGGGGATTTCAGAATTTAGAAGAAATGCCTCAGTTGTTTGAAGCTTTTTTTGGCGAAAAAGATTTTTGGCATCGAAGAATTGCAATCAATCTGCAACTGTTATATAAAGAAAAAACAAATACTGTGTTATTGAAAAAAGCCATTATTTATGATAAAACTACAGATGAGTTCTTTATTCAAAAATCAATTGGCTGGTCCTTGCGTCAATATAGCAAAACGGATCATTTATGGGTTCAAACATTGATCAAGACGACTGAACTAAGCCCATTAGCAGTTAGAGAAGGCAGTAAATATTTGCCAAAACCATAGAAAGCGAGCGAGTTATTACGCCATGAGAAGAAAACTTTTTGCATTTGATATCGATGGAACACTACTGGGAACAGACAGACAACCGTTGGAAAGCACAAGAGAAGCATTAAAGAGTTTAAGACAACAAGGACATCTCGTAACAATTGCAACAGGTCGCAGCCGATTTATGGCGCAAGATATTATTTTAGATTTAGATTTTTCCAATTATGTACTTTGTAATGGAGCAGCAGCATTTTTAGATCATGAGCAGTATTATCAAAATTTATTGGATCAAGATGAATTGCATCGTTTTGCTTCAGAGGTCGAGAAAAGAGAGATTGGACTAGCTTATGTTGGACTAGATGATGTTAAGAAAAACAATCATCATCGTCGTGCGCAAATGGTTGAAGCGATGGGGTCAATCGATTTTGAAGCACCGGAATACGATGTGAATTTCCAAAAAGAAAATGATGTGTATCAAGCATTGGCTTTTTACGACGATTCAGCAGATGGTATGTTTGACCGTGAATTTTCTAAATTCCGTTTTATTCGTTGGCATTCTGAAAGCGTAGATATCGTACCAAATAATGGTTCTAAAGCAGCGACTTTACTGAATTTAGCAGATCGTGTTGGAATTGCTCGTGAAGATATCATCACATTCGGCGATGGAGAAAACGATCGTGAAATGTTGCGTGAGGCTGGTATTGGAGTGGCGATGGGCAATGCTTTGCCGCATATCCAAAAAGAAGCAAAAATTGTGACGGATACGAATGATAATGATGGTATTTGGAAAGCATTGAAAGAACTAAAGGCAATTTAAGAATAAAAAAAGCGATCCGCACAAAACGATTGAGTTTGTGCGGATCACTTTTTATTCAATGACCAAAACGCCATCTTTCAACGCATATGGGTTTTCTTGATTGATATGATCATAAAACATCACACCATTTAAATGATCGATTTCATGCTGAACGACGATTGCTTCATAATTTTTCAATCGAATCTTTTGTTTAACGCCAGATGCATCTACATAAGATAACGTGATTTTGTTGTGGCGTACCACATAACCTGGAACTTCACGGTCAACAGATAAACACCCTTCGCCTTCGCCAAGACAAGCATCTTGAACAGAATGGCTTAAAATTTTAGGATTATACATTACTGCACTTAATGTTGGTTCTGGGTTTTCCAAATCGCCGCTCGGTACATGAACCGCGATGATTCGTTTTGAAATGTCTAATTGCGGTGCCGCTAAACCAACACCGCCACGTAATCCTAATTCTTCTGCTTTGACAGGATCTTGACTATTATGTAAGAACTCCATCATTTCTTCACCTAATTTGATATCTTCATCAGATAGTGGCAGAACTACTTCTTCGGCCACTTCTCTAAGTGTTGGGTTTCCTTCGCGGATAATATCCTTCATGGTGATCATAGGATAATTCCTCCTTTATATTTAAAAGTCTCGGTCAGTTTCAGTTAGAAACTAAATCTTTCCATCAATGTATTTATTTGCCTATACAGTTTATCACAAAACCATGCATAATGGGGATAAATTGTTCAAAAAACAGTGGGTAAATTGTGCTTGGTCTTGCATTTTTAACAAATTTCCTGTAAAGTATACCTGTATGGAAACATACCGTCTTTTACTTGGTTGTGCGAATCACCAACGCATTACTCAGTAGGAAGATGACTATTAAAGAAGAGGTGAAAAACATGGCAATGTCAAAAGAAAAGAAAAACGAAATCATTAGCGAATACGCTCGTCATGAAGGAGATACTGGTTCACCAGAAGTACAGATCGCTGTATTAACTGCTGATATCAATCACTTGAATGAACACGCTCGCGTTCACAAAAAAGATCACCATTCTTACCGTGGACTAATGAAAAAAATTGGACATCGTCGTAACTTGTTAGCTTACTTACGTAAAACTGACATCCAACGTTACCGCGAATTGATCCAACGTTTAGGATTACGTCGTTAATCAAAAAAGGAAAAGCGAGATTCGTAATGAACCTCGCTTTTTAGCTTATTTAAAAGCGAAGGTTTAGTCATCCGTAAAATACTAAAAAATCATCATCTTTGGAAAGTTTGAATGAATCTACTAACCAAATAAAAGGACTCAATTTTTTTGAATCTTTTCATTTGTTTAGTAGTAGTCTAACTTTTCCGAAGAATCGAAGGAGAAGAGATATATGTCAGAAAAACAAGTATTCAAAACAACTTGGGGCGGACGTCCATTACAAGTTGAAGTTGGCCAATTAGCCAAACAAGCAAATGGCGCAGTATTAGTTCGTTATGGAGAGACTGTGGTATTAAGTGCCGCTGTTGCTTCAAAAGATGCGAGAGATTTCGATTTCTTCCCATTAACAGTCAACTATGAAGAAAAAATGTACGCTGTAGGTAAAATCCCTGGTGGATTCATCAAACGTGAAGGTCGTCCGAGTGAACGTGCAACATTAACTGCTCGTTTGATTGACCGCCCAATCCGTCCGATGTTTGCTGAAGGCTTCCGTAATGAAGTTCAAATCACAAATACCGTGATGAGTGTTGAACAAGACTGCACACCAGAAATGGCTGCGATGTTTGGTTCATCTCTAGCATTAGCGATTTCAGATATTCCGTTTGATGGACCAATCGCAGGTGTTGATGTAGGTCGTGTAGATGGCGAATACGTGCTAAATCCAACAGTAGAACAATCTGAAAAAACAGATATCGAATTAACCGTTGCAGGAACGAAAAAAGCAATCAACATGGTTGAAAGTGGTGCCAAAGAAGTATCAGAAGAAGATATGCTAGGCGCGTTACTTTTCGGTTTTGATGCAATCAAAGAACTAGTTGCTTTCCAAGAAGAAATCGTTGCCGCTGTTGGTAAAGAAAAAATGGAAATCAAATTATTACAAGTTGATGCTGACTTGAAAAAAGAAATCTTCGATGCTTACTATGCTTCAATGAAAGAAGCGGTTATGACAGAAGAAAAACTAGCTCGTGAAGTTAATATCGATGCAATAAAAGACCAATTAAAAGAAGCGTATGCTGAAAAATTTGCAGGTCATGAAGATGAAACGCAAGTAGCCAAAGAAGTAAAACAAATTGCTGAAGATCTTGAAAAAGATGTGGTTCGTGAATTGATCACGATCGATAAAATCCGTCCTGATGGCCGTAAACTAGACGAAATTCGTCCGTTAGCTTCAGAAGTCGGCATTTTACCACGCGTTCATGGTTCTGGATTGTTTACTCGTGGACAAACACAAGCATTGTCTGTTGTGACATTAGCACCGCTTGGCGAACACCAAATCATTGATGGATTAGGTGTAGAAGACAGCAAACGTTTCATTCATCATTATAACTTCCCGCAATTCTCTGTTGGTTCAACAGGCCGTGCCGGGTCACCTGGTCGTCGTGAAATCGGTCATGGTGCTTTAGGGGAACGTGCGATGGCGCAAATTATTCCTGATGAAGCTGATTTTCCATACATGATCCGTGTGGTATCAGAAGTTTTAGAATCAAATGGTTCTTCATCACAAGCAAGTATCTGTGCCGGAATCTTAGCATTGATGGATGCTGGTGTACCAATTAAAGCACCAGTTGCCGGAATTGCAATGGGACTTGTCAGTGATGGGGAAAACTATACAATTTTAACAGATATCCAAGGACTAGAAGATCACCTAGGCGACATGGACTTTAAAGTTGCTGGAACAAAAGATGGAATTACAGCACTACAAATGGACATCAAAATCCAAGGGATCACTGAACAAATCTTGACAGAAGCCTTAACTCAAGCGAAAAAAGCACGTATGGAAATTCTTGCTGAGTTGACATCAACATTAGCTGAACCTCGTCCAGAATTAAGCAAATACGCACCGAAAATCGAAATGATCCAAATCGCTCCTGCCAAAATCAAAGATGTGATTGGCAAAGGTGGAGAAACAATCAATGGAATCATTGATGAAACTGGCGTGAAAATCGATATCGATCAAGAAGGTAATGTAAGTATTGCTTCTGCTGATGCTGATATGATCAAAAAAGCGATCAAGATCATTGAAGAGTTGACAAAAGAAGTGGAAGTTGGACAAGTTTACCTTGGTAAAGTCGTTCGTATCGAAAAATTCGGCGCATTTGTTAACTTGATCAAAGGAAAAGACGGGCTTGTTCATATTTCTCAATTAGCGAACGAACGTGTAAACAACGTTGAAGATATTGTGAAACTTGGGGATGAAGTTCTTGTAAAAGTTACTGAAATCGACAAACAAGGTCGTGTAAATGTTTCACGCAAAGCGTTGTTGACTGAAGAAAATAAAGAAAAATAAGCAAAGGAATTTTGCTATTAAATGACTTTCAAACGAAGCAGAGTAAGGTGTTCATCCTACTCTGCTTTTTTGTGAAAATGACTTTATTTAATAAAAAAACATAAAGACGCATCACAGCTCTTTTGTTTGCCTCTAATTAGTGGTAAAATTGTTGCTATCAGTCTAAAGATTATTCGGGGTGTCGATGTGAAAAAATTTAATCCAAATAAAAATATAATTATCACGCTGATCGTCGTGATCATTGTGGTTACGGTCATTAGTTTTACCGCAGCTCACAGAGCAAATAGTGGGAAAACAAATCTTGGGCAATCAGCAGTTAACGACAGCGTAGGTTTTGTTGATAAAGTTATTGCGTTTCCAGGTAAAGTAATCAGTAGTGGAGTATCATCAATCAGTACGCTTTTTAACACCTACGATGAAAATCAACGCTTAAAAGAAAGAATTGACGGATATGGTGAACTTTCTATCCAAAACGATAACTTAAAAAAAGAAAATGAAGCATTAAAAAAAGAACTTTCATTGAATGAGACATTAGGGAATTATGAAAAAGTAACGGCAACAGTTGTTTCTCGTTCTCCTGATATGTGGCAAGACTTATTGATCGTTGATCGAGGCTCAAATGATGGGATTGAACCGAATATGGCTGTCTTAGCTCAAAAAGGGCTGATCGGCCGTGTAGTTGAAGTAAATGCGACGTCTTCAAAAGTTGAGTTATTAACATCTAAAAATCAGAATTCAAATCATTTTCCAGTTCAAATCAATTCTGAAAAAGGTGATTCATATGGTCTTTTGAAGGAGTATGATGACAAAGAAAATACATTGATCGTCAGTCAATTGGTAGGAGATATGGATATCAAAGAAGGCGACATTGTTCAAACATCTGGATTAGGACAAAATTCTCCAGCGAATCTGCCAGTCGGTGTGGTTCAAAAAGTTAAACCAGACAGCTATGGCTTAGATCGAGAAGTTTATGTTAAGCCGTACGCTGAAATGTATAATATACCCGTTGTGACGATCATCAAGAGACTAGCTGGAGCGGGGGAGTAAGATGCAAGTGATGCAAGTAATTCGAAAAGAAAATGTTAGATACTATGCGCCGATAGTTTTCTTTTTACTGATGCTGATCGACGGTCAATTAACTCAAGCTGCACGGAATGTAACAGATAACGTCTATTTTCCAAATGCTCACTTTATGTTGTTGGCATTTTTGATGGCAGTCCCTAATCTGTCTAAACGCTATTTGTTAATCACAGCTCTGGTTTTAGGAATGATTTGCGATAGTTATTATATCGGTATCATTGGGATCTATACGGTTGCTTTAGCAGCGACTGTTATGATGATGTATCGGTTTCAACGAGTGGTTCATACGAATCTTTTAACGGCTTTTTTTGGGATGATTATTTTTGTGACTACGTATGAACTGATTGCGATGGGGCTACAAATTATTTTTCATCTATCAAACGTGGCGCCGCTATTATTTATCACAAAAGTTTTAGGACCAACACTACTTTTTAATATGTTGATATTTGTTATTTTTTCTTATCCAATGAAAAGACTATTCGCTAATGAATAGTCTTTTTTTATTGGAAATGGACAAAATATTGTAAGAGATATTATTGAAAAGTCCATTTTTTAAGGTTTCAGAAAGATTATTGGTGTTATTTAATTCAGTTCAGTGAAACAATTTTGTAATATGCCTTTTATCTGTATGTCATACTGCTATGTTACAATTAGCACGTTGTCAGATTAAAATAAAACTGAAATAATACCCAGAACTTATAAAATACATACAGTAAATGCCGGAGGAATAAAGAGTGAAAAAAAGTATATTATCAGCGTTGATGGTTTGTTCGATCACGCTTACTTCAGCTGCCTTGCCTATGGCTGCAGTTGCAGATGACTATGATACCAAGATTGAAAAGCAAGATGAAATCATCAATGGACTAAAAACAAAAGAATCAGAGGCTTTGTCTAAATTATCAGCAATTGAATCAGATATGTTGACGACAGCTACTAAAATTGATGAATTGACAGCTAAGAAAAAAACACTTAAAGAAGAAATCACAAAGTTATATGGTGAGATTTCTGATTTGAATGTTCGTATTCAAAAAAGAGAAGTTCAAATGCGCAATCAAGCTCGTGATGTTCAAGTAAGTGGAACAAGCACTAGTTATTTAGATGTAATCATCAATTCCGAGTCTATCTCTGATGCAATCAGTCGTGTTCAAGGAATCACAACGCTGGTTAATGCAAATAATGATTTATTAGAACGACAAACGTCTGATAAAGAAGACGTAGAAAAAAAGACAAAGACAGTAGAATCACAAATTTCTGTTTTAGAAACTTCTACAAAAGAACTAAATGAAAAACAAGCATCTTTAAATACTTTAAAAATTGAGCAAGAAATTGCTAAAAATGAGTTAGAAGCACAACGCTCAACAGAAGAAAACAAGAAATCTGAGTATGTTGATCAAAAGGCTGCAGCTCAAAAGAAATTAGAAGAAGAACAAGCAAAACAAGCGAAACAAGCCGAAGCACAAAGAAAAGCTGAAGCTGAAGCAGCTAAAAAACTTGCTGAAGCACAGGCTGCAAATCCTGGGCTTGCAAAAATGAATGTTGTAGAAGAAAATGGTACAACGAATGAAGCTCCAGCTACACTAGTATCAGAAAAACCAAATGGCAGTACTGCTGGCGGTGGTAGTAGTATTGGTACTGGCGGCGTGTCAGCAGCAAAGAAAAAAGCAGCGCAAATTGCTTTGAATGCTGTAGGCCAAACAAATCCAACCGGATGGGGTCAAAGCGGTGAGTGTATTGTAGCTGTACAAAATTGGCTGAATGCAGCAGGCATTAGATTCTCACCAGGTGGTCCTCATAGTGGATATACTCAATCAGGAGCAGTTCAAGTGTCTTGGTCTGATGTTCAAGTTGGAGACGTTGTTCAATACGAAAACGCTCTTAGCCCTGATGCTTGGTTGGACGGCGTTCACACGGTCCTAGTCGTTGGTGTCAACGGCAGTTCAGTTCAGATCGTTGAATCAAATAATCCAGCAGGTTCCGGGTATGTGTCAACAACCACTGGTTGGACACCAAGCCCATATGCAGCAAACTTTAGAGCCGTTGTATGGCGCTTTCCAGGATAAGCTAATAGAATAATTAAATCCCTACCGACTAAAATCAAATAGATTTTGTGGGTGGGGATTATTTGTAATATATCATTTATTGAAGTATGGTAAGAGAATCAGTGTTGTGTTATAGATGATAGGTGATTATTCAGATGTCATTTTGAACTATCAAAAATGAAATACTCCTGTAACATTAATTTTATATGTATGACATGTGATTATGATACAATGATTTCGTTGTCAATATAAGAATGAAAATTACTCAAAAGATGAATGAATTTATTATAAGTAAAAAGTCGGAGGAATGAATTTTGAAAAAAAGTATATTACCATTACTAATGATTTGCTCATTAACCCTAACATCTGTAGCTTTACCATTAGTTTCATCAGCAGATGAAGTGGACTCTAAAATTCAACAAAAAGACCAAGCAATTTCAGGATTGAAGTCTCAAGAAGCAGACGCTCAAAGCCAAGTAGCAGCAGTACAAAATCAAGTAGCTTCAATTAACGAAAAAGCAGAAACATTATTAGCTGAACAAGGCAAATTAAGAAAAACATCTTCTAACTTAGAAAAAGAAATTTCACAATTAACAAAACGTATTGAAAAACGTGAAGTGGCCATTCAAAACCAAGCACGTGACGTACAAGTTAACGGTAACAGCACAAGCTACATGGATGCATTATTGAATGCAAAATCAGTTTCTGATGCTATTACTCGCGTTACTGCAATGTCTACAATCGTTAATGCCAACAACGACTTAGTGAAACAACAACAAGAAGATAAAAAAGCAGTTGAAACTAAGAAAACTGAAAATGAAAATAAATTACAAGAACTTCAAGACAACCAAGTTGAACTTGAAGCACAAAAAGGCGATCTTGTTAAAGCGGAAGCTGATTTGAATGTACTACAAACAACATTAGCTGCTGAACGAGCAACTGCTGAAGATCAAAAAGCTGGTTTAGTAAAAGAAAAAGAAGCAGCTATTGCAGAACAAGCACGTATTGCAGAACAAGAAAAAGCAGTAGCAGCTAATGCTAAAAAAGCAGCTGAAGAAGCTAAAACGGCTAAAGCAACAACGCCAAGCACAACGACTGCTTCATCTTCAAATACTGAAGAATCAACAACAGGTAGTTCAACAGAAAATAATAATTCAGGTGTTGTAACACCTCCTGCTAATAATAGCGGAGGCGGCGGAGCAGTTACACCAACTCCACAACCTGAACCACAACCCAAACCAGATCCGATTCCGGATCCAGTTTTACCACCATCAACTGGTGGCTCTGCAATCTCTGTTGCAGCAGCGCAAGTTGGTAAACCATATGTTTGGGGAGCTAAAGGTCCAGGAAGCTTTGACTGTTCAGGTTTAGTCTACTACGCATTCATGCAATCAACTGGCCGTAATGTCGGTGGGTATACAGTTGCACAAGAAAGTGCTGGTACACGTATCTCTGTGGGTGAAGCTCAAGCTGGAGATTTATACTTCTGGGGTAGCCCAGGTGCTTCTTACCACGTAGCAATTGCTACAGGTGGTGGCGGTTATATCCACGCTGGAAATGAAAGTACAGGCGTTGAATACAGCAATGTTGGTTCATTTACACCAAGCTTCGCTGTACGTATGTAATCAAACTTAATTTAATAATTTAAGAACCAGACAGTTGTCTGGTTCTTTTTCTGTATACAAACTAAAAAGAAGCTTCAACGAAAAATCCGTTGAAACTTCTCAATACTATTTAATATACTCTTCTGTCAATTCCATAAACTCATTCACATCTTTAATCACTTGATCGATCCCAGCTTGCCAAAAATCAGGTTTTGTTAAATCAACATCGAGATGTTTTTTAGCTAAGTCTTCTGAAGTCATAGATGCAGTATCACGAAGTAAGGCAATATATTGATCTTCGAAATCACTACCTTGTTTATTTGCATAAGCATAAATCCCCATACTGAACAAGTAGCCAAATGTGTAAGGGAAATTATAAAATGGAACATCATCAATAAAGAAATGTAATTTGCTTGCCCAAAAATGAGGATGATAAGTTCCTAAACTATCTTGATAACTTTCTTTTTGCGCTTCAAGCATCAATTCGGTTATTTCATCTTCACTAAGCAACCCTTTTTGACGAGCTTGATAAAAACTATTTTCAAAAATGAAGCGAGAGTGGATATTCATAAACATCGCAATTGCATTTTGCATCTTAGTATCTAATAAATTAATTTTCTCCTCAGGCGTTTCTGCTTCTTTAAGGGTCGCATCAGCAACAATCAATTCTGCGAACGTGCTGGCTGTTTCTGCGACGTTCATTGCATATTCTCGATCAAGAGTTGGAAGATCCCACATCACGCTGCTATGGAACGCATGACCTAATTCATGAGCCAAGGTTGCGACTTCATTGATCGAGTTTCCAAATGTCATAAAAATTCTAGATTCTTTGGTTTCAGGAAGTTCAGTACAATAACCGCCGGGGCGTTTATCGGGACGATCTTCTGCTTCGATCCAACTTTTTTCAAAAGCATCTTTAGCAAATGTCGCCATTTTTGGACTAAATTTTTCAAAGTTTTCTAAAATAAATTCTGCAGCTTCATCAAAGCTATATGTTTTTTCTTTTAAATCGCCTAAAATGATTGGTGCATCTTGATCTTGCCAGTCCATTTTTTCTTTTCCGAATAATTGTGCTTTACGCGTCAAAAAGTCAATAAAGGGCTGTTTATTTTTTTGAATCGTTGCCCACATGACATCTAGGGTTTCTTTTTGCATACGGTTATAGTTCAATGGTTTTTCTAAGAAATCAGTCACACCATGTAGTTTGTATTCACTTAAACGGAATCCATCTAAATGATTCAAAGTGTCTGCTAATAAGGGGGCTTTTTCACTCCAAGCGTTTTCCCATTCTTTGAATAGTTGGGCACGAACCTCTGCGCTAGGATCACTCATCATCCGATTAAAAGCTTGTCCAGCTGAAAGTGAAATAGTTTGACCGTCCTCTGTGAATGGAATCGAAATACTCGCCACAATCGTATCATAATGGCTACTCCAAGCGTTAAGACCGTCTAAAGATAATGTATTGATAATGTTCTCTTCCTGCTCGGATAATAGCTGCATACCGTCACGACGAATTTCATTTAAACGAAACGCAATCGATTCAAAGGCAGGTAAAGCTGTTAAGGTTTGCCAATGCTCATCAGAAATTTCTGTCAATTTTTTAGTGAAAATAGTTTCTGCTAACTGAATTGCAGGTAATAATGAAAAGAGGTCACCAGACAAAATTTTAGCTTTCTTATCTTTTGTATCTGCAGATGCTAATGCGTTGATAAAGCTGTTGCATTGTGAAAAACCATCAGAAATTGTTCCTTGTAAAGTTAAGATTTGTTGCAATTCTTGATAATCAGTGTCATTTTCTGGTGTCCACTGTTCAATCAATTGGTGATATGTTTGGCTTTGCTCTTTCAATTCTGTTAAACGTTGTTCCAATTGTACCGAGTGGCTACCTCCTGGGAAAATGCTATCTAAATCCCAAACGAGCGAATAAGTCATATCTGATTCCTTCTTTCTTAATTCTATTTCTTCTAGTATATCATAAGAAAAAAAGATTGAGCGATTGTTTATTTTATTATAAAAAACTACTATAATGATAGTAATTGAAACGAGGTGACAAATTGAAAAAACAGTTGAAAAATAGTAATTTCTATATATTTCTGGCCTTTTTAATTATGGCAGTTTTATTTTATAGTTCTTCTCAAACATACGAACTACAATCTCAAGTTGGATTGTTGGACAAGTTATTGAGTAATCATCCATTTAAGGAACAATTGAAAGGCATCTCATTTAGCTATGCTGGAAGTGAAGTAAGCATTCAAGCACGAGGTTATGCAAAATTTGTGGAGTTCTTTATTCGCAAAGGTGCTCATTTTGGGACATACTTTTTATTAGGTGGTAGCTGGTTTATTGGATTAAATATGAGAATCAAACAACCGCTTTTAATTGGTGTTGTTGCGTGGCTTACAGCAACAGGTTATGCTGGTTTGGATGAATACCATCAAATGCTGACAGGTGGTCGGACACCACTATTTCAGGATGTGATGCTGGATTCTATCGGCGCACTTACGGCAGTGGTTCTTTGTTTACTTGTGATTGGTATCAAAAAATTGAAGAAAAAATAAGTGAAGTACTAATGAGCGTCTGAAATAATAATTCAGTTTTTTAAATAAATGGAGCGATACTTTGATATTCAGAGGATTGTTTCATTTATTTTTATAATTTAAGTAAAAAATCAGTCTCTAGCTGGATGTCCATAGAATGAAAATATTCTACTATGAGTAGAGTAGATGAAATTAGACGAAAAGGAGAGAGTGGCATCTGATGAAACAGTTCTGCAAATCAGTATTGGCGATAATCGTCATCATGGGAATCTGTGTGATGGGGCTGAGAATTTATACGTACAATAATACCTCGACTGCTGCAGCTATGATCGATCACTTTAATCCGTTGGTCAAGACCGCAACTCTTTATACTAAGACAACAGAAAAATATGAGTACAAATATCCTGATGCAGTCACAAAAATAGAAAATTTTGCATATATTCAAAATTGTTACACTAATAATGGACAAAAGCGGAAACTAGAATATATTTCGTTTGGGAAAAAGTTAACCCCAGACAAATTCCTTAAACTCACTGTTAAAGGTCAGAAAGTTTTGGATTGGGAAGAAATAGATAAACGAGATTTGTCGAAAGAAATATTGCCCTTATTATAGTTAAATGAAAAAAATCTTACGTAGAAAATAGTCTAATTCAAAAGAAATCCTTCTATAATCTATAAGTAAGGAGTGATTAAATTTGGAACGTGTGATTATTAATAAAAAGCAGACAAGAGATACTGCAACGATCCCAAGCTTAGGGATGTTGGCCTATCGAATTTTTCCAGATACAGAGTGCATCAATATTCAATTATTGAGCGGAGCGCAAGAAGAATGTACAATTCCATTTAAAGATGGAGAAATGTTCAGCTTGCGTGATGTGAATTTACAGCTAGATGTTGTTGATTAAAATGAAAAAAAGGTAAGACAACCGATTTCAATAGGTGTCTTACCTTTTTTACTGTAATCTGTCTCAAATAAGAGTAAAGGTTGCAACTATTAGGAAGAATAGTAAAATAGAAGGTAATAAATTAAATTAGATTATCTAGCTTTAAGAGTGAGTCTTTCGGAAAAAAGATAAGATGCTGGATGAGCAAGATACACTTTTTAAAATAGGAGGAATAACAATGGCAGGGCATAGTAAATGGAAAAATATTCAAGGTAGAAAAAATGCACAGGATGCGAAACGAGGAAAGATTTTTCAAAAATTATCAAGAGAAATTTATATGGCGGCTAAAGCAGGAGGAGCAGATCCAGCAACTAATGCAGCGTTAAGATTGGTTATGGATAAAGCCAAAGCGGCTAATATGCCTAATGATAATATTGACCGCGCAATTAAAAAAGCCAGTAGTGCGGGAGAAAATGAGCACTATGACGAGATTACTTATGAAGGATATGGACCAGCGGGGGTAGCGATTTTAGTCTATGCTTTGACAGACAATCGTAATCGTACAGCAACGAATGTCCGAGTTGCTTTTACTAGAAATGGCGGTTCTTTAGGTGAAACAGGTTCCGTGAGTTATATGTTCGATCGCAAAGGGTATATCGCAATTGAGCGCTCAGGTCTTTCGGTTGATGAAGATACGATGTTTGAAAATGTATTGGAAGCAGGCGCAGAGGATTTGGAAACATCTGAAGAAGTGTTTGAAATTTATACGGCACCAGAAGATTTTACTACAGTCAGAGATACCTTAGAGAAAGATGGTTATACATTGGCACAAGCGGAATTGACGATGGTGCCGCAAACCTTGGTAGAACTGGAAGAAGAGCAACAAGAACAACTACAAATTCTGATCGATAAACTAGAAGAAGACGATGATGTATCAGAAGTTTTCACTTCAGCTGATAGGTGATTCTTTAGAAATAGTGAAAATGATGACATAAAGTTGTCATCATTTTTATGTTAATTTATAGTCATCACGTTAAAGAGGATGATACGATGAATTATCGAGTTGAGCAAAAAGCAGCATTCACTGTTAGAGGATACACAAAAGAAATAGCTAAGATCGAAAACAATGAAAATTTCTATGCAATATCACACTTCTGGTCAAATTTGACAGACGAAAAAATCAATCAGCTGGTGTCTATCTCAGATGGCAGTGTCCAGGGGGTATTAGGTGTTTCTGATAGTAATGAGAGTAAAAAAGAACAATTTAACTATACGATTGGAACAAGTGTAAATCATGAGGAATCTGCTAAAAACGAGTTAAATGATCGCCCATTTCCAGCCTCCTCTTGGGCAATATTTAAGTGTATCGGCGCGATTTCAGCAGGAATTAAGGCCATCGATGAAAACCAGCCTTTTGAGCTTAATAACTTGATGCAATTAAAACAAAAAAAGTATGCACCGTGGCTAGATGAGTCAATTTTGGAAAATACTGAGATTCCGAGAATAGAGTTTTATCCGCTTGGAGACATGGAAGCGGCAGATTATCTCTGTGAATTATGGATACCTATAAAACAGTAAAAGAGGGATAAAATGAAAGAAATCACTGATGTAAGTGTTGCAACTGTTTTTGAACGTTATCCTGAAGAATATCGAAAACCTTTACTGGCAATTCGTGATCTGATTTTTGTTACAGCAGCGAATTTAACTGTTGTTGGTGAGTTAGAAGAAAGTTTAAAATGGCATCAGCCTTCTTATGCAACGAAAGTAAGCAAGTCAGGCAGTCCAATCCGTATCGATCGTTTTGGTGATGAAAAAATCGCGGTCTTCTTTCACTGTCAAACGACTTTAGTAGAGGAATTTAGAGCGTTATTTAGTGATGTTTTCGAGTTTTCTAAGAATCGAGCAATTGTTATTGATCCTGAAAAAGAACTACCAGTCAATGAACTGACTTTTTGTATTGAGCAAGCATTGACATATCATAAGAGATAAACTAAAAAGGAACTATACAATACCACAGATAATGGGTTTGTATAGTTCCTTTTTAGTTGGCGTAAATAGAGCTTGATGATCCTATTGGCGTTTAATAAATGTATAAGGAATGGACACCGTTCTTCTTACTTCTTCCCACAAAAGATGGAAAGCCGCTTCCCCACACTGATCGATATGGTGATCGATCGTCGAAAAATTAAGCAGTCTGCTGGAAAGTAAATTTTCCTCTCCAATCACTGTCACCTGGTCTCGAGAAACATGCTGTAAAATACCAGCAGCAACATCATCGCCATTGGTGACGATCACTTCAAGTTCTTTTAACTGTGCAAAATGAATTCCCGCTTGGATACCATCTTCGTATGTACGGCAGTTTCTAACAATCATTGACTCATCAAAATAGCCGATGATATCACTGTAAGCTTGTAACACCAATCCAGTACTAGCACTTTCTTTTTCAGTACGTCCGACTGTTAAACCAATTTTATGATAGCCTTGTTTTTTCAAACTTGTAAAAAGATCAACATAGGATGCTTCACGTTTGATTGAAACACAGGAAATAGGGAAATTACCCGTATCTTCACAACAAACGATCGGTGCATATTTTAGATAATGTGTAATGGTTTCAAAAGAAACTTTTTTTGAGGTAATGATCATACCGTCCCAAGCTTTTGCAGCTAATTCATCCAAATAGTGTTTCTCGATGTCAGGATCATAATTAGTTGGAAGTAAGGTCACTTTATAGCCCTCGTCAAACGCAGCATTCAAGATACCGCTGACGATTTTATCAGAGTAAGGGTGGTTGGCATAAGGGATCATGACCGCAATATGTTTTGATTTACCACTACTCAAATCACGCGCCTTGGCATTGGGTATATAATCTAGTTCGTGCATGATTTTCAATATCTTTGCTCGTTTTTCCTCAGATACATAAGGATGATTATTTAAAACGCGAGAAACGGTAGTGACTGAATAACCAGATAGCTTGGCAATATCACGAATATTTGCCATAAATGACTCCTTTCAAACCTAGTAACTAACGCTTACAGAACGCAGAATCCGGCTTAAAAAAGGCATCAAGTGATTTCCGTAATCAATAAAGTGAAAATGTTCTCCTTCATAATCAAAGCAAATAAAATCAAGCTCGCCTTCTTCTCCAAACGTTAATCCGTCTATTTTAGCCAATTCTACTGCTTTATCAATTGGTTTGCAATAGTTATTCAAACTACGAATCACAAGTACTCCTTTTTCAGTTGATAAAGAAACAAAGTAATAATCGAGTCCTAAGAAATCAGTTAATTCAAGCATACCATTCATCATAAATCGATTCCTCCTGTCTTTTTTTCAACTATAAAGTATGAAACGCGTATCAGGTCAAGAGGAATGAGTGTATTTATTTTGTTATAGCTTTTTAATGATAATTTTTTGTTCGATTCGATCGATA
The DNA here is from genome assembly GCF_000407165.1 of Enterococcus haemoperoxidus ATCC BAA-382. Classification (NCBI taxonomy): domain Bacteria; kingdom Bacillati; phylum Bacillota; class Bacilli; order Lactobacillales; family Enterococcaceae; genus Enterococcus; species Enterococcus haemoperoxidus. The sequence continues at coordinate 421,289 of NZ_KE136480.1, read as the reverse complement.
TCAAGCTGTTTCATTTCAGGGAACCAGTTAAGCACATTAGCTGTTGAATAACTAACCGCTTTTTTTAAGACATCAATATCTTTTAAGGACCCTAATGTCAGGTATTTGACCAATCCACCTAAAAAGAAATCACCACAGGCAATTGGGTTTTTCGCCTGAACTGGTGGGACAAAAAGATGATAAATCTGTTGATTTAATTTTGCGATAACCCCTTTTTCCCCAAGTGTGACGATGAAATAGGGAATGGCTGCTGCTGTTTCTGAATTTAGAAAGTTGACATAATCCTCTAACTCTTTAAAGGTGCGATCAGGAACTAAATCATTTAGTTCTTCATCATTGATTTTGATCACATCAGGTTTTCCCTTATAAGCTTCAACCAAAGCGGGACCACTAGTATCAATGAAAAAGCGAATATTTTGCCCTTTTAATTGATTTTGAATCTGGGCAATATAATCATCAGGCATTCCTTTCATTAAGGACCCGGAAAAAACAACGGTGTCTTTTGGTTGGATCGTATTTAGTAATTGCTTGGTAAATTTGTTTAATAAAAGGGGATTCAACACGAAACTATTTTCATAAATGGGATAAATTCTATGGGTCTTTGTATCTACAATGATAGTGCAAAATCGTGTATTGACATCCACATCGGTTATTTCTAAATGAATATCTTTTATTGAGGCAAGTTCTTTTAAAAACGCGCCATTTCGCCCGCCTAAAATCGTATGGATGCAGTAAGGAACAGTCGAATCTTCAAAGTCTAGTGCATAAGCGACGTTAAAACTTTTCCCGCCAGCAAATTCTTTTACTTCATAAGGGCGATTAGGTCGTTCAGAAGTAAAATTTTCTACTAAAAGTGTTCGGTCGATGGCTGGATTTGGGCAAATCAAATGAATCATTTGGAACAACTCCTTAAATGTTATTGACATAATAAACGATCTGAAGAAAATTAAGCGGTTTCATTCTTTAGCTTGGAAATGACACATATAAGAAACGAAGGACGTATTGCAAGCGCGTTTCTAACATGTGTCGAGCATCACATTTCATAGGTTGAGAATTCGATTTTATAGTAGTCCCATTTTTTATAACTTTCAACATATTCTGCTACTGTTCCATCTTGTAAGGTTGTCTTTTTTTTCTGGAAAACGACAGGTTCACTTTCTGAAATAGCTAAAAGTTTTGCCACTTTTTTTGGTGTAGGAAATAAAATTTCGTTTGTTTCAGTTGCATGCTCATCATACATGTGGATCCCAAATTCTGTTTTAAATCTCTCGTAAATTGAGTCATAGTAACTTAGTTCTTGTATCTCAGGATTGATAAATTGATTTGGCATATAAGTAAAATGCAAAATAAAAGCAATATCGTCGACTTTACGAACTCGGGTGATTCGTCTGTATGTTTGGTCAGGTTGTAAGTTTAGCTCTTCAAGGATTGTTGGATCAGATTCTTCTACGATGCTGATAACTTCAACAGTTTCAGTTTTACCTGCAAAAATTTCTATATCTGTAAATTCAACCAGTTTTCTTTTTCTAGAACGTGAGACGTATGTTCCTTTACCTTGATAACGTACCAGATAGCCTTCTGATGCTAATTCTTGGATCGCTCTGATTACAGTGATAGAACTTGCATTATACAATTTGATCAACTCGTTCTCACTATAAAAACGATCACCATGCTCAAATTCGCCGGATTTTATTTTGTTTAGTAAGTCATTTTTTATTTGCTGATACTTTGGGATTTTCATAGCACACCTCCATTTTTCTCTTACTTAATATAATAAGTTAAATGTTGAAAAATAGCCATGATTTTTAATGATACAGAATAAAAAAGATATTTATTGACAAATCCTACGCAAAGAAGTTAATATGTTAATATATTAACTGGAAGCGTTTTAAAGGAGAGGTCGGAATGCATACATTTGAAGTGAAAGAGGATTTTTTACTGGATGGGAAACCGTATAAAATCATGTCAGGGGCTATACATTATTTTAGAATTAGACCAGAAGAATGGTATCACTCGTTATACAACTTGAAAGCCTTAGGATTTAATACAGTGGAAACATATATTCCTTGGAATTTACACGAACAAGAAGAAGGAAAATTTGATTTTACGGAGCATCTAGATATTCAAAAATTTGTATATTTGGCACAAGACTTAGGATTATTCGTTATTTTACGTCCATCCCCTTATATTTGTGCAGAGTGGGAATTTGGAGGGTTACCTGCTTGGTTATTGAACGATCTTGATATGAGAAATCGTTCTAGTGATCCTCTATTTATTGAAAAAGTAGCAAACTATTATGAAAAATTGTTTCAACAAATTAGTCCGCTGCAAGTCGATCAAGGTGGACCTGTCATTATGATGCAGTTGGAAAATGAATATGGATCATATGGTGAGGATAAAGAATATTTATTGGCTATGTATAACTTAATGAGAAAAAATCAGGTCAACGTACCACTTTTCACCTCAGATGGTGCTTGGGATGAAGCGCAGACATCTGGTATGTTTTTAGAGAAAGATATCTTAAGCACAGGTAATTTTGGTTCAAAAGCCAAAGAGAATTTCACTCAATTGAGGAATCTTCACCAACGTCATGGAAAAAAATGGCCGTTGATGTGTATGGAATTTTGGGACGGTTGGTTCAATCGTTGGAGTGAGGAAATTATCAAGCGAGATCCTGAAGAATTAGCAGATGCGGTTGGAGAGGTTTTAGAATTAGGCAGTATCAATCTTTACATGTTTCACGGTGGTACCAATTTTGGTTTCATGAATGGCTGCTCAGCAAGAGGGCGTAAAGATTTACCGCAGATAACATCGTATGATTATGATGCTTTACTAGATGAACAAGGAAACCCAACAGAAAAATTTTTCGCTGTACAAAGGAAAGTCCATGCGTTATTTCCTGATATAAAACAATCAGAACCACTTAGAAAATCAGTCTTGGAGCCAGCTGTGGCTCAATTGAAAGAAAAGGTCAGTCTATTTTCTGTAGTAGAGTTGATTTCACAGCATAAATCAAGTAAATATCCTGAGAATATGGAGAAATTAAACCAAAATTATGGCTACGTACTGTACAGAGCGAAGATTTCTAAACACTCCGATGAAGAGTTTATAAGAGTGATCGACGCAAGTGATCGTGTTCATGTCTTTTTAAATCAAGCGAAAATTGCGACACAATATCGAGATGAAATTGGTGAAAAAATCTTTTGCCACCCAAATGAAGCACGAAATCAGTTGGATATTCTAGTTGAAAATATGGGACGTGTGAATTACGGGCATAAATTGTTAGCGGATACACAACGAAAAGGAATTCGTACTGGTGTTATGGCAGATTTGCATTTTATTTGTGAATGGGATCAATACAATATTGATTTCTCAAAACTTGACGATATTGATTACAAGCAACCGTGGATCGAAGGAACACCAGCATTTTATCGCTATGAATTCGCTGTGGAGAATCCTGCCGATACATTTATTGATTTGCAAAAATTTGGCAAAGGAGTGGTGATGATCAATGGATTTAATTTAGGTAGATTTTGGAATGTAGGACCGACACTTTCTCTGTACGTTCCAGCATCTGTCTTGAAAACAGGCGCCAATGAGATCATTGTATTTGAAACAGAAGGAGAGTGGGCATCAGAACTTAATTTTGATAAGCAGCCAAAATACAAAGAAATACAGGAAGGATAGTGAAGAAGATGAGTATTATTGCAGTGAGAATCGACGGGAGATTGATTCATGGACAGGTAGCTAATCTTTGGACAACAAAATTAGATATTAGTCGCATTATGGTTGTTGATGATGAGGTATCAGAAAATGCGATTGAAAAGAGTGGGCTAAAATTAGCAACGCCGTCTGGTGTGAAATTAAGTGTTTTGCCGATAGAAAAAGCCGCCGCTAATATTTTGGCTGGGAAATATGATTCGCAAAGGCTATTGATCATTGCTAGAAAACCTGATCGCTTATTAAAATTAGTTGAATTGGGCGTTCCAATCAAAGAAATAAATGTTGGCAATATGTCGCAAAGTGAGCATTCTAAAGCAATCACTAAGTCGATCAACGTATTGGAAAAGGATATTGAAGAGTTTAAAAAATTAGATGCTGCAGGTGTAAAATTAATTTCACAAATGGTGCCGAGTGATAAATCAGAAGACTTTATGAGTTTATTGAAATAGGGAATGTGTTTTATGAGCGAGTTAGTTTCTTGAAAAAAAGATAAAAATAGAATGAGGCAAAAAACACCTCAGTCGATTTTTCCTATTTTCCATTCGAGACTAAACGAGCCCACTATACTTTTAAATTAGGGGGAATATCAATGGCAATTCAATGGTGGCAAATTTTATTATTAACGCTTTATGCAGGGTATCAAATTTTAGACGAGCTACAGATTTATTCAGCATTTAGTCAACCTGTTTTTGCAGGTTTGGTGGCAGGTTTTATTATGGGGGATGTAACTGCAGGTCTGATTATTGGTGGAAGTATGCAGTTGACGATTTTAGGTGTAGGAACATTTGGTGGCGCTTCCAGAATCGATGCCAATTCAGGGACTGTTTTAGCAACAGCATTTTCAATCGGGTTAGGTATGAACCCAGAACAAGCGATTGCAGCGATTGCGGTGCCAGTAGCGAGTTTGATGATTCAAATGGATATTCTTGGTCGTTTTACGAATACATTTTTTGCTCATAGAATAGATAGCAATATTGAAGCGATGAATTATAAGGGGATTGAACGTAATTTCTTATTAGGAGCATTACCTTGGGCCCTTTCAAGAGCGTTACCAGTATTTTTTGCTCTAAGTTTCGGTGGCGGTTTTGTTGATAATGTGGTTGGTTATTTGAATACGGATCTAAAATGGTTAGGTGATGGATTATCAGTTGCAGGAGCTGTTTTACCTGCTGTCGGTTTTGCAATTTTATTACGATACTTACCAGTTAAAAAACATTTATCTTATTTGATTTTAGGGTTTGTGCTTACAGCTCTTTTAACCACTGTATTTGGCAATATCCAATTATTAGGTGGAGCAGTTGCAGGTGTAGCGAAAGATTTTGCGCCAATGTTTACTAATTTACCGATGCTTGCGATTGCGATGATCGGTTTTGCATTAGCGTTAAATGAATATAAAAAATCAATTGCACAGCCTGTTGTTGTAAAAGATCATTCGCAAGACACCGATGAAGGAGAGATCGAAGATGACGAAATCTAACTATAAATTAACGAAAAAAGACTTTAACCAAATCAATAAAAGAAGTTTATTCACGTTCCAGTTAGGTTGGAACTATGAAAGAATGCAAGGTTCAGGTTATCTGTATACGATTTTACCTCAACTAAGAAAAATGTATGGTGACGATACACCTGAATTAAAGGAAATGATGCGTACCCATGCACAATTTTTTAATACAAGTAACTTTTTGAATACAATCATTACAGGAATCGATTTAGCGATTGAAGAAAAAGAAGGAATCACTGCAAAGGATTCTGTTGCTGGGATCAAAGTTGGGTTGATGGGACCTTTTGCCGCAATTGGAGATTCAATTTTTGGGGCATTAGTGCCAACTATTTTTGGAGCACTAGCTGCCAATATGGCGGTCAACGGTAATCCAATCGGTGCCTTTATTTGGATGGCTGCACAAATTGCGATTATGGTATTTCGTTGGAAACAACTGGAATTTGCCTATAAAGAAGGAATCTCTTTAGTAACGACTATGCAAAGTAGATTAACAGCGATGACAAATGCTGCGACATTGATGGGTGTGTTTATGGTCGGGGCTTTAGTCGCAACGATGATCAATGTGCATTTTGCTTGGGCTCCTTCAATTGGAGATTTAACGATCAATGTTCAAAATAATGTAGATATGATCATGCCTCGATTATTGCCAGCTGCAATCGTTGGTGGTGTGTATTGGTTACTTGGCAAAAAGAATATCACGTCAACTAGAGCAATCTTTATCGTACTGATTATTTCAGTTGCGTTATCTGCTTTAGGTGTCATTTCAAAATAGTTGGGAGGCGCTAGGTTTGAATAATTTACTATTAGTCAGTCATGGCAACTTTTGTACAGAGCTAAAAGCCAGTGCGGAGATGATCATGGGCGAACAAGAAAATATTTATACTGTACCTTTGTTGGCTGAAGAAGGTGAAAAAGAGTTCTTAGAAAAATTTGAAAAGATCACAGAATCAGTAGAGAATTTTATAGTTTTTTCAGATTTATTAGGTGGAACGCCTTGCAATATATTATCAAAAAAAATAATGAATGGTGCCTCATTTGAATTGTATGCGGGAATGAATTTGCCGATGGTCATCAGTTTTGTTAATGCAAATTTGTTAGGAAGCCAAAGCGATTTTGTGGCAGAGGCAAAGGAAAGTACGGTCAAAGTCAACGAATTATTAGCGGCAGATGCATTTGATGATGAAGATGAATAGATAGGAGTATAAAACAACATGGACTTATTTAAAGAAACCCCAGAAACACTTGAACAAATCGGCGCTTTGATCACAACACAAGAAATAAAACAGCAACCAAATCTATGGCAAGAAGCCTTTAATAACCATAACGATCAGCGCAAAAAAATAGAACAATTTATTGCTACGATTGTAGAAACCGAAAAAGGCAAAAAAATCCGGGTGATTTTTACAGGAGCAGGTACATCTGCCTATGTAGGTGACTCAATTACGCCTTATTTAAACCACAAAGGAAATACAGCAGATTTTATTTTTGAAAGTATACCGACAACGAATATTGTCTCTAATCCCTATGATTATTTACAAACAGAGGTGCCGACGATATTAGTATCTTTTGCTCGTAGCGGTAACTCACCAGAATCAGTCGCAACGGTAAAATTAGCCAAACAGCTGGTTAAAAAGCTCTATCAAATCACCATTACATGTGCAAGAGATGGTCAGCTTGCGCTAGAAGCGGTAGGAGATACCAATAATTTGTTACTATTAATGCCTGAAAAATCCAATGATTTAGGATTTGCGATGACAGGTAGTTTCACCTGTATGTTGCTAAGTGCTCTCTTGATTTTTGACACGAGTAGTATGGATGAAAAACAACTGTTTGCCCAACAAGCGATCCGAATGGGAGAAGAAGTTATCACAAGAGAGTCTGAAATTGAAAAATTACTAGACGGTTCAGTTGACCGAATAGCATATCTTGGTTCTGGTAGTTTAGCTGGTTTGACAAGAGAAGCACAATTAAAAGTTCTTGAACTAACAGCTGGAAAAACAGCAACTATTTTTGACTCATCGATTGGGTTTAGGCATGGGCCAAAATCATTCGTCAACGAGAAAACACTGGTTTTTGTCTTTGTAACAAATGACTCGTATACGAGAAAATATGATTTGGATATCGCAGAAGAAATAAAAGCAGATAAGATTGCAGCAAGGATTATCACACTCGATGTAGAAGGCAAGGATAATTTCTCAGGACAACGTTTTACCTATTCAACAGGCAAAGAATTACCCGAAGCTTACTTGGTCTTGCCATACGTTTTATTTGCTCAAACGATTGCAATCCATAGTTCGTTAAAAGTAAACAATACACCAGATACACCTTCTGCTACAGGGACTGTCAATCGTGTCGTAAAAGGGGTCAAAATCTACGATTATCATGACTAAAATAAAAAAACGAGGGAGAAATAAATGCTAAAAATGACAGCAAGTAAAAAAGCAGCGATGGACCGTTTATCAACAAAAGATGGAATTATTGAAGCTTTAGCAATCGATCAACGAGGCGCATTGAAAAAAATGATCAAAGCTTTAGGAAAAGAACCTACTGAGCAGCATATTATTGATTTTAAAACCATGGTTTCACAAGAATTGACGCCATTTGCCTCTGCTATTTTATTAGATCCAGAATATGGGATACCAGCAGCTGAATCAAGAGACCAACAGGCTGGTTTGTTACTAGCTTATGAAAAAACAGGATATGATGCATCAACACCAGGAAGATTACCAGATCTTTTAGGGGATTGGTCTGTTATACGTTTGCAGGAAAAAGGTGCCGATGCAATTAAGTTTTTATTGTATTATGATGCGGATGAATCACAAGAAATCAATCATCTAAAACATATCTTTGTGGAACGGTTGGGAAGTGAATGTTTCAGTGAAGATATACCGTTTTATTTAGAATTGATTTCTTATGATGCGAAAATTACAGATGCTTTGTCTAGCGAATATGCAAAAATCAAACCTGAAAAAGTCATCAAGATGATGGAGGAATTTTCGAAACCACAATATAAAGTTGATGTGTTGAAAGTAGAAGTCCCGGTCAATATGAATTATGTTGAAGGAATAGGGTCAGAAAAAGCTGTTTATTCCAGAGAAGAAGCACTGACATATTTTAAGCAACAAAGTGAAGCGACCCAGTTACCATTTATTTTTCTAAGTGCAGGTGTTACAGCTAAAATGTTCCAAGATACACTAGAATTTGCCAAAGAAGCAGGCTCGACGTTTAACGGTGTATTATGCGGACGTGCTACTTGGAAAGATGGAGTAACGCCCTTTGTTGAAAGTGGGGAAGAATCAGCTCGTCAATGGTTGCGTACTGAAGGAAAAGACCATATTCAACAATTGAATGAAGTCGTCGAACGAACAGCAAGTTCTTGGCATGACAAGGTAGAAGTAATAGCGTAAACGAGTTGGAATAAGTGAAATAAAGTGTATTGAAATAGACTGTTGCGAAGAACGTTGCCCATTTTTAAATGATAACGTATTCAAAGAGGGAGAGTGACAAAAGAATGAAAAAAAAGTATACGACATCTATTAGCATCTTAGCTTTAATGACTTGTGGGATTTTGCTGGGGTCAACCGATGTTTTGGCGGATGAGAACAGTAGTCAAAATCAATCTCAGATCGTTGCAGAACCAAAAGCTGTAGAAAATTATTGGCAAACAAATTTTCAAAATGGACAATTAGGCAATTGGCAGGATTTAGTTGGCGGAACCAATAGAACCTTAAAAAGTAACGCACTAGACATTTTCAGAAAGACAGAATCTGGCAATAATGCGGTATCGATCAATTTAGATTCGCCTCAAAAAGCAGATGGCGAGATTGAAACGTCATTTAAATTTACTTCAGGAGAAGGCAGAACGGGTGTCGTTGTTAGAGGTGCTTCTAAAGATAGTTGGATTTTTATTGGCTATAATGTAAATGGAAAATGGCTCGTTGAAAGTCCAACATCTTGGAACGATAATCTTTCTGGACCAACATTAGTGGCTGATACGACTTACGTTTTAAAAGTTCGTTATGTTGGAACAAAAATCACGATTTGGCTAAATGGTACTCAATTTTATGACGGAGAACCTGTCTTGGCTAATGGAGCTAAAATTCCGACGACAGCCGGGCGCATCGGTTTTAGAACTTGGTACGACCAAAAGTCTGTCACCTATCAATATTTTAAAAATGGTGATAGCGGAACGATTCCTGAGATAATACCTGAAATTACCGAAATAGCACCTAGTAAGATTTTTACCAAAATTGGTGTAGCACCAATTTTACCTACAACTGTCAAAACAACCTACAATACTGGCATTCAAAAAGATGAGTCTGTTTCGTGGGACCCAATTGCACCAGAATCTTACCAAAAAGTCGGTAGTTTTGATGTATTGGGAACAGTAACTGGAACAGCTTTGAAAGCTAAAGCGACAATAACGGTCATTGATGAAGGTAGTATTGAAACAGGAGATAAAATTTCATCTGCAGACCTTACTGCTGTTTTAGACCCTAAATTTCCAAGAGTGATTCGTTACGAAAATCCAAGCGATAACAAAATTATTTTTAAAGGTCAGCAAGAAAAAAACAATCAAGTTTTGATTGATGGGAAACCCTACGAAGCAACTGCGGTGAAAGAACAGACTACTGCAAAAAATAAGGCAATCTATCAAGTAACAGTGCCAGCAATCGATTTGAGTTTTAAAGTGAGTTTTACTATTTCTGACGGTCTGGAAATGGCAATGAAAATAACGGATATCAAAGAAGGAACGACAAAAATCCATACATTGGCTATTGCAAATCAAGGAATGCTTTCAGTAAATAGTACCGATGCAGGAGCAGCATTTTCTGGGGTTGTCATGAATACAGGAACGAATGCGAACAACAACAATAAAAACGGAGATACATTCCAGAACTTAGTATCATCAAATGAAGTTGGAACAAAGCAGTATATGTATGGTTTCTTAAATACGAATGATTATGCTGCAAGTTTTTGGACCAATGCTTATGGTGATGGCACCGTTGATAACAGCGATAATAATCGTATCTATAAACAAACAAAAGAAACAGCGGCTGGATATGTGACATCATTATGGAGTGGCTCATGGACCTACCGCCCGTTTGATGCGCCGAACACTTATTTAACAGGTGATATACCCGAGGTGAAAGTCAAATTTGCAAAAGACTTAAATGGTGATGGCAAAGTTGATTGGCAAGATGCAGCAATAAGCTATCGCGCTATTATGAACAATCCTGTTGGTGCTGAAAAAGTGCCGGAATTAGTCAATCAAAGAATTCCATTCAACTTTGCCAGCCAGGCAACAAATCCATTTTCAGTAACGTTGGATGAATCAAAACGAGTGTATAACCTGACAGATGGATTAGGGCAAATGAACTTATTAAAAGGCTATCAAAATGAAGGACACGATTCAGCACATCCAGATTATGGCGAAGTTGGTAAACGTCAAGGTGGAGTAAATGATCTGAATCAATTGATTGAGGAAGGTCATAAGCTTAACGCGATTTTTGGAGTACATGTCAATGATACCGAGTCTTATCCAGAAGCAAAACACTTTAGTGAAGAGTTAGTCGATCCAACCAAACGAGGCTGGGATTGGTTAGACCCATCTTATTTCATCAAACAACGCCCAGATACAATCAGTGGGAATCGTTTGGAACGTTTCAAAGAATTGAAGCAAAACGTACCGAAATTGGATTATATTTATGTAGATGTCTGGGGAAATCAAGGTGAAGCAGGTTGGTTAAGCCGCCAATTAAGTAAAGAAATCAATGGACTGGGTTGGATTACAGCAAATGAGTTTCCAAATGCACTAGAATATGATTCGATTTGGAATCATTGGTCCGCCGAAAAAGCATATGGAGGAACCTCAACGAAAGGATTTAACAGTAATATTGTGCGTTTTATCCGTAATCATCAAAAAGATACATGGATCATATCTGATAATCCATTATTAGGTGGAGCAGAGTTTGAAGCATATGAAGGTTGGGTTGGAAAAACCAATTTCAATACGTATAAAGATAAAACCTTTGCAATCAATATTCCAACAAAATTCTTACAACATTACCAAATCACAAACTGGGATACAACGACTTCAGCCGAAGGTCAAATATATGGTACGATCAAACTGGCAAGTGCTAATGATAAAGTAGTTGTAACAAAGAAAGATGCCAGTGATCAAAAACGCATAACGCTAAATAACGTTGACGTATTAAAAGGGAGCACCTATCTGTTACCTTGGACAGTCAATAAAGAACTGAAGTTATATCATTGGAATGAGACAGGCGGTTCTACAACATGGACGATTCCAGACGAATTGCAAGCAAAAACGAATTTACATGTATACGAACTAACGGATCAAGGTCGAAAAGATAAAGGAGCAGCTAATATAACAGGAAACCAAGTAACGATTCAAGCAGCAGCAAAAACACCTTATATAATTGCTGAACCAGCGACTGTTGAACCAGTAAAATTTGGCACAGGAACACCTGTGAAAGATCCTGGATTCAATGAGCAAGATACATTGGCTAAAAATTGGCAAGTCATTCAAGGAGATGCAACAGTCATTAAAGACCCAAATGGTGACTATGTTCTCAATGCCGGAAAAGCAGCAATGACGATCAAGCAAGACTTAACAGTACCCAAAGCAGGAAAGTACAGTGCATACGTCAATACTGAAACGCATAACCGAAAAGCGAGCATAACAATGGAAATCGACGGGAAAAAATATACCAAAGATTATACCAATTCTGTCGTTCAAAACTATATTCAAGCGGATATTAATCATACCAGCAGCAAATATCCCCAATATATGCAAAATGCCAGAGTCGATTTTGTAGTTCCGGAAAATGCGCAAAAAGTAACACTTACTCTAGCAGCAGAAGCAGGAACCAACAAAACAAAATTTGATGATATTCGAATCGTCGAACGACAAACAGATGTAATGAATCCAACGAGTGAAACCATTATCAAACAAGATTTTGAAGATACCCAAGCAATTGGATTGTTCCCGTTTGTCAAAGGGCAAGCTGGTGGTGTGGAAGATCCAAGAATACACTTATCAGAGAAAAACGAACCGTATACGCAATACGGTTGGAATGGAAATAAAGTATCTGATGTATTATCAGGCAATTGGTCCTTAAAAGCCCACAAGCAAGGGACTGGTTTGATGCTTCAAACGACTCCGCAAAACATAAAATTTGAAGCAGGTAAAAAATACACAGTAAGCTTTGATTACCAAACAGATGGAAAAGATATTTTCTCTGCAGGGTCTGTGACAGGTGAATTTAAATCACTTTCAGATCTTAAAAAAGTTGGCACAATTTTACCGACATCGGCAGATGGAAAAACTAAAAAATATGAAGCAGAAATTACTGGTGATGCTTCAGGAAATACCACATTTGGTATTTATACAACTGGAGGCGCGTATGACTTGGTCATTGATAATTTTACCGTGACAGTCAAAACGACAAAGTAAGTTGAATACCGTAAGAGCTTAGTGGATAAGCGCAAAAAATGCAGCATATCACTAAGCTCTTTTTTACGTTCCTGATGATAAAGTCTTCTTCTTTGTTTTTCTAAATATCAGCGAGTATACTCAAAAGTAAGAGAGGTTTTGCCTCAAAAAAGAGCAAAGGAGTCATTACAATGATCAAAATCAGTCAAGCAAAAATGGATGCTTTGAATCGTTTATCGAATGAAAAAGGTCTGATCGAAGCGTTAGCGATCGATCAAAGAGGCTCGCTGAAAAAAATGATTGCTACAGCAAGTACAATGACGACAGGAGAAGAAATTGTTGAGTTTAAAAAAGTTGCTTCTGAAGAGTTAACACCATATTCTTCTGCGATCTTACTTGATCCAGAGTACGGCTTGCCAGCAACGAAAGTACGGGATCACAATTGTGGCTTATTATTGGCTTATGAAAAAACGGGGTACGATACTTCAACTCCCGGTAGAATGCCGGATTTATTAGAAGACTGGTCAGTAGCTCGTTTAAAAGCTGCTGGGGCAGATGCTATCAAGTTTCTATTATATTATGATCCAGATGAACCAGCAGCAATCAATCACTTAAAACATGTTTTTGTTGAACGTCTAGGTAGCGAATGTTTAGGCGAAGATATTCCGCTCTTTGTGGAAATTGTGACTTACGACACAGAAATCACTGATTCCAGTTCAGCTTCTTTTGCGAGAGTAAAGCCCCATAAGGTTCTAGAATCAATGATTGAATTTTCTAAACCTCAGTATCATATCGATGTATTAAAAATGGAAGTACCAGTTAACATGAATTATGTAGAAGGTTTTGCAGAAAATGAAGTGGTTTATAGTAAAAAAGAAGCTCTAGGTTATTTTAAAAAACAGAGTGAATTAACGGAACTGCCATTTATTTTTCTTAGTGCCGGTGTTTCAACAAAATTATTCCAAGAAACACTGGAATTTGCAAAAGAAGCGGGTTCTAAATTTAGTGGTGTCCTATGTGGACGGGCTACTTGGCGTGAAGGGGTCAAGCCGTTTGCTGCTAAAGGTGAAGCAGCAGGTCGTGATTGGTTTGCCACACAAGGAAAAGAAAATATTGAAACCTTAAATGAAATAGTAGAACGTTGCGGAACATCCTGGCGTTCAAAGGTGGAAGTTGGATAAGAATAAATAACATCTGAAATAAATCGATCAAAGATTTATTTCAGATGTTTTATGTAAATCAAGGATTAAAAAATAAAGAGAAAATTTAATTTTTTTCTATGTATTGCGGATGAACTTTCATTAAACTATAATTTAGTAAGTAGCGTATAAAATATAATGCTAAGTAATGAGTTAGAGAGGATCCTGAATAATGAAAATTGGTATTCCAAAAGAAATCAAAAATGGCGAAAATCGAGTAGCCTTACCAGCTGCTGGAGTTTTAGATCTCATTAAACATGGTCATACAGTCTTTGTTGAAACTAATGCGGGGTTAGGTGCTTCGATCCATGATGAAGAATATGTAGCGGTTGGTGCAACAATTGTAGCATCTGCTAAAGAAGCTTGGGCCCAAGAATTAGTTTTAAAAGTAAAAGAACCATTAAAAGAAGAGTATCAATACTTAAGAGAAGATTTGATGCTATTCACCTATCTTCATTTAGCAGCCAATAAACCATTAGCTGAAGAATTAATGAAGAAAAAAACGAAAGCGATTGCTTACGAAAGTGTTCAATTAGCCAATGGAGAATTACCTTTGTTAGCACCAATGAGTGAAATTGCTGGACGTTTGGCGGCCCAGATCGGCGCCCAATTTTTAGAAAAAGTTCCAGAAGGAAAAGGGATTTTGTTAGGCGGCGTTCCAGGAGTGAAAAAAGGTAAGGTGACTATTATCGGCGGTGGGATTTCTGGGTGTAATGCAGCGAAGATCGCGCTTGGACTTGGTGCAGATGTTACGATTTTAGATGTCAATATCAAAAAACTGCAAGAGATCGATAATCAGTTCAACGGAGCAATCAAAACGCTTGTTTCAAATCACTTCAACATACAAGAAGCAGTCAAAGACGCAGATCTTGTGATTGGGGCAGTTTTGATTCCAGGACATAAGGCACCTGTTTTAGTCACAAAAGAAATGGTTGTTTCAATGCCAGAACATTCTGTGATCATCGACATTGCTATCGATCAAGGCGGGATTTTTGAAACGATCGATGAAGTAACCACGCATCAACACCCAACTTATGTTAAATATGGTGTGGTTCACTATGCTGTTGCGAATATGCCGGGAGCCGTTCCGCAAACCGCAACATTTGCTTTAGCCAATGCGACATTACGATATGTATTAGAATTAGCGAATAAAGGATTTGAACAAGCCGTAGAACAAAATCCAGCATTACTTGCAGGTGTTAACACGCTGAACGGTGCGATGACGAATCAGGCAGTTGCGACTGATTTGAATTTACCCTATTCTTTTGTTCAATCCGTTTTATAAATAATTTAATTTATTAGGAGAATTCGTATTCCAATGATAAAAACTGAATCTTTACATGCAATTGAACGTTTATCCAATGCATCAGGCGTTTCTGGATTTGAAGACGATGTAGTAGCAATTGTTCAGAACAAGCGGAGAATAAAACTATGGTAAATTCAGCAATGAAGAATTCGATCAATTACTAATAGAATCAGCAACAACCTATGCCACCAAAAACGAAAATCGTTGGGATCCATTGCTGGATGCTCAAAAAGTATTAATGGATCATTCACCAGTGACACCATTTTACCAAGTATTAGAAGCTTTCTTAGTAAATGATTGTGCAAAGGGGAAGTCCATTGCGTAATTGGCGTCCCACTATAAGAATGTATCAGCAAAATAAAGAATTAGAAAAAATGTTGAAGCGCCAGCAAAAAGCTGTTTTTCAACATTTTTTTGCATACAAACTTCGATCACATTTAAACTATGTATGTACCGTGGAACTTACCCAAGTTGAAATCTGTCATTCATTTATTCTGACGAATCACAACAAATTGATGCAATCTCTGAAAGAAAGCTTTATACTAAGAAATAATGATACGTTTTCTGGAGGAGAAAGATGAATAATAACGATATATTGATTCGCTTACGCTATGCGTTAGACATTAAAGATACAGATATGATCAAAATTTTTAAATTAGGTGATCTAGAAATCACAAGAGAAGAGTTACGTGTTTTATTAACAAAACAAAATGAAGAAGACGAACTTCCACGAGATGCCGTTTGCGACAATCGCACACTAGAAGCTTTCTTAAACGGTCTGATCACGTATAAAAGAGGTAAACCACCTGTTAAAAATGGTGTGGCACCTAAACCAACATTCTTGATCACGAGCCAAAGTAACGTCAATAATGTGTTGCTTAAAAAAGTAAAAATAGCTTTAACACTTACAAGTGATGATATGCTAGATGTGCTAAGATTGGCTGGAGTTTACGCTTCGGATAGTGAATTAAGTGCAATTTTAAGAAAAGAAGGACACCGAAATTACAAGGAATGCGGCGACCGCTATGCAAGGAATTTCCTGAAAGGTTTAGCGATCAAGTATCGGGAATAATCAATCAACTAGTGAAACAAAAATAAAAATTATTATCAGGATGAAACAAGAGTAACGAACTCTAGTTTTATCCTTTTTCTGACTAAGGGAGGAAGCAACATGAAGAAAATCGAACGAATTCTGGCAATCATCGTTCTACTGCTAGAAAATGAGCTTGTTTCAACTGCTCAATTGGCTCAGCGGTTTGACGTGACCAAAAGAACGATTTTTAGAGATATCGAAACGATTGAATTAGCTGGTTTTCCGATTATTTCTCACCCAGGACGCAATGGTGGGTTCTCTCTGGTAGATTCTTTCAAATTACGAACATACACTTATAGTGGGGAAGAGAAGCAAGATATTCTTAATGCGCTAAATATCCAAGAAGGTTTATTCGGAATTTCGGATCAGCAAAACACAATCAAAGAAAAAATTACACTAATACAAGAAAAAACAACCCAAAAAAGGCAACTCAAAAAACAATTCTCTTTTGAGTCACCAACGATGCATCGACCAGAAATTGAAGCCGAAACAAAAATGAAAATCAATCAGATCAATCTTTCTCTCAAACAAAATCGGAAGATGACGATTTGGTACGTGGACAACAAAGGTGATCATACTCAAAGAACGATTCACCCATATGAATTGATGTTGATGAATGGTAGCTGGTATATCTACTCGTATTGTGAGGAACGAGATGCATGTAGGTATTTTAAAGTCACGCGTATTCGGCAACTTACGATTCAAAAGATGACATTTGAACCTACTGAATACTCTAACTCAAGACTCATTGAATCTGACGGAGAGTTGATCCAATTACGTTTTAAAAAAGAAGATTTAGGAAAACTGTATGATTATTACACAGAAGATGAAATTGAAGTAGGAGATAACCATGTAGACGTAATGATTTATGCAAATCAGCAAAAAACAATCCTCCCCTTTTTACTGATGTTTGGCAACGGTGTAAGAGTGATTGCACCAGAAAAATTGAAAGAGCTGCATAAACAGGAAATAATCAAGTTGAATGAAACATACCAGAATGATTGTTAAGTAGCATCAAAAGAGAGCGTTAGGGCGTTCTTTTTTGATGCTACTTTTATCTATATTCCATTTTTTTGTCGAAAAAATCACCTAAAGAAAATAAAAAAAATATAAAAATTAATTTAATATAAATAGTTGTGATTTCATAAATGTTTGAGGGGTAAGAAGTAAAAGAAAAACAAACTTATATTAAACAGGTATGATATTTACGATATAAATTTTATTAAGAAAAAGAAATCTAAAAGTTAAAAAGAAGGTGAAAATATGCGGATTTTTTTAGATGAAGTATACGACAGAAGAATCAATGTCCTAAGTTTTATTGCCAATAGAAGAGAGGAAGTAAGTTTATCAGAAATAGCAGAAGCAACCAAATTTTCAAAGAAAACAGTTTCACTTATTATTAAACAATTCGAGCAAGAGTTAACTGTTTCTAAAGAACGGTTTGAAGTATCCTACATACATAATACGGTACAAGGCGTATATGCGAGTAATATTGATTTAGTCAGTATTAGCAATAAATACTTAAAGACCTCCATTCTCTATAAAATGATCAAGCATATTTTTCTAATGGAACGAATCGATGCGATAACATTTTGTGATTTAGAATTTATCAGTCCAGCAACTTTCTCACGTAATCGAAGTAAACTTCAAAAGATATTAAATCAATGTGGGTTAAGTTTGACACGAAAAAATGAGATCAAAGGAAGCGAGTTACGAATTCGAAATTTCTTTTTTCTATTCTTTTTCAATGCGTCAAACAATTGGGATTTTGATCAAGCTAGTTATAACGAAATGAGGGCTTATTTTAGTGAGAGAATACAAGGCTGGGAAAGCTTGAATTGTATAAGAAAAAGACAAGTATGTTTATTACTCTTTATTTGTAACGTTCGTATCAGCCAAAAAAAAGTGGTGAAAAAATCTATCCTGACTGCTTTATCTGAACGATTTCAGGATGGAATGTACACAAAAGTATTTTTTGAGTATTTTCACCTAAAGAAAAATCGTCCAGAAAAACAATCTTGGGATGAAACAAGCGCTGCTTTACTATTGCTTTATAAAGAACGTTTAGTGGATGGAGAAGTATTTGTGATCGAAGAACATCAGAAATTTTTCAATGAGGAAAATTTCAAATTAGTGAAATATAGTCATATGTTAGCTGAAAAACTGATCGAGACGTTCTTTCACGGTAATAGCACGCCGATGGTTTATTGGAAACTTCGAAAAGAACTCGATATGATGCACTTGTTGATGGAGACGTGTTTCATTGATCCCAAGCTGTTTTACTATATTTATGATGAAAAAAACTTCTTTTATGCAGATCCAACAGAAAAAAAAATCCAACAGAATATTCAGATGGTCATTGAAAAACTAATCACGAAAACAGAATATGGTTCTTTTTTTAAAGCAATCAAAAAATATACATCACAAGAAACATTGACCGATTATATTTACCTTGTGACATATACAATTTTAGTGAAATTTATGCAAGTTGATTTCCCTAAAGTACGTATTCTAATTCAAAATTCCAAAGTATTCGTAGGTCCAATCATATCGCAGAAAATCGAATTACTGTTTAGTGACAAGATAGAATTTGTCAAAAACCAACAGGGTTCTCCAGATATTATCGTGACAGATATCGAGTTAACAGAAAAGAACAGTAAAGCCAAAGAAATATTCATCTCTTCTTTTTCTAACAGTTCAGACTTGGAATTGTTATTGGAAGAGATTGGGAAAAAAATCATTGAACACTACGATGATCGACACCTGTATTTAGGTTAGAGTAGTGGTAGTTTTCAATAACGATAGTTGCTCAAGTATTATGCAATGTATAAATCTTTCCACTGATAAAAAGAATCAATTCTCTCCAAGAGACTTGATCATGGGAATGTTCAAAATGAAATGTTTTTTCGTTAGAGTCTTCTCCTTCAAAAGCATCAGAAATAATCACATCGGCGTCCCCTACATCAAACGTAAATTCTAACGTTGTATCCCCAAAAATGGTGAGTAGATTATTCTTAACAAAGTCATAAATAAAATGATTGTTAGAATGCTGAATGAAGATTCGTAACTTAGCATCTCTTTCTCCACTTTTCAAAATAGAGTTGAAAAATTTTGCCATAAAAGAGACAAGACCAGCATTCAAGTGTTTGCGTATTAAAGGTTCTTTGCCAAGTGTCTCTTTTACGAAAGAACGATAAGATGATTCATCAGAAGAAAACCAATTTGCTTTAGAAACCGTTGTATCGTCAACAAGAAATTTTCTGAAATTGATTCCAATAAAACGGATATAAATCAAGCAGATAATTAATAAATAGTAGTTTTCCAGATAACTATCAGGGGATAGCTTCACTTTAAACGTAGTTAAAAGCTTGTCTAAAGTACGTGTGGTCAGCTCAGCTAATGGTAACTTTGACTGGACAAGTGATTGGGTAATCACTTGTCTTTCTTCCATTGAATCTATATTTGCAACAAGGAATCTTGATAAAAAGCCAAAGAAAAAGGCTTCATCTTTCAGATTGATTTGTTCAAGATCTACATTTTCTAAATTTGAAAATAATTTAGTAGGTGCTACTGATTCAAAGTAGACAAGATAATCCTTAAATTCTTGTGATAGAGTTAAACTTTCTCTTCTGTATATCGTACGCCAGTAAGTAACGTTTTGAAAATATCTAATTCTGGTTTGCTGTGAAGGGGAAAGTCTTTGATCATTCACAGCTGAAGGAAGTGTCTTGTAAGAACTTGGTGTTTTCTCAAAAGGCCATTCTAACCCTTTAAAAACATTCCAAAACAATACAAATCCTAAAGTTCGGATATTTAGTTCAGCTCCTTGAAAATTTGTTTTATAAATAGAGGGAGAAAAAGAAATTTTCAATTCAAAAGGACGTAGGAGCTTATTAAGAAACGTTAAATTCGAGTAAACATGAGAGGGACTTAAATTCAGATCCTGCGCTAATGCTTCAACAGAAATATAATGTCTTTTTAAAACGGCTTCAAGAATTGAAAATTTTTGTGAGATTCTTATGTAATAAAGTCTCATAGAGTCGAGAACATAACTAAATGTCAGTGAAGGCGCTAGTTCAATGACATAAAGGAGTTTTTTCTTCTGGATCGTAACGTCACCTTGTGGGAATACAGTATTTAAATCATCACTGAGTTGTTTTTTATAACGATAAAACGTTTTACTTGAGAGAGTGAAAAAATCCATCATTTGTTGTGAAGTTGCGCCAGATTTAGCATACAGGAGTTGCTTTAATAGCTCAAAACGAAGAGTTTCATTTTTCTTCATAAAAATAGTTTCCATGTTGTGTGAACAACTCCTTTTAAAATCTTGAAACTATCATAACACGGATAGTTTCTAAGCGTATATTATTAGCATTTATTTAAAAAATATAATGATATTTCAATAACTTCTCAGGGGGCAAACGATATTGGAAACAAAATAAAACGAAATAATATAATATTATTTTTAAGAGTTATGTATAAAAACGATATTATATTAAATAAAAAACATAATACATAGAAAAAGGAGCAGAAGATATAGATGTGTAACATAGGAATGCTTTCTTTAGGAACTAATGCAGAAAATAGAATCGACATAGAGGAAATCAAACAAAGACATAAAATTATTGAAGTAACAGAAGAGTTAGAGTTAGTAGAAACGTTACAAGCAATCATTATTTTAGAAGGAAATATTAGCAATTTAAGTATGATCTGTGAATTGATTTCTAAGATAAAAAAAAGATCAACTTGTTATATCTGGATCATGACAGCTACAGAAAAATCAGTTGGTAAGTTGGTGTATTTACAATTAGGTGCAGATGAAGTTTTTGATTTAAGCAGAGAACCAAAAGAAATTAGTTTTATTATGGAAAACTCTTTACTAAGAATCAATCAACCACAAGCTAAAGCGAACCTTGTAACAGAAAATTATCATGAAGAGGAGCTACTTAAGCTGATTCCCACGAATGTTAGTGTGATGATGGAAGGAAACAAAGAAATTGTCTTAACTAAATTAGAATTTCAACTGTTGGAATTATTATGTAGAAATCAAGGCCTTGCAGTTAGCTATGAAACAATTTACCAAAAATTATGGAAAACAGATACAGCAGAAAACAAGCAGTATAGAATCGCAAATGTTGTCTATCACTTGAGAAGAAAAATTGAAAAAAATGTTAAAAAACCAATTTTTATAAAAACAGTGCGTTCTAGAGGATATATGCTGAATATTTAATTGAATGAACTAGGTACAATTTTGATAGTCAATGACACAATAGAAAAAAAATGTTGGCCTTCGGGCTAAGAAGGTGAAAATAGCGAATGAAAAATAAATTACTAATCGTAATCGGGATGATTATGTTGGCAAGTGTAGGAACACCATATTTTGCATCTGAGGCAGATAGTGAGATAGGAATTTTCTTTACTGAAAAAGATTCATTGCCAAAAGAAGAGAACATACTTGAACAACCAGAGAAAGTTAGAGTGGAGTACAACAACCGAGTATTACCTAAAACGGGGGAAGACAATAGAAATAGGTGGTCATTTATAGGCAGCGTTATTTTATGTGGACTCATTGTAAGTAGAAAAAGTAAGCTAAAGCTTAAAAAATAGTTAGAGCGATGAAAAAAGCTGTGGAAGGAGTACTAGAAATGAGAACTAAAAAAATCACATCGACTGATCAAGCGCTGATTTCTCTGTTCTTACCAATTTGATAAAGGGATTGTAAGAATTTAGAAATTAGTAAGAAACAGAAAAAATTAACAGAACGAGGAGAATAGAAATGAGTAAAATGAGTTTGAAACAAGGGATAATGGCAGGGATGTTAGCGGTATCGCTGTTGGCGGCAAACAGTACAGGACTTGCAGCGGAAACAACGACTGGAAATGATAAAGATGGAACAAAAGCGACTTCTCATGGGCATATCAACTTAAAGCCTAATGAAGGGAAAGAGTCACCAGAAGTACTTGTTCCAGAAGAAGAAAAAAACGAAGCACCCGATACTGAAACACCTTCAACAGGCAACAAAGGTCCACTGACAATCGATGCGATTTCAGCGCTAGAATTTGGTTCATTTGAACTATCTGGAACAACTGAAGTTTATTCAGTAACGAATCAGGTTGACGGAATCAAAACGAAAAAAGTACAAGTAACAGACCGTCGTGGTACGGGAGCTGGTTGGGACTTACAAGTGAAATCTTCAGAATTCGCAGATAAAACGGATGACAAGAAAATTTTAAAAGGGGCAACATTATCGTTTCCACAAGGACGTATGGACAAAACAGAAGGAAATACATCTGCAGAGCCATTGGTCTCTGAAATTACGTTGCTGACAGGAAATGCTCAAGCTGATTCATTTATGAAAGCTGAAGCAGGTGCTGGTTTAGGATCATGGATGAATGTAATGGATTCAAGCGAAGTCAAAATTACAGTGCCTGCAGGGAATTTAGCGGGTGATTATTCAGCTACTCTAGAATGGTCATTGATCAGCGTACCAACAGCAGAATAAATATATATTAAAATAAAGGAGATTTTTTTATGAAATTCGTTAAAATAACAACCGTTGTAACACTATCAGCAATCGCTTTAATGGGGGCGGCGCAAGTGACTTTTGCAGAAGACGCACCAGCAAAAAATCCAACGTCAAAAGGAATTGTCACATTGACTACTGGAGATGCTAATGCTGTAACACCTCCAATCGACAAGGACACGCCAAAAGAAGATATAACGAACCAACCTGGACCGTTATCAATTGATGTTGCGCCAAACTTTGATTTTGGTACAGATAAAATTGGGGTAGGAACAACGGAATATCCAATTAAAAATACAAATAATCCTTATGTACAAGTAACTGATTCTCGTGGAACAGGTGCCGGTTGGGATTTAAAAGCTAAAATCACAGAATTTGAAACAGCCGATAAAAGCAACAAGTTAACTGGTGCAACACTTACTTTAGCGTCTAAAGAGCTTCAAACAACGAACCCTCAAGGTGTAGCATTCAGAGCACCAGTTGGTTATGTTGACGGAGTTACCTTAAATGATTCACCTCAAAGCTTGCTTTTTGCTGCTGAGGGAAATGGTTTGGGAACTTGGGCTAACTATTTCGATAAAGGAACATCTAAATTAACAATTCCTGGTGGTAACTTTATTGGTGAGTATTCAGCAACGCTTGAATGGTCATTAACTACGACACCTAAAGCTGAATAAACAAGAAACTAAAGTAAAATGTTTTCAGTTGGAGGAGTAGAATGAAAAAAATAAGTGTATTGAATCTGACAGCTTTATTATTTTTACTGCTTACTTTCACTCTCCACAAGGTAGAAGTAGACGCCAGTCAGGTAAACTCCAAAGATAATCACATCGAATTCACAGAGAATACGAGCATTAAACCGCCACTCGACCCTCTTGATCCTAACAACCCGACACCACCGATGCCAATAGATCCATTAGATCCAACAAATAAAGGTACGGGAAATGTAGGGGCGTTAACAATCGATTATGTTCCAAGTATTAAATTTGGTAAACAACAATTAGCCAATGGGGATAAACATTATTTTGCTCAGAACAAAGATCCTTTTGTTCAGGTCACTGATTTACGAGGCGTAGGGACTGGCTGGAATTTAACAGCACAAGTTTCTAAGTTTATGAATAGCGATGGCACAAAGGAATTAAAAGGCGCAGTTTTATCTTTTAAAGATGGTGTTATCAAGACACGTTCAGGCAATGTGTCATCTGCTCCAGAGGGGTATGATCTAGTCTTTGATAGTCAGGATACATATACTTTGATGCAGGCTGGAGAAGGTAGCGGTAAAGGATCATGGTTAGATGTTTTTTCAGGGGAAGCGGATGATAATGAAAAAATACAATTGCTTGTCCTTGAAGGATCTGCAGAAACCAATATTCGCTATACAGCAACAATTAACTGGGCACTGTCAGATATACCAAAACCAGTAAATAATGAGTAAGTGAGCCAAACATATAGTGTAGTGCAGCTGCTATATTTATCTCAATAGTTAGGTGAGTGGAGAAATCCACTCACCTTGTTAATAAAAAGCGATGGAAGGATAACAAAGTAATGCAAAGAAAATTAAAAGCCGCACTGTTTACGTTAAGTATCATAGTGGCATTATTGTTATTGCCGCAAGTAGTAGCAGCAAAAGAAGAATCTGGAGAAGCTAATTTTTCAGCAAGAGCAGAGATTCCAGAGAATCAAGTAGATAAAAATCAAACGTATTTTGATTTAAGGATGCAACCAGGAATGGAGCAAGATTTAACATTAGTACTGACCAATCCAACAAAAGAAAAAGTCAGTGTGACAGTTGAGCCAAATGTTGCGACGACCAACCAAAATGGTGAAATGGACTTTACCAAGCGTCCCAAAAAACAAGACAACACATTGCAGTATCCATTTACTGAGCTAATCTCCGACAAACAAGTCGTTGAACTAGCTTCAAATGAAACAAAAAATGTTACGTTCAAACTAAAAATGCCGAAAGAAAAAATAGAGGGAATGATATTAGGTGGTTTTTACCTCTATAAAAATATCGGTGAAGAAGAAGAAAAAGCAGAAGCAAACGTTCAAATAAAAAATCGGTACTCATATGTAATCGGAACAAAACTAACAATTGATGATCAGAAAGTAAAACCCGATGTTGCATTAAATGAAATCAAACCAGATTTATTGAACTATCGAACAGTTGTGACTGCCAATCTTCAAAACATCAAACCAACAATGATCGGTAACTTTAAAGTAGCAGCAAAAATCTACCAAAAAGATAAAACAGAAGTGCTTCATGAAACAACAAAAGAAAATATGACCATGGCACCCAATTCAAACTTCGATTTTCCAATTAGTTGGAATAATCAACGCTTAGAACCAGGAACGTATCGATTGAAACTTCAGGCAAGTTCGAATGACGAAAACTGGGAGTTTGACAAAGAATTCACCATTGAAAAAACAGATAGTGATCGATTGAATAAAGAGGCCGTTGAATTAGAAGAACAACCAATGAATTGGTATTTAGTGATTGGCGTAGGTGTAGTCATAATTGTATGCCTAATTGGTTGTGTAATGATTTATAAGAAGAACAAAAAGAAAAAAGAGAAACTAAAAAGAAAAAAGGGACCAAAAAAAAGAAAGAAAAAAATCGTTAAAAAGTAATTACAGTGTGCGAAAAACGTTAATAATCTGTTTTAAGAAATCTACAAGTCTTAGTGAACCCGTTAAGCCAACCATAAAGAAAAATGAGTAAACAATCTTGGGAAAAGGGTCGCATAACTTTGAACGTAGAAATTACGGGAAGACGCAATATGAGAATAGGAGGTTTCCCACTAAATGAAGCAAATAAAAAAAAGGCGATATTTGCTATTGATTGGTATTATAGCAGTATTTACTTTCGTTTACATAAATACACAATCAGGTATCAGCGCTAATGAAAAAGAAGTTGTTAAGAAAACAAATACTGCTCCAATTGCTGATAAAACAAGTTTATTGAGGGCAAATACTGGAATAGATAACCCACCAGAACATGTATTCTTAGACGGGATTTTCCAATTACCAGCTATTTCAGATAGTACGTTGATCGGAAATGTTGTTCAAGTAACAGACAATAAAATTAATCAAGAAGGAGCTATTTGGTCAACGTCAAATAATCTATTGGATTTAACAAAGGACTTTGAGCTCGAAGCTTATCTTTATTTTGGGAATAAAAAGAAAGACAATGGGGACGGTATGACCTTTGCTATGCACAACGATCCCGAAAGATTAACGACTAAAAGAGGGATAATGGGGGAGCATCTAGGTGTTTATGGAAAGTATGATCCAAAAACAAAGAAACATGCAGTCGGGGCGTTAGAAAATAGCTTTGCTGTTGAATTTGACACTTACTACAATGAGAAAGGGATGGATGCTTATTTATCTTATTTTAGCTATTTTGATAGAGCGCACATCGCCTATGCTTTTCCTGGTAGAGAAGATTCATATGGTGAACGCTATACATGGCAATCATCATTAAACCATCAGTCAACACAAGTTTATAATTCGTTAGCCAATGATCAATGGAATAAATTTACTGTTTTTTGGGATAGTAAAAAACAAACCTTGACATATCAGTATGGTAGTTCACCTCAAGTAGCTGTCCCTATTGATCCTCAAGTGATTTTTGGCACGAATGACGTGATTTGGGGATTCACTGGTTCAACAGGTGGCTCGACACAGTATAGCCGCGTTGTATTTACGAAAGTTCCAGGTCTAGTTAATGCGAAGTCAACTATTACAGCGGTTGATAGTACGGGAAATCCTATAGAGGGAAAATCACTTAAAGCTAGACAAAAGGTGACGTATACCGCAGAAGTTACCTATGAATCAGGGAAACAAGATTGGTTTGATGTGTCAGGAGTAGCAAGCCTGAATGAATTTGTGGATTATGTTCCTGGTTCACTGAAATTAGATGGTATCCCTATTGATGATACATCCTTTATCGAGAGCAAGCGAATCGCTTTAGGCGATCTGTCTTTAACATCGACTACCAGAAAAATATCGTTTGAAGCACAAACGAAAGAATTGACGGCGACTCAAAATGTTTCAGATACGATCAGTTTTGCTGGAAAAAACTATATGTCAAATCCAGAGACATTTAATTACCAAATCACCGCAAGTACTGTTAAGGATAGTCTGGCGATAGATCCAATCGCGCCTCTCAATAAAAGTACTGATATTACGGGGAATTGGTCACTTAAAAACCTCCGAAAATTGAAGTCACTGATCTATCAAGTAGATGATGGAGCAACCATTCTTTTACCAAAAGAAACCTATGCAACAAATGATGAGGAATTTAACCCTTGGAAGCTGCAATTATCGCAAGAGTTGATTGATTCCTTAGATGTAACCAAAGAACATGTCTTAACCGTGACGGGTATTCCAGAACAACCATTGTCCGGGCAACCAGAAATTCAAGCTACAGCAAAATTTGCTGTAAAACCGCAACAAGTAACATTAGACACTGCAATTACAGATAAAGCGACTTCGATCGAAGGCATTGGAGTTCCTGGATTAACTATCCAGTTAAGAGATGAACAAGACAAACTTATTAAAGAAACGACCGTAGATCCTGAAGGGAAGTTTGTTTTAAGTCCACTGGTGCGAATGAAAGAAGGCACAAAGGTAAACTTAATTCAAAAAAGCCAATTTGCTATTAGTGAACCTTTGGAAGCCACTGTTGAGCATTTAGAACTAGCACCTAAATTAGTCGTTGAAGGTGATGGTGAAACAACAACCATTTTAAATGGGGCAGATTTTACGATCAAAACGCAAGTTTCTGGTGAAGAAGCGGATGATTTAGTGTTGAAATATGCGATTAATGGTGCTGTGAATGACTCAATGACTGAAATCATCGCAAATCCTACAATCAATGAAGTTCATACAAGAACTGCAACATTAAAAGCAGAAACGTTACCTATTGGGGAGTACAGTCTGACCGTTGTAGCTGAGTGGAAGACAAGTGGAATGAAATCTACTGTTGGAAAAATCAATTTATTGGTAGTAGCGGGAACGATGACCTTCAGTAAAGTACCAGAAGAAGTCAGCTTTGAACAAGGAGCTATTACAAATCAACCACAAACGTTGGCTAGAAAAGCTGGTTGGGATATTCAAATAGAAGACTTTCGAGGAAAAGGGAGTAGAACAACGCTTTACGCTAAACTGACAGGCGATTTTAAAACGAAAGAAAACCATATTATTACCAATTCGTTGATTTATGTGAACCAAAACAATCAAGCCACACCAATCCCTGTAGATAGTAGCGTTAAAGTATTTGAACGAGAAACAACAGAGACATTTGCAAATGTAGCTGTAGATTGGCAAGCGAATCAAGGCATACTTTTTGACTTGAAACCTGGAAATTATAGCGGAACTTATCAAGGGGAGATAGAGTGGACGTTATTAGATATTCCGAAAGAGTGAGTGACTGCCTATTAAACAGCTGTTTGTTTTTATTAGAGCAAGTTTAAAGTAATGTTGTTCAAATAGAAACTCAAAAATATTATTTGAGTTGGAAGGGGGAAAGTGAATGAAAAGAAGGTTGGGAATAGTAGGTTGTTTATTATCGATAGCGATAATTATGAGCGTGTGGCAGAACCCCAATTTGATCAAAGCTAATACAATTGCAGAAAAGCCCTTATCTAAGGGGGATTCAGAAACAAAAAGAAAACTCCCTGAACTGAGGTCAGCAGAAGGTTATGTTGAAAATCCTGAACTGGAAGGTTGGACAAAGATAAAAGGGAAAAGCCCGACAGGAAGCTTAGTAATATCTAATGAGACAAGTTTAGAATACAAGTTTCAACAATACATGGCAGTTGAACCAAATCAAATTGCTAATAAATATGCTTTTTTTCCTAATGTCTATTTACTAGACAAAGGAAAAACAGTTGGTGCATTACACGGGTTTCAATCCTATCCTTTAGGAACCTTCCCTGTAGGCTTAGTGTTTGGACATGAAAACTCACTTAGAAACGACGATAAAATAAATGGAGAAAATATCTTAAACCCTAAATATTATGCAAAGTATAGCCCGAATCAAACGATAGAAGCGTTAATGTTTAAAGGAGAATCTTTAACAGATCCTTACAATAAATCAGCAAATTATAACAAATCAAAGTTTGATATTACGATCATCATGACACCGTCGAACAAAGCGATAAAAATAGATACCTTTGTTAAAAATAATTCTGATCCCAATCTCGTTCAAGACAGTTGGTATGATGAGACGATTTTATATACGATGATGGATACATCCCTAGTCAATGATACAGTGCCTGTTCGTTTTTTAGGGGGAAATCGAGGGTTATATATTGAAAATCCAAGCTCCACGGATAAATCCATTATCTATCGTTTAAATTATAATTTTAACGTTTCTAATCCAGTTAGCAACTGGAAGGCTGGTAAGTATAAGATGCCATGGGGAGTGGATGGACATCCTGTTTTTAACCCAATTCATGGTGGTTTTCCAACATATGATGCCCCAGGTGCAGAACTTCTAAATGGAGAAGCTGGGAAAGATGCCTTTGATGCCTATCCTAATAACAAACCTGAACCAATTGATACGGCAATCTTCATGAAATCTGCTAGACAAGCCTTCCCAGTTGGCTCAGTTATGGGGTATTCCTACAGTGTAGGGATTGATAAAAAAGATGAAAATGCACCTATTACGAATGATAAGCTGTTTTTAAAAGTAGATAAAAACGCCGATACTTATTCAGGTGAAGGAAAAGGATATACGCTATCAGGAACATTTAATGATGAAACTATGTTTTTAGAAGATATATCGTATTCTATCGGTAGCCCATTTAATATGAAACCAGTCTTAAGTTGGATTCATAATACCAATCCTGGGACGGATATGCCATTTAACTTTCTTGTAAATAAAGATGAATTAAAACAAGGGCAGAATGCTATTTTTCTTAAAGCCAAGAATATAAATGGTGTGGAGTCTGAGTTGGTTGCAATGATACTAAATGTTACTATGCCTAATCCACCGAACATTTCTGCAAATCTGGCTATAGACAAAGCGGAAATCTTAGAAGGGGGAAAAGTAACATTTACTTCGACCATTCAAAATACAGCAGTGGCACCATCACCTTGGGACAATGTGATGTATGAAACAACCAACGCTTTTCCAGCAAATATCGATGTTGATTTGAAAACAGTCAAATTGAACGGTGTAGCAGTACCAGCATCTGATGTTACATTTGGCGCAGATCGAAAACTGCAAGTGAAACTGGGGAATGTCGAGCCGAGTATCGAACTAAAACTGACCTACGATGTTCTATCCACCATTGCTGTCCCAATATTGACCAGCTCTTTTGACGTGAGTCAGGCATTTAAAGTCAGCGGAACGGCATCAAATGGTGAAATAGTAGAAAGTACATCTGGGGAATTAAAGACATTCACAGTCAAACCAAGAGCAGCTAAATTGACGATACTACATTTAGAAGAAGGAACGACCCCTGAAAATGAACTTTACAAAGAAGAGCCTAAAGAAGGCTTGATAGGAGAGAAAGTTGTGATAACTTCTCATCCAACCGAAGACTATATTTTAAGTAAAGTGCTGATTGATGGACAAGAAAAAACGCCCTTACCAGAAGTTGATTTTGAAGTGATATACGGAGAGGTCAAAGAAGTCAAATTTTATTATAAAGGTGTCTTAAGACTTAATTCAGTTCCAGAAATCATGGACTTTGGGCAACACGAAGCAACGTTTAGAAAAGTTCGTGTAAACCAACCGGATTTAGCGGGTCAGAAATTAGCCATAACAGATACCCGCCAAAGCAAAAAAGAATGGACACTAAAAGCCGTTTTGATACAAGAATTCACTAATATCGATGATCCAAATTCCCAAATGACAGGAATTCTACGTTACAACACAGGAGCACAAGACAGCGAAACTATTTTTGAATTAAACAAAGTAGAAGAACTGATGCGACATACAAATGACTCTAAGAGTGAATTTGTTGTGAGTGATACTTGGAGTGAAGCTGGTTTTGGGTTCAAAATGGAAGTACCAAACGGCGGAGGGAAAATCGGAAAGTATCAGGCTCGTATCGAATACCAATTGGGCGATACGCCATGATGATGAAGGAGAATAGCCAATGAAAAATAGAAAAGGAATTTGTCTTTTCATCACCTCTATTCTATTCAGTATGATGCTGTTCATTCTTCCGATGAAAAGTCTTGGAAGTGAAGGTGCCGTTCAGACTAAGGGGGAAGTAACGTTAATTAATGGAACGACGGCAACAAGTGGAAGTCCTACCTCAACAACAAAAGACGCATCACTACCCAATACCAAAGGACAGAGTCAAAAACCAATCGGGCGATTGCCTTCTACAGGTGAGTTGGTACAGAAAAGTTTAACCATTAGTGGAATACTAATATTGTTGATTTTTTTGACGGCTTATTTTTTAAGAAAGAAAAATAAGCAAAGTGAACGCAAGAAAGGAAGGATAGATGATGAATAAAAAATCAATACTTATTCTGACCTTCCTAATGTTTACTATAGCGACGAGACCAGTTATTAGTCAGGCTACAGATCATTCTGGCGGTGCCATTTTTGAAATTGAAAAGTCTAGGTCCGATAGCTCTCAGATCCAAGATCCAGAAGATAATAAAGTAATCGTAAATCCAGGAGAGATTCCTCGGACTGAAGGCGATTTAAGAATCGACTTTGTCCCTTACTTAAACTTTAGTACGGTCGAAATGACAGACGATATAAGTGTGTTACCTGTTAATGCACAATTGTTTCACGATAGTGACAAGGTTCGCGGCAATTTTATTCAAGTAACCGATCAACGTGAAAAACCTAGCGGTTGGACGATTCAATTAAGACAAGAAACACAATTTAAACAACTGATGAAACACGGTGCCCAATTAAAAGGTGCGACCATTTCATTTGATCATACGTGGACGAATTCTGCCACGAACAGTCAATACTCACCAGAAGTATCAAAAGAAGTGATTCAAATGAATCATGTCGGTGAGACCTATACAATAGCGACTGCAAAAGCTGAACGGGGCATGGGAACTTGGAGTATCATTTTTGGTGCGTCAAAAGAAAATACAAATAAGCAACAACCAACCTTATTTCCCCGCATCAACAATACTGGCAACATAATCGAAGATCCAGTATTCAAGAAACCTAGCTATGTAAATAATGCAGTCAATTTAACCATTCCCAAAACTTCTGAAAACGAAGCGGGAACATACTCAACGGTGTTAACTTGGATAATAGCCGAGTTGCCATAAATACAAACAAATCTTAGGAGGAAATACAAATGAAATTCACACACAAATTATGCGGAACGATCTTACTAGCAGCGTTAACAACAGCGGCAGCAACAGGGACAGTGGTAGCAGCTGAACCAGACAGTACAATGGACGGAAATGTTGGTAAAGTTGAGTTTACAGATGCAACGTATGAGGAAGAAACGGATAATCCAGTACCTGATACAGAGGAAAAAGATCCTGAAAAACAACCAAACGGGAAATTCTTGATTCGTAAAGTGACACCATTAGATTTTGGTAAAGCAGAAGCAAGTGCGACCAAAGAAATTACGTCATTTGCCAAAACATATGTACCTGCTGGAAATCCTAAAGCAGAATCTGCTAACTATATTCGTTTTAAAGATGATCGCCAAGTAGATGATCACACATACCAATTAACAGCTAAAGTAACAAAGCAATTTGAATTCAAAGACGGCGAAACACTAAGAAAATTAGACAATGCAACGATCACTTATGGTCACCAACGTCTACTTGATGCTGCTGAAAATGGTATCCAAAATCCAGGAGAATCTGGATTGCACCACGATGCAGTAGTGAAATTCGGCGAGTCTACACCAATTTTCACTAATACTGGGGCAAAAGGTCGAGGAGACTACTTTATCGCTTTCGGTAAATTAGGTGACGAGGCTAAACCAGGTAACCAAGCAGTCAAATTAACGGTTCCATCTGGTACAGATGTCCGTACAGGAACGTATCAAGCAACCGTTACTTGGACACTTTCAGAAACACCATTAAAATAAAAAGGTAACGCAAACGAAAGTAAGCTCACCGATTAAAAAAATCGGTGAGTTTTTTTAGAAAGGTTGATTTGTAGATGAAAAAAAGAAACGCATTTTTATTAATCTGTTTATTTTACATAGTTAGTATGATTGTGACAACAGAGAAAACATATGCTACCGAAGCAATCGCCACGCCCTATACTTACACAGTAGTCAAACCAGAAAATCAAGAAGGAGACGTTGGGTATTTTAACTTAAGAATGACACCAGGGAAAAAACAAAAAATTCAAATAGAATTGAAAAATGATGTAGATAAAGAAGTCACTGTTGGTGTCGAAATCAGCCAAGCAAAAACAAATTCAAATGGTGTGATTGAATTTGGCCCAAGCCCAATTAAAGACGATTCCTCACTGAAATTTGACTTGAAAAAAATGGTGACAGGGCCTGAGAAAGTTGTCCTTCCACCGAATCAAAAAGAGGTATTAGAATTAACCATCGATATGCCTGCAACAAGTTATGACGGTATTTTAACTGGTGGGATTCACTTGAAAGTGATCCCGACCAAAGAAGAAGAAGAGGAAAAAAAGAAACAAAAAGGGGTTATCAATGAGTATGCTTATCTGATTGGTTTAGTGTTAAAAGAAACAGATACACCAATCGAACCAGAATTAGAACTGAATAACGTTTATCCAGGATTATCTAACTATCGTAATGCTATATTTATTAACTATTCAAATATACAGCCAGATTTTGTCAATGATATGGATGTAGAAGCCCAAGTGATGAAAGAGGATTCCAGTGAAATTTTGTATGAAACCAAGAAAATCAAAATGAGGATGGCTCCTAATTCGATGATTGATTTTCCTATTCTAATGAATTCTGAAAAAATGGAACCCGGTGTTTACAATGCTCATGTCCTTGTAAGCAATCAAGAAAAAAAATGGGAATGGACGAAAAAATTTAAAATCACAAAAGAAGAAGCCGATAAATATAACGCGCAAGATGTGACCTTGATTCAAGAAAGAGGGATCGATTGGGGATTGATCGGTTTGATTGTTTCTGGAATTATAGCTGTTTTTGTCATCATTTTCTTCATTGTTCGAGTAATCAACAACAGTAAGAAAAAGAAAAGAAAGAAAAGTAAAAAAAATAGCTGAGGAGGCATGACCAAATGAGTGTATTGGATTGGCTGTTTATTGGGCTATTATCGAGTGGTTTCGTATCCATCCTTGTACTTCTGTTTGTAAGTACGCGCTTGTTCTCTATTAAGCTAACGTTAAACATGTTGAACCGAAAACGACCAAAAACGAAACAAAAAAGACGTTGGCTAAAAAAGAAAAAATATCGACTTCAAAAACAAAAACGCTTTTTTCTCAGATGGCTGTTGTTGCTTGCGATTTTTGGGATCGTAACTATTTGCGGAGCATTGTATGCACGTTACTATCAATCAACGAATTTAACGGCAGAAGATTCCAATATGATTGTGCAAAGTTATTTTGTCACGGAAGAGGTAAATACAAATTTAAAAGATATCGAAAGCGGTGGCAGCATCGATAAAATCCAACCGAAGTTAAGAGATGTCAGTTCCTTACTAGTGAGTTATGGAAATCGAAATCTAGCGCAAGGGATGTCAGAGGAAGGCACGTCGTTATTGATTCGTTATAAAGCCATGATGAAAGAACTCGGGACGAATATTTATGCCTTAAGTAGTGAGGATTTAGCCAACGCGCAACTGGTTTCTGATTATCAAAAAGATCTAGAAAAGCTAACACGAAGTCGTAAGAAAGTTTTTGACTATTTTAAAATCAACGAATTAGCTTTAAAACAAAAAAAGTAAACGAGTTGAGGTGAAATGTAGTGAATAAGAAAAAGACAATTCCCTCTACAAAGAAGCGGCCGAAGAAACGCAAACGGTCGACGACCGCTTCAATACATAAGCGTTTCACTAAAAAAAACATAAGGAAAGTCAAGCGTCCAAGACAATCTCAGCAAAAAAGAAAAAAGCGAAAGACTAGGAAAAGAGTGAAACGATTCTTGATAGAGCTAGGTATTACGACCGTTATTAGTTTACTTCTAATTAGCTTTTTTCGAATAGTCGTGTTCACCGTTCCTAGGGTCAATGGCTACAGTATGACAATGACGTTAAATGAAGGGGATCGGCTTGTTGTAAATAAGTTAGCCTCTATAAAGAGGTATGATCTGATTTATTTTATTCATCCATTTACCAAAGAAAAAGTAATTCAACGTGTGATCGGATTACAAGGAGAGTCATTATACTATCAAAATGATCAATTATTTATCAATGGAGAAATGAAAAATGAGCGCTTTTTAGCAACCTCGATTACCCAAGCGGCGAAAGAAAATCACATGTATACTAATGACTTTACACTGTTGGAAAAGACAGGAGAATCTATGGTGCCAAAAGATAGTTATTTTGTGATGGTAGACAATCGAATGTATGAAACAGATAGTCGGAAATTTGGTTTCATACAAGTAAACGATGTTATCGGGGTCGTAAAATTGAAATGGTTCCCACTCCATCAAATGCAAAAATTTTAAATAGCTAAGTAAAATATGAAAAGAGGTACATCTTTTATGAATAGAAAAACGCGTGTGATAACGCTGATCATCGTATGTTTACTCCCCATATTGATCATTTCTGGATGTGAGAAAGAGAACGGTTTTCCTAAAGAATCGCAAGACTTGCTGTGGCAATCAAAGAGAACCAAACCATTCGGTGTTTTCGAATATAGTGATCTCTCTAAAGCAGCAGCTGAAACCATTTTAAAAGAAAAGTTTGCTGTATTGCTATCTACTTTGACTGAAAAAACTGAAGCCATCTTAGATGAAGCATTATTGACAGCTACAGGAGAAAAAGGCACCGTAACGTATACAATCGATGCGAAAGAAAACAAGTTACAGGTACGCGGATTTTATCCTTATGAGCAAGGGGATACCATGCAGGCATTCGCTTATATTGATTCTGAGTACCACTATCTTCCAGAAAAAAAACAAGCTAATTTAATTGACCAAACAATCACACTTTCAAATTATGGAGAATCATCGGCATTTCAAAGCGAAAATGTAGAGCCATTATTAAAAAAACTAGGGGAACTAGTTCAAGTGGAGAATTTAACGATTGCGCTCACACAGCTGAAAGAGCATGAGAAAGAGGTCGAATCAAAAGAATTAGAAGTCTCAGACAATGGAGAGGATGCGTACAAGAAAAAAAATATTCGTTCTTCTTTGTATGTGGGAATCGACGAACAATCAGAAATCAAAGAAATATATGCTCGTTTAACAGATTACAGAGAGTAGTTTGGCTAAATAGTTATTTTTCCCTTCAGATTCCTGTATAATACTCTAATCACAGTAAAAGAGGAGTTTATCAGATGGAAATAGATAATCTACTACCCATAACGACCCGACAAGAATTACGTAACTGGTTAGAAGCAAACAGCACAACCAAAAAATACTGCTGGATCATCGTTAGCATCAAACCAGAACCCAATAAAATCCAATACCTAGATGCGGTAGAAGAAGCCCTTTGTTTCGGTTGGATCGATGGTATCAAAAAGAAAGTCTCTGATACACAAACTGCTCAACGACTTTCACCAAGAGCGAAAAAAAGTCCATGGACAGAGCTAAACAAAGAACGCGTCCGTCGTCTGGAAAGATTAGGCTTAATGACCGATCAAGGTAGAAACGTTTTACCTGATATGTCAGAAGAGTCTTTTGAAATCGATGAACTCATTATACAAAGACTAAAAGCAGACATGGAAACCTATGAAACATTCTTGACCTTCCCAGAATTATATCGGCGTATCCGTATCGACACGATCCAAAACTATAAACATCAGCCAGAGTTATTTGAGAAGCGATTGGCTAAATTTTTGGAAAATACAAAGGCTGCAAAAATGTATGGTGCTTGGCATGATGAAGGCCGATTACTTGAATAAAGAGCAAAAAAAGCTGAATCGACAATGTTCAGCTTTTTTTGCTTGCCTTGGAGTTCACTTCATGGTTTATGATAAACACAATGAATAGAAAAGAGGGCAAGATTATGACCAAAACATTATATCTGATGAGGCATGGGGAAACATTATTTAATCAACAGAAAAAAATCCAAGGCTGGTGTGATTCACCCCTTACAGAAAAAGGCATCAGACAAGCGCAAATCGCTGGAGGTTATTTCAAGGACCGCGACATTATTTTTGATAGCGCATACTCTTCTACCTCTGAACGAGCAAGTGATACCTTAGAGCAAGTAACGGATAAGCCATATAAAAGGGTAAAAGGATTGAAAGAATGGAATTTTGGCCGTTTTGAATCAGAGAGTGAGTCTCTGAATCCGCCATTACCATATGGCAACTTTTTTGCTGGATATGGTGGAGAAGAAGAATGTCAATTTAGAGAACGAATATCTGAAACCTTGCTGGACATCATGAAAGAAGCAGGAGCGACTGTTTTAGCTGTTTCACATGGGGCATCTTGTCGGCAATTTATGCGAAACTGGGCGCATACCAGTGAAGTCGATCAAAAAGATAGATTAGGAAATTGTTGTATTTTAAAATTTGCATTTGAGCATGATACATTTAAGTTACTAGAGATTATCAACCACGATTTTTCAAGTTTGGAATAAAAGATGACAAGTGTATTCCAAGAGGAGCGAATTTTTCTCTCATGGCTTGATCAACTAGATAGCTGACACAAAAATAAATGTGCAAGTCTTTTATAGATAAATACGTTCAAAACCTTCGTAGATTCTACAAGTTTTTGAGCGTGTTTTTTATTTTAATAAGACAATAATCCGCTAGAATTTTGCTATAATGTTTAAGTGCTGATCCCTGGAAATACCGACAAATCAATATGATACGAATTGTATCATACAAAAATCTAGAAATGATACGAAAAGTGGCTACCTTTTATTGTAAGTTATCAAGATAATAAAAAAGAAAGAGGTGATACCATGAACATTGGCGATAAAATCAAAGAGCAACGCTTAAAAAAAGAACTGACACAAGAACAGTTAAGTGAATTATTAAATGTTTCTCGTTCCACCGTTTCTAGCTGGGAAGTAGGCAGGAATTATCCGGATTTAGAAACAATTGTAGCAATCAGTGACTTGTTCGGTATCTCTCTTGATAACTTATTACGGGAGGATACGGAAATGACAAAAGATTTATCAAAAAAAATAAGATGGAACAGCTATTACAAGCGGATATTATTGTTTATAGGAGTTCTTGTGTTGATTTATACTGGTTTTAATGGCAAATTGAGAATGGATGAACAGCGCTATTTAACTAATCTTACTGCGCATTCTTGGAAGCAAGATGATTACAAAGATTCAGGGAGTTATACTCTGCAAGAAGATGGTATTCTGTATGCGACGTATATCATGGAACCCGGTGTCAATCCTATTCCATTAAAAGAATACCAGCCAGGAGTGATTGCGAGAAAAGACAATTTGGTGATTAAAGTCAAAGCTGGCAATAAACAATATGTCGTTATTTCAGAAGCGAATGATCCAAAAGTAACACATGAAGCGATAGTTGAAGTAGATAAGGCTGGGAATTTATCGAAAAGTGAATCAAGTTGGTCAGATGAGAAAAAGCAATCGGTGAACGCTTATTTGAAAAAATATCAAAAAGAGTACGTAGATCTACTGAAAAATACTGTCCATAAAAGACAAGAAATTGTTGATTAGGAGCATATCAAAAGAGAGTAGCACCCTAGGATAAAAAGGTTGCTACTCTCTTTGTATAGTATCACAGATTATTTTTTATTATTTCGATATAAAATATCTTCTGAATCTCCACTAGACCAGATTTTCCCAGTTGCTGCGTCGAAATCTTCATTGCCTAATTGGATGCAGCGAATGCGTTGATTATTGTACGTTTTATAATCATAATTCAAAGAGCTGTTTACCATAACAAAAGTATATTGCGTATAATCATAGGCTTGTGTTGTCTTTACCACACCTTCGATGCCATTGTAACACTTGTACACATAATTACCGCTCCCTCTTTTTTATGAAATAAATGTTCTATCTAAAAAAATAGAATAATATAAGTTAAAGTGAACTTTATAAAAGTTTAACGTAGTTTAAATTTATAATCAAATAAAGACTATGGGGTATTTAATACAAATATTTAAGTGGATTATTAATTTTATTAAATATGTTTGTTGAATTTTTTGAGAAAAAGAATGTAATAAAAACTAAATTGATTATGATGATATACTTTTGGTATAATAAATATAGATTTGTTTTAGTCAAACAGGTATAGGAGTAAACCGCTAACGTTTAAGTTCCTATACGTGACAAGAGACAACGAGATTTATAAAGCACACTAAAAAAAGATTAAAGGCTAAACAAGAAAGTTGGTGTTAAAAAGTCAGGTATGCGTTAGGGTAGTTTTAAAAAAAGTATTAAAAAAGGATTGTTCTGCTTTATCATTTCAATTAGGTGGACAAAGTATGAACGGAATGGAGTTTAAGATGAAAAAGAAAATTTATATTACAGGGCTTTTTATAATAATGGGATTGCTAGTGGTTCCTAAGATTGCTAGTGCTTTAGGGGAGTATGTCTATCTTCCTTCTGATAACTTAAGAACAGAGTTGAGTAGAGACGTTGCAGATCCCAATAATTTATTTGAAAAATATGGAATCTTTGAAAAAGACGTAGTTCAAAATTATACTGGAACAATCGTGGGGGAGCTCAGTGATAAAGACTTTAATCTTGAAGGGGTTAACGAATTCAAGAGTGCTCATAAATTCAGTACTGAGGGAGGAACGTTTAAAGACCTCCGATCATTAGGAGAACTAGAGCAATTAAAGGAACTTGAGCTTTACGATATAAATTTATTGGTACCAAATTTGGAAGATCTATCAAAACTTAGCGAGTTAGAGCGTATTTATTTTGAAGGACATGAAGCCAGTTTTACTGACATTTCAGCATTGTCAAACTTACCTCAGTTAAAAGAAATAAAAATCAGTTTGGATGATAATAAGCTGGCTACTTATAAAATTAGTAAATCAAATCCGTCGCTGACTATCGTTGATCCAGTTACTCTATCAAGTCAATTTAAAAATGCTAAAGTTGAATATAGTTCATTTGATGAAAATGTCACTATTTCATCTGAAGGGATCCTGGAATGGGAAAATATCCCTACAGATACTAAAGAACTACACTTTGAATTTTTAGCAGAAGTAGAAGATGGTGAAGCTTTTTATTCATTCAGAGGCCAAACAACTATTCCTATAACTTGGAATAAGTAAAGTGAAAATCTAGATGAAAAATAAGACCATGGCTCTTATACAAGTGTAGTGACCCCAAAAAGTTAGACTTTTTTCGGAGTGGAGAAATCCACTCCGTTTTTCTTTGATTTCATTGCCGATTCTATTTTAAGCTGCTCTCAATGCTGCTTCTCTAAATTGCACTGGACTTTGCCAATCTAGTTTTTCCTTCATATGTTCATAGTTATAATAATGGATGTAACGATCAATGGCGTGCTTCAATTCCTCAAAGCTATGGTATTCTCTTCCATGATAGATTTCTTGTTTCAATAGACCGAAGAAATTCTCCATCTTAGACAAGATTTTGGGACGTCCTTTCGTTTTTGAGAGCCCATCGATTCCTTCTGAACGAAAAATTTTCATCCAGTTGGCCATTAATGCGGGATTGTTTATCCCTAAATGATTCGCTACTTCGCGATAGGACAGCTCACTTGTTTGATATAACTCTATCGCATCCATCTTGAATTGAACAGAATAATATTGATTTTTTCGTTTTCGAAGGAGCCCTATTTCACCGAATTCGCGATAAGCATTGATCCAATCCTTCACTTGTGTTTTTGATTTCACCCCATATTTCTTCGATAGATAGAGTGCTCCTCCGTTTCCTTCAAGATACTCTTGAACGATTTTCAGCTTGAATTCAAAGCTATATTTAGCCATAAAAATACCGACCTCCAGAAGTTAGATTTTTGGGTCTAACTTTTGGGGGTCGGTACAATATTTAGTGGTGTAGGGCTCTTTTTAATAGGTTATTTTTTACAATTTCGATACAATATATCTTCCGAATCACCACTAGACCAGATTTTACCAGAAATCGCATCAAAATCTTCATTTTCTAATTGGATACATCGGATACGCTGATTATTGTATGTCTTATAATAATAATTCAATGAACTATTTACCATAACAGAAGTATATTGAGTATAATCATAAGCTTGCGTTGTTTTTACAACACCTTTAGGGATATCGACATTAGCAAGCACATGAAACATAGACGTAACACCGTCTAACTCCGTTTGAACATCTTGTAAGCAAGCTTTCAAGAAGGCTGCTCTGACAAATCTTGATGGTGGAGTAAAATCACCTGGAAGACCAAATGCACCAGCACCTTCACCAAAAGGTTTCATCACCATATCCTTTAAATGAACTTCTGTTTTCTGTTCAGGTTGAAGCCCAATATAATTTCTTAAATTCGTTGTGTGCCACTTGTAATCAGGGCTATTTGTCATAACACCGATCGTATTTTCATGAATGTGTAATGTTTGTTCTGTATATTCAATGACAATGCTTTTCCCAGTTTTATCCGTGATGACCCAATGAAGCGGTAGGACGATTCCTAAGAAATCTAGCGCTGTATTTTCAACCTGCGCATTTTCCATTGTACGTGTTACTTCTTCAATAGTTGAACAAGTAGAAAGTACAAATGGGGCAACATCATGCGGTGCTAAAGTATATTTTTTAGAAGTATCTTGACTATTATAGCCAGCATAACCTGAAAAGTAGAGGGCTGCGCAGGAAAGTCCTTTTTCATTTAAGCCATCGGCAAAAACAAAGTGTCCGTCATCTACTTGCCGCGCCATTCCTACAAAGGCATAATCATTTTTACGATCATCATTTTCGTCATTAACAAATGCAAATTTATTCCGTGGAATAAACGTTGGTTCGGCCTCCAGAACAACTGCAAAATCCATTGTTCTTGCCAGTA
Organism: Enterococcus haemoperoxidus ATCC BAA-382; assembly: GCF_000407165.1. Lineage (NCBI taxonomy): Bacteria > Bacillati > Bacillota > Bacilli > Lactobacillales > Enterococcaceae > Enterococcus > Enterococcus haemoperoxidus. The sequence continues at coordinate 379,462 of NZ_KE136480.1, read as the reverse complement.
AAACATGTTGGTCTTTCGTTGTCATTGTAATACTTGTACACATCGATTATCGCTCCCTCTTTTTTATAAAATAAAAGCCATATCTAAAAAATAATATTATAGAATAATTTAAGTTAAAGTGAACTTTCTAAAAGTTTAACGTAGTTTAAAATTATAATCAAATAAATTGTATAAAGATTTCGATAGGAGAAGTTTTGGATAAATGTATTAGTATCGACTTTTTTGTTATAATACTATGATTGATTTATATTTTATTCGATTATCGAATTGAGGGGGATTTTGTGGAGGAAGAACGTTTTACTAAAAGAGTTCCTTTAAGAGGGCTTGTTCATTTGAGTAGTCTGAGTTACCTTGCTGTATTACTTTTTATGGTGATCAATCAGCGAGGTTTTATTGAAAACATCATTCGAAAATCTTTTCGAATCACAGTCAGTAATGTATTGACTTTTTTTTCATCTGAAGATTGGCAAACAGCTTTTTCAGTCAAGCTCAATCAGGTAGTAACTAATTTGACTATACTCGTTATTATCCAGAGCATTATTGTGTTCGTTGGATTAGCACTGATTGGGTATTTTTTATGGCAATTAAGAAAAAATGATCAGTGGCATTTGAGCGAAAAACTAGTAGTGGTCGGTTATTTATTTTTAGTGATTGCTCTTTTAACGTTATTAACTAAAATGGCAATGGAAACGTATCAAACATATACGGTGATTGAGGGACGTATCCATCGTTTGAGTTTAGAGGAACTCAATCGCTTTCATCAAAAACTTTCAGATATTTTTCAGCATTCTACGTTTACTTTAGATCAGATGATTCCAAGTGTAATATCATTGGTAGAGCAATTGAAAGCACTGATTCAAACAACCAGAAACATCGCAGAAATTCCTGATTTGGTACAACAAACTTGGGAGCAGTTGCTTGTCTTGAAAAATTGGCTAGTTGGATTAAGTAGTACCGCCATTGTAATTATTTTAGGCGGTCACATGATTGAAGGGCTTCGCCTCCTTAAAAATAGTCAATGGGCAGAATCAAAATTGCAACGGACAAAAAAGAACCGTCAAATAGAAGTGAACGAACGATTGGTAGAAGTTCTTGAACAGCAACAACAGTTGATTGAGCTCTTGTCGAAAGGTCAAAGTAAAGAGTGATCAAAAAAAAGACTATAAACAGCTTGTTCGCCGTTTATAGTCTTTTTTAATGTGGCAATTGTAGCCGCAAATAACACATGCATTTTTCTTTTTAACAAGAAAAACTATAACGCCTCTACTGCTTCTTTCAACACCCTAAACGAATTTTTTTGTTTATCAAAATCATATAGATAACTAGCAGCCATGATTTCGTCTACTTGGAAGTGTTGTTGAAAGAGTTGTAATTGTGGTTTTAAGGATTCTTTATTTCCAAGTAAAGTCAAACCGAATAGTGAATCTACATATTGTTTTTCCATCGGACTCCATAAACCATCCATAGAAGCTACTGGAGATTTTAAAGGTTGGATTTGATTTCTAATGGCGTAAAGATACATCTGTTGCATTGTTGTTAATTCATGTTGCGCCTCTTCATCTGTTTCAGCTGCAATGACATTTAGAGCCATTATAATGTAAGGTTTATCGAGATAATCAGATGGTTGGAATTCATTCCTATATGTAGCAAGTGCAGCACTTATGTTATTATTTGGGAAATGTCCGGCAAATGAATAGGGTAAACCTAGTTTTGCTGCTAATTTTGCTGAGCTAGTAGATGAACCTAAAATGTAGAGAGGAACATTGGTACCAACAGCTGGATAAGCTTTTATTTCTCCTTGTTTTTCTTCTGGGCCGAAATAACGTAATAATTCAGTAATGTCATCTTGAAAAGTATCGACACCATTCAAAAGTGCTCTTCGTAAAGCGTTCCCTGTATGTGGGTCAGCGCCAGGGGCACGTCCTAAACCTAGATCTACACGGTTTGGGTGGATCGTTTCTAATGTACCGAATTGTTCTGCTACGACTAACGGGAAGTGATTTGGCAGCATCACACCGCCAGAGCCGACGCGAATTGTTGTTGTATGTTCTAACGTGTGATTGATCAGCATTGAGGTTGCTGAACTGATTGTACCATTGATATTATGATGTTCTGCAATCCAATATCGTTTATAACCTAAGTGTTCTGTATAGCGTGCTAAATCAACCATATCTTCGATAGCTTCCTGATTTGATTGACCTTCGCGGACTGAAACAAGATTTAAAACGGAGAGAGCTAATTTTTTCATTGTCATTGATTATATACTTCTTTCTTATGTAGTATTTTAATAGCAAAGAGGTTAGGGAAGAAGTGTCGAACTCCGAGACCGCAGTAAGTACTGTGCAACATCAACGCATACTTCGTTATGTTTTTAAGCAATAAAAAGGAGTTGCTTTTGATTCCACCGTTTATTCAGATTGCTTGATGCTGAGATATGACTCGCAGAGTTATGTCCCAGCATCTTTTGATAATAGAATTGTGTGAATATTAAGATTTTTTGATCCGAACATCAAAGTTTTCTCTAAGTGCATCTTCTTTAAAAATTTCTTCCGCTACGTCTTTAGCAGTGATTCGCATTTCTTTCGTTAATTCAAAGCTGCCAGGTAAATCTTCCCGTTTTGCCTCTTTTTTCTCATCTGTGATAACTGGTGGATTGTCTAATGGAAAGTAGCCCACAAAAATATCTTTTTCTTTTAGTTCTTGACTCAAATGGGTCATCAACATTTTCAACGCTGCTTGAGCTGTCCCCATGATACCAGTGTATGGATAAGCAATACGGTCAGATTGACCGCTAGAAATCAAAACAGAACCGTGACTTTCTTCCAAATAAGGTAGTACATGCTGCACAGAACTTAGGACAGACGTTACTCTTAATTGTAAAAATAAAGAGAATAAGGATTCTGGTGCATCCAGCATCGGCATATAAGACTTACCTAATGGACCTGGCACATTATAGAAATACGTAGTTAAACTACCAAGTTGTTGAACTAATCGGTCGATTGCTCTATTTAACTCTTCTGTATTACTTGCGTCTGCTGGTTCGTAATAGACTGTGATTCCTTCTTGCTCTAATTCATCTTTTAATTCGACTAAAACAGGTTCTAAAATATTGATCAGACCAACTTTATAGCCTTCATTACCATATTTTTTTGCCGTTTCATAGCCAACTCCTGGACCTGCACCTACGATAATAATTGATTTACTCATAAAAAACATCCTTCCATTGTGTTTTGAATTACAACAAAAGAATAGCACCATTGTTAAGCTATGTCTGTGCAAATAAAATTTGGATGACACATCAAGAGGATCGAAAGCTAGATGAAACAAGGCTTTTTAGCCTGTTTGATTTTTGGGGATTTTATGTTTTCTAAAGATCAATCAGTACTTTTTTGTATTTCAGCTTGCTTTTTGAAAACAAACTGATTATAATGACGTTCAATCTAAACGTAGAAAGCGAGCATAAAGATGAACGATTATGTAAAATATAAAAATGAGTTGAATACAGTCTCATTTGGCGCTTTTAACGCTAACGAATTTAATCTGTTTTTCGCTATTTTAAGTAAAACAAAAGAAATAGAACATAAACAAATTTATCTAACTTGGGACGATCTAAAACGTTTAGCAAACTATAAATCAACCTCTACTATTCGTTTCTTGAAGGATTTAAAGAGCATGCATCAAAAGTTGATTGATTCTGAGTATGTCCATTTGTATACGGATGATGAACAAATTGGACTGGAAAGCTTTGCTATTTTTAGGGATATTAAATTTCTCGAAAAAGAAAAAGCAATTGAAGCGCAATTTAATCCAAAATTCACTTGTCTTTTGAATCAGGTGAATACGAATGCTACGTGTTTTTCATTAGAAGAATTTATTTCTTTAAAAAAGAAGTATTCTAAGAATTTATATCGTTTATTGAAGCAATTTGAGCAAAAAGGTAATTGGGAAGTACAGATTGAAACGCTGTTTTTTTTACTTGGAATTCCCAAAAATTATCAAGTAGGTCAGATCGATCAAAAGATTTTAAAGCCAGCACTTGAAGAGTTAAATAAGTATTTTGATCATTTGTTTGTTGAAAAAAAATATAGCAAAACGCAAGGAAATAAAGTAGAAGGATATGTTTTTAAATTTGATAGAGCGAAGCAGTAAAAAAGCCGCTAAATGATCAGCTGGCTTTTTTTTATACAAAATCATGCATTATGAGTCGAAATCATCATAATTTAATCTAAAATGTATATGATTTGACACAGATTTACTTTTTGTTTAACATCAGAAAAGTTGCTATTTAAAAAAGCGATAAAGAATACATATTGGTCTATATCAATCAGAGAAAGGGATGATGTATAAAAGATGTTAAAGAAATTATCATGGTGTGTAGTAATGTTTGTAGGGTTTTTAGGATTAGTTGGTTTTAGTGAACAGTCATTGGCGGCAGAATTAAATAGTGGAGGATTTGTTGATTCGATTCATTTTGATAAAACAGAATTGTCAGATGGCGAACTTACCTCTATTCGGGTAAACTTCAGTGAAAAATCTGATACAAAGTTAAAAGCTGGAGATACATTGACTTTAACATTACCAAAAGAGCTAGAAGGTCTTGCAGATTCTGACAGCGTACCACGAGAAATTAATTTAAATGGATTAGGAATAGTCCGTGTTTATAAAGATAAAGTAATTGCTACATTTAACGAGAAAGTGGACCAGCTTGATCGTGTCCGAGGTGAATTTACATTTGGCGTGCGTGTAAAAAATGTTGCAGAAAATACAGTAAAAGAGATACCTGCAAACTTAGGTACATCAATCACTGTACCAAATATTGTGATTAAAGGACATACCGGCGGTGGTGTGGAAGGTGAGAAACCTTTCTTTTATAAAACAGGAGACCTATTAGGGAAATCAGGTCAAATCCGTTGGTTTTTAAATGCAAATTTGAATAAAAGTGAATTAGGTAATGACATCGTGCTGACAGATAAATCAGGTGGTGGCCAAGTATTAAATAAAGATAGTTTTATGTTTACTATCGATAACTATTTAGGTCAATCAACATTAAGTTTGGAAGAGTTTGAAAATCAGCGATATGGTACAGTTGAATTTGGAGCAGATAATGCTTTTGTGATTCGTCTTTATCGCGAAAAAGCGCGTTTGACTTCATTTTCAATCATGTACACAGCAACGATAACAGAAGCTGGGAAAAAACAAGCGAACTTTACCAACGATTGTCAAATCGAGTACCAACTTTATTATGAAAAAGCAATCAACGAAGTTGCAACTCATCAAGTGAAGAATATCTTTTTGGATGGAAATGCGACTGGCGATGAAAATGAACAAATCAAAGAACCGATCGAACAAGAAGAAATCATTGAAGATGAATCCGGTCAGTTAGAAGAAATCACATCGTTTGATCCAGAGCAACCGAAAGAAAGCCAAGAAGAAGAGCTAAATACAGCAAAAGAAGAGCAACCCGAAATCCATGTTAGTGAACAAACTGAAATCATCGAAGATGAATCAGGAGAATTAGGAGAAATCCAACCGATCAAGGAAGAAAAGGCAAAAGAAAGCCAAGAAGAAGAGCTAAATACAGCAAAAGAAGAGCAACCCGAAATCTATGTTGGTGAACAAACTGAAATCATCGAAGATGAATCAGGAGAATTAGGAGAGATCCAACCGATCGAGGAAGAAAAGGCGAAAGAAAGCCAAGAAGAAGAGCTAAATGAAGCCAAAGAAGAACGCCCAGAAATCTACGTTGATGAACAAGTCGAAACAATCGACGATGAATCAACTGAGTTAGAAGAAATCAAACCAATTGAACCAGAAACGGTGAAAGTAACAGAAGTACCATCATTAGAACCGGCGATTTCTGGTAAAGAGGTAGACCAAGACAAGCCTGTAAAAGAGGATATTAAACCAAATGGGCATGCAGAAGGTGAAATGATACCAGTCAAAGAAGAAAAGAAACAACCAAAAGCTGATAAAGTACTTTTGAAGGCTTCTAAAGCTCAATCAAAAGCACAATTACCTAAAGCCGGTAGCGAAGATAGCTATGTTGGTATGGTTGCTGGTTTGGCAGTGATTATGTCGACGTTTGGAGCATATGTATTGAATCGTAAAAGAACCGCTAAATAAACAATAGGATAGAGGATAAAACAAATAGTACCGACTATTTGTTTTATCCTTTTTATCTAATCAATTGCTGTAATCTTCCACTCTTTGAAGAATGCTTCTGTCCCAATATCAACAAAGAAACCAATCCCACCTTTAGCATCAGCACCATGTTTCATATTCTCCACTACCAATACGGGTTCTTCACTATCGTTCAAATAAAACTCTCCACGAGCTCCATCGATCACTACTTTTAAGCTGATCCATTCATCTAGTCCAATATCAGCTGGACCCTCAAAATCAGTAATGCCAAGATTTCGGAAATAGTCAAAGGTGTATTTAGGATAGGAAAAATATTGCACCCCACGATTTTTTCTAACCGGATCATCTATGCGACCATTTGTTGGTCTTACGTAGAAAGATTCAAAATTGGTATCGTCATGATTGATCCGAAAGGCAATACCGATAAATCCTCGCGCAAAATCTGGTGCATCTGGCAATAAGCGGCTTAACATTTTCACTTCGATTGTTCCGTTATGAAAAGTTAAGTTGTTTAGTTTAGCATACGTATTTTCGTCAAATTCCATAATTTTATCTTTTTTTACAACTCTTAAAACGGGCTCGCCATTTAGTATGGTTTGTTCAACAGCGGTATGAACGGCTTCAATTGGTGTAAATTCAGTATTCACTTAAAACTCCTCCTTAATAGTTGTTGCTATCTGTAATAAAGTATAGACAACTTTTTTGAAAATGTTAAGTAGGCACTAATTTGTAACTATCTATCCTAACTGCTGTTTATAAAATTGTCCCCACTGTCTCATGGATTCAATGACAGGCAATAAGCTTTCTCCTAAAGGGGTTAATTGATACTCAACATGAGGTGGCACTTTTTGGAAATCGATTCTTTCTACAATGCCATCTAGAATCATTGAGTTAAGACTATCAGTTAAGACCTTTTGAGAAATTCCTTTTAACGATCGCTTTAATTCGGAATTTCTTTTTGGACCTGTTATTAGATCTCGAATGATCAACGTTTTCCACTTACTTCCAATCAATTGAACTGTCGTTGCTACATCGCAAAGCGGCATTTCTTCTTTTTTTATCATTAAAAAGTTGCTCCTAACATTTGAAGATGAGTCAGCTTATAGCAGTGACTCTGATATAGAAGAATTGTTGCATGTTTATGGCAGAAAATCAACTTTCATTGTAAAAATGAGAATGATGGTTCTATAAATTTTAAAATACGTTATTGAAATGTTAGCGCTATTATTGTAGACTGAAATGAGTGGTAAAATTTTTGTCAATTTGTCATGATTTTTATAATAAAAGCAGAAGAGTAAAAAATGGTGAACCTATCAAAGAGAAACTTCTATGTTTCCTGGTTAACATTGGAAAAAGCAATTTTTTATGAAGGTTAATTTGAAAGCGGTATCATTCCGTAGGGAGAATATTTTTTATTTGAATGTATCTAAAAGAAAAGAGGAACAGGAATATGAGCAATAACAACGCAGTACTAGCAAGAAATACAAAAAATGCACCACAGAATCCACTAGCATCACAAACAGTTGCTTTTTCTCACTACAATAACTTTTCAGCCCAATTACCGATCGATCCCGTAACTGGTCAATTGGTAGCAGGAGGTATTAACAAACAAGCTGAACAGTGCTTTGAGAATATCAAAGCAATTGCAAAAAGTATCGATCATGTGATGAATGACATTGTTCGAATCACTATTTTTGTTAAGCATAGTAAAGATGTCGATGCAGTAGATGAGGTGTACACATCATTTTTCACGAGTTACCAGCCTTCAAGAACGGTAGTTGTGGTAGAGGATTTACCACTGGGCGCTTTAGTACAAATTGAAGCTCTTGTTTCGAATGGTGAAGGGACCATTCCGCATGCTCCTCAAGCAGGTGATTTGATCAAACTGACAAACAATACATCAAATGCGCCAACCAGTTCATTATCGACGCAAACGGTCTCGTTTTCACATTACAATAATTTATCAGCCCAATTACCGATTGACCCTAAAACAGGGAGAGTAGTAGCTGGTTGTATTAAAAAACAGACAGGTCAATGTCTAAAAAATATCAAAGCAATTTTAGAAAGTATCGATGTTCCGCTCGATGATATCGTTAAAATTACGATCTTCCTAAAAGATTTGTCGAAGATGGATGCTGTAAACAAAGTGTATACAACCTTTTTCCCGGATTCAGCAATTGCCCGAACAGTTGCGTATGTTCCAGCGCGAACAGTGGTTGCAGTAAAAGATCTACCAATGGGCGCTGCAGTTCAAATTGAAGCAGTCGTTTCACATGGAGATGGTACGCCGCCCCAAGCGATTGAAGATAGACATGGTCTGATCATCGAAGCGAATAATACCGAACTTGCACCGAAATGTCCATTCTCAACACAAACAGTTGCTTTTTCACATTATAATAATATTTCAGCCCAATTACCGATCGATTCAAAAACGAATGAGATGGTTACTGGTGGAATAAAAGAGCAGACAGGTCAGTGTTTAGAGAATATCAAGGCGATCATTGAAAGTGTTGAACATGTAATGACTGATGTGGTCAAAGTGAATATCTTTGTTAAGAATATAGAAGATATGGATGCTGTAGATGAAGTTTATGCAAGATTTTTCCCAGATGGTGTGCCTGCCAGAAGAGTGGTTGGTGTATCGGAATTACCTAAAGGTGCGTTGGTCCAGATTGATGCAATTGTTGGCAATGCGGAAGGAACACCGCCGATTGTATAATAGCTAAACTAAAAGTTATGAAAGTTCTAGCTACAAGAAAAGAATCATAAAATAAACCTGTGTTACCTTTGCTAATGGAGGAACATAGGTTTATTTTGCTGTATAATAGAATGAAAAATGTGTGGAAGTTAAAGGAGGTTCAAGATGGAAAATCTATTTTCTTCAAAGGACCAAGTCTTACTATTTTTAGTTATATTTAGTTTGCTTCTTCTGTTATTTGCAATACTTGTGGATAAATCAAATGGGTTATTTTTAGCAAGAAATCTTCTAGATATTAAAAGCTATGAAATCTCTCCAGAAAATAAAATGGAAAGACAGGCAGGTAAATTATTTGTTAGGTGGGTGTATTACGGAGTCAGTGTGATGGTCCCAGGTATAGTAGTGTTGTATCTAAAAATTTGGCAATCCTGTTTATTATGGGAATCTGTATATATCGAAAATATCTGACAAGATAGCGATCTTTTTTCAACATTAAAGTGAAATTCTATATCGTAATCAGTAGTAAATAAGTTTATAATAGATGGCAGTATACAAATATCGGAGGGTTCTTACGTGAAAAAACTAGGTTTTGATCCACAAAAGTACATCGAAGAGCAGTCAAAATATATCCTTGAAAGGGTCGATCATTACGATAAATTATATTTAGAGTTTGGTGGGAAATTGATTGGGGATATGCATGCAAAACGTGTTTTGCCAGGTTTTGATGCGGATGCTAAAATTAAACTGTTACAAAAATTAAAAGACCAGGCTGAGATTTTGATTTGTGTTTATGCAGGGGATATCGAGCGTAATAAAATTCGTGGCGATTATGGGATTACCTATGATATGGATATTTTGCGCCAAATCGATGAATTAAGAGAGTATGGCTTAGCAGTCAACAGTGTGGTTATTACCCGCTACAGTGGACAACCTTCTACAAAAATGTTTATCAACAAATTGGAAAGAAGAGATATCAAAGTCTATAAACATGCGGCAATCGAGGACTATCCATCAAATCTTGAGAAAATCGTCAGTGAAGAAGGTTTTGGGAAAAATGACTATATTCCAACAACAAAACCAATCGTAGTCGTTACAGCACCTGGTCCTGGTAGTGGGAAATTAGCGACTTGTTTGAACCAACTGTATCATGAAAGCCGTAACGGTAAGACTGCTGGTTATTCAAAATTTGAAACCTTCCCAGTTTGGAATGTTCCGTTGAAACATCCTTTAAACATTGCTTATGAAGCTGCAACGGTGGATCTAAAAGATGTGAATATGATCGATTCATTCCATTTTGATAAATACCAAAAAGTTGCTGTTAATTACAATCGTGATGTTGAGACCTTCCCTGTGATCAAACGAATCATTGAAAAAATTACCGGCGCAGAATCTGTCTATCAATCACCAACGGATATGGGTGTGAACCGTGTTGGTTTTGGGATCATCGATGATGATGTAGTGAAAGAAGCCTCTAAACAAGAAATCATCCGTCGCTGTTTTGCCACAGAATGTGACTTTAAAAAAGGCTTGATCGATGAAGAAACAGTCAATCGCATTAAGTTGATCATGGAAGAAGTCGAGCTGAAAAAAGAAGACCGAAAAGCGGTGCTTCCTGCTAGAGAGTATTCAGAACGATTAAGAGAACAAACCCAAAGTAATGACACACCTGCCGTTATTGCGTTTGAGTTAACAGATGGCAGAATTGTAACAGGAAGAACCAGCAGCTTAATGGATTCATGTTCATCTGCTATTCTAAATTCAATCAAAACATTAGCCAATATTTCAGATGAAATTTTATTATTATCTCCAGTGATTCTAGAAACGATTCAAACGATGAAAAGAAAAGATCTTCACAGTAAAATTACGGCTTTAAAAGCCAATGAAATTTTGATTGCTTTAGCGATCAGTGCCGTTACGAACCCAACAGCACAATTAGCTTACGATAAATTGTCTGAATTGAATGGTGTACAAGCACATTCTACTGTGATGTTAAGTAAGAATGATGAGCAAACGTTAAGAGAGTTAGGATTGGATATTACCAGTGATGCGGTTTATCCGTCTGAGAATTTGTATTATATTTAGAGTGGTTGTTGATCACTTTAAATTCCAAGTTAAATTTTTTATTGAGAGACAAGTAGCTGATTGGTCAGCTGCTTGTCTTTAATTTTTTGCGACTATGTATAATAATACTATGTTTGCAAAAAAAGATAATATCTATTGACAATACATAGATGTTCCTCTATATTAATTTTATACATAGATGTGTATCTATGTGAAGCGGAAGTATTTTAATCATGTAGTTATTGGTCGACTAATAGTTCGACTATTTGATATTTTTTAACGGTAGCTGTTTATCTAACGATTTAGAATTGAAGTAAAAAGGAAGTGAAGAAATGAATTATGAAAGTTATGCAGTGAAATTGAAAACAATAACTGACCCTAAAAGAATGAAGATTATTGATCTGCTTTCTTGTGGTGAGATGTGCGCCTGTGATATTTTAGTCCATTTTGATTTTACCCAACCAACGTTATCTCATCACATGAAAATATTAGAAAATGCTGGCTTTGTAGAGATGACAAAGAAAGGCAAGTGGCATCACTACAGTTTAAATCAAGATGAGTTAAAAGTATTCATGACAGAATTCAATCAGTTGTTTTTTAACTCAGATAATTGTATTTGTCAGAAAAATAATGTATAACAGAAAATCATTCAGCTGTTAAGGCTTCATAGGCTCTGATGGAGTGATAATATAGCTGAATGATTGAATGGCTAGTACGTTATAAAATAATAGAGAGTAGAAAAATATATTTTTTTACCTAACACATAGATATCCATCTATGTGTCGGTTGATAGAAGTTGGAGGATGAATAAGAATGAATAGTGTAACAAAAAAGATGTCGATATTAGACAAGTATCTTACCGTGTGGATATTCTTAGCAATGGCTATTGGGGTAGGTGTCGGCTACGTTTTTCCTAGCATACCTAAAGCAATGGAAAGCCTGTCTTATGGCACAACATCGATTCCGTTAGCGATTGGCTTAATATTAATGATGTATCCACCTTTAGCAAAAGTTAAGTATAATGAAATTGGGCGCGTCTTTAAAGATTGGAAAGTGCTATTATTGTCCTTATTTCAAAATTGGGTCGTGGGTCCTATCTTAATGTTTCTATTAGCCGTGATTTTCTTGAAAGATTATCCAGAGTACATGGCGGGCCTAATTATGATTGGCTTAGCGCGCTGTATTGCGATGGTCATCGTGTGGAGTGAGTTAGCGCAAGGGGATAATGAATATACTGCAGGGTTAGTTGCATTTAACTCAATTTTCCAAATTATTTTCTATCCTATTTTTGCCTACCTCTTTTTAACGGTATTACCAAAGGCAATTGGTTTAGAAGCGCACAGTTTGAGTATCACCATGGGAGAAATTGCTAAAAGTGTTTTCTTTTATTTAGGTATTCCATTTATTGCGGGATTCCTTACGCACTTTATTTTAACAAGAGTAAAAGGCGAAGAATGGTACGAAAAGGTCTTCATTCCTAAAATTAGTCCGATCACATTAGTGGCCTTATTATTTACGATCGTTACAATGTTTTCTGTTAAAGGAGACAAAATTATTGAATTACCGTTGGATGCTGTTAGAATAGCGATACCACTGCTGTTATATTTTGTCTTAATGTTTTTTGTATCCTTTTTACTATCTAAAAAAATGGGCACCAGCTACCCAGTTGCAACGTCTCTTTCATTTACAGCAGCAAGTAATAACTTTGAATTAGCCATTGCGGTAGCTGTGGGTGTGTTTGGAATTAACTCTGGAGAAGCGTTTGCTGCAGTTATTGGACCACTCGTTGAAGTCCCTGTATTAATTGCTTTGGTAAATTTAGCATTAAAATGGAAAAACAAATACTTTGATAAAGAGGAGTCGCTGTTCTAATGAAAAAAATCTATTTTTTATGTACAGGTAATTCTTGTCGCAGTCAAATGGCAGATGGTTTAGCTAAAGTAATTTTAGATCCAAAAGAATGAGAAGTCAGAAGTGCAGGGATTGAAGCGCATGGACTTAACCCAAGAGCGGTCAAGATCATGGCTGAGATCGGCATCGACATTAGCCAAAATAAATCAGAAGTTATTGATTTAGAATTTCTAAATTCTTCTGATTTAGTGGTGACGTTATGTGGGGATGCGTTAGATAATTGTCCGGTCATTCCTAAATCTGTTCAGCACATTCATTGGGGCTTGGAAGATCCTGCCAAAGCAACAGGAACAGAAGAAGAGATTATGAGTATGTTTAGAAAAACAAGGAATGAGATAGAAAAGAAAATAAAAGATTTGTGATAAAAAATATACAGAAAAACAAAGGAGAAAACCATCAACCAATGGTCTTCTCCTTTGTTCCTTCTATAACTTTTCTAAAGAACTTTACGAAAGCCAAATCCATAAAAACGAACTAATCGCAGTAAGTACACCAGCTGCTAATGAAAAGCTCAAAACGATTTTTGTTTTATTCCAGCGATCCCTTTTTTTGTCGCGTTTGGCTCTGGCTGCTTCAAGATCTTCCCCATCTATAAAAGCAACAATTTCACTATAGGTTTGAACATCTCTTTCCTTTTTGATTTTCTCGATTTTTAAAGCTGCAATCATAGAAATTCCCCAAAGAACAAAAGAAATACCCAATCCGTACCAACCCCAAAGCATCATAGCAGGACCAATGGATAGGACTGTTAGGACAATAAATACAATCATAACCCAAGAGAGTCGATTCATTTTTTCCGCTTCGATGTGTTGATTGTTTTTCATAATTGCTACATCTCCTTTGACTAATTCATCTAAAGTGACATCAAAAAGAGTGCTTAATGCAATCAAATTATGAATATCAGGATAAGTATGATCGTTCTCCCATTTAGAAATTGTTTGCCGTGTGACATAGATTTTTTCTGCAAGTTCTTCTTGAGAGTAACCATCTCTTTCACGATAAAGTTTTAATTGCTTATTAAAGTTCATTTTGTTGTCTCCTTTGAGTCTAAGATAATATAGAAGAGGATATTTTGTCTGTCTATTAGAGTGTACTTTGGTAGAAATACGGGTGTATACAGGTGTTTACATCGATAGAAATGTTGATATAACTGGTTTTTCACGAGTATGAACCAAGTAAGGAAAATAGTATCTAAAATAAACATATCGTGTGTTTATTTTCTAGGATGGCAGAGAATTAGATCGTCAGTTGAGCCTTTTATTAGATAGACGAAATACCACATAAAAATAATTATGGCACAAGCGATCAATTAATTATAGTTAAAATAAATAATTTGAGGAAAGTACGATTCTATAATGTGATATGCTTATGTTACCTATGATAATTCTGGTAAAGCGATAGAATTGACAACAAAAAAATAGAAGAGAAGAACATCGATTATGCTAAGGACATGATTTCGTGGGAAAATTACCATGGAGCAACAAAGAGTTATTGCATGGCGTTTTTAGTTGGGCGGTTCTTCAGCATAATACCTTGGACAAAATAACGGAATCGATTGAATGTATTCATGATGAGAGAAGGAGAGCGGATGAATAAATTTTATTTAATAGGTCTAATGTTACTGTTAGTAGCAGGCTGTTCAAAAATTAGTAGTAATGATAAAGACCTTAAGAATGAAGAGTCTTTAGTTACTTTGGAGTTTCAAGGAATGAAATTGTTAATTAAAAATGATACCAAAGATATTATTACAATTTTAGACTCTGAGACCGAGTTTTCGACAAAGAAAAATAATAAATGGGCGTTAATTGATGAGACTCAGGGGCTTACGGTGTTTACAACCAATATTTTGAGTGAGGAAGAGACTGAATTGGATTTGACTAATGAACTTTCAAAGCTCAAAGAAAAAGAGGCTAAGGTAACAATCCATTACGAACTTAACAGTGAGAGTAGAGAAGAAAGTATAGTATATGTCAAATAGGGAAGAAACAGAAGGAAATATATTTTCTGAGAAAGAAAGTAAAACGAAATACGTTGTTAAAAACTAGTATAAGTCGAAAAATCAATTGAATAAACTGTATTAATTTTACAAAAAACAATCGTATGAACGTAACTAATAAGTTCATACGATTGTTTATCGACTACATTTTAAAATTGTTGAGGAAATAAATTAATAGTAACGGATAAACAATACAAAGTATTGCTAGCAAAACTAAAAAATAGAAATACTTTTTTGAACAGATTACGGATAAAAGGATAGTTACAATCACATAAATGATAATCATTGTAGTATAAATAATTGTACCGCTACCAGAGAAATCATTATAACTGGCTTTTGTTATTACACGTAATAGACCAAATGGAATTAAAAAAGCAAGAATGCCCCAAATTATATTAAAAAGAAATCTAAATAGGTTCATAGTTTTACTATCCTTTATATTTTTTTTATACGTAGGTGGAGACCTATGCAGACCAGGTTCCAACATGAGCAGGTCTTGAATTAAAGTATGCTGGTAAATCATAAGGACTTACAATTAATGGTTGTTTCATACCTCCTACTTGAGTGGCAGCAGAAGAATACCAATACGCTTGCCAAACTATTTTAGAGCAGTAGGTTTGTATTTAGCAGTAGGTCTATAAATTTTAGTTCATAACACTACTTAAATGCTTTTTTGACGATGGGAGTAAAAATACAGTAACAAACAACAATAAGATAAATTTTTTCATCGAGCAACAACTCTTTATTATTCTGATTAGAAAATGATTGTATTATGAAACGCTTTCTCTGTCAATTTGTTTTTTGTTCAATATGAAACTTAATTAGGACTAAAGATGCTGTCTAATTTCGTTTTTTAGATTTTCTCAACAGATTAGTTATCAATAGTTCACATGGCAGGAACTATAAGAAAGTAACAAAAATGGTTGTTATGAGGTTTAGAGGAATTATCGCTAGCCTTTTTTGAACTGAAATTAAGTTGTGTTATATATTAAAATGCTTTGTGTAAACATCATAAGATATTCGCATCCGTCTGAAGATATTTTGCAAAAAAACAAGTAGTTAGATAGTCAACTACTTGTTTAAATCTATCGTTCATCAGTATCAGTTCTGGCTAATACTGATGAACTTTAAAATCCTATTTTGCAGCTAGGATTTTAAATCAAAATATTTTTCAGTTTCTGTTTGCTTTTAAGTTTTTGTGTTTCTTGATCTAATGTTTTTAGTATTCGCTCATGCTCATAGAAGAGGTTATCGGGAATAGAATGATTTTGGGAGTTGTTTTTTAGTGAACTGAATGTTTCGTGCCAGTTCTTTAATTGTTGGATTGAATGATTTAGTTTATGTAGATCTTGATAGGTGATCATTTTTACTGGGTGAGCCATGTTGAACCTCCTAATGATTTCTATTTTTTCATTCGTTGTTTTTGTTCTTAAATCTATTTTAGAGTTTATTGCTCTAAAAGTCAATAGAGTTTATAACTCTATCGTAAAATAATTAAAAAAGGAGACAAGTCATGCAGTATATAAAGCGGATAAGAGAATTACGTGAAGATAATGATTATACACAGAGAGAAGTTGCAGCGCTGTTGAGTGTTGGACAAAGAACTTATGCTGATTATGAATATGGGAAAACGAGAATACCTCTAGATTCCATGATTGTATTAGCTAAATTTTATAACGTTGATATGAATTATATATGTGGAATTAGTAATGTGAAGAACTCATTTCCTAAAAAATAGTTAGTTCAATGCTAAATGATAGATAGTTAATTTAAGAGTTTATAGCTCTAAATAGTAATTGAGTTTATAACTCTAGGATAGAATAATCAAAAAGAGGGATGGCTATGGATTATATTAAGCGAATAAGGGCATTACGTGAGGATAACGATTATACACAGAGAGAAGTTGCAGCGTTGTTAAACGTGGGTCAGAGAACTTATGCTGATTATGAATATGGTAAGACGAGAATCCCTTTAGAGTCTATGATTAAACTTGCTAAGTTTTACAATGTTGATATGAATTATATTTGTGGGGTTAGTGATGTGAAGGTGCATTTTCCAAATAAGAAGGGGAAATGAAATTGCAAATAAACATGAATAAATTATCTTTATATTCACAATAAGACAAGATTTTAGATGTCATTGATAGCATTTTAGATATTGAGAAAAACAAAAACAATTAAAGACGATGAGTTGGTAGAAGTTTGCATACGCAAGCTTCTTTTTTTACGTGTTTTCCTTTTCCAACTGTATGTCTCTCTGTCATGTTCCATTCTGCCCTTTCGAGTTCGGACAATGCAATTTAGCAATTTTTTTGATTGCCTACAAGGAATCAGGCAAGCCTTCGAATACTTCGTCCTTTCCGTCAATCAAAAAAATTGCTGTGTCAATTGCGCCGAAAGCGAAGAGCAAAATGAATCATTCATTGAAAGTTGATACATAAACTTTGAAAACTAAAAGAGAAGAGAAAATCGTCAGGATTGCATCCTAACAACCTGCGCCTCGGCTCGAAACAAAATGGATAGTCAAAAAGACAAAGAGAGGAAGATTAAAATGGAATTAGTAAAAGTAACGGAAGAAATGATGATGGAGCAAGAGGGGAAAAGAGTTGGTGGAGATAGCGATCATTGGATATATTTAACTAATTTGAAAGCTTATAATGAAGGCTTTTTGTTGGGTGTGTATTTACATTTTCCATTTGATGAGGAAGACTTGGCGCAAGCTTATCAAACGATTTGCGTGGGAAATGAGTTTGTGGATGAATTTGGTTATTCATATGAAGAGTATTTTATTACTGATTATGATGTGCCTTTTTCTGTAGGGGAATACGACTTTCCTCAATCTTTAGCAGAAAGATATGATAGTTTAGAAGAGTATATGAGTTATCCAGATGAAGTTGTTCAAGTGATTGCGGAAAATAGAGGGGCTGAGGTAACTGTTATTGAATTGGATGATACAGGAGTGAGTGATCATGAGAAGTTGGGATATGCTTTGGTAGATTTGGGGTATTATGATATTCCAGAACATTTGGCGAATTATATTGATTATGAAGCTATTGGAAGAGATTATGATTTTGGGACTAGTGGAGAGTTTGCAAATGGGTATTATATTGAGTTTGGCTAAACTATTTTATTGGTTATACATTAAATATAGTTTTAAAGAACCTCTGGGGATAATTAGTGAAATAAACTAAGCATAAAGTATTTTTATTATGCATAATTTGATATAATTGAGATGTTAACGTTTTGAATGCGTTTGCGAGTATACATTTATAGGAAATATTCGTATAAAATTTCTACAATAGGGAGAGAGTATTATGAAAATATCCGAAATATTTAAACTTAATAAAAGTCAACATGAATTAGATTTTATAGATATAGATCTTGATGACGAACTTCCGCTTTTTCTAGATGCTCATATCTTTTCTTCTAAAAATGACCCTTGGTCAGAAAAGTGTGATTTGATAATTAAAGATTTTTTTAGAAAAATACATGAAACTGTTAAATTGGATAGAAAAGAAGAACTCTATAAATTATGTTCTTTTTTAAATGAGCCAAATGAAACTTGTTTAGGAAGATCCAAAGGGAAACCTCGAGGATCGTTTCAAAGTACCGAAATCTTAATTGAAATATTTGAACAACTTTTTGATATAAAAAAACGTAATCAAAAGCAGTTCCAAACAATAGAGACTTTATCAGATATGAAATTTTATATTGATGGAGTAGGCAATGATACAATTTCAGATATCGTAACCAATTTAATTCGTTACCAGTTGATACTATATACAAACGAACAGTGTAAGTTAAATGGGATTCCTACAGAAAAACAAATTTCAAAACCTTATTGGAATGATATTAGCTCAAGGTGGGAAAAAGAAGAAAGTATTAATCAATTAATTATAGATGGGAAAAGAATTTTATTGGTTCCGAAGAATATTGTCTTTTCAGAAAGCTATTATACCTTCACTAAAGAACGTTTCGTACAACATGATATGTTAGAATTTCTTCAAGAAAAGGAATTACAGGTTCCAAACAGTCCATTAATTAAACATAGAGTACCTAAAAAAAATCAAGATATAGGTGAGGCTTTTGTGACTAAAAAAAGTATTCGGGAGAGAGATAATGTTGATAAAAAACAAAATGTTCTTGAATTTAGTAGCAAATATCCAGCTATTATGGAAACTTTTAAAAATAAGAAGCATTTCAAGAGTCTGAATGTTGCTGAGCTTTACAAAATTCAAGAAGATAGTTTTTCTGATGATGATTATAATAATTTGCTAGATGCTTTTATTAAAACTTTAAAATCTATTCCTAGTGGAAATAAATATGCAAATGATTATCATGAATTTATTTTAGGATTATTAACTTTCATTTTTTATCCATCACTTTCTCACCCTAAGAAGGAGACTCCGATAGATAATGCTAGAAAAAGAATTGATATAACATATGTAAATACGGCAGATACTGGTTTCTTTTGTAATCTGAAATCAGAAATAACATCTAATTATATATATGTTGAGTGTAAAAACTACTCTGATAAAGTATCCAACCCTGAATTTGATCAGTTGGCTGGAAGATTTAATGAATCCTCTAGTAAAGTGGGAATGTTGGTTTGTCGAAAAGTTAATGATCTTGCCTATGAAAGAGCTTCTGGACAATATAGAAGAAAAAAAGAATTGCTATTAATTATTACTGATGAATTACTTATTTCTATGTTAAATGATATGAAACTCTCTGAGGATAAAAGCGATATAAATATTTTAGCGCATGAAAAAAGATTGTACGAGCTAAAGAGAAGAATTGAAGTGGAAAGGTATTAATATTTAAAAGTTAAATCTAAATCCTGAATTTCAACATATTAGCATTAGTGTAATGATAAATATAAAGCGATGGAGTGAACGGATAATGAAAGAAATTTCAGTAATTAAACATTTTATTTCCAATAATATAGTTCTAATGGAGGGAGAGGACAAAAAATACTATGAGAATGATATTAACTCGGAACTAGTAAAAAAAGAGACAAATGAAGGGATTACCCATAAAGAATTTAATGAGAGAATAAGATATGAAGTTGCAGAATTTATTAATCATTCTTTTGATAATATTGTAGTTTTAGCTGGTGCAGGAGCCTCTGTGGTAGTGGAAGAAGGAAAGATTGATAAGGAATTTGGAAAAACTGTTTTGATGATTGCTGAAGCAATTGAAGAAAAAATGCGTGAAGAATCTGATACGTACACTTTACAAGAACTAGCAACAATGAGTAGTTATGAGGAACCTGTCCTAGATATAACAACAAAAAAATTTAACCATCGATTTAATCTTGAAGATTTTTTATCTAATTTATTAACATATGAACAATTTATTAAAGATGATTTAAAGAAAGAAAAATTTATTAAATCGAAAAATAAGATTTTAGATCTTATAAAAGATAATACTAATTACAATTTCGATGGTTCTAAGATGAAGCATGGATCTTTTTTGAAAATTTTGTCTAAATATATAAAGAAGCCTAATAAATTAACGATAGTAACAACAAACTATGATACTTTATTTGAAGAGGCAGCTGAAAGTTTAGATTTTACTGTTATGGACGGATTTACTTTTTCATATAATCCATATTTTGATGGTGATATGTTTGAATGGAATTTGGTGAAAGATATTCCAAACGTTAAGACAAAAGAACTAGAGTATAAAAAAAATATCATTAATTTATTGAAAATTCATGGTTCATTAACTTGGGAAAATTCAATAAATGGTAAAAGGATTAACAGGAAAAATAAAAACCTTGTTGAGAAACCTATTATGGTATTTCCAAGCTCTAACAAATATATGCAAAGTTATGAGAATCCATACTTTGAACTTTTCACTAAATTTCAGGAACTTTTACGAAGAAAAAATACTTTATTGATAACTACTGGATTTAGTTTTGCTGATAATCATATTGCGAAAATGATTATACAAGCTATTAAGCATAATACTGGATTAGCTGTATTAGTTAGTGATTATAACATTGAACAAAATCATGAAAACTGGGTAGAATTAGATGAACTTAGAATTAATCATTTTCGTATTGCTTTTCTAAAGGCAACTTTAAACAATAACTTAACAGATTTTTTAAGTGAAAGGAAGCGAGCAGGTAATAATGATTATTGATGAATTCTATAATGAAACTGATAAAAGTCATTTTTATCTAGGAATGGTATCTCAAGTTTATAGAGAAAGCAGTATTATTCAAATAGAAAATTTATCGTGGTTGGGACATCGAAAAATAAAGTTAGAAACACTTATTCCGAATACTGTTAACTACTTTGTAGTTGTTGATTCTGTTCAAGGTTTATTTATAGGTGAAATATTTCAGTCAAGGGTTTCTAATTCTGAGAGTGTACATGATTCCATGAATAATGGCTTTATGGAAGATGTTTATCCTGAAATAGGGGTTGATATTATAGGCTTGATGAAACTAGGTGAAGATAAATTTAGTCTTGCGGGCTTTAAAACAGTAGGGATAACTGATAAAGTTTATATTGCTAATCAAGAGATGATTAAAAAATATCTTGATTCTATTGAGATAAGAAAAAATGATGATGAAATGCCACTTTCTGCATTTGGAAAGTTTTCAAATCTTGATAGTCAAAATATTATTTTGAGACCAAGTACTATTTTTGATAGACATATAATGGCACTGGGCGCTACAAACAGTGGCAAATCAACTTCGTCCCTAGCAATTTTAGACAAGTTATTGAAAGATAAGAAAAAAGTACTAATTATTGATCCTACTGGTGAATATTCTAACTCATTTGCTGAAAATGAAGTTAAAAAATTGAAATTAGGAGTTGATACTGTTGTTTCAGTTAGTGAGTTATCTATCCAACAGTGGGCTATGCTGTTCGAAACAAACGATGCTACTCAACCAGCAGTCTTATCTGATGCTATAAAAAGTTTAAGGTATCAAAAGAAAAATGATAAATCGGGTATTTATGAAAAGAATAATCAATTAGTTTCAGTAGTAAATGAGCACATGGCTAGTGTAGGTATGAATGACAGAGACTTTATCTTATCTGATTTACCTGCGCAAATTTCTGAGGAAACAAATCAGGTTAATCGTGATGGAACTAGATTTGTGAGTAACAATTTTCAGTTTAACTTACATCAGTGGCTAGTCCAGAAATTACAAAACAAATTAGATAACACAAGCTTTGTAGACTTTTTCAATAATGATGACTCAAAGTATAATCTTATGTATGAATTGGATAGTTTTTCGTCGATATCTAATACAAGCCTGTACATTGATACATCTGAAATTGGAACAACAGATGGCGTTGGAGGAATGATTATTGACTTAGTTTGTAATTACTTAGTTAATAAAAATAAGAATGACATAAAACCATTTGTCCTGTTTATTGATGAAGTGCATAGGTATACAAGAACTTCAAATTCAGAAAATGATTATTATACTGGATTAACTTCAATTGCTCGAGAAGGAAGAAAAAAAGGAATTTTCCTTTTCTTGACAACTCAAAATCCTCAAGATGTTTCTGGTGTTCTTTTAGGACAGATTGGAACACTTTTAGTTCATAGATTGACCCAATCAGAAGAGTTAAAATCAATACAAAATCATTTAGGTTCAAATATTTTAGGACAAGTAAAAAAACTAAATAGAGGCGAGGCAATATTATCAAGTATAAATTTGCTACAGGACATTCACCTGAGGATAGATAAGTGTGGCAGAAACCATGATAGTGATACTCCAACACTTTAAAAATCAATTAGAAAAAATCCTCTTTAATCAAATTTGTGATTATAATGTATTAAAAAAAGAAGGTGTCAGAATGTTTGATTATAATAATTATTTACAAAAAAATGGTTCAATGTCTTTCGAAGAGGCATTGAAGATTTTCAACTCCATTTTTAAAATATTGAAATGCAAAGATGAATATTTACATGAACTATGGAAAGAAGTTATAGATTCAGCAATAGCCTATTCTAATATGAGAACTAACTGGAATTATTTTTCTAGGGAAGAGAAACAGGAAAAGGATAAATTAAGAACTAACTATCATAATACATTTATGATCAATCTAAAGGCATTCCATAAGTTAACTGAACAATTGGAACTAGATACTAGTTGGATAGAAAAACTTGGCTCGTCAGAAGATAGAAACCGCTGGGGAGATTTTGGAGGATATATCTTGTGTATTGAAAATATTAGAGCTAGATAGGCAAAAAAATTAGGTCGAATTGTATTTACGAGGAGGAAAGAATATGAAAATAGTAAAACCAAATGAAATTAAGGACGAACTCATTGAATCGTTTAAAAGAAAGATGCTAATACCTATTATTGGTTCTGGATTCTCAAGAGACTGTCTTACTCGAAGTGGAAAAGTACCTTCTGGTGAGGACTATAAAAAATTTATGACTAACGAACTTTTAAATACAAGTCTTTTTAGTGAAAGTGATCAAAAAATGATAAAAGAGAAAAAATTTTCTGAGTTATCTAGCACATATAATAAGCATATAGAATTTGGTAAACGAAATAAATATTTAACAGATAATTTTATGCATGTTCATCTATGCGATGCTAAGAAAAAATTTCTTGAAATATCTTGGACATATATTTATACGCTCAATATTGATGATGCTATTGAGAGAAATAGCTCTTATAAAAATGTTGTGCACTCTAATCGAAAGTTCAATGATAATATTTTTACACAGGAGAAATGTGTAATAAAAATGCACGGTGATATAAATGAAATAGTTACTTATAAGGATTCAAACAGTCAGATATTCAGTCAAGATCAGTATCTTGAAAGTTTAGATAAAAACCATCCTTTATTACAAAAATTGCTCCATGATTTTACTTTTCAAAATTTAATATATATTGGATGTAGTCTAAGTGACGAAATAGATTTAAAGACTGTCTCTATAAAAAAAGAAAATTATGAGAATGTTAATCGATATCTATGTACTACACACGAACCTAGTTTACTTGAAAAAGATCACTTTGAGTCTTTTGGAATAAGTCACATCATTCTATTTGATAAATTTGATGATATATATGATTTTTTATATGAGACTTGGAAAGAATCAGAAAAAATAAAAGTTGACGAATTGGAATCATTTGTTATAAGTAGTCGTCCTGAAAGAATAGATTATAAATTTGAAAACAACAGGGATTATTTATTGTTCGGAAAAGGTTTGTTGGATAAAAATAGAAAGATATATATACCGTATTATTTTATTAGTCGAGATTTGTCAGAAAAAATATTATTAGACATTACTAGTAATTGTATTCAACTTGTATTTGGTAGTAGAGCCAGCGGAAAAACTTATTTAATGATTGATATCGCGACAAAGGTTTTAAATAAAAAAGTATATTTATTTGAAAGTAAAGACAGCATTAATACTGAAGCTTTTTCAGTTTTAATCTCAAAAAAAGATAGCCTTTTGTTATTTGATGACGGTGCTTTATCAACTACTCAATTAGAGCAGTTATTTAACGCTAAAAATGAAATACATGCTATAAATTCGCATGTAATTATTTTTTCAAATAGGAATTCCAGAGATTTACTAGGATTAATTAATCAGTTGAAATTAAAGGATAAACTAAAAAAAACTGATATCTGTGAATACAATCTAAACAAAAAAATGTCTAAATCTGAATTAGACAAAATAAATAAATTACTTCCGGCCACTGAATTAACTATTTTTAAAAATACCACTATTTTAGATAATATACTAAGAATTAGTAATTTATTAAAAAATCAAAATAAGTACACTCATAAAAATGCATCCTTAGAGGATAAATTTCAAGTAGCAGTTTTAGTTGCATTAGCTACAGAGAAAAAGCTATACTCAACTAAAATAATTATGTTAGATTTATTAACTGAAATAGAAAAACAAGCTTCGTTTACTACTCCTTTGATTGATAAAGAAAACACTTGGAATTTTGAAAAAACATATGGAAATAATTCTCCAACTAAATATGTTTTGAACGCAGAGTATTGGTTGTACAATGTATTAAGAGATTTTGTGAAAAAAGACAGCAATAGAAATATAATCGTAGAATCTTATGTCTATATAATAACCCAATTGCTACAACAGATGAATGGTAAAGAGATAAGCAATACTGCTAATTCAATTTATAAAGAGTATATACTATTCGATAATATTAATAAGGTTTTTGGTTTTGATGAAAAGATCAGAGATATTAGCTTAATTAGAGATATCTATGATGGACTTGCCGAGTTATTGTCAACAGAACCCAGTTATATGCATCAAAAATCAAAATGCTATATAAAATCTATGATCGTTGAAAGTAAACTAAATAAAGAAATCAGATTAGATTATTTGAAAAAAGCAACTAGATGCGTAAATACGGCTTATCAAATGTTTGAATCTATTTATACTAATACAAGGAATTCAAAGGTAAAAATATCTTTAGATCATGTACATTATACGAAAGCAATAATACTTTGTCATGAATGCTATTTAAATAATTATAAAAATGTAGAAGAAAATGAGAATACTTTAAAAATATTGTATGAAGCGCTTAGCTCAAATAATAACTCGTATGATTACGCTCGTAAAGACTTTATTAATGAAAATGATGTAATAAAAAAATTAATCAGTTATTTACTTATCAACGGAAATGAACTGGGAATAAGCAAAGATGCTAAATCCTATTTATCTAGCTTGGCTTCTATAATCAAAAATAAATAATTATTTTGAAATATTACCTTTTGATTAAACTAGTGTGTTTTAAGAAAAAGTAATGATACAAATAAAAATCCCTTATCAGATATTAATCTGACAAGGGATTTTTGGTAGGGAAAATGGTAGGGAACCATATCATTTTTAATGAAAATCAAGCATTTCATAAGTTGAAAAACGTTGATTTATCGGCATTCCCCATCCTTATTATGTTGGCTCTTTATTCCCACTCAACAGTAGCAGGTGGCTTACTCGTAATATCATAAACGATCCGATTCACATGATCCACTTCATTCACGATCCGCACAGAAATCTTCTGCAACACATCCCAAGGAATTCTAGCAAAGTCAGCTGTCATCCCATCAATCGAAGTTACTGCACGAATGCCCACAGTATAATCATACGTACGGCCATCACCCATCACACCCACACTACGGATGCCAGGTAACACAGTAAAGTACTGCCAAATATCACGATCTAAACCAGCGTTGGCGATCTCTTCACGTAAAATCGCATCAGAATCACGCACGATTTCTAATTTTTCTTCAGTAATTTCACCAAGCACACGAATCCCTAAACCAGGACCAGGGAATGGTTGGCGCCAAACTAGCGCTTCAGGCATGCCTAATTCGATTCCTAAGGCACGAACTTCATCTTTAAACAACGTATTCAACGGTTCAATCAATTCAAATTGCATATCTTCCGGCAATCCGCCCACGTTATGGTGAGATTTGATCGTTTGAGCTGTTTCAGTTCCACTTTCTACGATATCTGTATAAAGGGTACCTTGTGCTAGGAAGTCGATGCCATCAAGTTTTGTCGCTTCATCATCGAAAAGATAAACGAATTCGTTCCCAATGATTTTACGTTTTTTCTCTGGATCAGAAACGCCAGCTAATTTATCTAAGAAACGTTTTTTTGCGTCTACTTTAATAATGTTCAAGCCGAATTTTCCGCCTAAACTATCCATTACTTGTTCTGCTTCACCTTTGCGCAATAAACCATGATCTACAAAGATACATGTCAATTGGTCGCCGATAGCTTTTTGTAAAAGCACACCAACAACGCTTGAATCCACGCCGCCTGAAAGGCCAAGAAGGACTTTTTTATCACCGACTTGTTCGCGGATTTTGTTGATTTCCATTTCGATGAAGTTGCCCATTGTCCAGTCGCCTTCGCAATGACAAATATCAAACGTAAAGTGACGTAATAAGTCATTCCCATATTCAGAATGACGAACTTCTGGATGGAATTGTACGCCGTAAAGGTTACGGGCTGTATCTTCAACTGCTGCAAACGGACAATCTGCGCTAGTTGCCACCGTTTCAAAGCTATCAGGGATGGCAGCGACAAGGTCACCATGACTCATCCAAGCGATTTGTTTTTCAGGTGTGCCTTTAAAAATAGGTGAATCAGGAATCAAAAGTGATAGCTCTGACTTGCCGTATTCACGGTTACCAGCAGGTTCAACTTTTCCGCCTAAATTATGCATCATTAGTTGCATACCGTAACAAATTCCTAGAATTGGAATGCCTAATTCATAAATTTCAGGATCGATACTAAACGCATTTTCATCATAAACACTATTTGGGCCACCAGAGAAAATAATTCCTTTTGGTGCCATTTCGCGAATTTCATCCGCTGTGATTCGGTGGCTCAATAATTCTGAGAACACGCCAAATTCACGAATACGTCGAGTAATCAATTGGTTATATTGACTACCAAAGTCTAAAACAATAATTTTTTCGACAGTTGTCAAATCGGCAACATTGGTCACATTTATTACCCCTATCCATTTAGATTTATCTAATAAAAGGTCAAAAAGAATTTTTTGACCTTTTTAGAATCAAGTTAAGTGTTGTTTTGAGATCTAGCTTTACGAATTAATACTTCCGCATAAATATCTCATCAATAATATGATTTTCAGTCTTATGAAGTATAATATCCGCTCTGCCTCGAGTTGGCAAGATATATTCCTCTAAGTTCTTCAAATTCACTGTTTTCCAAACTTCTTTTGCCATCGCAAAGGCATCTTCACGGTTTCCGATCGCATATTGATAATAGTAATTATCTGGATCAAGAAAAGCTGTATCAAGTAAGGCGCCAAAACGTTCAAGGTACCATTTTTCGATCAGCTTCGGTTCTGCATCTACAAAGACTGAAAAGTCAAAGAAGTCGCTGACGTAAATCTGCTGATTGGCTGGTAATTGCAGTGTATTGATTCCTTCAACGATCAGAATATCTGGTTGTTGGATTACTTCATATTCGCCTTCAATAATATCATAGACACTATGAGAATAAAGTGGTGCTTTGATTTCTTCTTGGCTATTTTTGACTTGGTTTAAAAAGTCGATCAACTTTTCCATGTCATAGCTTTCTGGAAATCCCTTCCGATCCATAATGCCTTTGGCTTCTAAAACCTTATTCGGATACAAAAAGCCGTCCGTCGTGATCAGTTGGACATTGCGGCGTTTAAAGGTTCTGGATAAAATCAGCTGCAGTAAGCGAGCGGTGGTACTTTTCCCAACAGCCACACTACCAGCGATCCCGATGATAAAAGGTGGAACAGGTACATATTCATGTAAAAACAGCCCTTTGCTAACAGTTAAAGACTCAAATTCTTTCATATATAAATGAATCAGATGAGTCAGTGGCACATAAATGTCCTGCACATCCTGCAATGAAATTTGATCATTGAAGCCTTTAATATCTTCTAATTCTTCTTCTGTCAGCGGCGCTTTGCCGTTATGATAGAAGCCCTGCCATTCCTTCCGTGAAATGGGGTAATAATTCATTTTATCGTCCATCGGTTCCTCCACCAAAGCCAACATTTATTTCTGTGCTTATTATAGCATCTTTCATAAAACAACAAAACCCTACTGAGTGGTTAAAGTAGAGTTTTGGTGTGTATTCTTATTTATTCATAATCAAAGCACTTGTATCTTCAAAGTCATAGGCTGATAAGTCTAGTTTGATCGGTGTATTCGTTTTAGGATCATATTTGGTGAGTTGATCATCGAACATAAAATAGTAATAACCACTATCCTGAGTGAAAAATGGAGAATTTATATGTTTTTCTTGTTCCAATTTTTCGTATTCAGGAAAATGAATGAACGATTCTGATTGGTCTTTCAAGTTGTAAACGGTCCATGTATAGCTTTTTACATAGAGCTCATAGTGACGAATGATTAGGTTTTCGTTTGGCACGTCTACATATATTTCCATCGGATAAGGATAAGTCAAAGTGAGATACGATTGATTTTTTGTTGCTAGATCATATACAAGTACTCGATTTGCTTCTCCTGGTTCACCAGTTGCCCCCACACTAGCATTGGCTTCTGTAATATAAAATTTATTTTGAAAATGAACCATTCTCATGTATGCACTTTTTTCATCACCTAAATCTGTTTCTTCGATCACTTCAAATTCCTTCGTCATTTTCACTAACATATTTTTACTTGATCCGTCATCAGGGCTAGTATAGCCACATAAAACATAGAGATACTCTCCTAGAGGGATCAATTGATTGGTTAGGATACTTTCTTTTTTGCGGAGTTCCTTTTTCAACTGTAGTTTCAAGTTCTTATCATATTTATAAAATTCTGTTCGATCACTAAAACAGGCGGTAGTATAAAAAAATTCCCCGTCTACATTTGAAGTATAGGCATCATTTCCTTCTGCTTTGACAAGATCAATTGATAAGTCACGACCAATTTTTGCTAAGGAAACTTCAAGTTTGGGATTTTCAGAGGTTTTTGTGTAGTAATGATTATCCATTGTCCAAAAATTATTGCGCCAAAAATTTAGGTTTCCGTCTGTTCGTTTAAGTTGCTCCACTTTTTCTAGTTTATCGTCTTTTTCAAGAAAAGTTGTGATGTTTTTTGAATCAATAATAGCTATATTGTACTCTTTTGTTTTTAGTGCAGTTGTTTTTTGGCATCCGCCAAGTGTAATTAAAAATAATAGCGAGGCTAGGCCGAGTATTCTTTTTTTATTCATATGTAAGTTTTCCTATCTTATTTCATTTAACTTTATTGTATAATGGAAGAATTACTGTTTCAATATGATTATGACAATTAGTCAATTTTTAAGGATATTAGTTAAATTTGAATCGTATGATTGGATAGGATGAGGGGCCGTTTTATTTTTACTGCTAAAATAATTTTTTGCCTCGGCAAAACAGCCTTTTCAATGGTATGATGAATAAAGAAAACAAGTCGAGAAAGGGAAATGCTTGATGAAAAAAATCGTTTTATTTGGAGATAGTATCACAGCAGGATACGGTGAAGAAGCCATCACGCCTATTTTACAAAACTTGATTGCAGAAGATTTAGCAGCTCAAAATTATGAAGAGGTGATGATCGTAAATGCAGGAATGCCGGGAGATACTACGCAAGATGCACTGAAACGTTTGGATAAAGAAGTCTTAGCAGAACAAGCAGATATCGTAACGATTTTCTTCGGCGCCAATGACACGAATAGCGACAATTTAGTGCCTTTAGAAAAATACGCTGAAAACCTCGAAACAATGCTCGCTAAAATCGGTAAAGAAAAAGTCGTGTTACTCACACCGCCATATGTAGATTGTGCTAGAAAACCAACCCGAGATGATGATCGGATTCGTGAATATGTAGAACGAGTAAAAGTGATCGGCGCTAAATATGAAATTCCTGTTATTGATTTATACAAAGCAATGGTGGTTTACCCTGGAACAGATGAATTTTTACAAGCAGATGGACTACATTTTTCTAAAACGGGTTATGACTTACTAGCTGCCTTGATTGTTCGCGAAATAAAAGGTAGACTGATGACAAAAGAAAATAGTTAGGAAGAAGAAAATGAATAATCATTATTATACAGAAAATCCAGATCTTGCGCATGATTTAGAGCAATGGTCGTTTGAATTAAGAGGGAAGAAGTTTCAGTTTTTAACTGATAGTGGGGTGTTTTCCCGTAATACAGTGGACTTCGGTTCCCGTGTGTTGATCGATGCTTTTGAGTGGGAAAATCTTCCAGAAGGCAAATTGCTAGATGTCGGTTGCGGTTATGGTCCAATTGGTTTAGCGTTGGCTTCATTCAGTGGTAGAACGGTAGAAATGATCGATGTTAATCAGCGAGCGGTGGCTTTAGCGCAAGAAAATGCGAAGAAAAATCATGTTGAAAATGTCGATATCCACACATCAAATATCTACGCTGATACACATGAACAGCAATACGCTGCAATCATTAGCAATCCACCGATTCGAGCAGGGAAAAAAGTAGTGCATGAAATTTTAAGTGAAGCGTATCCTAGACTACTTGTCGATGGAACATTGACTGTCGTGATTCAAAAGAAACAAGGTGCGCCAAGTGCTGAGAAAAAAATGACTGAAGTTTTTGGAAATGTAGAAATCGTGACAAAAGAAAAAGGCTACTATATTTTGAAAAGCGTCAAAGAAGCATAATAGTGAATAGAAAAATAAAAAATCGAGACAGTCGAAATGATTGTCTCGTTTTTTTGCGTATTATTCTTTAACGAGCTGTAAAAGTTGCGTATAAATAGCTTTCCAAGTTCCTGCTTCATTAAAGTTTTCAACTAGTAAAAAGGCGGTGTCCGATCTTTCAATCGGTGCCACATAATTTGCGATGATTACATCAGCGATCGTATCATCTGTCGTGAAGATGAAGGTATCGGGGTTAAGGATTTTTATTAATTTTCGTTTTAAGGCCAATTCAGCAACAATGTTCCCACCAAAGTCGATATAAATCATGACTTTTTGCTGATGCTCACCTAGAACGATCAAATAAAGTGTATCGATCAAGACTTGCTTGCTTTCTTCTTTTTTAGACCAAGAAACTTCTGGTTGGAACTGATCATAGAAATTAACCATTTGTTCATACAATGCTGCATGGGTTTGGATACTTTTAGTAGTTAAAGCTTGTGAGTAAAAGATATTTTTTAAATCGTGACCAAAAAACTCGATATAACTTAAATGTAGGGTCAAGATATAAAGACTGGCGTAATAGTTTTTATAAAGACGCGGCAAAGATTCTAATGTAAAAGTATCGAATACGGCATCTAACATTTGTTTAGCAAGCATCGCTAAATCAAAATCGACCATAGTTTCTAAATGTTCACCCAAGCGAATCATTTCTTCAAAAGTACAAAGTCTAGGAATAAAGATTCGTAGGAAAAAGAGCAGATAGGCGTGATCAAGTTCATTTTCTTTTACTTCAAGAATCGTTGTCAAAGGAAACACAGAGGATGCTTGAATTTCCACTGATAAGCGATTTAGATCAGTCGGTGTATGCTCCAGCACATAGAAAAAAGAGTTTAGACTATGAAGCTCGGAGTAGGTCATTTGTTTGGCGTAAGGAAGAGTTTTGTCGTTTGCTACGCTTTTTTGACGTTCAGTTTCGATTGTAGGATAAGGTGAGCGATAAAAAAATAAGAAACTAAACACTAAAAAGCGAAAGATAAAGATATCAGAAGCGCGTCCATTAAGAACAACAGTCTTATTAGCAACCATCAATTTTAAATTGAATTGTTTTAAAAAAGGATTGACTTGACGGATGACATAATAGGTATGTGACTGAGAAAACAACAACTTTTGTGCAATATCAGTAATTGGTGTTTGGTCCTCATGTAAAAAAAGATAAGTCAATTGAAACATAGCTGAAGCATTTAAATAATGTTGAATGAGTTCATAAATCAATAGTGAAGAATGATGACTTCCTTCAGATTTTTCTGCTATATATTTATTTTCTTTATACTGAATGGTTATCGGGATTTGATAGATAGCTAGATCTTTATCGAGTTGAAGCACAAAATGATACAGACGATTTTTAGATAGAGACAACTGTGCTTGTAATGTCTCGCTTTCAATCATAGGGCTATTTACGATTCTAGTAAATAAATCCAATTTTATCTGTTCGTTTTTCTTGATTAATTGAGTCATTAACATAGTGATCCCACCTTTATAGTAGTTATTATAAACGGGTTTAAATGTTTTTCATATTAAAAAATTAAAAATAAGTAAATTATTGTAATACGAGATTATCTTGAATTTGAGGTCGGCTTCTTTTATATTTTGTAAGCAGAACAAATTTTGACAAATTAAGAGGTGTCTAAGTGAAATTAATTAAACAATTCAATTTATGGATGGTTATTATTTTTTTAGTTGTCAGTCCGTTATGTCAAAACCCAATACATGGATTCGCCGAAACGCTAAACAAGCAGACCAATATTTTAAAAATACATAAAAATGAAAAAGAACAAGCCGTCGTTACGTTACCTCAATTCAGTTCAGATAAAGAGATAACCATTAAAACAAACACCGTCATTGATATTGTAGCTTTAGAGCAAGAACAAGCGCTCCAAAATTTAACAAGTGATGCAGACAAGCAATGTATTTCATTTACCTACCAGGGACCAGAACCTTTTCAATTGTTTTTTGATACGGATGAGGTAAAAGAGCAAGAAATCATAATAGAACAGAATCAAGAGGTCACAACCTACCAACTAGAACTAGATGAAAGTTTTACTGAAACAAATGTGACAGAAGCAACTAGCAGCGAGAGCGAAGTTCTCGAGCAATCAAGTTCAGAAGTAGTTGAAACATCAGACCCATCAGAAATTGAAAGAAGTTTAGAAACGCAGAGTAGTACTAGTAATGATGTAGAGTCAAGTTCAACTTCCACAACAACAGAACAAGCACATAAACCAGAAACACGGTCAGGCGACTTAATGAGCGAGATTTCGGCAGATCGAGATGCTGGTTGGAAAGTACAACTAGATAAGCAGAGTACGTTATCTACAGCTCTAGCATCTGGAAATCAAATTTCTTATGGTTTTGCAACAGAAGAAGATTTATTTTTAACCAATATTTTCTTAACCAACGAAAATGGTCAACGAGTTGATTATCGAAATGAAAGTAATTCTTCCAATGGTAGAGGAATTCGTTTCTACTCTTTTGAAAAAGTTGGTGATTATACAGCTATAGAGAAAGTGGCGTTGACGGCAGTTTCAGTCAAAGATAACCAAATCAGAGGATATGGAGAGTTTACACTTGATCATAATATACTCTACTCTTATAAAGTTGTGGTACGAGTGACATTAAGTGCAAATCCTGTAACTGGGGATATTCAAAAACAAATTGAAATCAAACGTGTAGACAAACCCCTACTAGGTGATCCTCAACCAATGAATGTTGGCTTTTCAGAAATCGTTGATACTAAATTGAATGGTCGAGACGGCGGAGACGTTGCTTACATTGGGAATGGTCGAGGACTTTCACTTGAAAATACTCCATATCAACTGATGTTTAGAGTTGGGGAGACAAATAATGATGGTGCTAACCCAGACAAATGGGGGGCAGCAAAAGGAACCTATTTAGATTTAAGTATCGGAATTCATTGGTGGTATCGTTATGCAGAACCTGGTGATTTTTTTAAGAACCGATCAATCATTGGTGGTGAGGTTCATGGTCTAGAAGGTAACAATGGCCAGCCAGGTGAAATCGCAGCTCATTATTCAGATGCGGCGATTGCAATGATGTGGAATAAACAAAAAGTGAAACCACAAGAAACACGCACGATGGCGTATACGATTCATTTGGATGAAATCAACAAACCTAAAATCAGCCTACAATCAGATATTCCTGCAAGTTTACTTGAAGGAAAAGACATTGAAAAAGTAATCGGCACAGTAGAAGCTGCTAGAAGTAGCACAGTTGATATGCTCTATGCAATCGATGATGAACCCTATACAAAATTTGAAGAGATTGAAAACAAGAATCCAGGTGAAAGACAGGAATGGTCACTTGATAAAATTGATTTGTCAGCATACAAAGCTGGAAAACATACACTAACTTTTCTAGCTCAGGACAGCGATGATCACTTGTCTGAGAAGATCACACGTACGTTTAGAATCGTGTCAAAAGACACAAAATATGTGTTTGATTCTACTGTTACAAATATGAATGGACTCCTTTCAAAGGTTCATCCTGGCGATCGTTTACACTATGAAATATATCTAGAAAATAGAGGGAAGAACATTTACTTTCAATGGAAAAATGACTTTTCCAACTACTTGACACTAGATGAAACGTCACTGCATATCGAAAATAAACGAGACCCTAAACCGAATGTTCAAATCAAAGGAAATACAATGATCTATGATGGGGCAATGGCGCTTAATGAAGTGATCACGTTTAGTTTTGATGCCATTGTTAAAGAAGAAAGTTTAGGTGTAAAATTAGCATCAATCGTGAACAAAGCTAGTTTTTATGAAAAAGGCAGCACAACAAAACCTTTAGTAAAAAGTGACATCAGTGTAGCAAATGAAGGGGTTGTTACTAACTTCCCTAAACCATATTTAGAAGGCCAGTTACTGAATAAAGAAATCAAAGAAGAGGATGAACTTGTTTTTGAGGGCAAAATCGGTAACTCGACACTAGCCAAAGAAACAGATTCTGGTGCGTGGAAACAAGTGCAATATGTGTTTCCAGAGGAAGAAGGACTAGATCTAAAAGAAATTCAGGTTCTTGACAAAAATAATCAGCCGTTACCTGACAGCGAAGTTGAATGTGGAATCGTTTCGGAAACAGATAGTCAGCAAGTGAAGCAAAACTATCGTAGAATGGCGATTGCTCGTTTTAAAAAGGATATTTTCCCTCAAGAAGAATATCATATTCGAGTGAAGGCGAAAGCAGCAAAAGATTCATCTAAGTTAAATGAACCAATCATTGTTCATACTTCAGCTTTTGGAACAGACAAAACAGAAGAAAGTGTTGAAATTGAGCAAGAAATCCAGCTACCTAAGATTCAACCCAAAGAAATGTTAACGATTGTAGAGGTTACAGAGGGAATGGATTTTGGTGAGTGGACACTAAAACGAGAAAAACAAAAAAGATACGCAGAAGATCTAAGTATAAAAATTCAGGATACACGTAGCGGCAATAATTCATGGTCGTTGCGAATATCGAGTGAAGTAAAAAATGAATCTGGCGCTATATTACCTCTTTTCTTTGAAGAAGGAAAACAAAAACAGTCTTTAGAAGACGGAGTTGTCATTGCTAACAAAGGAATGAAGGAATTGACTTTTGGAGAAAAAAGCAAGCAAAAAATTTATGCTGAACTTTCTCCAGACATGACAAAAGGCCACTACCAAGGAACAATTTCTTGGAATCTGATGGATGTACCTTAAGAGGCAAGCGTTCATTATTAACGTTTTAAAAAGATAGAGCTATTAGTTTCTATCATTAAAATAATTAAGTAGTTAAACATATTAGGAGGAATTTTATTATGAAAACAAGTAAATTAACAGCAGGAATGATTCTATTAACAGTAGGAAGTATGTTTGCAGTAACCGGACATGCAGAAGAAAATCCCCATTCAAAACAAGCAGTAACGAAAGCTGAAGCCTCTGTTAAAGGTGGAGATCTATACTTAACAGGTTTTACAAATAATGTGAATTTTGATTTTGATTTAAATGATGTGGTAACAACGGATGATGCAGGGATGACGGCAATTAATTCAACAATTAAATCTAAAAAGAATGCTGACGGACTTATTTTGGGGCAAGTAGTCGATTTGTTAGGTTCTAATGAGAAATGGACAGTTAATGTGAAATTATCAGAGTTTGTAAATACAGAAAATAAAGAACAAACACTTGCATCACCCATGATCGGAGGAACAAGAATTTTAGGCCAAGAAACACCGAGATCAGCGTCAGATGATTCAATAACTGTTGATCAAGTAGGAACTAATATTGTTTCTGACGGAGAAACAACAGGGTTAGGTGTTAATACGATTGGGCTTTCTGGTGCGACGATGACATTTGGTTATACAAATAATAAGAAAATTGTTGCAGGAGATTATGCAGGCGAAATTAACTGGAACTTAGTCGATGCAGAAACAGGACAAGAGTGAGAAAGAATTTAATTAGACATAGTAATCGTTCATTAACACAATAGAAAGGTAAGTTTGAAACAAGGAGTAGCTGTTTGTTTCAAATTTATCTATACATAAAATATTAAGGTTATAACATAGGAAGGAATCACTCAGATGAAAAAAATAATAGCATTTTTAAGTATGGTCTTTGTTACGGGGGTATTTTGTGGAAGTACTGCATTTGCAGAAGAAATGTCTTACTCCGTTCAAGCGATTTTACCAGAGAATCAAAAGTCAGATGTTAGCTATTTTGATTTACGTATGAACCCATCAGAAGAGCAAGAGCTAAAATTAAAACTAATAAATTATGCAGATCATCCCTCAACTATTGCAGTTATTCCTAGAGATGCTTTTACGAATAATAATGGAATGGTTGATTATAGTGTTGATAATCCTATGTTAGATAAAACAATGAAACATAGTTTGACCGATTTAGTTTCTGAGAAACAAATTGTTACCTTGAATGCCAAAGAAGAAAAAGAGATTATATTTCATTTAAAGATGCCAACTGATTCTTTCGATGGAGAAATCTTAGGGGGATTTTTTGTTCAAGAAGTAAATGATAAAGAGACTTCTGAGGATTCAAACGAGTCTAAACAAGAGCAAAAAAATGTTTCTGGTGTCCAACTATCAAATCGTTTTTCTTATACGATTGGTGTAAAATTAAGCGAAACAGATAGCGCTGTAAAACCAGAAGTCAAGCTGGGAGATGTCAAGGCAGGGCTAGCTAATGGTCGAACAGCTTTTTTAGCGACAATAAGAAATGTTCAAAGTACAACGGTAAAAAAAGCGACTATTGAAGCGAAGATCTATCAAAAAAATAAACTGATTTACACAACAAAAAAAGAAAAACTAGCGATGGCTCCCCATTCTGTATTTGATTACAATGTTTCTTTAGAGAATGAAGAAATACATGCAGGAGAGTATATGCTCAAATTGACTGTTACAAGTGGTGACGATCACTGGGCATTTACCAAAGGGTTTGATGTCGAGAAAAAAGAGGCAGAGAAACTTAATAAAGAAGCTATAGATGTGGTAAAACAACCAACCAATTATTGGCCATGGGTGGTAGCTGGAATGGGAATTGTCTTAGTTGGATTATTAGGATATATTATTTATCAAAAAAAACATAAATAAAAGAAACGAGGTTGGGATTCGTAGCGTGTCCCGACCTCGTTTCTTTTTTAGTTTAAAGAGTATTGCAAGTTTATTCAAAAAGCTGCAATGCCATCAATTTCTACTTTAAAATTTGGATCGATCAAACCGGCAACAACAACAAGTGTAGCTGTCGGTTTTGATTCGCCCACAAATTCGGCTAATTTACTTCTAACACCGGCTAGATAGGAAACGTCTGTAATATAGATTGTGATTTTCACTAAAGACTCTACAGTTAAATTATTTTCATGCAGAGCAGCTGTGATTTTTTCTAGCACAACTTCTGTTTGTTCTTCAATGCTTTGAGGTGTGTAATCAATTTTACTGGGGGTTTGACCTGAAATATATAGGGACATGTTGCTAGCTATTTTTGTGTTTTGGTAAATTTTCATGGTGTTTCCTCCATTCAAGTTGTTACGTTAATTGTATCATATTGAAGAGAAGTGATTGGATAGGGCGGTTTCGTAGATCATTTGTCCCTAACATCTATATTTTCTATAAGAATACCTATATTTTGTTTATTTCTATCTTTTTTTGAAAGCGCTACAATTCTATTGTAGACAATTTGATGGAAGGAGTTGGGGGAATGAAGAAAAAGTCAAAGAGCGCGCTTTTCTTTACCAATATTTGGCGGTATAAAGCGTTGATCTTGATGGCAATTCCAGCGATGGTTTGGATGATTTTTTTCTTTTATATTCCAGTGTTGACCAATGTGGTGGCGTTTAAGGATTTTCATATTTCACCAGATGGGTTTATTGCTAGTTTGAAAGAAAGTCCATGGGTTGGTTTAGAGAATTTCAAGTTTTTATTTTCTTCTAATGATGCCTTTTTGATTACGAAAAATACAGTGTTGTACAACGTGACCTTTATTACATTAAACCTTGTCATTTCTGTATTTTTTGCAATCGTGATGAGTGAGTTGCGGAATAAGCGCTTGGTAAAAGTATATCAAACGATGTCTCTTTTACCGTACTTCTTATCTTGGGTTATTATTGGGTATTTTGTTTATGCCTTTTTAAGTCCAGATAAAGGGATTTTCAATCAATGGATTTCAAATCGTGGAGGAACACCAATCAATTGGTATAGTGAAGCGAAATATTGGCCATTTATTTTAGTATTCATCGGAACATGGAAAGGAATTGGGTATAACAGTATCATTTATTTTGCCTCGGTTATGGGGATTGATCCAACTTATTATGAGGCCGCAATGGTAGATGGTGCCAGCAAGTGGCAACAAATCAAAAACGTGACGATTCCTCAATTATTACCATTAATGACGATCATGACGATTTTAGCTGTGGGAAATATTTTTAGAGCGGATTTTGGTTTGTTCTACAATGTTCCAAGGAATTCTGGCTCATTGTATCAGGTCACCTCTGTTTTGGATACGTATATCTTTAATGGATTGACTGCTACAGGCGATATCGGAATGACAGCAGCAGCTGGATTGTATCAATCAACAGTTGGATTTGTCTTGTTGATGATCACAAACGGAATCGTTCGTCGCTTTGACAATGATTCGGCATTATTCTAAGGAGGAGTGAAAACATTGAGGAAAAAGCCAGTTTCAAAAGTAACAATTCGTTCGTTTAATAGACCTGTCAATTTATTTTTTAATGTGCTGATCGCAGTTTTCGCGCTATCCTGTGTGTTGCCGTTTCTATTTGTTGTGGCAATCTCACTTAGTAATGAAACAGCCTTAGCGGCTCACGGCTATAGTTTTTGGCCTCAGGAATTTAGTTTTTTTGGTTATACTTATTTATTCGATCAGATGCAGGATAAAATTTTTCAAGCGTTGTTTGTGACGGTATTAGTCACAGTAGTTGGCACGCTGATCAATAGTACGGCGACATCACTATATGCTTATGTGATTTCAAGATCTAATTTTCCGTTTCGCCGATTTTTTACAGTGTTTTGTTTAATCACCATGTTATTTTCACCGGGAATGGTAGCGAATTATTTAGTGATGACAAATTTACTTCAGTTGAAAGATACGATTTGGGCGTTGATTTTGCCAATGGCAGTCAGTCCGTTTAATATTATTGTGATGCGAACCTTTTTTAAACGTTCAGTGTCAGATTCGATCATCGAATCAGCACGGATCGATGGGGCTTCTGAGATGCGAATTTTTATTCAAATCGTGCTGCCGCTAGCGGTACCTGGTATCGCAACGATCAGTTTGTTTGCCGCTTTAGGGTATTGGAATGACTGGTTCAACGCACTTTTATATATTCAAAAAGACAGTTTAGTGCCACTGCAATATTTGTTGATGAAGATTCAAAATAATATTCAATACTTGACCCAAAATGCCGGAGCCAGCAGTCAGTTATCTGGTGGGATGGCAGCAATACCGGGAGAATCAGCTCGAATGGCGATCGTGGTTATTTCGACATTACCGATTGCAATCAGCTATCCATTTTTCCAAAAATATTTTGTCAAAGGATTAACGATTGGCGGAGTTAAGGAATAATATATAGAAAATGGAGATGAACAGAAAATGAAAACGTGGAAAAAAGTAGTCGGTTTAAGTACAGCAGTTGTTCTTTTAGGTGCGTTGACAGCATGTGGTGGAGGCAGTAAAGAAAAAACTGACGGAAGCAGCAAAAAAACAGATGAAAATACGTTATTGATGTATCAAATTGGGGATAAACCTGATAATTATGATGCATTGATGGACGTTGCCAACAAGAAAATCGAAGAGAAAACAGGTGTTAAACTAAATATTCAGTATATTGGGTGGGGCGATTACAAGAAAAAAATGAGTGTCATTGTCTCTTCTGGTGAAAATTATGATATTGCATTTGCAGATAGTTATGTACCAAATGCACAAAAAGGAGCCTTTGCGGATTTAACTGAATTAGCACCGAAGTTTGCTAAAGATGCTTATGATCAGTTGGATGAAGCGTATATCAAAGGGAATTTAGTGGACGGTAAGCTATACGCATTTCCTGTAAATGGCAATGTTTACTCTCAACAAGTGTTGACGTTTAACAAACAATATTTAGATAAATATAATTTATCGATCGATGATATCAAAACATATAAAGATGCTGAAAGTGTGTTAAAAACATTCCATGAAAAAGAACCGAATATCGCAGCATTTGCAATTGGTCAAGGGTTTAAAGCGCAAGGTGATTTTGATTTCCCAATTGGAAATGACTATCCATTTGCTGTCGATCTAAATGGTGATACTAAAAAAATCATCAACCAATACGAAAACAAAGACTTTATGGACGTTTTAAAAACAATGCATAAATGGTATCAAGCAGGTTACATTCCATCAGATGCAGCCACAAGTAATACAGAGTTTCCTTTAGAAGGAAACACATGGTTCATTCGTCAAGAAACACAAGGTCCTTACGATTATGGCGATACGATTTTAAGTAATGCTGCGGGTCAAGAATTAGTTTCTAAAGCATTTACAACACCATTAAAATCAAGTGATCAAGCACGAATGGCGAACTTTGTTGTCGCAAATACGTCTAAAAATAAAGAAAAAGCTGTAGAAGTATTAGGACAAATCAATAGTGATCCAGAATTACTGAATGGGTTAGTTTGGGGTATCGAAGGCGAAGCTTGGGAAAAAATTCCAGATAAAGATGGAAAAATCAAATTACTAGACGGCTACAAACCAAATACGCATTTACCTGCATGGAATACTGGAAATAATAAAATCTTATACACACAAGATATTATTACTGATGAAATGATCAAAGAGCGTGATGAATCGATTGCTAAAGCAGAAACATCTCCGATCTTAGGCTTCAACTTCGTGACATCAAATGTGAAAACAGAAATGAGTAATATAGCCAACGTTATGAGTCAATATTTAGATGGCTTAAATACAGGAACCGTTGACCCAGAAGAAACAGTTCCTAAATTAAAAGAAGCACTTGCTAATGCCGGTTATGACAAAGTCTTGACTGAAATGCAAAAACAATATGATGACTTTTTGAAAAAATAAAACAGGTATAATAGCGGGAACCAAGTGATTCGATGATGCATCGTTTTTACTTGGTTCTTTTATCAAAAAAACAATTTCCTGATTGGACTGCGTAGTTCTATTACAAGCAGCAGTTTTTTTATTTGGAATATTTGGCATAGTTATTTATTATACTAATAGAGACGTAGAAAGGAAGAGTTAGATGGTTGGAAAAGCGTTAGAAACGTTATTCATTAAAATTTGGGTCATTGTAAAATTAAATTTATTCTTTTGGTTATTTAGCTGTTGTGGTTTGATTGTAGCGGGTGTGGGTCCAGCCTTGAAAACAGTTAACGAATTATTTGTCAGTCATGAATTTAATTATAAGGACATTACTTTAAAAGAAGGCTGGGCTATTTTTAAGCGGAATTTCATCAGGGGCAATATTATTTTTTATGCATTATTCGTATTATTGGCACTATTAGCATACAATCTATTTTTATCGGTTCAAATTCAAGGATTACCCTTTTTGATGATTGATTTTCTTTTAGTTTTTGCAATGATCTATGGGGGAGTTACATATCAATACACATTATTGTTAGACAGCTATTATGAAATCGGTTTAAAAAACTTATTGAAATTAGCGTTTATTTCAACGTTATCGAATTTTACAAATCTCTTGAAAATTGCAATTGGTATAAGTTTGATCTTGTTTGTTACGTGGAAGTTCAAAGGGTTGATTTTGTTTGGCACTTTTTCTATGATTCAAATTTGGAGCTTTACAGCAACAAAATCGTGGCGGCAAACGATCGATCAACGATTGGAACTTCATGCATAAAAAGAAAACTTCTTCCTTTAATGAAAAGACACTACTGAACCGATTACTAAAAAACTATGCGTTGATTTTGGTTTCACTGATTTTGATAGGCATGGGCAGTATTGGTATGAATACCTATTGGCAATCGATGGGAAGAGGGGAAATCACAGCTCAAGAAGCAGTCGATATGATTAGCCGATCGATCAATGATAAAAATTTACAAGGAAAAACTATGCTGAATGGTCTAACGGATAATCAAGAGAAGATCAACAATTTAAATCGATATATGGATACGTCGATTTCAGATTATTTGAATTATTCGTATGATCAACAACTGGCCACGGGGAACTATTTATTTTTGCCTGGTCAAGTGAAAAATTTTTATACCATGTATGATAATATCGAATCGATCATCATGGTATTGAACAATTATAATGATTATTATCTTTCTACACCACAGGATAAGAGTGGGAAGAAAATTAGCGGGACACCTCGTTTAAATAATAAATTTTATTTAGCTTACCCAATTACCAATCCAGTTACCTTAGAAGTGCTGGGCAGTTTTTATGTTGAATTCTCTCAAAAAGATATTATTGATAGTTTGACTCATTTGACGACTTTTGAAGGATTATCGGCATATGTATTCTCGAGTACAGGGTATCAGTTATTGACTTATACGGAAAAAGATAACACGATAGATCAGCAACTGATTCAACAAAAAATGAAAGAATCATCAGCGTTGCCACTTCAAAAATTGACGGGGGATAATATACTAGAACACCTGCAAACGACAAGTGGGTTTGATATTTTAGTGACGATTTCAAAAGAAAAGATCCTGACCCATGTTCTTTTTGATTTGCGTATTTTGATGTTGGGTGGTTTGGTGCTGATTTTATTGTTGCTCTATTTACTTTATCGAACATTCACTAAGTATTCTCAGCAAGTCGATATTATTATGGGATCAATGGCACTTGTTTCAGAAGGAGACTTGAATACACGGATCAATGAGCAAGAGACTCAGTTTGAGCTAAAAGAGCTCTCACGAGGAATCAACACAATGCTGGATAATATTGAGCAATATATTTCAGATATTTATAAATTAGAAATCAAGCAACAAGATGCCCATATGCGAGCATTACAGTCACAAATCAGTCCGCATTTTTTATACAATACATTGGAGTATATCCGCATGTATGCATTAAGTGAAGGCAGCGAAGAACTAGCCGATGTGGTGTATGCATTTTCAACATTATTGCGCAATAATACTGATCAGGCTAAGACAACAACTTTGGAAAAAGAGCTGAGTTTTTGTGAAAAATACGTCTATTTGTATCAGATGAGGTATCCAGATCGGGTGGCGTATCACTTTGAAATCGATGAAGCGTTGAAGGAACTGGTATTACCAAAATTTTCGATTCAACCATTGATTGAAAATTATTTTGTCCACGGAATTGATTTTTCCCGTAACGATAATGCGATTAGTGTGAAAGCTCGTTTAGTTGATGGGCAAGT
The DNA here is from genome assembly GCF_000407165.1 of Enterococcus haemoperoxidus ATCC BAA-382. NCBI lineage: Bacteria > Bacillati > Bacillota > Bacilli > Lactobacillales > Enterococcaceae > Enterococcus > Enterococcus haemoperoxidus. The sequence continues at coordinate 335,611 of NZ_KE136480.1, read as the reverse complement.
GAAAATATTGATTCGAGATAATGGTAAAGGAATATCTCCTCAAAAACTAACGCTGATTAAAACCAAATTAAAGAGTCAACAAATCGAATTACATGATTCTATCGGATTACAAAATGTGAATGAACGTTTGCGAGCTTATTTTGGACCGACCTTTTTGATGACGATTACCCCAAATGAAACCAAAGGAATCGCTATTGAACTGTCATTTGACGAGCCAATTTCTTAAAACTAAATGGAATATAAAAACAGTCACAATAATTCACGGCTAAGGAGTGAGAGAATGACGTATAAGGTTTTGCTAGTTGATGATGAATATATGATCGTTAACGGCTTGAAAAGAATTATTTCATGGGAAACAGAAGGTTTTTCTATCAAAGGAACAGCGCAGAATGCCAAAGAAGCGTTAACTATGATGGAAATGGAGTCAATCGATCTTGTGATAACCGATATTACGATGCCGGAAATGACCGGATTGGAATTTATTGAAGCGGCTCAAAATGAAGCAAGACAGTTTGAATTTATGATTCTTTCTGGTTACCAGAAGTTTGATTTTTTAAAAGGCGGACTGCAACTAGGGGCGATCAATTACTTGATGAAACCTGTAGATAAATTGGAACTTTTAAAAAGTGTGAGAAAAGCCAAAAAACGTTTAGACAATCGTAATCAACAAGAAACTAGAAACGGCATGTATAGTGAAGTTTTATTGTCCCAATGGGTCAATGGTGAAATCGATAAAGATAACTTTGAAGAACTGAATCAACTAGTCAACACTGCAGAAAAATCAGATTGGACTGTGTTATTAGTGGAAGTCACGCGTGAAAAAAAAGCCCAAGTTGTTAAGTGGCTGGAAGGACAACAACAATCTTTGTTTTTTTCGCGTAATTTAGGAGATAAGAGTTTGCTTGTACATATCTTTAAAGGTGGTAAATATCAATTGAATCAACTTCTGGCAGCGAATCCCTTACAAGCAGATGAAGACGATAGCTGGTTGATCAGTGTGGGGGAAACAGTGAGTGATTGGGAAGATGTTCCAGATAGTTATGAAAAAGCAAACCAAACATTGCAGCGTTACAAGTTTTATGAAGCAAGTGGAAAAAATCTGCTATATTCTGTGTTTTCAGATGATTTTGATCTCTCAGCAGACATCATCAATTTTAACAAAACGCTGATGGTAGGGGATTTTACGACGATTGAGACGACGATTGCTGAAATCTTTACTAAAACGCAAAAAATAGGTGCACGTCCAGAAGATGTTCGGCATATTACATTTATGCTTTTCATGGATATCTATCGCCGTTTTAATCACTTAGATGAAGCGGAATACCAACAAGTTTTAGATGATATCAATCACTCGTCAAATGCGGATAAATTACGTGAGATTCTATCAACGACTGTTAAGCAAATCACTCGGGAAAAACTAGCGTATGATTATTCAGAGAATGTTCAAAAAGTTATCGATAAAATTCGTTCGGACTACACAAGTGAATTGACCTTGAAATGCGTGGCGCAATCTTTGCATCTTAATGTAATGTACTTGGGACAGCTGTTTAAGAAAGAAACCAAAAAGAGTTTTTCTCAATATTTGAATCAATATCGAATGAAGAAAGCACAGAACTTATTGCTGTATACAGATGATAATGTCAATGAAATTGCGGATAAAATTGGTTTTAACAATAGCACCTATTTCTCACAGATTTTTAAAAAGATGAACGATTTAACACCGAAAGAGTTTCGGGAAAAATACAAACATCACTATGATTCTGTGGGTGAAGAATGAACAGACCAAAAAACGAACTGGATGTGTTATTGCTCCAGTTCGCTTTTTTTATTCGTTAAATACTAAATGGAAGTTGTTCATTCTCATAATTTTTTGGTCTAGGGACAATGCCTAAAGTAAACTCGATTTTTCCGCCTTTCATCAATGATTCATGCTCAAACACTAAGCTCTCGTGTGAAGAATCATTATAGTAGATATGATCGATAAACTGTTGCTGCTCCTGATTTGGGCCACTGGAAATCGTCAATGTTTCCCCATTAGACAAATGAATAACGGCTTTATCGAATAAAGGCATGCCAATAACATATTCACCTGAACCAGGACAGACAGGATAAAAGCCTAGAGAGTTAAAAATGTACCAACTTGCCATGCTTCCATTATCTTCGTCTCCAGGGAAACCAGTGGGGCTGTCATTAAATTCTTGAATCATTAGTTGTTTTAGCAAAGGCTGTGCAAATTCAGGTTTACCAAGGTAACTGAACAGGTAAGGTAGGTGGAAACTTGGCTGATTAGAAATCGCCAGTTGTCCAAATTCAGTAGCCGCCATTTCGCTCATTTCATGGATTTCAAATCCGTATCCATCGACATTAAAGGAAGGTGATTGATTACATAAATCAATTAATTTTTCTAGGAATTTATCATGCCCTCCAAAAGCTGTGATCAAGCCTTTAAAATCATGATAAACAGCAAAACTACTTTGCCAAGCACTCCCCTCAGCGTAATCACCACCCCAGCGATGACTATCAAAACCTTCTTTGAATGACCCGTTTGTTTGTTTCGCACGCATGAACCCTGTGTCAGGATCAAAAATAGTTAAATAATTTTTCGCCTGTCTACCATAATGTTCGGCTGTGTCAGAATCTTTTGATATTTTGGCTACTTGGCTGATGCAAAAGTCACTATAGCAATAATCTAAGGTATGATTGACCGACTCGTGGTAGTGAGCAGGAACGTAGCCATAGGTTAAATAGTCATTTGTTCCTTGTCTACCATAATTTGGATTGTCGCTTTGAATTGTAGCTCCTTTGATCATGGCCTCTAAAAATTCGGGCATCAAATCAGGGCGAATATTTTTCACTGCAGCATCTGCAATCACTGCATCGATCAATGTTCCTGGCATCAAACCTCGCTCATCAGGTGAAAGCCATTTAGGTAAATAGCCGCTTTCTCGATAACTGTTTAAAAATCCTTCTAGCATTTCTGCATATTTTTCTTGAGCAATTAATGAATACAACGGGTAAACAGTTTTATAAGTGTCCCAAAACCCATTATTCGTATACAGAAATCCTGGTTTTACTTTCTTAGCTAACGTATCATAATGAATAATTTGTCCATCCAAATCTTTTTCATAGAAAGTTTGAGGAAATAAAAATGCTCGATATAAATTATGATAAAACGTTGATCGACGTTGTTGGTTTTTATCTTGAATATCAATTTTATTTAGATAATACGCCCATTGTTCCTCTGAATGTTTACGGTAATCTTCTGGCATCCAGGCAAACTCCCGTGACAAATTCAACTTGGCTTGTTCTAAACTAATAAAAGAAGTACCAAACTGAATAACTTGTTTCGTGATGTCTCCAAATGAAAAAGTAACACAATCATCTGCTCCAGCTTGTTCCGTAAGTTGTTCAATAGCTAGTGGCTGTTGAAAATGTAGGGTGAAATAAAAAGCAAAATCTTTATCCTCACAGCCTGCGTAGTTGACGATTGATCCGGAAACGGTATGAGCATCCTCGATCGTAATCTTATAGTTTCCTGGCAATGAAAGTAAGAGTCCTGCATCTGGCTGTGTGTAACTTGTTGACAAAGCACCACCGTACATACTAGGGATCAAACGAGCTGTCAGTTGATAACGTTGTGCAGTGATTTCTAAATAGCTAGGATTAAAAACGCTTTCATCTGGTCGGTAAGAAGATTGTGCATGAAAAATGCTCTTCTCTTTTAGCTTGCCATTAAAAGGCTGCATAACAAAATAACTAAAATCCCCCATCCAAGGGCTAGGTTGATGAGTTAAACGGAAACCTTGGAAGACTCGGTCGCGAGGATTAAACCACCAACTACCATTATCCCCATTGGTTTGTGGCGCAAAATAATTCATGCCAAATGGCACACCAGTATAGGGGAGACAGTTGCCATTTGAAAAAGAATGTTGGTTATCAGTTCCGTGTCGAGTGTCGATTAATGTTGGTTTCATTCCTTAATTCTCCTTTGTTGAGTTACGAATAATTTGTTTTACTGGGACTTGTTGGTCTGCTGGAATCACATGGTTTTCAATCCATTCAATCAGCATCGTTCCGGCAAGTTTTCCCATCCCTTTAAAATCTTGAGCAATCGTTGTGAGTGCAGGATCGATCAGTGAGGCTGCTTGGATATTATCAAAACCGATAACGGATAATTGAATTGGTATATCAATGTTAGCTCGTTTCGCTTGATTCATGAGTGAGATTGCAACTAAGTCGTTTTCACAGACGACACCTGTAATGGCATTTTCGTTGAGATAAGCCATTACGTCAGCGTCTACAAAGGCTTGTTTGTCTGTTAATGCTGTATGAAAAGATAAGTGCTGTTCTTTTGTTGCGTGAATATAGCCTAAATAACGCTGCCGCACTGATTGAGGCAAAGTCGGTTCTCCAAAAATATAAGCGATCCGTTGATGACCTTGTGCAGCTAAATAATTGGTAGCCATAGCACCACCTGAAAAGTTATCAGATTGAACCGTTGGGTAAGGTAGATCATGAATTTTTTTATCTAAGATGATAACTGGAAATTGCTGAATAGACAGCTCAAATAAGGTATCTAAAAAGTCTTCAGTGTTGTGGGCATAATAAATCATGCCATCAAAATCTTCAATGATATCAGCTGCCTGTTTATTGATCAAAAATTCAGCAGAGGACATGATGACTTCATAATGATGCTCACTTGTTATAGGAGCCAACCCTTCATTGAAATTTCCGAGGGAAAGATCGTTGACAAATGGAATCAAAAATAAAATACGGGAAACTTTTTTCTTTTTCGCTTTCTGTTTTTGAACATAGCTCCCTTTTCCTTGAATACGGTAAATCAATCCTTGACTTTCTAGCTCTGTCAACGCTCGTTTAGAGGTGATGCGGCTAACGTTGTAAGTTTGAGAGAGTTCCTTTTCAGTTGGAAGTTGAGCATTTTCTGGTAGCTGACCTGTTTCTATTGCATTTAATAAATCATCGATGATTTTTTTATATAGTGGTTTAGACATTGTAATTCTCCTAATTGTAAAATGATATATCATTAATGGTAGTTTACCATACAAAGAAAAAGAGTTCAATTTTAAAATATTAATAAAAACAGTGGACAAAACGCTTTCATTGGCATATACTTTCGTTGTGAAATGATATATCAACTATTAGGAGGTTACTATGACTTATAGCAAAATACCAAATTCTGTACAAGAATTTATGGATGAAATCACACAATTGTGTGGAGAAGCGCACGCTGGATGGGCAGAAAATTTTAATGCAGCATTTGCCAATACATTGACTACAACAGTTAAAAGACAAGCTGATGGCACAACGTTTTTACTAACTGGTGATATTCCTGCTATGTGGTTGAGAGATTCGACTGCGCAGGTTCGACCTTATTTAGTGATTGCAAAAGAAGACGAAGAACTTAGAGACATGATTTGTGGCTTGGTACAACGCCAATTTTTCTATATCACACTTGATCCATATGCCAATGCATTCAATGAAACACCCAATAATGCTGGTCACCAAACAGATCACACGGCGATGAGTCCCTGGATTTGGGAGCGAAAATATGAAATCGATTCACTTTGTTATCCTGTTCAACTAGCGTATCTATTGTTTAAAAATACTGGCTGTAAGCAGCAGTTTGATGAAAATTTTGTTGAAGGGATAAAAAAAATCCTGACGGTCTTTACGACAGAGCAGGAACATCACCATTCGCCTTATGCATTTGAACGGGATACAACGCGCTTAGAAGATACGCTTACGAATAATGGACGCGGCAGTGAAGTTGGAAAAACGGGAATGACGTGGTCTGGTTTCCGTCCAAGTGATGATGCTTGTCGTTACGGTTATTTAGTGCCGTCAAATATGTTTGCAGTTGTTGTTTTAGGCTATATCGAGGAAATTTTTACTGAAGTACTTTCTGATTCCAAAGTGGCAAAACAAGCATCTGACCTCAAAAAAGAGATCGACGCTGGTATTCAAAAATACGGAAAAGCAGAGAATCAAGAGGGTGATTTGGTCTATGCCTATGAAGTTGATGGACTAGGAAACAGCAGTATTATGGATGATAGCAATATTCCTAATTTACTTTCAGCACCTTATCTAGGGTATACAACGGTTGATGACTCAACTTATCAAGCAACGCGTAAAACAGTTCTAAGTAAAGAAAATCCCTATTTTTACGAAGGGAAATACGCTAAAGGAATCGGTAGCTCTCATACGCCTGAAAATTATATTTGGCCGATTGCTCTTGCAATGGAAGGGATGACGACAAAGGATAAAGATGAAAAAGCCCGAATCTTAGATTCTTTAGTAGCAAACGATGGGGGTACTCATTTAATGCATGAAGGGTTTGATGTGGATGATCCCACACGCTATACACGTGAGTGGTTCTCTTGGGCAAATATGATGTTTTGTGAATTAGTAATGGATTACTTTGATATTCGAGTGGAACGATAACGAATGAAATGGAGCGTAAAATCATGAAGAAAAAAGTTTATATCATTTCCCACTCTCACTGGGATCGTGAATGGTACATGCCTTATGAGCAACACCACATGCGTTTAGTTGAATTACTGGATGATGTGTTGGAATTAGCGGAAACAGATCCAGATTTTGATAGCTTTCATTTAGATGGGCAAACGATTATTTTAGACGATTACTTACAAGTACGACCTGAGCAGAAAGCGGCTGTTCAAAAAGCTATCACCGATGGAAAGCTGAGAATCGGACCCTTTTATATTTTACAAGATGACTTTTTGATTAGTTCTGAATCGAATGTTCGCAACATGCTGATTGGTAAGAAAGAAACTGAAAAGTGGGGACCAGCCGTTAAATTAGGTTATTTCCCCGATACGTTTGGTAACATGGGGCAAACACCGCAAATGATGCAACAAGCCGGCTTAGATGCAGCCGCTTTTGGTCGCGGGGTAAAACCAGTTGGCTTTAATAATGAAGTGTTGGATGATGAAAATTATACGTCTCAATATTCAGAAATGTGGTGGCAAGGACCAGACGGAAGTGAAGTATTGGGCTTGCTGTTCGCCAATTGGTACAGTAATGGCAATGAAATACCAGCTGAAAAAGAAGCAGCTCTGGCTTTTTGGACGCAAAAATTAGCAGAGGCTGAAAAATTTGCTTCTACTAATCATTTATTGATGATGAATGGCGTAGACCATCAACCTGTTCAAAAAGATATAACAAAAGCGATTGCGTTAGCAAACGAACTATTTCCAGAATATGAATTTATTCATTCCCATTTTGATGAGTATTTAAAACAAATTCGAAAAGAGTTGCCAGAAGAAGTTGGAACGGTTCATGGAGAGCTGACAAGCCAAGAAACGGATGGCTGGTTTACACTGGCAAACACTGCTTCAGCAAGAGTGTATTTAAAACAATGGAATACCCAAGTTGAACGACAATTAGAAAATATAACGGAACCATTGGCTGCGATGGCATACGATTTAACGCAAAAATATCCCCATGATCAACTAGATTATGCATGGAAATTATTACTACAAAATCATCCACACGATAGCATTTGTGGTTGTTCAGTAGATGAAGTTCATCGAGAAATGATGCCAAGATTTGAAAAAGCCAATGAAGTTGGGAAGTTTTTAGCTGAAGAAGCATTGGCGCAATTAGTTGAAGCTATCGATACAGAAAGCTTTTCTAAAATAAGTCATCCGTTTGTCGTGTTCAATACATCTGGTTATGAAAAATCAGAGGTTGTAAAAGTCAAAGTAGAAATTGAGAGAAAACCATTCAAAGAAGGTGTTCCTCATGAATTGTGGGAAGAACTTGCTAAAAGTAATACACCAAAGTTTGAAGTGGTTAATTCGCAGGGAGAAATTATTCATTCGGTCATTTCAAAACCAGAAGTCAGCTTTGGTTATGACTTACCAAAAGATCGTTTCAGAATTCCTTACATGGCTAAATATGTGGAAATTGACATGCCGATCACGAATATGCCAGCATTTTCTTGGAATACGTTTGCGTTACAAGAAAGCCAATCTAAAATAGAAGAGAAAGGATCGATGATCAAGGATCTAAAACATTATAGATTGGAAAATAGCTGTTTGGTTGTAACAATCAATGAAGATGGCACTTTAGAAGTATTGGACAAAGCAATAGGAAGAACCTACAGTGAGTTGTTGACAATTGAAAATACGGGTGATATTGGCAATGAGTATATCTTTAAAAAACCGGAAGGAACGAGCCCGATTTTATCTAGTGGATGTCCAGCAGAGATTTCGGTTGTAAAAGATGAATCTTTCCTAGCGCAAATAAAAATCATACAACGCATGATGATTCCAAAAGCGGCAGATGATTTACTAGAACAAGAGCAAAAAGCTGTGATTGATTTCCGCTATCGAAAAGCTGGACGCTCAAAAGAATTACAAGAACTAACGATTGAAACTATACTGACGATGGAAAGAGATTCTGCTCATTTACGTTTTGAAACAACAGTGGATAACCAAATGAAAGATCATCGTTTACGGATGCTGTTTCCAACAGGGATCCAAGCTGAAACGCATGAAGCTGACAGTATTTATGAAGTTGTGACACGACCGAATCGTGTCAGCAAAAGTTGGGAGAATCCAACAAACCCTCAACATCAACATGCTTTTGTTAATGTGCATGATGATAAGTCTGGAATCACAGTTTCCAATTATGGCTTGAATGAATATGAAATTTTGCCTGAAACAAATACGATTGCTTTAACACTTTTACGCGCTGTGGGAGAAATGGGGGATTGGGGCTATTTCCCAACACCAGAAGCGCAATGTCTAGGTACGCATACATTTAACTATGGTGTTGATTTTCATGGCGAAAAAGCCCAACGCTATGCGACGTATAAACGAGCATATGCAGCGCAAATCCCGTTTAGTGTGAAAACAACAACGAGACATTCAGGGCAGTTGAAAGCCAAAGATGCGTATTTAACTGTCGAAGGAGAAACAGTTGCTATAACAGCAGTGAAAAATAGTGAAGACAATCAAGCGTTGGTTGTAAGAGGATTTAATATGAGCGAAAATTCAGCTGAAGTACAGATCAAGAAAATGGGAAGTAATGAGCCAGACTTATTGAATCTGTTAGAAGAAAAACAAAATGAACAACCAACGAAGAAGTTGAAGGCGTATGAAATTCGTACGATCGGATTTGACCGATAAGAAGGAGACGTGATTTAAATGACTTATTATGGATCAATTGAAGCAGGCGGTACAAAATTCGTTTGCGCTGTCGCAGATGAAGAGCTGAATATCATTGAACGAATCAGTTTGCCGACGACATTGCCAGAAGCGACATTAGAACAAGTTTTTGCCTTTTTTGATGCCTATGACTTAAAAGCTTTAGGGATAGGTTCGTTTGGACCAATCGATGTGAATCGCAAATCAAGTACGTACGGTTATATTACCTCTACACCAAAACCAGGTTGGACAAATGTAAATCTTTTGGGTGCGTTAAAAGAACGTTATGATATTCCGCTAGCTTGGACGACAGATGTTAATGCAGCAGCGTACGGCGAGATGCATTTGGGAGCCGGAAAAGAAACGCAAAGTTGTATCTATTTGACTGTTGGTACAGGCGTGGGTGGCGGTGCGGTAGTCAACGGAACCGTCCTGCAAGGATTTAGTCATCCTGAGATGGGACATATTTCTGTGCAGCGATACCCAAATGATACATTGGAAAGTACTTGTCCTTATCATGATCATTGTCTAGAAGGGCTTGCTGCAGGACCTGCTTTGGAAAAAAGAACAGGAATCAAAGGGCAACAGTTGGAGTCAGGTCATGATGTTTGGGCGGTGGAAGCTTTTTATTTGGCGCAAGCATTGATGAATTATACGTTAGTTCTTTCTCCTGAAAAAATTATTTTAGGTGGAGGCGTGATGAAACAAACCCATCTTCTACCGAAAATTAGAGCATCTTTAGTACAGCAACTAGGCGGTTATGTGGCGTTGCCTGTTTTAGAAGAGTATATTGTCGGCTGTGATTTAGGCGATAATAGTGGAACGATGGGTTGTTTGTTATTGGCGAAGGAACAGTGTGCATAGTATGGACGCGAATAAGACCTCATTTGTGTCTGAGATGAACGAAGTCCGTGTTTTTCTAGTGGAAGCTTTTGTTGGCGAAAAAGAAAGGATAACGCATTTATACATGCAGTTGTTAGAGAAACAAATTTGTTTTATCGATAAACCAGAACTAGCGACTATTATTGTAAAAAATTCATCAGAGCTAAACGATACATTTGTGATCGAGGTAGCTGAAACAATCATGATTTCAGCTGATAGTTCGTTGACTGCTTTTCGAGGGATGATGTATTTAGCGCAGCAAATAAAAGCAGGAAGTGAAATTAAATCCGGTAAATTCCGTGAGGTTTTAACTGAGCGAATCGTTATGTTGGATATCGGTAGAAAATATTTTTCCCTTTCAAAATTACGCCAAATTTTGGAGCAAATGGCCTTGTATGGTTTTAACTTTTTACAGGTACATTTTTCCGAGAATACAGGATTTCGGATTGAATCAGAAAAGTATCCTGAACTTGTTTCAGAAAATTTTCTGACAAAAAAAGAAATAAAAGCCTTGATCCGTTATGCTGCCTACTTATCGATCGAGATTATTCCAGATATTGATACACCTGGGCATATGGAACAGCTATTGAAGACGCACCCGCAGTGGCAACTAACAATAAAAAAGCCGCAGGAGGAAATAACCAACATTCCTTCCGCATTAGCTATTACAAACGAAGAGGCTGTAGCATTTGCGTTGTCACTATATGATGAATACATGGCACTTTTTACTGATAGCCGTTATTTTCATATCGGTGCAGATGAGTTTATTGATTTTGATCAAATTGAACTGTATCCAAGCTTAGCTGATGGGGGTATAACAAAATTTGAATCTTACGTCAATACAGTTGCAAAATTTGTCAAAGCGCGTGGCTTTGTGCCTAGAGTTTGGAATGATGCATTTTTCAGAAATGGTAAAACCTCCACTTTAACGAAAGCTGTTGAGATTACTTATTGGACGAAATGGCAAAAAGAAATGGCTCCAATCCAAACATTTTTGGATGCAGGGTATTCAGTCGTCAATTTCAATGACAATTATCTTTATTATGTATTAGGGGAAAATGCTGGCTATACGTATCCTACTGTGGAAAAACTAAAATATCTATGGCAGCCAAACCTGTTTTCTTCAGAACAACAAGTTCCGCTACAGAATCAAAAACAAGTAAAAGGTGCAGCTTTAGCGGTATGGTGCGATAAACCAGAAGCAAAAACTGAAAAAGAAATCATAGAAGAGCTTACAAAATTAATGGAAGGATTTTCTTTTCATTTTCATAAAATCGACTAAACTGACAGCTGAAATAGAATGTGGGAAACGCAATATTTCAGCTGACTTTTTCGGTCACGTGTAAATGAAACCTATACTTTTTGATATAAATGCTATAGTTTGTCTATTTATAAAACAAAAAGAAAACGTTAACATTTTGTGTAAGAATGAAAAATGCTGAAACTTTGGGCAAAAGACTAAGGAGGTTCATTCATTGAAAAGAAAAACTTTGAAAAGTATGTTTTGTTTATCGAGCGCTGCGCTTGCTTTGACGATTGGAGCAAATGTGATGTTCGTAGCAAATGGTTACGCAGAGTCAACTGAAGTGAGTCAGGAAACAACTATCCCGTTGTTTGATCAAGTACCAGAATCTACAGCTTTATTTCCTGAAACCTTACTAAAATGGACGCCCAAAAATGACCCGGATGCGCCGTTTAATGTATCTAACGTTCCTTTAGCCACTAGAGTGAAAGGGAAGAAAATGAATGCCGATCAAAGTACAGAGGCCAAAGTATTGTCGATTGCAATCGTAAATCGACATACCAAAGGAACGCCCTCTCAAGGCGGGACAGATAAAGCTGTCTATAATTTTACCAACTGGCAATATGTAGATACTTTGGTGGCTTGGGCAGGCTCTTCTGGCGAAGGAATCATCGTTCCACCAAGTGGTGATGTCACTGATTCGGCGCATCGAAATGGCGTGCCAGTCGTAGGGACAGTTTTCTTTCCGCCAGAAGCATATGGTGGAAAAGCGGAATGGGTAGCGCAATTTGTGCAAAAAGATCAAAACGGCAATTTCCCAATGGCGGATAAACTACTTGAAATGTCCGCTGCCTATGGGTTTGATGGCTGGTTTATCAATCAAGAAACCAATGTTGATGCACAAACTGCCAGCGCAATGAAAGAATTCATGAGCTATTTACAGGTACGTAAACCTAGAAATCAGCAAGTTATTTGGTATGACTCTATGCTTCCAAATGGCCATGTCGACTGGCAAGGAGCGTTGAATGAGCAAAACCAAGGGTATTTCCAAGAAGGGGAAAAACGTGTTTCCGATAAGATGTTTATTGATTTTCGTTGGCAAGGTCTCGCTTCATCTAGGGAAAAAGCAACTCAGTTGAAACGAGATCCGTATGATTTGTTTGCTGGAATCGATGTTCAAGCAAACGGTGTAAATAGCCGCCGGAAGCCAAGTAGTATCTTAGATGGAAATGGTCAGCCACTGGTGTCTTTAGGTCTCTACTGTCCGGATTGGACGTTACGAGATGGTGGTCAATACGATATTGAACGTTATTGGGAAAATGAAAAATTACTTTGGATAAATCCTCAAGGTGACCCTCGTAATGTAGAAAGTCCGAAAAACGAGTGGCAAGGTGTTTCCCGTTATTATGTAGAAAAAACGCCTGTAACAAGTTTCCCTTTTTTAACGAATTTTAATGTGGGGAATGGAGATGCTTTTTATCTAAATGGAACCAAAGCAAAAGAAGGAACCTTTAATAATCGTAGTGTTCAAGATGTTTTACCGACGTATCGTTGGGTCATTGATAATGAAGAAGGTAATCAACTTGAAGCAGCAATAAGCTATGAAGACGCATTTAATGGCGGTTCATCGATTAAGTTATCTGGAGCGATGACAGCGGAACAACAAACCTTTATTAAATTATACGCTTCTCAATTAAAAGTTAACGCATCAGATACAGCAACAGTAGTGACGAAAGGAGCCGATGAAGCTTCTTTAGTCCTAGAGCTAAAAGGAAAGGAACAACCTTTAACCATTCAAGGACAACAACAAGCTTTAGCGAATGGCTGGGTACAAACGACTTATTCATTAAAACCTGCAAACGATCAAACTGTGACAGCAGTTGGGCTGAATGTGAAAAAGACGGAGAGTGGTCCTACAACGATTTATTTAGGGCAATTAAAACTTGGCAAAGAAAAGAAAACACCAGTCAGTACTGTTAGTAATCTTGTTTTTTCTGGAAAAACAGTAGTAGATGATTTAACTGAAAGTATTCGAATGAGTTGGCAGACTAAAGGCGAAAATACTGCTTCTTACCGCATTTATCGGGAAGTTGGGGGGCAACTGCAATTTGAAGGTGAAACAGCCAATCATTCTTATACCCTATTAAATCAAGAGCGAAAAGGGGAAAATACTAGCTATCGGGTGATTCCAGTTGACCATTATGGCCGAGAAGAACAAAATAAAGGCACTTCAGCGATTTATACATTTGAAACATTGAAAAAACCGGAGATAGCAGTCAATGCTAGCAGCACACTGATTCCAGCAGGGGACACGATCACCTTATCTGCGACTGTTTCAAAATCTACGGAAACCGTCAATTGGGAAGTGATGGGCGCAACACCGCAAACCGCATCAGGCAAAGAAGTCACATTTTCTTTTACTAAATCAGGTGTTTATACAGTAAAAGCTACAGCAGTGAATGCTTCTGGCGAGACGGCAGTTATTAAAGAAAACTATCTACATGTTTATGATCCAAGTGCTGGCATCACAATAGAAAATCTCTCTACGCTACCAACTACAACAGCTACTCAAGGTTCCGGTTATACGAATGACCGTGAAAGTTATCGCTTTGCACTGGATGGTGATGTAACTACGAAGTGGTGTGATAATGCAAACGATAAACCATGGATGATAGCAGATCTAGGCGCAGTCAAAACTATTTCTGGTTTTACGTTATTTCATGCTGAAGCAGGTGGTGAAAGTCCGGAATGGAATACCAGAGATTATGATATTTCCGTAAGCCGTGATGGAAATAATTGGACAACCGTTGTTCAGCATCGAGGCAATACTTCAGATAGTAGTCGGGATGCCATTAGTTTAGTTGAATCTAGATATGTCAAACTTTCGTTAGAAAAAGCGGAACAAAATGGAAAAACGGCTAGAATTTATGATTGGCAGATTATTGGAGTAAATCAAACGGGAATCGTTAATGGTGTGGGACGAAACTAAAGGTTCGCACGCTAAATTCAAATAAATGGTGAGAAAAAAGCAAACACGCTCCATTTCGATCATATCGACTTATAAGAGCTAAAGCTCTATGAGTTGAAGTCCTTTGGAGAAAAATGTTTGTCTTGACTAAGACGCAAAAAAGGTAGAATGCTTCGTAAGACGCCCATTTTACCTTTTTTGTGTTGAAACGAATCAATAATTATTCGTTAACTGTTCGTGAAGGATTTGTTTTTCATTTTCAGAGATGAAAGCACCCGCGACTGCGTTGTGATTCAATTGTTCCATATCGGCATAAGTAATGCCATACCATTCGTGAAGTTTCATAAACTCATCTGTTAATGTTGTATCAGAGACAGTTCGATTATCTGTGTTGATGCAAATCTTGATACCGTTATCCAAGAATGTTTTGAAAGGATAATCTGCTAAGTGAGTGACGGTTTTGGTTTGGAAGTTGCTCGTAGGGCACATTTCGATTAAGGTATCTTTTTCCTGCAACAATGAAAAGTATTCTGGTGTGTCTTTCAACGCAATACCGTGTCCAATTCGTTTGGCACCTAGATGAATAGCATCCGCAACATTTTTCCCGCAACCACATTCGCCAGCGTGAAGTGTTAATGGAATATTTAAGTGATCGACTAAATTTAAGGTTTCTTCGAAGGTATAGGGTGGAAAATCTATTTCATTTCCAGCAAGGTCGAAACCAACGATACCGTTTGTCTTAAATTCTTCAGCTAAGCGAACAACTTTTTCGATATCGGCTAATTCTTCGTGGCGCATGCCGCACAATAAGGCGTTACTTTTTACACCAAATTGTTGTTGACCATATTCGAGCCCTGCTAAAACTGCTGTAATTATTTTAGGTAAAGAGAGTCCTTTTTCAGTGTGGAGAGATGGGGCAAATCGGACTTCGATATATTGGATATTTTCCTCTGCTGCTTGACTGATAACATCGATTGCAGCTGTTTTTAATGCTTCTTCTGTTTGCAGACAAGTTAAAACTAAATCAAACCGTTCTAGATAGTCATTTAAATCTTGGCAATCAATAGGTGCGACTAACAACTCTTTTAATTTTTTATTATCTACAGGTAGAGAAATGCCTTGCTGATCTGCTATCTTTCGTAAAGTTTCAGGTCGAATCGATCCATCTAAATGGCAATGCAGCTCGATTTTAGGTAGATTTTTAACATGTTCACGTTTCACGGTATCATCCTCTCTGTCTTGGTGGAACGACGGTTGCGCTCAGTAAGTATTTTGAAGACTTTAACACGTGTTACAGGTGCTGTCAATAAGAGAGGAACGATCTGTAGAAGAAGGTGGTTTTTTTCAGCATTTTAAAGTAAAATATTTCAGTAGAAAACGGTCTTTTTTTGATAAGTCATTGGAGGGAATGTAGTGTTAGGAGTAGGACTATTATTTGTAGCAATCACACTGATCAGCAATGGCTATTGTGGGTTAGCTGGTGTAGACAAAAAATCGACAGGCTTGATCAACTTGATGACAGGAAGTTTATCTTTTATGATCAACACGATTTATTTATTTAGAGGTGCCTATTATGATGCAGGAACAGGTTATTTATTTGCGTTTACTTATTTGATGGTTGGTCTGATTTATATCTTTGATTTAGATATGCGTATTTATGGAATATTTGCTTTTTTTGTGGCAGTAAATACGATTCCAGCAGCCTATATATCCTATACAGTCGATGGTGACTGGCGTTTTGCCTTGATCTGGTTATCATGGGGGATTTTATGGCTGACAGGTTTCATTGAGTATGTGTTGAAAAAGGAAATTGGCAAACCTGTGTTGTATTATGCGATTTTTGAAGGAGTTGTCACATGTTGGATTCCAGGATTTTTAATGTTAACAAATAACTGGTAAAAATAATTTGATCGCTTGCTGGCAGTGTTTGAGTTGATATAAAAAATCGGTGAGCGGTTCTGCTATTTTTGTGTGAGAATAGCAGGATTTTTTTGTTAAGCTATTCTATTCCATAAAATTCTGCTAAACTAGAGTCATTCGAAATGTGTTTTGAAAACGTTGACATGGTTGGTAGGTCTTGTCAATAAAGGGAGAATGAACGATGAAATTGACGATTAAAGAAATTGCAGATATGGCAGGTGTATCGGTCACGACGGTGTCACAGATCATCAATGACAAAGGCAGCCGTTTTAGTGAAAAAACAAGAAATAAGGTTCTAGCTGTGGTAGAAGAATATGATTACAAGCCAGATTATTTTGCTTCAAACATCATCACTCGCCATTCAAAAACAATTGGTATGGTCGTGCCTGATGTAACCGATTTTTTCTTTGCTAAAGTAATCGAGGGTGTAGAAACGTATTTGAATTCATTGGGCTACATGATTTTATTGTGTAATTCAAAGCACGATGAAGATAAGGCGACGCAGTACGTTACTGAACTGGTGCATCGTTCAGTTGATGGAATCATTTTTGCGACGCCTAATGTTTTGCCGGTGGATCATATTTTGCGGAATAAGAACAAACGTAAAGTTCCGGTGATTTTGGTCGATCGTGGTATCAATCCTCGAGAAAACGGCCGTTTGATTGTAAAAGAATATGAAGGTGCCTATCAAGCGGTATGTTCGTTGATTGAACAAGGGCATCGGCATATTGCTATGCTGAAAGAAAATGATGGTTACTATCAGCTGACAGAACGGGTAACCGCGTATCAGCATGCGCTAAAGGATAATGGTATTCCAGTAAGAGAGGAATACATGAGCAGTGGAGATTTGAATTTAGGTGGTGGTTATATTGCGGCCAAAAACGTATTGAAAAATTCAGAAATTACAGCTATTTTTTGTGGAAATGATGAAATGGCAATGGGTGCTTATCAGGCGATTGAAGAGGATGGAAAAAAGATTCCAGATGATATTTCGGTTATCGGATTCGATGGGTTAGAAATTTCAGAATACTTGGTGCCAGGGTTAACTACAGTTTATCAACCTAGTTTTGATATTGGCTTTTATGCAGCGCAATTTTTGGTAGAAGCAATCAATGACCCAGAGAAAAAAATGCCAAATAAAATATTTGATACAACATTTATTTTAAGAAATAGCACGAAATCGATTGACAATTAGAGTGATTTGATTTAATGTTCGTGTTATAAGCGTTTTCAAAATATGTAAGCGTTAGTAAACTGTTTTACTAAAAGGTTTTAACCTGAATGATTTTAGTGTATAATACATCCTTGAGGATTGATTCGGAGGAAAAAAGCATGAGAATGGTAGATTTGATCGAGAAAAAACGTGATGGACTGGTTTTAACAGATGAAGAGATTCAATTCATTGTTTCCGGCTATACCAAAGGGGATATTCCGGATTATCAGATGAGCGCATTTTTAATGACTGTTTTTTACAAAGATATGACGGATGAAGAAATTACAACACTGACATTGGCTATGGCTAATTCAGGTGAGATGATTGATCTTTCATCGATCAAAGGAATAAAGGTCGATAAGCATTCTACTGGCGGTGTTGGTGATACCACAACGTTGATTTTAGCACCACTTGTTGCAAGTGTTGGTGCTAGTGTAGCCAAAATGTCTGGCAGAGGACTTGGATATACCGGTGGGACTCTTGATAAGTTAGAAGCGATTCCTGGATTTCATGTAGAGATACCGGATGAAGAATTTATTCGATTGGTAAATGAAAGCCATGTAGCAGTCATCGGCCAATCTGGTGAGTTAGCACCAGCCGATAAAAAATTGTATGCATTGCGTGACGTTACTGCAACAGTCAATTCGATTCCGTTGATTGCAAGTTCCATCATGAGTAAAAAAATTGCAGCTGGAGCTGATGCGATCGTTTTGGATGTAACGACAGGTGAAGGTGCTTTTATGAAAAACATTGATGAAGCACGCCGCTTAGCTCAAACAATGGTTCGAATCGGACACTTAGCCAACCGTCAGACAATGGCAGTGATTTCGGATATGTCCCAACCGTTAGGTGAAGCAATTGGCAATAGCTTAGAAGTTGTTGAAGCAATTGAGACACTTCAAGGAAAAGGACCGGAAGATCTAATGGAAATGTGTTATATCTTAGGAAGTCAAATGGTTGTTTTAGCTAAAAAAGCTGATACATTAGACGAAGCGCGTGCGATGTTAAAAGAGGCGCTAGAATCAGGGAAAGCCTTGGATAAATTCCGTGAGATGATTCGCAATCAAGGGGGAGATGATAGTATCATCGATCACCCAGATCGTTTATTAACAGCCAAATATCAAATAGAGTTACCAGCAAAAACAGCTGGAGTTGTACAAAAAATCGTTGCAAATGAAATCGGTATCGCCGCAATGCTTTTAGGTGCAGGACGAGCGACGAAAGAAGATTCAGTCGACCATGCTGTAGGCATCAAGCTTCATAAAAAAGTCGGTATGCCAGTTGAATCAGGAGAATCGTTGCTGACTATTTATGCCAATTCAGAATCAATTGAGAACGTAAAAGAACTTTTATATAAAAATATCGAAATCGGCAGTTCTGGCACTGAACCTGAGCTGATTCATGATATAATAACAGCATAAAGGATGTGTAAAAAAATAATGGAAATAAATCAAATGATTGACCACACTATTTTAAAAGCAGATGCAAAAGAAGAGGATGTTTTACGAATTATTGAAGAAGCAAAAAAATATGAATTCTTCTCAGTTTGTATCAATCCATGTTGGGTTGCCTTAGCAAAAGAACACTTAGCAGGAACTTCTGTTGATGTTTGTACAGTAATTGGTTTTCCTTTAGGTGCTAATACATCAGAAGTAAAAGCCTATGAAGCAACGGATGCAATCAACAATGGTGCCACAGAAGTTGACATGGTCATTAATGTCGGTGCACTAAAATCTAAGCAATACAAAAAAGTTTTAAAAGATATTCAAGCAGTTGTTGATGCAGCCAAAGGCAAAGCTTTAGTTAAAGTAATCATCGAGACGGCGTTACTTACAGATGAAGAAAAAATCAAGGTTTGTGAACTGGCTAAAGAAGCTGGTGCAGATTTCGTCAAAACGTCAACTGGTTTTTCAACAGGTGGAGCAACTGTAGCAGATGTTAAACTAATGCGTGAAACAGTAGGGCCAGATATGGGGGTCAAAGCCTCTGGCGGGATTCATAATGAAGCAGAGGCACAAGCGATGATCGAAGCAGGTGCTACACGTATCGGAACAAGTGCTGGTGTTGCAATCATGGAAGGCGCTACAGGAGCAGGTTATTAATCTAAAGAAGAAAGTGGCGGACAAATGACAGCAAAACAAGAATGGTTAGCTATTGCAGACGATGCATTAACAAAAGCATATGTACCTTATTCTCACTTTCCAGTGGGAGCTTGCCTCGTTACCAAATCGGGACAAACGTATCAAGGCGTCAATATCGAAAATGCTTCATACGGATTGACCAATTGTGCCGAACGGACAGCGATTTTCAAAGCTGTTTCAGAAGGGGAACGCGAGTTTCAACATATAGTGATTGCAGGGAATACACCTGAGCCAATCTCTCCGTGCGGTGCGTGCCGCCAAGTGATGGCTGAATTTTTTGCGCCTGAAATGCCAGTTACATTAGTTGGCGAACATGGTGTGACGAAAGAAATGACTGTCGGCGAATTATTACCATATGCATTTACGGAAAAAGATTTATGAGATCTAGCTACATGAACCAAACCTCTCAACAAATAGATAAAATGCTAGAAAGATAAAAAACATCTTTCTATCATTTTCCTAATTGCCTTGATACACAACGAATGAAAAGAGTTGATGTAAAAAGGTACCTACTTTGGTTGTTCGAGGTCTAAGCGGTTCATTCCGCTTTGCTTAGAAACACAATGAACAAAGTGATTTGATGTTGAAAAGTACAAGACGACCGAAGAGAGAGTTGTTTCACTATTATCTTGTTTCATTCAGTCATCCGGCTGTTGAAAATATAAAACTATTTTAGGGGGCTTTACAGAGATGAAAAAAGCAAAATTATTTGGTTTTGGCTTGACTGCACTAGCTTTAACAGTTGCATTAGCAGCATGTGGTGGAGGTAAAAAAGATTCAACAGGTGGAAAATCAGCAGGTGGGGACGCTGATCATAGCGTTGTAATCGTTACTGATATCGGTGGGGTAGACGACCGTTCATTCAACCAATCAGCTTGGGAAGGTTTACAAGCTTGGGGTAAAGAACATGATTTGAAAAAAGGAGCAGATGGTTTTGATTATATTCAATCAAACGACGCTTCAGAATACGTAACAAATATTGATACAGCCGTTTCTAACGGATTTAAAACAGTCTTTGGTATTGGCTACTTATTAGCTGATTCTATCGGTACTGCAGCTGATGCAAATCCAGATACACAATTTGGTATCATTGATAGTGTCATCGAAGGAAAAGATAACGTAGTATCTGCAACATTTAAAGACCAAGAAGCTTCATATTTAGCTGGTGTAGCAGCAGCACATACAACAAAAACAAACACTGTAGGGTTTATCGGTGGTGAAGAAGGCGCGGTTATTGACCGTTTTGAAGCTGGTTTCCACCAAGGTGTAATCGATACAGCGAAAAAATTGAACAAAGACATTAAAGTTGAAGTTGAATATGCTGCTTCATTTGGAGATCCTGCTAAAGGGAAAGCATTAGCTGCTTCTATGTACCAAAAAGGCGCTGACATCATCTTCCATGCTTCAGGAGGTACAGGTCAAGGCGTTTTCCAAGAAGCAAAAGACTTGAATGAAACAGGTTCAAAAGACAAAGTTTGGGTTATTGGTGTAGATAGTGACCAAGACAAAGAAGGTAAATACAAAACAAAAGATGGTAAAGAAGATAACTTCACTTTAACATCAACTCTTAAAGGTGTAGGAGCTGCAGTACAAGACATCTCTAATCGTGCATTAGAAGATAAATTCCCTGGCGGCGAACACTTGGTTTACGGTTTGAAAGATGGCGGCGTTGATTTGACAAAAGGCTATTTATCAGACGAAGCACAAAAAGCGGTTGATGCAGCGAAAGAAGAAATCATCGCTGAAAAAATCACTGTTCCAGAAGTGCCAAAAGATGTAAAAGAATAAATTACTCTACTTAGCGCTGTGGTAATAGCAGCGCTAAGAGTTTATTAAGCTTTTAAAGAAGGAAAACGAATCATATAACTATTCATTTTCTTTCTTTAAGTGCCTAAAAGCTACTTTATTTTTTTAGAAGTACCGTATTAATAGATGATGCAAGTGATTAAATTGTTAGGAAGTGAAAAATGTGGCTCAGGAAAACTATGTAATTGAGATGCGCAATATCACTAAGCAGTTTGGAACATTTAAGGCGAATGATAATATCAACTTAACTGTCCGGCCTGGAGAAATCCATGCATTGCTTGGAGAAAATGGTGCAGGGAAATCAACTCTGATGAATATTTTATCCGGTTTATTAGAACCAACTTCGGGTGAAATCTTTATGAACGGTTCAAAGGTAACAATCAATGGCCCCACTGCAGCGAATCGTTTAGGAATTGGGATGGTCCATCAACACTTTATGTTGGTAGATGCTTTTACAGTAACGGAAAATATTATTCTAGGAAGCGAACCAACAAATGCTGGTGTATTAGACCGTAAAAAGGCAACAGCAGAAATCAAACGAGTTTCTGAGCAGTATGGACTATCGGTAGATCCAAGTGCATATATTCGGGATATCTCTGTAGGAGCGCAACAACGAGTGGAAATTTTGAAAACGTTGTATCGCGGAGCAGATGTCTTGATTTTTGATGAGCCAACAGCAGTTTTGACTCCTCAAGAAATCGATGAGTTGATGGAAATTATGCGTGGACTTGTACAAGAAGGCAAATCAATCATCTTGATTACACATAAATTAGATGAAATTAAAAAAGTAGCGGATCGCTGTACAGTTATTCGCCGTGGTCAAAGTATTGATACAGTAAATGTCAAAGATGTTTCTTCACAACAATTAGCGGACATGATGGTAGGGCGTTCTGTTTCGTTTAAAACAGAAAAGAAAGCGCCAGAACCTAAAGAAGTAGTTCTTTCAATCAAAGATTTAGTTGTGAAAGAAAGTCGTGGTTTAGAAGCGGTTAAAAGCCTTAGCTTAGATGTACGGGCAGGTGAAGTAGTCGGGATTGCAGGAATTGATGGTAATGGTCAGACAGAGCTGATTCAAGCTTTAACTGGATTACGTAAATCAGAAAGTGGATCAGTTGAATTAAGAGGGACAGCAATCACGAACAAACAACCCCGTGCGATTACAGAAGCAGGTGTTGGACATGTGCCTGAAGACCGTCATAAATATGGATTGATCTTAGATATGACATTGGCCGAAAATATTGCGTTACAAACCTACTATAAAAAGCCATTAAGTAACACTGGCGTTTTGAATTACAATCAGATCAACTCCTACGCTCGTAGATTGATTGAAGAATATGATGTACGAACAGTCAATGAACTAGTTCCAGCCAAAGCGCTGTCAGGAGGTAATCAGCAAAAAGCAATTATTGCTAGAGAAATTGATCGTAACCCTGATTTATTGATTGTCTCTCAACCAACTCGTGGATTGGATGTTGGCGCGATTGAATATATCCATAAACGTTTGATTGAACAACGAGATAAAGACAAAGCGGTATTGGTTGTTAGTTTTGAATTAGATGAGATTTTAAATGTATCAGACCGTATCGCGGTTATTCATGCAGGAAAAATCGTTGGAATCGTTGATCCAAAAGAAACGAGTGAAAACGAATTAGGATTATTAATGGCTGGGTATTCATTAGAAGAAGCAAGAGCCGAATTAAGTCAAAAGGCGGGTGAGGCAGTTGAATAATCGGTCAGAAAGAATACGGAATATTTTAGTTCCTATTTTATCAGTATTGATGGGATTTATTCTCGGTGCAATTATTATGTTAATTTCAGGGCAGGATCCAATTGCTGGATACCAAGCGATGCTTAAGACTGCATTTCAAAGTCCGAAAAGTATCGGCGAAATTTTTGTAACAGCAGGACCTTTGATTTTTACCGCGTTAGGATTTGCAGTAGCAAATTCAGCTGGATTCTTTAATATCGGTCTTTCAGGTCAAGCGTTGTGTGGTTGGGTAACAAGTATTTGGGTAGCACTTTCTATGCCGGATGCACCTCGAATGGTTGTTCTGCCATTAGCGGTTCTTGCAGGGGCATTAGCTGGAGCGCTGGCTGCAGCGATTCCAGGATTACTACGTGCTTTCTTTGGTACAAGTGAAGTAATCGTTACGATCATGCTGAATTATGTTTTTCTTTATACAAGTACGCACATTGTTAACAATGTAATGTCAAAAGATTTGATGACAAACAAAGGTGTTACGAAAGTCATTGGAGAAAATGCTAGTTTGCGAACAGGATTTTTGAAAGAATTAAGTAGCGGTTCTCGTTTGAATATTGGTATTTTTATGGCACTTATTTTCTTAGTGTTGATTTGGTTCCTTATGAAGAAAACGACATTAGGCTATGAAATCCGTTCAGTTGGTTTAAATCCATTCGCTTCTGAATATGCGGGGATGAGCAGTAAACGAACAATTGTGATGTCAATGGTTATTTCAGGAACACTAGCTGGTCTTGGCGGTGTGGTTCTGGGATTAGGAACATTTGGCAACTTCTTTGTTCAGGGCTCTTCATTGAGTATTGGATTTGACGGAATGGCTATTTCCTTGCTGGGAGCAGGAAGTTCAGTCGGGATATTCTTATCGGCGATCCTCTTCAGTGTACTGAAGCTGGGTGGTCAAGGAATGCCGCTTCGTGCAGGTGTGCCAATCGAATTAGTGGATGTTGTTATTGCAGCAATTATTTTCTTTGTGGCAATCAGCTATTTGATCCGCTTCTTATTAGCGAAAGCTTCAGGTAGTAAAAAAGAAGTTGCGATTGTTGAAGAATTAGTTGGAAAATCAGATCCGACAAGTCAAGAAGGAGGAAAAATCTAATGGATATTGCATTAATCGCTGTATTAGCGCCGATTATTACACAAACTTTGGTTTATTCTACTCCTTTAGTTTTCACGGCTTTGGGTGGGACTTTTTCCGAACGTAGTGGTATTGTAAACGTAGGGCTTGAAGGAATCATGGTTATGGGAGCTTTTAGCTCAGTCGTATTTAATTTAACTTTTGCTGAAACTTTTGGTGCAGCAACGCCTTGGCTTGCTTGTCTGGTAGGCGGAGTGGTTGGGATGCTATTCTCATTACTCCATGCAGTTGCAACAATTAATTTAAGAGCGGACCACATCATCAGTGGAACGGTGGTCAATTTGATGGCACCAGCTTTGGGTATTTTCTTAATCAAAGTAATCTATGGAAAAGGCCAAACAGATACGATCACAGAATCATTTGGTTACTTCTCATTCCCGATTTTGAAGGATATTCCTATTTTGGGAGACTTGTTCTTCAAACAAACAACTTTACCAGCTTTTGTAGCGATTCTGGTTGCTATTCTTTCTTGGTTCGTGTTATTCAAAACACGTTTTGGATTGCGCCTTCGTTCAGTCGGTGAAAATCCTCAAGCAGCAGATACACTTGGAATCAATGTTTACGTAATGCGTTATGCAGGTGTTTTGATCTCTGGCTTTTTAGGTGGGATCGGTGGAGCAGTTTTTGCTCAAACGATCGCTGGTCGTTTTGCAGTAACAACGATTGCTGGACAAGGCTTTATTTCAATGGCGGCGATGATCTTTGGTAAATGGAATCCGTTAGGTGCAATGGGAGCAGCATTATTCTTCGGTTTTGCTCAAAATATCAGTATTGCCGGATCAAACTTACCAGTAATTTCATCAATACCAGCTGTTTATTTACAAGCAGCACCATATGTGTTGACCATTATTGTTTTAGTCGTTTTCTTAGGAAAAGCTTCTGGACCAAAAGCAATTGGGAAAAATTACATCAAATCTAAATAAATATAGAGTATAAAAGGGCGGGGCTATGGGACAATTTCTAAAGTCATGCCCTTTTTATCAAATAGTAAGTAAAACTAAGAAAGAAGGATGGTTATGTTTAAACGTGTGCATTTAGTTGTAATGGATTCAGTCGGTATCGGGGAAGCACCTGATGCTGAAAAATTTGGCGATGTAGGTAGTGATACATTAGGTCATATCGCAAAAGAAGCCGGTTTAACAATTCCTAATTTAGAAAATCTAGGACTAGGAACAATCGCTCCTCTTCACAATGTAGAAGCTGTTGCTGATCATAAAGGTTATGCAACAAAATTAGAAGAAATTTCAGTCGGTAAAGACACGATGACTGGTCACTGGGAAATCATGGGCTTAAATATTCAAAAACCTTTCCGAGTATTCCCAGATGGATTTCCAGATGAATTATTAAAACAAATCGAAGAATTTTCAGGACGTAAAATTGTTTGTAATAAACCATATAGTGGAACTGCAGTCATTGATGACTATGGCCAACATCAAATGGAAACAGGAGATTTGATCGTGTATACGTCTGCTGATCCAGTGTTGCAAATTGCAGCGCATGAAGAAATCATTCCGTTGGATGAATTATACCGTATTTGTCAGTATGTTCGTGATATTACCAAAGATGAACCTTACATGATTGGTCGTATCATTGCTCGTCCATATGTGGGTGAACCTGGGAACTTTACTAGAACAAGTAACCGTCACGATTATGCATTAGACCCATTTGGTCATACAGTTCTTGATTCATTGAAAGATAATGGCAAAGAAGTGATTGCAGTTGGAAAAATCAATGATATTTTTAATGGCCAAGGGATTACAGATTCGGTTCGTACGAAAAGCAATATGGATGGTGTAGATCAATTACTTAACGTGATGAAACGAGATTTTGAAGGTTTAAGTTTCACTAATCTAGTTGATTTTGATGCATTATATGGTCATCGTCGTGATGTAGTTGGCTATGCTCATGCAATTGAAGCGTTTGATTTGAGACTTCCAGAAATCATTGATGCAATGGAAGAAGATGATTTACTAATGATCACAGCTGATCACGGAAATGATCCAACATTCCCTGGGACCGATCATACAAGAGAGTACGTTCCATTGTTGGTTTACAGTAAAAAAATGAACGGCCAAGGTAGTTTGCCGCAAGGTCATTATGCAGATATTTCAGCAACTGTGGCTGAAAACTTTGCTGTTCCAAAAACAGAAAATGGCGAAAGCTTTTTAAATAAACTGGTATAGGAGAGAAATAATGACAAAACTAGGTGAGATGTTAAAAGAGACAACGGCATTTTTAAAAGAAAAAGGCGTTGGAGAAGTTGATTTTGGCTTGATTTTAGGTTCTGGTTTAGGTGAGCTGGCAGATGAAGTAGAAGATGCCATTGCGATTCCTTTTTCAGAAGTGCCTCATTTTGCGGTTTCAACAGTTGTTGGGCATGCTGGTAAGTTAGTTTATGGTACACTTTCTGGGAAAAAAGTATTAGCGATGCAAGGACGTTTCCATTATTATGAAGGCCATTCAATGCAAAAAGTGACATATCCAGTTCGTGTAATGGCTGCAATGGGCGCTCATTCAATCGTAGTAACCAATGCTGCTGGTGGCGTAAATGAAAACTTCACGCCAGGTAACTTGATGTTGATCACAGACCATATCAATTTTACGGGAGATAATCCGTTGATCGGTGAAAATGACGAAGCGATGGGACCACGTTTCCCAGACATGAGTCATGCTTATACGCCTGCTTACTTTGAAATTGCTAAAAAAGTGGCAAAAGAACAGAATGTACCATTACAAGAAGGCGTTTATATGGGCTATTCAGGCCCAACATATGAAACACCAGCTGAAATTCGCATGTCTCGTGCGATGGGGGCTGATGCAGTTGGAATGTCCACTGTATCAGAAGTCATTGTTGCGGCTCATAGCGGTTTGAAAGTCTTGGGAATTTCATGCATCACAAACTTAGCTGCTGGTATGCAAAGTAGTTTAAATCATGCAGAAGTTGTAGAAACAACAGAGCGTGTCAAATCTCAATTTAAAGAATTGATCAAAACGACATTAGCAGAACTATAAAAGTTTCATTATAAAGGAGAAGAAATATGAGTGTTCATATCGAAGCCAAACAAGGCGAAATAGCAGATAAAATTTTATTACCGGGAGATCCATTACGTGCGAAATACATCGCCGAAACATTTTTAGAAAATCCGGTGTGCTACAATCAAGTAAGAGGGATGTTGGGTTACACAGGTACGTATAAAGGCGAACGTGTTTCCGTTCAAGGAACAGGAATGGGAATGCCTTCTGCGACAATTTATGCTCACGAGCTGATTAATTCTTATGGTGTAAAAAAATTGATTCGAGTTGGTACTTGCGGATCAATCTCAGAGAAAGTCCGTGTGAGAGATTTAGTAATTGCACAAGCGGCAGCAACGCCTTCTTCAATGATTCGTAATGATTTCCCTAAATATGATTTCCCTCAAATCGCTGATTTTGATTTGTTGTTAAAATCATACACAACGGCAAAAGAAAAAGGTTTTGTTACCCATGTTGGGAATGTGTTGTCTGATGATGTCTTTTATAAAGATAGCATGGATGGCGTTTTTGAACTTGGTAAATTAGGTGTCTTAGCAATTGAAATGGAAGCTGCAGCATTATATTATTTAGCAGCAAAATTTGATGTACAAGCGTTGGCGATCATGACTGTTAGCGATAGTTTAGTAACAGGTGAGGAAACAACTGCTGAAGAACGTCAAACAACATTCAATGATATGATCGAAGTAGGATTGGAAACAGCAATCAATAGTTAATAAAAATAAGTAACCAAACAGCTCCTGATTTTAGATGGAGCTGTTTTTATACTACGATTTAATCGAGAAGGGTTAAAGATTTCTTTTTCTTGACACTCTTTTTTGATAGATTATTATATAAATAAGAAACCTAAATTGAATGGAGGAAGAAAAATTGGATAATTTTAGATTTTATGTACCAACAGATATTCGTTTTGGGAAAGATCGTTTGGCAACAGAGTTGACAGATGTGCTAAATGTTTATGGAAAAAATGTACTGTTAGTTTATGGCGGCGGTAGTATCAAGAAAAATGGGTTATATGATCAAGTGATTGAGTTACTTGCAAAAAATCAAAATAAAGTTATCGAATTAAGCGATGTAGAACCAAATCCTCGTATTGAAACAGTTCGTCGAGGCGTAGTGTTATGTCGTGAAAATGATATCGATGTGATTTTAGCTGTAGGTGGGGGTTCGACGATTGATTGTTCCAAAGTGATTGCGGCAGGTTTTTATAGTGATGAAGATCCGTGGGAAGTCATAGCAGCGCGCAAAGGGTTCCAAGGTGAAGCCTTACCGATTGTTACGATCTTAACTTTAGCTGCAACGGGTAGTGAAATGAATATTGGTGCTGTGATCACAAATTTAGCAACAAACCAAAAATTAGGTGTTGGTGGTCCAGCAATGATGCCGAAAGTTTCATTTTTAGATCCGACCACGACATTTACTGTACCGGCTTATCAAACAGCGGCAGGTTCTGCTGATATCTTAAGCCACTTATTTGAAAGCTATTTTAATATAACCGAAGGAACAGATGTGCAAGACTTTGTCTCAGAAGGTCTGATGCGTGCAGTCATTAAAAATTGCCCAATTGCGCTTACTGAACCTGATAATTATGATGCTCGTGCTAATTTGATGTGGTCAAGTAGTTTAGCACTAAATGGATTGACAAGAAATGGTAAACATGGTGTTTGGTCATGTCATGCGATGGAGCACGAATTAAGTGCCTTTTATGATATTACTCATGGCATTGGATTGGCTATTTTGACGCCGCGCTGGATGAACTATGTACTTTCAGAACAGACAGTAGCTAGATTTGCACAGTTTGCTCATAATGTTTGGGGAATCGTTGAGACTGACCCAATGCTTGCGGCGAAAAAGGGCATTCAAGCAACCTATGATTTCTTCAAAGCATGCGATATTCCTATGACATTACCAGCTGTTGGAATCGATGAGGAAAAATTTGGAGAAATGGCGAAACAAGCAGTTGCACACAGCACGATTAAAACGGATGCCTTTGTTCCGTTAGCTGAATCGGATGTTGAAGCGATTTACCGTGAATGTTTAACTGAATCTAGTTTTGCGTAACTAAGATTAACGACGCGAGAAGGGGATAGTTCTATGAAGCAGTTGTTTGATGAAACGTATTCCGAAAACCGGACACTTTGGTATGCTTATTTTAAAGAAATAGAACAACCAGACTTAGTTGAAACAATTAGCCGAATTATTCAAACTGACTTGAAAACAGCTATTGATATACTGAATACAAGTTGGATATTTTATCGTGAAGAGTTGCAAAAAGATGCGTTACAAGAGGAAGTGAGATCTTCAATCATGGTACGTTTGGTGGATGGACAATATGATGTTCACTATAATATGTCAGACTTTGAATTTGTAACACAGAGAGAAGTTATCGCAAATCGGCTACAACAATTAAAAGAAGTATTAGAGAAATAAGTAAAAAAGCTCCTGAAACTATACAGTTTCAGGAGTCTTAGTTTTTTATAAGTAGTATTTTTTAGCTACTGTTAGGTCATCGTTTAATTCATAAACAAGTGGTTGACCTGTTGGTATTTCAAGATCCATGATATCTTCATCTGAAATACCTTCGATATGTTTCGCTAAAGCACGTAAAGAGTTACCATGAGCGGCTACTAAAACAGTTTTGTCGTCTAGCAAAGCAGGAGCAATTTCGTCTTGCCAGAATGGTAACGCACGTTCTAGAGTAACTTTCAAGTTTTCTCCACCTGGAATATCGCGTTGGTCTAACATTGCATAACGACGATCGTTTGCTGCAGAACCTTCATCAGTCGCTTCCATCAATGGAGGTAAAGTATCGTAAGAACGACGCCAAATGTGTACTTGGTCATCTCCATATTTTTCAGCAGTTTCTTGTTTGTTTAAACCTTGTAATTTACCATAGTGACGTTCGTTTAAGCGCCAAGATTTGATTTGAGGAACCCATAATTGATCTGAGTTCTCTAAAATTAAGTTACAAGTTTTGATAGCACGAGTTAATACAGAAGTATAAGCTACATCAAATTCAATTCCAGCTTCTTTGATTTTGCGTCCGCCTTCGATTGCTTCTTCAACACCTTGTGGTGCTAAATCTACGTCAGCCCAACCTGTAAATTGATTTAACGCATTCCATTCACTAAGTCCATGACGAGAAAATACTAATTTTGGCATGTATAGCTCTCCTTTGAGTTGTAGTTTCTGAAACTTTCATTTCCTGTTCTATTGTACACCGTTTTAAAATAGATTTCCATTGTAAATTAGTAAAAAATACTGGAAAGGCTAGCTAGCGTAGTTCGTTTACGCTAGGCTGATCTAAGGTAAGTGAAATAAACAAGAAGAGTACAGCCGATTGACTGCACTCTTCTAGAGAAAAATTTCAACTATATACTTGTTACTCTTGAGAGAGCTTGGCAACATCAGCTTCAGATAAATTGATGTATTTGTAGCAAGTGCCGACAGAAACATTGCATTTTGAAGAAATAAATTGAATAGTTTCTTTCTTCTCGTGATATAAGTGTCGGATTTTTTTTACTGTTCGTGCATCTATTTTAGGTCGTCCGCCAATCTTGCCTTTTTTTCGGGCATTGCTCAATCCGATTAAAGTACGCTCTGTGATTAGATCGCATTCCATCGTTGCCAAACCATTCATTAACTTGAAGTAAATCTCTCCCATTGGATGCCGGGTGTCGATCTCTTCATGTAGGCTGACTAGATGAATACCAGTGTCTTTGAACGTTTGTGTTAGTTCCGTCAATTGACGCGTAGAGCGACCTAAGCGGTTTAAACGGCAGATAACTAAAGTGTCGCCTGTTTCTAAACCGTTTAGGACAGTCTCAAGCTCAGAAATGAGATGTTTGTCATTTGTGATGTCGAAAGATTCTTGATAAACTTCATCGCAACCAAAGTCAGATAAAATGTTGATCTGAGCATCTAAATCATTGTCATTGATTGTTGTACGTGCATAACCAATTATTTTCATCGTTCGTCCTTTCTAGTAAAAAGTAAAATAGGATACTAAAAATGTAGCATATAACTGGACGAAATGATAGCTGTTTTTTTATCTTTCTTTAATCTTTTTCTTTCTTTTCAAATCGTATTCAAATAATTCTCTATTTTGGTACGTGGATGGTTTTTGGGCCTGTTTCTCCGCCGACGATAACAGTGGAAACGATGTTAAGGAATAATCCATGTTCAACGACACCGACTAACTGATCTAAATAAGCACCTAAAGCGATGGGGTCAGTGATTTCTTCTAAATGAAGATCGATAATATAATGACCGCCATCCGTGACCAATGTTTCTTCAGTAGACGTTGTACGTAAAACAGGCGCATACCCTTTTTCTTCAAATAAACGAACCAGTTGTTGACTACCGTATGGAACGACTTCAACAGGCAATGGGAATTTACCAAGTTTTTTCACAAGTTTTGAGTCATCAACGATCCATATGCATTTTTTTGAGTACGTTGCGACGATTTTTTCGAATAATAAAGCAGCACCGCCACCTTTGATACCTTGAAAATCCTCACTGATCTCATCTGCTCCATCAATCGTCAGATCGACATAAGGAACGTCATCGATCCCTTTCAAAGGAATGCCCAATTCGATGGCTTGACGCTCAGTTTCTTTTGATGTGGTTACACCAACGATAGATAAACCTTCCTCTTTTACTCGTCGACCAATTTCATCCACCATAAATTTCGCAGTAGATCCTGTTCCCAAACCTACGATCATACCATCTTCTACATATTTTGCTGCTTCGATTCCTGCCATTTGTTTAAGATTCATCCGCTTGTTTGCCCCTTTCAAATAATCAAAGATATTGTACCGTTAAACGACATAAAAAGATAGAAAGATTTAGAAAAATGAGTATTTTCTACTATATTAATGTTGGAATAAGTAAAGATGTAAAAAACTACTCATTTTAATAGAAAAAGAGTGATAAGTGGTTGACAGACCCGAATTATCATGCTATCCTAGCAAAGGTGCTTTATCTACAGGTCTCTCGTTGGAGACGTGCTGACTGTCTATCGAAGCATATTTGATAATGAGTGCAGAGATTGCATTATTTTTTATCGCTAAAAAAGAACCACCTGGATGTGTGGAACTAGATGCGAAATGAGGAAGGAGGAAACAAGGAATGCCTACAATTAATCAATTAGTACGTAAACCTCGTAAATCAAAGGTGGAGAAATCTAATTCACCAGCGTTGAACAAAGGATATAATAGTTTTAAGAAATCTCAAACGAACGTAAACTCACCACAAAAGCGTGGGGTTTGTACTCGTGTGGGAACAATGACACCTAAAAAACCTAACTCGGCTTTACGTAAATATGCCCGTGTTCGTTTGTCTAACTTAATCGAAGTAACAGCTTATATCCCAGGTATCGGTCATAACTTACAAGAACATAGCGTGGTATTATTACGCGGTGGACGTGTAAAAGATTTACCAGGGGTACGTTATCATATCGTACGTGGTGCGCTTGATACAGCTGGCGTTACAGATCGTAAACAAAGCCGCTCTAAATATGGTACTAAAATGCCTAAAGCTGCTAAATAATTTGACAATCACTATGGTCTTATACAATAAAGAATTTTCGGAAGGAGGAGTTACGGATGCCACGTAAAGGTCCTGTTACAAAACGCGATGTTTTACCAGATCCAATTTATAACTCAAAATTAGTAACTCGCTTGATTAACCGTGTAATGGTTGATGGAAAACGCGGGATTGCTGCTAATATCATCTATAATTCATTTGATATCATCAAAGAATCTACAGGTAATGATCCATTGGAAGTTTTCGAACAAGCAATGAAAAACGTTATGCCTGTACTAGAAGTAAAAGCTCGCCGTGTTGGGGGTTCTAACTATCAAGTACCAGTTGAAGTTCGTCCAGAACGTCGTACAACTTTAGGTCTACGTTGGGTTGTTAACTATGCTCGCCTACGCGGTGAACATACAATGGAACAACGTCTAGCGAAAGAAATCATGGATGCTGCCAATAACACTGGTGCTTCTGTTAAAAAACGTGAAGACACACATAAAATGGCGGACGCTAACCGTGCGTTTGCACACTATCGTTGGTAAGATCCTCTCTGTATGTAATTTAACTTTACTACAGACAGTCACTTTACAATCGATTTAAATAAAGAGAGGAGAAACCTAGAATGCCAAGAGAATTTTCGTTAGAAAACACTCGTAATATCGGTATTATGGCGCACGTTGATGCTGGTAAAACAACAACAACAGAGCGTATCTTATACTATACTGGTAAAATCCATAAAATTGGTGAAACGCACGAAGGTGCATCACAAATGGACTGGATGGAACAAGAACAAGAACGTGGTATTACTATCACATCTGCTGCAACAACTGCAGAGTGGAAAGGTTACCGTGTAAATATCATCGATACACCAGGACACGTGGATTTCACTATTGAAGTTCAACGTTCACTACGTGTATTAGATGGTGCTGTAACCGTTCTTGACTCACAATCAGGTGTTGAACCTCAAACTGAAACAGTTTGGCGTCAAGCAACTGAATATAAAGTTCCACGTGTTGTTTTCTGTAATAAAATGGATAAAATCGGTGCGGATTTCTTATACTCTGTAAACTCATTACATGATCGTTTACAAGCGAATGCTCATCCAATCCAATTGCCAATTGGTGCAGAAGATAGCTTTACAGGGATCATCGATTTAATTACGATGAAAGCTGAAATCTATACAAATGACTTAGGTACAGACATTCAAGAAACTGAAATTCCAGAAGAATATATGGAACAAGCAATTGAATGGCGCGAAAAATTAGTAGAAGCTGTTGCTGAAACTGATGAAGACCTAATGATGAAATATCTAGATGGTGAAGAAATTACGAACGAAGAATTAAAAGCGGGTATCCGTCAAGCAACAATCAATGTTGAATTCTTCCCAGTAATGGCTGGTTCTGCCTTCAAGAACAAAGGTGTTCAATTAATGTTGGATGCAGTTCTTGATTATTTACCATCACCACTAGATATTGAAGCGATCAAAGGGATCGACGTTAAAACAGACGAAGAAACAACTCGTCCTGCTGATGACGAAGCACCTTTTGCATCACTAGCATTTAAAGTTATGACTGACCCATTCGTAGGTCGTCTAACATTCTTCCGTGTTTATTCTGGTGTCCTTGAAAGTGGTTCATACGTATTGAACGCTTCTAAAGACAAAAAAGAACGTATCGGTCGTATTTTACAAATGCACGCGAACACACGTAAAGAAATTGACAAAGTGTTCTCAGGAGATATCGCTGCCGCTGTTGGATTGAAAGATACAACAACTGGTGATACTTTATGTGCGGTAGATTCACCAGTTATTCTTGAATCAATTGAGTTCCCAGAACCAGTTATTCAAGTTGCTGTTGAACCTAAATCAAAAGCTGACCAAGATAAAATGGGTGTGGCTCTGCAAAAACTTGCAGAAGAAGATCCATCATTCCGCGTTGAAACAAACGTTGAAACTGGTGAAACAGTTATCTCTGGTATGGGCGAATTGCACTTAGACGTATTAGTAGACCGTATGAGACGTGAGTTCAAGGTTGAAGCAAACGTTGGTGCTCCACAAGTATCATATCGTGAAACTTTCCGTGCTCCTGTAACGCAGGCAGAAGGTAAGTTTGTACGTCAGTCTGGTGGTAAAGGTCAATACGGACATGTCTGGGTTGAATTTACACCAAACGAAGAAGGTAAAGGCTTCGAATTTGAAAATGCTATCGTCGGTGGTGTGGTTCCTCGTGAATACATCCCTGCGGTTGAAAAAGGCTTGGCAGAATCTATGAACAACGGTGTTCTTGCTGGATATCCATTAGTTGATATTAAAGCAAAACTTTACGATGGTTCATACCATGATGTCGATTCAAATGAAACAGCCTTCCGTGTAGCTGCTTCTATGGCGCTACGTGCGGCTGCTAAAAAAGCAATGCCTGTAATTTTAGAACCAATGATGAAAGTAACGATCACTGTACCAGAAGATTACTTAGGTGATATCATGGGACACGTTACAAGTCGTCGTGGACGTGTTGAGGGTATGGAAGCACACGGTAACTCACAAATCGTTAACGCGATGGTGCCTCTAGCTGAAATGTTCGGTTACGCGACAACATTACGTTCAGCAACACAAGGTCGCGGTACGTTTATGATGGTCTTTGATCACTATGAAGATGTACCAAAATCTGTACAAGAAGAAATCATCAAGAAAAATGGCGGAAACAACGCATAATAGTTAAGAAATTGGCGTAAGCTTATTTATGACTAGGATTTTCTAACGATTTCGGTTAAACTAATTAAAGATGATCAGGTAGCTGTAAACTATCTATCAAATAAAATAAAATTCATATATTTTAGGAGGAACATTTAAAATGGCTAAAGAAAAATTTGACCGTTCTAAACCCCATGTAAACATTGGTACTATTGGACACGTTGACCATGGTAAAACTACATTAACTGCTGCAATCGCAACTGTGTTAGCTAAACACGGTGGCGGTGAAGCTCAAAACTATGCTGATATCGATAACGCTCCAGAAGAAAAAGAACGTGGTATCACAATCAACACTTCTCACATCGAGTATGAAACTGATGCTCGTCACTATGCACACGTGGATTGCCCAGGACACGCGGATTACGTTAAAAACATGATCACTGGTGCTGCACAAATGGATGGAGCTATCTTAGTAGTATCTGCTGCTGATGGTCCTATGCCTCAAACTCGTGAGCACATCTTGTTATCACGTAACGTTGGTGTACCATACATCGTTGTTTTCTTAAACAAAATGGATATGGTAGATGACGAAGAATTATTAGAATTAGTAGAAATGGAAGTTCGTGATTTATTATCTGAATATGATTTCCCAGGTGACGACACTCCTGTTATCGCTGGTTCTGCTTTGAAAGCATTAGAAGGCGACGCTTCATACGAAGAAAAAATCATGGAATTAATGGCTGCAGTTGACGAGTACATCCCAACTCCAACTCGTGATACTGACAAACCATTCATGATGCCAGTCGAAGACGTATTCTCAATCACTGGACGTGGTACAGTTGCTACTGGCCGTGTTGAACGTGGAGAAGTTCGCGTTGGTGACGAAATCGAAATCGTTGGTATTAAAGAAGATACTGCTAAAACAACAGTTACTGGTGTTGAAATGTTCCGTAAATTGTTAGACTACGCTGAAGCTGGCGATAACATCGGTGCTTTATTACGTGGTGTTGCA
The DNA here is from genome assembly GCF_000407165.1 of Enterococcus haemoperoxidus ATCC BAA-382. Taxonomy (NCBI): domain Bacteria; kingdom Bacillati; phylum Bacillota; class Bacilli; order Lactobacillales; family Enterococcaceae; genus Enterococcus; species Enterococcus haemoperoxidus. The sequence goes on along the minus strand of NZ_KE136480.1, from coordinate 299,084 downwards.
CGTGAAGATATCGAGCGTGGACAAGTATTGGCAAAACCTGCTTCAATCACTCCACACACAAAATTTAAAGCTGAAGTTTATGTTTTATCAAAAGAAGAAGGCGGACGTCACACTCCATTCTTCACTAACTACCGTCCTCAGTTCTACTTCCGTACAACTGACGTAACTGGTGTAGTTGAATTACCAGAAGGCGTTGAAATGGTAATGCCTGGTGATAACGTTGCAATGGACGTTGAATTAATCCACCCAATCGCTATCGAAGACGGAACTCGTTTCTCTATTCGTGAAGGCGGACGTACTGTTGGTTCAGGCGTTGTTTCTGAAATCACTAAATAATTACAGATTAATATAAAGTAACAAAACCGACGTAAAACATCGGCGTACTCGGACGTAAGTCGAAGGGATTCCCCTTCGGCTTTTTTTGTTTTTAATTTTTAACAACTTTCCTTTAAAATGGGCTTGACTTATATCGAGGTTCGATGTAATGTAGGGATGTGATGTATCGTGACTCGATATAAAAAAGAAAAGAAGGAACGGATGGATGGAAGAAAAGCTAAAACGAATCTATATACCAATGACGGAAACAGGTTTTTATATATTGTTCGCACTTAAAGAAGAGCGTCATGGATATAATATCATTCAGTATGTGAAAGAGCTGACAGGGCAAGAAATTATTATTAGTGCAGGAACGATGTATGGAAGTCTCAGTAAAATGGAGAAAGATGGTTTGATACAAGCGACAAAAGAAGAAAACAGACGAAAAAGCTATCTAATAACAGCTCTTGGAGAAGAAATACTTGTTCACGAAATCAATCGAATTAAACGATTGTATAAAAATAGTATTGGGGAGAAAATCGATGGAGACTAAAAAAATAAGAAGGCGATTTGAGTTGGCAGATTATGTAGAGGAAGAAAATTTTTTACAAGAAGAACATAAAAATGGGTGGAAAATGGTGGATTTAAAACTACCGTTTAGTACCTATATTTTTGAAAAATGTGAACCGCAAGAGTATGTATACCAACTAGATTTTAAACAACAAGGAAATGACTTGGGAGAATATCTACAATTATTTGAAGATTGTGGTTGGGAGTATTTTTATAAATATGGTAATTGGTATTATTTTAGAAAGCTAAAATCTGAAATAGAAGAAGAAAATGCTATTTTTAGTGATGCCCCGTCTCGTGCGGAAATGGCAAAAAAAGTTGTGAAATTTCAAGGTATGATTGCATTAGCTGCATTAGTTCCACTGAGCTATTTAATACCTGTATTGCTGAATAGAAGCGAAGGAAGAAGTAATGTTTTACTTGCCTTACTTGTGCTAGTTATAGGGATTACAGTTATTTTATTAGGAGTTCACTTAAGAAATTTTTTGAAACTTACTGAGATTATTAAAAGAGAAGAATTGAAATAAGCAAGTGGCTGGGATATAGCTCGTAAAGTTATATCCCAGCCACTTGAAATTCGAATAAGCATTTATGTTCCGATTTTTTCTACTATAATATGGATAGATAAGCATGTTTAAATTAGTTTAGGATACTATAATGCTTTTCAAGAAAATGCTTGCAGTAAAAAAAAATCTTTTTTCTGAAAAAAACCTTGCTATTACTATGTTTCTATAATATAATTACAAAGGTGCTATTTACAGAAGTGTAATAAGCATTGGTAAATCAAGCTTTTGATCTACCGGCTAAGAAACGAGAGGTTGCGACACGCCCGGACGCTTTGCCACGAACGAGCGTGACGGAAAAATTTTCGTGGAGCTATGTCTACTTTCAAAATAGGCGAAGGAGGGAACAAGATGGCAAAACAAAAAATTCGTATCCGTTTAAAAGCGTATGAACACCGTATTTTAGATCAATCAGCGGATAAAATTGTGGAAACAGCAAAAAGAACTGGAGCTGACGTGTCAGGACCAATTCCATTACCAACAGAACGCTCGCTTTACACAGTTATTCGTGCGACTCATAAATACAAAGATTCACGCGAACAATTCGAAATGCGTACGCACAAACGTCTAATCGACATTGTGAACCCAACACCAAAAACAGTTGATGCTTTAATGAAGCTTGACTTACCATCTGGTGTGAATATTGAAATCAAACTATAAAATCAAGACAATGGAGGTGTACTCATGACCAAAGGAATCTTAGGGAAAAAAGTGGGAATGACACAAATCTTTACTGAGTCTGGTGAGTTAATTCCAGTAACAGTAGTTGAAGCTACGCCAAACGTAGTTTTACAAGTAAAAACTGTTGAGACTGATGGATACGAAGCTATCCAAATCGGTTACCAAGACAAACGTGAAGTTTTATCAAACAAACCTGCGAAAGGTCATGTTGCAAAAGCAAACACGGCTCCTAAGCGCTTCATTAAGGAATTCAAAAATGTTGAGCTAGGAGAATATGAAGTAGGTAAAGAAATTAAGGTAGATGTTTTCCAAGCAGGAGACATTATTGATGTTACAGGGACTTCGAAAGGTAAAGGATTCCAAGGCGTTATCAAACGTCACGGACAAAGCCGCGGACCAATGTCTCACGGTTCTCGTTACCACCGTCGTCCTGGGTCAATGGGTCCAGTTGCGCCTAACCGTGTATTTAAAAATAAAAAACTTGCTGGCCGTATGGGTGGCAACCGCGTAACAATTCAAAACCTTGAAATTGTTAAAGTGGACGCTGAAAGAAATGTAATCATGATCAAAGGTAACATTCCTGGAGCGAAAAAATCATTAATCACAATCAAATCAGCTGTGAAAGCTAAATAAGCGTAGGGAAAGGAGGAACTAAGGAATGCCGAATGTAGCATTATTTAAACAAGATGGAACTCAAAATGGTGAAATCACTTTAAACGAAGAGATTTTCGGAATCGAACCAAATGAAACTGTTGTCTACGATGCAATCATCATGCAACGTGCTTCATTAAGACAAGGTACACACTCAGTAAAACACCGCGGAGAAGTTCGTGGCGGTGGCCGTAAACCATGGCGTCAAAAAGGAACTGGTCGTGCTCGTCAAGGTTCAATTCGTTCACCACAATGGCGTGGAGGTGGCGTAGTCTTCGGACCAACACCGCGTTCTTACAGCTACAAACTTCCTAAAAAAGTTCGTCGTTTAGCAATGAAATCTGTATTGTCAGATAAAGTTGCTGAAAACAACTTGGTAGCAGTTGAAGCGTTAGGCTTTGATGCACCAAAAACAAAAGAATTCAAACAAGTTTTAACTAACTTATCTATTGATGCGAAAGTATTAGTTGTTTTAGAAACAGGAAATGATTTTGCAGCATTGTCTGCACGTAATCTACCAAACGTTTCTGTAGTAACTTCTGATAACGTAAGTGTTTTAGATATCGTTTCTAATACTAAAGTATTGGCAACACAAACTGCTCTTACTCAAATTGAGGAGGTGCTTGCATAATGAACTTACTAGACGTAATCAAACGCCCAGTGATCACTGAAAAATCCATGCTTGCTATGGACGAAAAGAAATACACTTTCGAAGTGGACACTCGCGCAAACAAAACTTTAGTAAAACAAGCTGTTGTAGCAGCATTTGATGTTAAAGTTAAAAACGTAAACATCATTAACGTGCGCCCTAAATTTAAACGTATGGGCAAACACGCTGGTTACACAAAAAAACGTCGCAAAGCTGTTGTGACATTAACAGATGATTCAAAAGAAATTCAAATTTTCGATGCTGCTGAATAAGCAGTCCATGTTAACTATTAAATGGGAGGGAAAAAGACGTGGCGATTAAAAAGTATAAACCTACCACAAATGGCCGTCGTAATATGACAGCATCTGATTTTGCTGAAATCACGACATCAACACCTGAAAAATCGTTGTTGGCGCCATTAAAAAACCATGCCGGTCGTAACAACAATGGTCGTATTACAGTTCGTCATCAAGGTGGCGGTCACAAACGTCAATACCGTATGATCGACTTCAAACGTAATAAAGATAACGTTGTAGCGGTTGTCAAAACTATCGAGTATGATCCAAACCGTTCTGCTAACATCGCGTTAGTACATTACGAAGATGGAATCAAAGCATACATTCTAGCACCAAAAGGATTGGAAGTAGGCATGCGCCTTGTTTCCGGTACTGAAGCAGATATTAAAGTAGGGAACGCATTACCATTGGAAAATATTCCAGTAGGTACTGTTGTCCACAATATTGAAATGAAACCTGGTAAAGGCGGTCAATTGATCCGTTCTGCTGGAACAAGTGCTCAAGTACTTGGTAAAGAAGGCAAATACGTATTAATCCGTTTGAACTCAGGTGAAGTTCGTATGATCTTGGCAACTTGCCGTGCAACAATCGGTTCAGTTGGTAACGAACAACACGAATTAATCAACATTGGTAAAGCAGGCCGCTCTCGTTGGATGCGTAAACGCCCAACTGTACGTGGTAGCGTAATGAACCCGAACGATCACCCACACGGTGGTGGTGAAGGTAAACAACCGATTGGACGTAAAGCTCCAGTATCACCTTGGGGTCAACCAGCTATCGGCTTGAAAACTCGTAATAAAAAAGCTAAATCAGACAAACTTATCGTTCGTCGTCGTACTAAATAATTTTTTTGACCATGTGTCGTACATTTTGAGAGGAGGTTCACCATGGGTCGTAGTTTGAAAAAAGGACCTTTCGCTGATGAGCATTTAATGAAAAAAGTAGAAGCTCAACAAGGTGCCGAAAAAAAGAAAGTAATTAAAACTTGGTCTCGCCGTTCTACAATTTTTCCAACATTTGTTGGATTTACAATTGCCGTATATGATGGACGTAAACACGTTCCTGTATACATCCAAGAAGACATGGTAGGACATAAATTAGGTGAATTTGCACCAACTAGAACTTATCGTGGCCACGGAGCCGACGATAAGAAAACTAGACGTTAATTTTGAGGGGAGGAAATGCAAATGTCAGAACAAATTACATCAGCTAAGGCAACTGCTAAAACAGTTCGCACTTCACCTCGTAAAGCCCGTTTAGTAATCGATCTTATCAGAGGTAAAAGCGTTGCGGATGCAATTTCTATCTTGAAATTCATGCCAAACAAATCTGCTGGAATCATTGAAAAAGTTTTAATGTCAGCAGTTGCTAACGCAGAAAATAACTTTGACTTAGACGTTGAAAACTTAGTAGTATCTGAAGCATTTGTCAACGAAGGACCAACAATGAAACGCTTCCGTCCACGTGCAAAAGGTTCAGCATCACCAATCAATAAACGTACAAGTCATCTTACAGTAGTCGTATCAGAAAAATAATCTGTTTTAAACAGATGTCACTTGATAAGAGGAGGTCCATTATTCTTAATGCATTAGCATTTTGAAATAGTGGCAACCGAACCTTAAAAGATTAAGAGGAGGGACAATCAGTGGGTCAAAAAGTACATCCAATAGGAATGCGTGTAGGCATCATCCGCGACTGGGATGCAAAATGGTATGCTGAAAAAGAGTATGCTGAGTTCTTACACGAAGATTTAAGAATCCGTAAATTTATCGCGACAAAACTTGCTGATGCCGCTGTGTCTACAATTGAGATCGAGCGCGCTGCAAATCGTGTGAATATTTCAATCCACACAGCTAAACCAGGTATGGTTATCGGTAAAGGCGGATCTGAAGTCGAAAACCTAAGAAAATCATTAAATTCATTGACTGGTAAAAGAGTTCATATCAACATCATTGAAATCAAAAAACCAGATTTAGATGCAAAATTAGTAGGCGAAGGAATTGCACGTCAATTAGAAAACCGTGTTGCTTTCCGTCGTGCTCAAAAACAAGCGATCCAACGCACTATGCGTTCAGGCGCTAAAGGAATCAAAACACAAGTATCAGGTCGTTTAAACGGTGCTGATATCGCTCGTTCAGAAGGTTACTCTGAAGGTACAGTTCCACTTCACACTTTGCGTGCTGATATTGATTACGCATGGGAAGAAGCAGACACAACTTACGGAAAATTAGGAGTTAAAGTGTGGATTTACCGTGGAGAAATTCTTCCAACGAAAAAAAACGCTGAGAAAGGAGGGAAATAATCATGTTAGTACCTAAACGTGTAAAACACCGTCGTGAATTTAGAGGTAAAATGCGTGGTGAAGCCAAAGGTGGAAAAGAAGTAACATTTGGTGAATGGGGTTTACAAGCAACTGAATCTCACTGGATTACTAACCGACAAATCGAAGCTGCCCGTATTGCTATGACTCGTTATATGAAACGTGGCGGGAAAGTATGGATTAAAATTTTCCCTCACAAATCATACACAAGTAAAGCTATCGGTGTTCGTATGGGTAAAGGTAAAGGGGCACCTGAAGGCTGGGTTTCACCAGTTAAACGTGGCAAGATCATGTTTGAAATCGCAGGCGTACCTGAAGAAGTAGCTCGTGAAGCACTTCGCCTTGCATCCCACAAATTACCGGTGAAAACCAAAATTGTAAAACGTGAGGAAATGGGTGGTGAATCGAATGAAGGTTAAAGAAATCAGAGAATTAACCACTGCCGAAATGCTTGAAAAAGAAAAGCAATTCAAAGAAGAATTATTTAATCTTAGATTCCAACTAGCAACAGGTCAATTAGAAAACACTGCACGTATTCAAGAAGTACGTCAATCGATTGCACGCATCAAAACAGTATTGCGTGAACAAGCTAACTAATAGTGGAAGGAGGCCAAACGCGTATGACTGAAGAAAGAAATCAACGCAAAGTTTACCAAGGTCGTGTTGTTTCAGATAAGATGGATAAAACTATCACTGTTGTCGTAGAAACAAAGAAAAACCATCCTATTTATGGTAAACGTATGAAATATTCTAAGAAATACAAAGCTCATGATGAAAACAACACTGCAAAAGTTGGAGACATCGTAAGAATCATGGAAACTCGTCCATTATCAGCTACAAAACGTTTCCGTTTACTAGAGGTAGTCGAAGAAGCAGTTATTATCTAATAAAAACGAGATTTTCCTATATAGATTGAAACATAAAATCTGAAAGGGGGATACACATCGTGATCCAACAAGAAAGCCGATTAAAAGTCGCAGATAACTCAGGTGCTCGTGAAATCTTAACGATTAAAGTACTAGGTGGTTCTGGACGTAAAACTGCTAATATTGGTGACGTGATTGTTGCTACGGTTAAACATGCAACGCCAGGTGGGGTTGTCAAAAAAGGTGAAGTCGTAAAAGCCGTTATCGTTCGTACAAAATCAGGAGCTCGTCGTACAGACGGTTCATACATCAAATTTGATGAAAATGCTGCTGTAATTATTCGTGATGATAAAAGCCCGCGTGGAACTCGTATCTTCGGTCCTGTTGCACGTGAATTACGTGAAAACAACTTCATGAAGATCGTTTCTCTAGCACCAGAAGTATTATAATCAGGACACGTATCAAAGGAGGTGCGAAACAGTAATGTTTGTTAAAAAAGGCGATAAAGTGAAAATTATCACTGGTAAAGACAAAAATAAAGAAGGCGTTGTATTAGCAGCGTTTCCTAAAAAAGACAAAGTCATCGTTGAAGGTGTTAACATCATGAAAAAACACCAAAAACCTAACCAAGCAGCGCCGCAAGGCGGAATCCTAGAAGTCGAAGCGCCGATTCATGTTTCTAATGTAATGGTGATTGACGGAACAGGTGTAGCTGGTCGTGTAGGTTACAAAGAAGTCGATGGTAAAAAAGTCCGTGTTTCTAAAAAAACCGGTGAAGTCTTAGATAAATAGATTAAAAGGAAGGAGGGGCTTACTAAATGAACCGCCTGAAAGAAAAATATATTAAAGAAATTACTCCATCATTAGTGGAAAAATTTAATTATAGTTCAGTTATGCAAACACCTAAAGTTGATAAAATCGTTATTAACATGGGTGTGGGTGACGCTGTTTCAAACGCGAAAAACTTAGATAAAGCAGTTGAAGAATTAGCATTGATCACAGGTCAAAAACCTTTAATCACTAAAGCTAAGAAATCAATCGCTGGTTTCCGTTTACGTGAAGGAATGCCAATCGGTGCGAAAGTTACATTACGCGGAGAAAGAATGTACGAATTTTTAGATAAATTAGTATCTGTTTCTCTACCTCGTGTACGTGACTTCCACGGAGTAAGCAAAAAAGCCTTCGATGGACGTGGTAACTACACTTTAGGTATTAAAGAACAATTAATCTTCCCAGAAGTTGATTATGATTTAGTAGATAAAGTACGCGGTATGGACATCGTTATTGTAACAACAGCAAACACAGATGAAGAATCTCGTGAATTGTTGGCACAATTAGGTATGCCATTCCAAAAATAATAAAAGGAGGCGAACTACGTGGCTAAAAAATCAATGATTGCTAAAAACAAACGCCCTGCAAAACATTCAACACAAGCGTATACTCGTTGTGAACGTTGCGGACGTCCACATTCAGTTTATCGTAAATTTCATCTTTGCCGTATTTGCTTCCGCGAACTTGCCTATAAAGGTCAAATTCCCGGCGTGAAGAAAGCTAGCTGGTAAACAAGTAAACTCGCATAAAGGAGGTAAATAGTTCAATGGTCATGACAGATCCAATTGCAGATTTTCTAACGCGCATTCGTAATGCAAACATGGTTAAACATGAAAGCTTAGAAGTGCCTGCGTCAAAAATCAAACGTGATATCGCTGAAATCTTGAAACGTGAAGGTTTTGTACGCGATGTAGAATATATCGAAGATGACAAACAAGGCGTGATTCGTGTTTTCCTTAAATACGGTAAAAACGAAGAACGTGTTATCACAAACTTAAAACGTATCTCTAAACCAGGTTTACGTGCTTATGTCAAATCTGACGAAGTGCCTAAAGTATTGAATGGTCTAGGAATCGCGATTATCTCTACTTCTGAAGGTGTTGTAACTGATAAAGAAGCAAGAGCTAAAAACATCGGCGGCGAAGTAATCGCCTACGTATGGTAATTTAAAAAAACACACAAGGAGGTGTCTCTAAGTGAGCCGTATTGGTAATAAAATCGTTGTACTTCCTGCTGGCGTTGAAGTCAAACAAGAAGGAAACAACATTACTGTAAAAGGACCTAAAGGTGAATTAACACGTGAATTTTCTGCTGATATCAAAATGAATATCGAAGGAAATGAAGTAACATTCACTCGTCCAAATGATAGCAAAGACATGAAAACAATTCACGGAACAACTCGTGCGAACTTCAACAACATGGTTGTTGGTGTAAGTACAGGCTTTGAAAAAGGTCTTGAACTTATCGGGGTTGGATACCGTGCTCAAATGCAAGGGACTACATTAGTTCTTAACGTTGGGTATTCTCATCCAGTAGAAATCACACCACCAGCTGGTGTAACTGTAGAAGTACCTTCGAATACACAAGTCGTTGTAAAAGGCGCTAACAAAGAACACGTTGGTGAATTAGCAGCAAATATTCGTGGTACTCGTCCTCCAGAACCTTATAAAGGCAAAGGAATCCGTTATGTTGGCGAATTCGTACGTCGTAAAGAAGGTAAAACTGGTAAATAATAGCAGCTTGAGAGTTATTTTTCAACACTGTTTGAAAAATAACGATCCGTTGTCTATCGCAGCTTAATAGCTAGCAAATATAAAGAGGTGACAATTGTGATTACAAAACCAGATAAAAACAAAACACGTCAAAAGAGACATCGTCGTGTACGTAACAAAATCTCTGGTACTGCTGAGTGCCCACGCTTGAACGTATTCCGTTCTAACAAAAACATCTACGCTCAAATCATTGATGACGTAGCGGGTGTAACGCTAGCAAGTGCCTCTGCCTTAGATAAAGAAATTTCAGGTGGAAACAAAACAGAAACAGCCGCAGCTGTTGGTAAATTAATCGCTGAACGTGCCGCTGAAAAAGGCGTTAAAGTAGTAGTCTTTGACCGTGGTGGATACCTTTACCATGGCCGCGTGCAAGCTTTAGCTGAAGCAGCGCGTGAAAATGGACTAGAATTTTAGGAGAAGGAGGAACACCATTCATGGTTTATATTGATCCAAAACACTTGGAATTAGAAGACCGCGTGGTTTCTATCAACCGTGTAACTAAAGTTGTTAAAGGTGGACGTCGTCTACGCTTTGCAGCACTAGTTGTTGTGGGAGATAAAAACGGTCACGTTGGCTTTGGGACTGGTAAAGCACAAGAAGTGCCAGAAGCAATCCGTAAAGCAATCGAAGACGCGAAGAAAAACTTAGTTGAAGTGCCTATGGTTGGTTCTAGTATCCCTCACGAAGTGATCGGGGTATTTGGTGGTGGCCGTATCCTTATGAAACCTGCAGTAGAAGGTTCTGGGGTAGCCGCTGGTGGACCAGTTCGTGCCGTATTGGAATTAGCTGGTGTAGCAGATATCACATCAAAATCATTAGGTTCAAATACACCAATCAACGTTGTTCGCGCAACAGTTGAAGGGTTAAAACAATTAAAACGTGCCGAAGAAGTGGCAGCACTTCGCGGTAAATCTGTAGAAGAAATCTTAGGATAAGGAGGACAAAATAATGGCTGAATTAAAAGTTACATTAAAACGCAGCGTTATCGGACGTCCTCAAAACCAAAAAGATACAGTTAAAGCACTAGGTTTAGGTAAACTAAACAGCTCTGTTGTGAAACCTGCGAACGAAGCAATCAAAGGTATGATCAACACTGTGTCACATTTAGTGGACGTTGAAGAAGTTTAATTTACAATAGTACATTGTTAAGGAGGTGCCAAACCAATGAAACTTCATGAATTGAAACCTGCTGAAGGTTCACGCCAAGTACGTAACCGTGTTGGACGTGGTACTTCATCTGGTAATGGTAAAACTGCCGGCCGTGGACAAAAAGGGCAAAAAGCTCGTTCAGGCGGTGGTGTAAGACTTGGATTTGAAGGGGGTCAAACTCCATTATTCCGTCGTTTACCAAAACGCGGCTTCACGAACATCAACCGCAAAGATTATGCAGTCATCAACTTAGATGTCTTAAATCGTTTCGAAGATGGAACTGAAGTAACACCTGCAGGCTTAATCGAAGCTGGAATCGTGAAAAACGAAAAAGCTGGAATCAAAGTACTTGCTAATGGTGAATTAACAACTAAAAAATTAACTGTGAAAGCAGCTAAATTCTCTAAAGCAGCAGAAGAAGCAATTGTTGCAGCTGGTGGATCAATCGAGGTGATCTAATGTTTAAACTATTAAAAGATGCTTTTAAAGTCAAAGACATTAGATCAAAAATTTTGTTTACTGTATTCATTCTTTTTGTATTTCGTTTAGGTGCGCATATAACTGTACCTGGCGTAAATGCAAAAGGTTTGCAAGACTTAAGCAATTTACCATTTTTAAATATGTTGAATATGGTCAGTGGTAGTGCTATGCAAAACTTCTCTATCTTCTCGATGGGGGTTTCGCCATACATTACAGCATCGATCATCATTCAATTATTACAAATGGATATCGTACCAAAATTTGTAGAATGGTCGAAACAAGGTGAAGTTGGACGTAAGAAATTGAATCAAGCAACAAGATATCTAACGATTGTCTTGGGTATAGCTCAATCTTTTGGGATTACTGCTGGATTCAATCAATTAAGTTCTGTTGGGATCGTAAAAAATCCTAACATCAGCACTTTTGTAATGATTTCTGTGATTTTAACCGGTGGAACAATGTTTGTGACTTGGTTAGGAGAACAAATTACTGAAAAAGGAATCGGTAATGGTGTTTCAATGATTATCTTCGCGGGGATTATTTCTCGTTTGCCAGAAGGAATCAAAGAAATCGTTGACGATTACTTTATCAATATTGAGTCTTCTAGAATTTGGCAATCTGCGATCTTTATTGCAATTTTAATCGTTGCAATTTTGGTTATTGTTACATTAGTAACATTTTTCCAGCAAGCAGAACGAAAAATTCCGATCCAATATACAAAACGAGTTTCTGGTGCACCAACAAGTAGTTATTTACCGTTAAAAGTAAATGCTGCCGGTGTTATCCCAGTTATCTTTGCTAGTTCGTTGATTGCAACGCCTAATGCTGTTTTACAAGCCTTTTCTAAGAGTTATTCTGGTGAAGGTTGGTATGATGTAATGACACAAATTTTTAGTTACAATACCGTTCCAGGTGCAATTATTTATACTGTACTGATCGTTGCTTTCACATTCTTCTATGCTTTTGTTCAAGTTAACCCTGAGAAATTAGCGGAAAACTTACAAAAACAAGGAAGCTATATTCCAAGCGTTCGACCAGGTAAAGGGACAGAAGAATATATTTCTGGAATGTTAATGAGACTAAGTGTTGTCGGTTCTATATTCCTAGGTTTAGTTGCATTACTACCGATCATTGCTCAAATGATTTGGAAGTTACCGCAATCTATCGGTCTAGGAGGAACAAGCTTACTGATTGTGATTGGTGTTGCTTTAGAAACAGCGAAACAATTAGAAGGTTTAATGTTGAAACGTCAATATGTTGGCTTTATCAATAAGTAAGAGTCGTGTGTTGAGGATTTATCCCTCAGCACCATTCTCTCGCTAGGCTAGCTTCAAAAGCCAGCCTTTAAAATTAGGAGGAAATGAAATGAACCTCATTTTAATGGGATTGCCTGGAGCAGGCAAAGGAACTCAAGCTGAACAGATCGTGGATACTTATGGTATTCCTCATATTTCTACAGGAGATATGTTCCGTGCAGCGATGAAAAACGAAACTGCTCTTGGCTTAGAAGCGAAATCTTATATCGATAAAGGTGCTTTGGTTCCAGACGATGTAACAAATGGAATTGTCAAAGAACGTTTGGCAGAACCTGATACTGATAAAGGCTTTTTATTAGATGGTTTTCCACGTACTTTGGATCAAGCAGAAGCATTAGATAAAATGTTAATAGAATTAAATAAAAAAATTGATGCTGTCATCGACATCCATGTTGAAGAAGAGATTTTAGTTGAACGCTTAGCTGGCCGGTTTATATGCCGTTCATGTGGCGCAACTTATCATAAAATCTTCAATCCTCCGACTGTAGAAGGAACATGTGATCGTTGCGGCGGACATGAATTTTATCAAAGAGAAGATGATAAGCCTGAAACGGTCAAAAACCGTCTGGCAGTCAACATCAAAAGCAGTGCGCCAATTTTAGACTTTTACAAGGCTAAAAACGTATTGTATACAATAGATGGGAATCGCGAGATCGATACTGTTTTTTCTGAAGTGAAAGAAATCATTGAAAAAAGATAGTTGTCTGAATTGCCGCAAACTTACCATTTTGTTTGATACAGATTCTCTTGCCAAATAGAATAGTTTATGATAGAATATATCAGTCCGACTTCTACCTTTTTGTAGAGGTTTAATTGAAAATTCTAGGTGGGGGCTGAAGTTTCCGCCATTTTATCGTGTGAAAATGCGAAACAAGTACAAGGAGGTACTGTGCGTGGCTAAAGAAGATATGATTGAAGTCGAAGGTACAGTCGTCGAAACTTTGCCGAATGCAATGTTTAAAGTTGAACTAGAAAATGGACACCAAGTTCTTGCTACTGTTTCCGGTAAGATCCGTATGCACTATATTCGAATTTTACCTGGAGATAAAGTAACTGTTGAGTTATCTCCATATGATTTAACTCGTGGTCGAATCACTTATCGCTTTAAATAATTGTACTCCGTAAAATTCAGGGAGGTATTATCATGAAAGTAAGACCATCAGTAAAACCAATGTGTGAACATTGTAAAGTAATTCGCCGTAAAGGACGTGTTATGGTCATTTGCCCAGCAAATCCAAAACATAAACAACGTCAAGGATAATAGGAGGTGTAACGTAGAATGGCTCGTATTGCAGGAGTAGACATCCCTCGTGATAAACGTGTAGTAATTTCTCTTACTTATATTTTTGGTATTGGTAATACTACTGCTAAAAAAGTTTTAGCAAACGTTGGCGTATCTGAAGATATTCGTGTTCGTGATTTAACGAATGATCAAACAGATGCTATCCGTGCGGAAATTGATAAGTTAAAAGTTGAAGGTGATCTTCGTCGTGAAGTGAACTTGAACATCAAGCGTCTGATGGAAATCGGTTCATACCGTGGAATCCGTCACCGTCGTGGATTACCAACTCGTGGACAAAACACGAAAAATAATGCACGTACTCGTAAAGGCCCAGCTCGTACTGTAGCAGGCAAGAAAAAATAATTCCTAAGTGAAGGAGGTTAGATCTTCATGGCAGCAAAAAAAGTTAGTCGTAAACGCCGTGTGAAAAAGAATATAGAAACTGGGATTGCACATATCCATTCTACATTCAACAATACAATTGTAATGATCACTGACAGTCATGGTAATGCATTAGCATGGTCATCAGCAGGATCATTAGGTTTTAAAGGAAGCAAAAAATCAACACCGTTTGCAGCTCAAATGGCCGCAGAAGCTGCAACTAAAGCAGCACAAGAACACGGACTTAAAACTGTTGATGTAACAGTTAAAGGACCAGGTTCTGGACGTGAAGCAGCGATTCGTTCATTGCAAGCAACAGGTTTAGAAGTGACTGCAATTCGTGACGTGACTCCAGTTCCTCATAATGGATGCCGCCCTCCAAAACGCCGTCGTGTTTAATGAGTGCCACTCATTCTGAGTTTGAATTAAGAACGTCATTGAACAAGACACTTTTCGTTTTGAAAGGGGTATAGATAAGAATGATTGAATTTGAAAAACCAAGAATCGAAAAAATTGATGAGAATAGAGATTATGGCAAGTTCGTCGTTGAACCACTGGAAAGAGGTTACGGGACTACTTTAGGTAATTCTCTACGTCGTATTTTATTATCTTCTCTGCCGGGTGCGGCTATTACAAATATTCAGATCGATGGTGTGTTGCATGAATTCTCTACCATTAAAGGTGTGAGAGAAGACGTAACTCAAATTATTTTGAATATTAAAGGTTTAGCTCTTAAGCTTTACGCAGAAGAAGAAAAAACCCTTGAGATCGATATTACAGGACCTGCTACAGTAACTGCTGGCGATATTATCGTCGACAGCGATGTTGAGATCTTGAATAAAGATTTAATTATCTGTAGTGTCTCTGAAGGAGCTACTTTCCATGCTCGCTTAACAGTGAAACCTGGTCGTGGCTATGTTCAAGCAGACGAAAACAAAAAGGAAGATATGCCAATTGGTGTTCTACCTGTTGATTCCATCTATACACCAGTTCGTCGTGTGAACTATCAAGTAGAAAACACTCGTGTTGGTCGTCGTGATGACTTCGACAAATTAACAATGGAAATATGGACTGATGGTTCAATCATTCCTCAAGAAGCCCTTAGCTTAGCTGCTAAGATTATGACGGAGCATTTAGACATCTTTGTTAACCTTACTGATGAAGCGAAAAACGCTGAAATCATGGTTGAAAAAGAAGAAACACAAAAAGAAAAAATGCTAGAAATGACCATCGAAGAACTAGACTTGTCTGTTCGTTCATATAACTGTTTAAAACGTGCAGGTATTAACACTGTACAAGAACTTACAAATAAATCTGAACCAGAAATGATCAAAGTACGTAATTTAGGTCGTAAATCTCTTGAAGAGGTTAAACTAAAACTACATGATTTAGGTTTAGGCTTACGTAAAGACGATTAATACTTTTTACGAAGGAGGAAAACCAACGTGGGTTATCGTAAATTAGGACGCACATCAAGCCAACGTAAGGCAATGTTGCGTGACTTAACTACTGATTTAATTATCAATGAACGTATCGTTACGACTGAAGCTCGTGCGAAAGAAATTCGTTCGACTACAGAAAAAATGATTACTTTAGGCAAACGTGGAGATCTTCATGCTCGTCGTCAAGCAGCTACTTTTGTACGTAATGAAGTTGCTAGCGTTCGTGAAGAAGACGAAAAAATCGTTGTTGAATCAGCTTTACAAAAGTTATTCAATGACCTTGCACCTCGTTACGCTGAACGCCAAGGTGGTTACACTCGTATCTTGAAGACAGAACCAAGACGCGGAGATGCAGCACCAATGGTAATTATCGAATTTGTTAAATAATCAAACTATACCGTCACTTTATAGATGATTCTTTTAGAGTGTTATGATGTTGGAGGCGACTCCTAGTCTAGCTCAACGCTTTCTCTGTCGAACTTGTTCGGCAGGGAAGCACTCATCATATTATAAGGTGTATTTTTTTGTCCTAAGATTTTTTCTTAGGACTTTTTTGTTTGCTACAGGGAAAGATAAGAAAGTGTGTTATGTTATTGCATCTAGGTGTAATTTTTAGTATACTTTTATTAGTCGGAATTTTCAGACAAATAAAGAGTAATGACTTAAAGGGGGAGTAACATGGCACAAATGACAGCTTTCACGTTATTGATGGCTATTTTGTATATTGGAGATGTCGTATCAAGTAAAACGAAAGCATGGATTTCATCTGTTTTTGTCTGTGCAGTATTATTTGTTGTTGGGTATTGGACTTTTTTTCCAGAGAATATTGTTGAGATTGCTGGGATTTCACCAGTAGTTGCGACGTTATTAATGTACCTACTAATTACAAATATGGGAACTTTATTATCGATTAAAGAACTAGCCAATCAATGGAAAACAATTGTGATCACACTTTCAGGGATTTTAGGTATTGTCGTATTATTATTAACGCTAGGATCAATAGTTTTCGATTTCCAAACGGTTTTAGTGGCAGTTCCACCGCTGGTTGGAGGGGTAGTTTCATCTTTGATCATGTCAGAAGCAGCTCAAACAGCAGGACTGACATCATTATCAGTTTTAGCTATTTTGATATATGTAATGCAAGGTTTTGCTGGTTATCCGTTAACTTCTATTATGCTAAAAAAAGAAGGAAAACGAATGCTAGAAAAGTACCGAAAAGGCGAGTGGACACCTGTTCATGAGCAAGAAAATGGCGAGAAAGAGGCCGAGGAAGACATACCAAGATTATTTGAAACTATTCCTAAAAAATACCATACTGATTTTTCAAGAATCTTTCGTTTAGCGATTGTGGCTTTAGTGGCATATTATGTTTCAGTATGGAGTGCGCCATTTGTTTCAATTAGCCCGTTTGTCTTATGTTTATTCTTTGGAGTTGTCGCTTCTTCAGTAGGATTTTTAGAGAAACAACCACTGAAAAAAGCGAATAGTTTTGGTTTTGCCATTTTGGGATTAATGTTATTTATATTTGATGGATTAAAGAAAGCAACACCAGAAATGTTAGAGGAATTATTTTTACCAATGGTTGGTATTATTGTTATTGGTGTTATCGGGATGTATGTCTTTTCAGCAGTTGTCGGAAAATTATTAGGCGTTAGTAAAGAAATGGCCTTTGCTGTATCATTGACTGCTTTATATGGATTTCCAGCTGATTATATCATTACCAACGAAGTCATCCAGTCATTAACAGAAGACGAAAAAGAAAAAGAAGCGCTGACCAGTCATATGATGCCGCCAATGTTGGTTGCTGGTTTTATAACGGTTACCATTGTGTCAGTTGTATTAGCCGGAATCTTTTCAAGTATTTTATTGAGTTTATAGGGAAGAGGGAATAAAATGAAAGAATTAAAAATGTTGATCCAAAAGTATAAAGATGAAATGATCGATTTTAGAAGAGACTTACATCAACACCCAGAATTACAATTTGAAGAATTTAGAACAACAGAAAAGGTTGCTGAAACGTTAGACAAAATCGGTATTCCTTATCGTAAGACTGAACCTACAGGAATCATAGCAGAGCTAGTTGGTGGTCAACCTGGAAAGACAGTTGCCTTGCGTGCGGATATGGATGCATTACCTGTTCAAGAGTTGACTGAGGGTATCTCTTATAAGTCATTAGAAGATGGGAAAATGCATGCGTGTGGTCATGATGCCCATACAGCTATGTTGTTGACTGCAGCGAAAGCGCTAAAAGAAGTGCAAGGGGAGATTAAAGGAACGGTTCGTTTTATTTTTCAACCATCAGAAGAAAATGCTCAGGGTGCTAAAGCAATGGTTGCTCAAGGGGCTGTAGAAGGTGTGGATGACGTTTTCGGAATTCATATTTGGTCGCAGATGCTTTCTGGAACAGCCTCTTGTGTTGTGGGCTCATCATTTGCTTCAGCAGATATTTTTTCAATCGATTTCAAAGGACGCGGTGGACATGGCGCAATGCCAGATGCTTGTGTCGATGCTGCCATGATAGCTTCTTCTTTTGTGATGAATGTGCAGGCAGTCGTTTCTAGAGAGACCAATCCACTGGATCCAGTTGTAGTGACTGTAGGTAAAATGGATGTTGGTACACGGTTTAATGTGATTGCTGAAAATGCTCGGTTAGAAGGCACTGTACGTTGTTTTAGTATTGCCACGCGTAATCGTGTGGAAAATGCTTTAAAACGCTATGCGGAGCAAACTGCGGCTATGTATGGCGGTACAGCAGCAGTAGACTATAATTATGGAACAGTCCCTGTGATCAATGATGAAGAAGATGCATTATTTGCTCAATCGATTATCACAGAAAACTTTGGGGAGTCAGCGCTGATTCAAGAACCACCAACCACTGGAGGAGAAGATTTCAGTTACTTTACTGAGAATACACCTGGTTGTTTTGCTTTGGTCGGCTGTGGTAATCCAGAAAAAGATACACAGTGGGCCCATCATCATGGACGTTTTAATGTAGATGAGGATGCTATGGAAATTGGCGCGGAATTATATGCGCAATATGCATTTGAGTATTTGAATCAATAACCGTTACCTCAATGGAGGGAATACTAGTAAATAGTAAGAAGGATGTGAGAAGGCTAATTTAGTTTTCTTTCATCCTTTTTAGTTATTGTAAGTAAATAAATAGATTATTTAAAAAACTTTCTGTCATGACAGATAAGAATATACATAAATTGACTTATTTTGTTATAATAGAAAATAGTGCAAAGAAAAGAATAGATGATTGAAAAAACACTGATTTTTTGTTAGTGTTAGTAAGACTAAATAATTGAGGGAGTACGCGATGCAACCGATAATTGAATTAAAAAATATCGATTTTAACTATCAACCAGAAGATGCTTCTCCCGCTTTGAAAGATGTATCTTTTTCCATCCAACAAGGTGAGTGGATTGCAATTATTGGACATAATGGGTCAGGGAAATCAACATTGGCAAAAACGATCAATGGATTGTTATTACCTGCTTCCGGCAGCATTTCAGTTGGCGGTAAAGAACTGAATGAAACGAACGTTTGGGATATTCGTAAAATGGTGGGGATGGTGTTTCAAAATCCTGATAACCAATTTGTCGGATCTACAGTAGAAGATGATGTTGCATTTGGCTTAGAGAATCAAGGTATTCCTCGAGAGGAAATGCTTGTTCGAGTGAAAGATGCCTTAGAAAAGGTTCGAATGAGTACCTTTGCCACACGTGAACCAGCTCGTTTGTCTGGTGGCCAAAAGCAGCGTGTAGCGATTGCCGGTGTTGTTGCTTTACGTCCAGATATCATCATTTTGGACGAAGCAACAAGCATGCTTGATCCAGAAGGACGGGAAGAAGTTATTTCAACAATCAAAAAAATCAAAGAAGAAAGTAACTTAACGGTTATCTCAATTACTCATGATATTGATGAAGCGGCTAATGCAAATCGGATTTTAGTGATGAAACAAGGTGAGCTAGTTAGTGAAGGCACACCAGAGAAAATTTTCTCAGCTGGAACTGAATTGATTCAAATGGGCTTAGATCTTCCTTTCCCAGAAAAATTGAAAATTGCGTTAAAACAACGTGGTGTCGATGTGCCAGATGAATATTTGACTGAAGAAAGGATGGTGGATTGGTTATGGACATCCGTTTTGAACAAGTAGATTTTACCTACCAACCCCACACACCATTTGAACAACGGGCATTATTCGATTTGAATTTGACGATAGAGAATGGTTCTTATACAGCAATTGTTGGTCATACTGGTAGTGGGAAATCAACCTTGCTGCAGCATTTGAACGCTTTAGTAAAACCAACAAAAGGTACCGTAACAATTGGTGATCGAGTGATTGTTCCAGAAACAAATAATAAAAATTTAAAACCGATTCGTAAAAAAGTCGGTATCGTCTTTCAATTTCCAGAAGCTCAACTATTTGAAGAAACAGTAGCAAAAGACATTGCTTTTGGTCCAAAGAATTTTGGCGTATCAGGAGAAGATGCGGCAAGATTAGCTGCTGAAATGCTTGAGTTAGTTGGGCTAGATGCTAGTCATTTAGAACGCTCTCCGTTTGAATTATCAGGAGGACAAATGCGACGTGTAGCGATTGCTGGTGTTTTGGCGATGGAACCGGAAGTACTAGTCTTAGATGAACCAACAGCAGGACTTGATCCGCAAGGGCGTAAAGAGATGATGGAAATGTTTCAACGTCTGCATGAAGAACGTGGGATGACGATCGTTTTAGTGACTCATTTAATGGATGATGTGGCTAACTATGCAGATCATGTGATCGTATTAGAACAAGGCCAAATCGTTAAAGCAGGTACACCGCAAGAAGTATTCCAGGACATTGACTGGCTGAAAGAAAAACAATTAGGTGTACCAACTGCTGCGACCTTTGCAGAGAAATTACTAGCGAAAGGTTTTTCTTTTGAAGAATTACCGTTGACTGCAGATGCTTTAGCTGACGATTTATTAAAAGGCTTAAAAAAGGCAGGTGAAGGCCTGTGATGAACAAATTGATTTTTGGTCGTTATATCCCAGGCGATTCATTTATTCATAAGATGGATCCAAGAGCCAAGCTGATTGCTAGTTTTTACTTTATTGGGATTATATTTTTAGCGAATAATTGGCAAACGTATAGCGTATTAGCTGTTTTTACATTGTTTGCAATTTTTCTTTCTAAAGTGAATATTCGATTTTTTATACGCGGAATCAAACCACTGATTTGGTTGATTTTATTTACGGTCGCTTTACAGATGCTGTTTACTCAAGGTGGAGAAGTTTACTTTAAATGGGGAATTTTCACGATCACGGAATTTGGGGTGATCAATGGTTTATTTATTTTCTGCCGTTTTGTGTTGATTATCTTTATGTCTACTCTATTAACATTGACAACACCGCCTCTGGATTTATCAGATGCGATCGAGTATTTATTGCGTCCGCTAAAAGTGGTTCGTTTTCCTGTTCATGAAGTCTCGTTGATGTTGTCGATCGCGTTGCGTTTTGTGCCAACATTAATGGACGAAACTGAGAAAATCATGAACGCTCAGCGTGCTCGTGGAGTCGATTTTGGTGAAGGAAATTTGATTCAGAAAATGAAAGCTGTTGTACCGCTACTGATACCGTTGTTTGTCAGCAGTTTTAATCGAGCAGAAGATTTGGCGACTGCAATGGAAGCACGCGGTTATCAAGGTGGAGACGGCCGGACGAAATATCGAATTCTTCATTGGCATTTGACAGATACTGTCGTGATGCTAGCTTTTGGGGTATTAACAGCAGTATTGATATTTATAAGAAGTTAGAAGTAAAGGTGGAAAAGAAATGCCACGCTATAAAGCAATAATTGCGTATGACGGAACGAATTTTAATGGATTTCAGTCTCAACCAAATGGGCGAACCGTTCAAGAAGAGTTTGAAAAAACATTAAGAAAAATGAATAATGGCAAAACGATTACGATTTTTGGCTCGGGTCGGACAGATGCTGGTGTTCATGCTGTAGGACAGGTTATTCACTTTGATTACCCACAGGAGAGAGACTTGGAGAGGATGCGCTATGCATTAGATACCCAAACGCCTGAAGATATCGCTGTAAAACGTGTGGAAATCGTTCCCGATGAGTTTCATGCTAGGTATCATGTCATTGAAAAGACCTATCAATTTCGAGTAGATATCGGTAAACCAAGAAGTCCGTTCAAACGATTCTATGCTAGTTATTTTCCCTATGAAATCGATACGGAAAAAATACAACGAGCATTGACTGATTTAATCGGAACACATGATTTTACTTCATTTTGTGCTTCTGGAACAGAGATAGAAGATAAGGTTCGAACGATTCATGAAGCGAGTCTTGCAGTTAATGAATCAGGGGATGAATTGATTTTTACGTTTCGGGGAGATGGTTTCTTGTATAAGATGATCCGGATTTTAGTCGGAACACTGCTCAAAATGGGGAACGGACGGATGGATGAGACACTAATTCCTGAAATCATTGCAGCAAAAGATCGAAATTTAGCTGGACCAACGGCTCATCCAGAAGGATTGTATCTGGTTGAAGTGAAATATGAATAAATAGAAAAAAATACTAAGATTAGAGGTTGGGACAGGAGTGTTTAACCCTGAGAAATAAGAAGGGGTTACTTCTGCTCCCACCGTTTATTCGTATTTAGGGTGTGAAACAAAAGTACTTTTTACTTTTGTCCCACACCCTTTTTTAGTTAGTTTCTCGTATCACAAGTGTGTTTAGTTAGTCTTGAATAATGTTTTTTTTCTCAAAAAGCTGCTGTAATGTTCGATATAAATCAGCTAGCTCTTCTTCATCATAAGATAAATCCCAAAAATAAAGTGGTAGTTCTGGGTATTTTTTTCTTGGTAATAAAGAAGAACTAATAACCAAATCATATTGCTCATTCAACTCCTCTTGATAAGGAGCAGAATCCACAAAGCCTAAATCATTTAAAAATTGATAAATTCTTCTAACCAAAAGGAAATTATGCTCAAAAGCAACACCAACAATTAAATGCTCAGAATGTTTTGGTTTATCATAAGCAGGGAGTAAAACACTTTTGAAAGCTTTGACCAGTGGTTTTTTGATTGTATAAATAAATTTATATTCTTTTTCTTTTGCTTTCTCATCGAAAAACGCTTGAATACGTGTTTCAAGAAGTTCGTCTGCTTTTTTCTTTTTCCGCGGTAACTCCACTAATTTTTGAAGGTTTGGGAAAGGTTGACGTAAGACAAAAAAAGTAAACATGATATTTAGCAAATTCCCAACAATAATCGGGCTATTCGTAATTTCAGGTTCCTTTTTAAAGATGTTGACTTTAGCATAGACTAAAAATTCCTGAACTAGTTCATACACAGGGTTAGGCCTCGCTGAAAAGTCATGTAATGTCTGAAACAGCGAAGGATCATCATCTAATGTGTAAAAAGGAGCATAATGAGCTAAGAAAAAGATAAAGCTACTTTCTCCCTTACTGTGCTTAGCGGGTAATGCTTGGATTGGACCCAGTTCTTTATTTAGGCGCTCAAAATCATAGTAGGGATTATCCATCATCAAAAAGTCATACCGAGTATCATAACTAACAAAATATTTTTTTCGGGTCCGACAAAGAAAAATTGCTGCAAAATAGGTCAGTTCTTTGGCTCCTAAGTAAGTTCTGGATAAAGGGAAATATTCAGAAAATGACTCAGCAAGTCTTTCAGCGTCTTCAAGTGCAACGCTCTTAAATGGCCAAGCTGTTCCTCTGGTTCCTAACCATAAGGTATCAAAAAGCGCAACTCTGACAGCTCGTTCGTCACCAGACAAGTTTGCTTCAGTATATGTAAATCGTAAATTATATTGTTTTACGTGCTTTTTCAAAGGCAACAT
This sequence comes from Enterococcus haemoperoxidus ATCC BAA-382, assembly GCF_000407165.1. NCBI lineage: Bacteria > Bacillati > Bacillota > Bacilli > Lactobacillales > Enterococcaceae > Enterococcus > Enterococcus haemoperoxidus. The sequence goes on along the minus strand of NZ_KE136480.1, from coordinate 275,653 downwards.
CTTTCTAGAAACTGTGGAACGGCTAACGTAATAGCGTTGACAAAAATCATCTATGCTAGGAGAATCATAATTCAAAAAATAAAGAATAAACTGAAACGGAACCGATTTTTTCAAAAGAAAGTAACGGTATTCATCGATTGTTACAAGTAATTTAGTGCTATTGATTTTTCCTGCTTTGTGTAAAATGGATGGATGGGTAGAGATTATTTTCACTAGATCATTATTAATTTCATTTACGATAATAAAGGTTTGCTGATAATTCAAAGAGAGTTCTTCGGATAATTGGGTAATCGAGATATCTGGTTGATTGATTTGTGTGATCCGTTTGAAAAGTTTGAATTTTGTAAGCATTCCCGAATCCATCATCAGTTCCTCATAGAGCATAACTAATCACTTCCTTGCCCCTATTCTACTGTACTTTATAGTCACTTGTCAGCTAAGACGATAATTGAAAAACATTTAGTGACACATCTTTAACAAAAAAGCAAACTTTCGTAAAAAATGAACAAAAGATAAATCAGAATGAACATTATTTCTCATTTTGAATCCAAAAAAATATCAGTATGATAGATAAAATTTCGGTGAATTAGTCACAAAAAAGAGCCAAGACAAAACGCAACGAGTTCTATCTTGGCTCAGTGATTAATTAAGAACGGATTCCTTTTTTACTTTGATCCAAATCAAGCCAATTATAAAACCAACGATGGATGGAACGACCCAACCCATGCCAATCGTAAATAAAGGCAAGTAATTTTCAGCATTTTTTAAAATAGTAGTAACTACTGTATTCGACTTGATAAAATCGGGGGCACTATTCAAAGCATCAAGTAACGCTGCAAACAATGTCACATAAGTCGTCATACGATAAACTTCTTTACGGTGATGAAATAAGGGACTGATAATCACTAAAATCATCAAAGTCATTGCTAAAGGATAGAGAAACATCAATACAGGCACTGAAAATTGTATGATATTCGTTAACCCAACATTTGCAAACAAACAAGGTAAAATACTTGCTGCTGCAATGTAAAAGGCATAAGAACCTTTTGGAAACAGCTCACTGAACGTTTCAGAACAAGCTGTAATTAATCCAATAGCTGTTTTCAAACATGCTAGAATAACGATAAAAGCCAATAAAATACTACCTAGATTACCCAAATAATGGTTAGCGATCTGAGCTAAAGCAATCCCACCATTTTCACTAAGAGGGAATTTACCTAAACTCATCGTGCCCATATAGGACAACAATGTATAAATGATTCCCATCAAGACAATACTGATTGCACCAGATTTTATCGTATCTTTCGCAATATCATTTGGTTTTTCTACACCCATGCCTCGAATCGTCGAAACAATAATGATCCCAAACGCTAGAGAAGCTAGTGCGTCTAATGTGTTATAGCCTTCAGTAAAACCTTTGAAAAAAGGATTCGCTACATAAGTCTCAGCAACAGGCGCAGAAGATATAGAGCCAAGCGGTGTAAGGAAAGCAAATAAAATCAAAATCGCTAACAAAAATAGAAATAATGGATTTAAAAATTTTCCTACATAGCCTAATAACTTAGTAGGTTTACGTGAAAAAGCCCAGGCAATTAAGAAGAATAGCGCTGAAAAGATTGCTAAAATCAATTTGTGTTGATCGCTTGGAATAAAAGGCGCTAAACCAATTTCAAACGATGTTGTTGCTAAACGTGGTAATGCAAAAAAAGGTCCGATCGTCAGATATAACAACACAGTAAAAGCAACGGCATAACGCCGATTAATACGAGTTGCTAAATCAAAAACCCCATTACTTTTGGAAATACCGATAGCAATTACACCTAAAAACGGCAAGCCAATCCCTGTAATCAAAAAGCCGAGATTTGCTAAAAAAATACTAGCTCCAGCTTCTTGTCCCATATGAACAGGAAAAATCAGATTCCCCGCTCCAAAAAATAAGCCAAACAGCATGGAACCTACATAGAGGTAATCACGCCATGATAATTTCTTTGTCACACTTCAACACTCCTTATATTTTGTCCTTACTAAAAGTACCAAAATAAGAAGAGCACAGCAAGAAAATTTTCAGAAAAAGCCTGAGGTTTTCTGGAAATATTAAAAATCACTGAGATTAATCAGTAAAATAGGCAAATTGATAATCATCACAAAACGCACCGTTGATAAAAAACTCATCTTTAAATAAGGCTTCTTGGCTAAACCCATTTTTACGATAAAACTGAATTGCCTTAGTATTGGTTCCCATGACCCGTAAAGAAATTTTATGAATTCCTTCATTAGTTGCAGTTTCCTTCAAATAATCCAGTAATTGCCGTCCAACTCCTAAAGACTGACTATCAGGATGGACACCAATCCCAAACATCCATTGTTTTTTATGAGCAAGCAACGGAGTAGGATGATGAACATCCACAAAACCATGAACTCTTTTATCATCTGCAGCAACAAAGATAATACGTCCAGCTATTTTCTCCTTATACTCATCAACTGAGTGATAATAATGAAGGACAGGAGAATTTTCATTTGTCCAAATCGTATTTTCTATTTCAAGTAATGTTGGAAAATCTTTTTCTTCAATTGGTCGAATGACTATTTTATTTTCCATTATGAGCCTTCTTTCGTAGTGCTTATGTCAGCGAAACGCTCTTCTAATTTTTGTTTATGTGAGGCTAAAATGTCTTCAAAACGAATATCATATTTGTCCGCTAAAATAAAAATATTATCTAAAACGTCGCCTAGCTCTTCTGTCAAATCCTGAACTAGACTGTCTGTTGTTTTTTCCTCTTCATCTGGGCGATCACGACCAATTTCTAAAGCACGTACAGCGCGAGCTACTTCTCCTGTTTCTTCTGATAAAAAGCTGACACGAATAAATGAATTAAGTGCGTACAAGCCTCTTTTTTTATAAAATTCACTGATCCATTGTTGATAGTGTTGAAGCTCCATTTAAATCCCTCCAGTCTATTTTATTATGGTAGCATAGAGAATCGTAAAAGTGAAAAAAATGTAAGAACAGATATTTTTTAGTGGAGCAAAGATTCCTTATTTGTAGTATCATAATCAAGTATAAGGAACGGTTTCAAAAAATGGAGGGAGACGGAACAAATGACCACATTTTATTTTGTTAGACACGGCAAAACTGAACTGAATTTAAGTTTGCGATTTCAAGGCGGAGATATCGATTCGCCCTTATTGCCAATCGGAGTAGAACAAGCGATTCAAGCAGGTCGTTACCTTTGTGATACTTCATTTGATATAGCAGCAGTCAGCACTCAAAAAAGAGCAATGGATACGGCAAATTATATTCTTAAAGAAAATAATTTTTTAGATGGATTGACTGTGCAATATTATGATTCATTAAGAGAAATCAAATTCGGTAAACGTGAAGGCGTCGAAATTGATCATACTGATGAACAAACTGACCACTTACGTAATCGGCCAGATTTATATGATCCGACAGCTTTTGACGGTGAAACGATTGATTCTTTAGTTGCACGTTCGACTGAAACAATCGAAAAAATTAGTGAATCCTATCCAGATGGAAAAGTGTTGATCGTAGCTCACGGTGTTTTACTAATTACACTGATCAATTCACTAGTAGGAAAAGAAAAGGCAAAATGGCGTGAAGGCGGCCCACTTGCGAATACAAGTATTACAATTTTAGAAAAAGAAACCAATCAACAGAACTATACGATAAAATCATTTAATGATATTTCGTATCAATCGCAAAGTGAAGAAGCATAAAAACGAAACGAGCAAAGGCTCTTATTCAATTACAGTAGGTGGGATTTTATGAAAAAGATGGCGGTTTATTGCGGTGCCAGTGTAGGGAACAAGGCAATTTATCAGGAGCAAACAAAAAAATTAGGGCAGTGGATGCATGACAATGAGTATGATCTTGTTTATGGCGGCGGCAACGTCGGTTTAATGGGGAGTTTGGCGGACACGGTTATTGAAAATGGTGGAAAGGCAATCGGTGTTATGCCAACGTTTCTATTAGAGCGAGAGTTGGCGCATCAAAATATTACGGAGATGCATATTGTAAATGATATGCATGAACGTAAACGTAAGATGATTGATCTCGCTGATTGCTATTTAGCATTACCTGGTGGACCTGGAACGTTAGAAGAAATATCAGAGGTCGTTTCTTGGGGAAGAGTAGGGGAACATCAAAATCCTTGTATCTTTTTTAATGTAGATGGCTATTATGATCTGTTGGCAGAATTCTTTGATAAGATGGTTGCAGATGGATTTTTAACAAAGGAAGATCGGGACAAGATTTTCTTTTCGGATGATTTGGCTGAAATACAACAATTTATTGAGGCTTTCACACCACCAGCGATTAGACAATATAAATAAGTAAAAACTCGTTTGAATGCTGACCATTCAAACGAGTTTCTTTGCTTAGGCTTTAGATAAGATACGGTGTAAAAATTCTTTTGTCCGCTCTTCTTTTGGATGAACAAAGATATCATCAGATGTGCCTTCTTCAGCAATCACACCTTTATCCATAAAAATCACACGATCAGAAACCTCTTTTGCAAATTCCATTTCATGCGTTACGATGATCATTGTTAACCCTGTATGGGCTAAATCTTTCATTGTTTTCAACACTTCACCGACCATTTCAGGATCAAGTGCTGAAGTTGGTTCATCGAAAAGCATGACATCTGGATTCATGGACAAGGCGCGAGCAATAGCAACACGTTGTTTTTGTCCACCAGAAAGTTGTGAGGGTTTCGCATCAATGAAACGCTCCATACCAACTTTTTCAAGATTTTCTAAGGCAATCTTTTTAGCTTCTTCTTTGCTGCGTTTCAAGACAGTAATCTGTCCAGAAGTACAATTTTCTAAAACATTCATATTATTAAATAGGTTGAACGATTGAAACACCATACCTAAGTGAGTACGATATTTCGGTAAGTTATAGCCACGTTCTAAGACATTTTCACCGTTATAGATGATTTTGCCACCTGTAGGTTTTTCCAATAAGTTGATGCAACGTAAAAGAGTTGATTTACCAGAACCAGAAGAGCCGATGATTGTCACGACTTCTCCTTTATTTACTGTCACATTGATATCTTTTAACACTTCATTTTCACCGAAGCTTTTTCTTAAATGTTCGACTTCAATAATTGCGTTCATCATACTCTCCTCTTAGCTTTCTTTTAGATTTTCTGCTTCTTCTAGTTTCACATAGGCAGAAGGGCCGTCCATTTTCTTCTCAACAACACGTAAAACGCGAGTGATTGCATAGGTCATAATCAAGTACATGATACCCACAATCGTAAATGTTTGGAAGAATTGGAAGTTTGCGCCAGATGCAGAGTTTCCTTGGAAGAATAAGTCTGCTACCCCGATAACACTCAAGACAGCTGTATCTTTGATGTTGATGACAAATTCATTTCCTGTTGCTGGTAAAATATTACGCAATACTTGAGGGACTACGACTTTGCGCATTGTTTGACCATGTGTCATCCCAATGGCTTGAGCTGCTTCAAATTGTCCTTGGTCAACAGCGAAGATTCCGCCACGGACGATTTCAGACATATAAGCACCTGTATTAATAGAAACAATAAACAAAGCTGCTACTGTCCTATCTAAGGAAATTCCAAAAGCTAAGGCTAAACCGTAAAAGATAACCATCGCTTGAACCATCATAGGCGTACCACGGAACACTTCAATATAAATAGAAAGTAGGGCATTACCTAATTTTTGGAAGAAGCGTTTCACTTTATTTTCAGATTCTGGAATCGTGCGGATGACACCAATCAATAAACCTAAAGCAGTTCCGACAAATGTACCAATCAACGCGATAAATAAGGTTAAACCTGCACCACGTAAGAACATACCGCCGTATTGATTCCAGATATTTTTGAAATCAGCTAAAACGCCTGCTTTTTCATTATCACTTGTTTCAGCAGCAGGTTGATCTTTGACTGCTTGATCCATGATTTTTGTTCGTTCTTCTGAAGAAATACCAGACAATATTTGGTTGACTTTCGCAATTTCGGGATCAGCTTTACGCATACCAACTGCGATTTGAACATCTTCAGCATTTGTCTGGAAACCATTTTCTTTAGAAAACTCTAGCATTTCTAGATCTTTATTAACACTTGTGGCTGTTACACCTTCTGGTCGTTCGCTGACATAACCATCGATCATGCCGGAAGCAAGGGCCGTTCTCATTGCTGAGAAATTATCCATGGCTTGTTGTTTACTAACGCCAGGAATCTGATCGATTACACTATAATGGAAAGTATTTAACTGTGCAGTGATTTTCGCATCAGATAAATCTTTTAAATTCTTAGCATCTGCAAACTTGCCTTTTTTCTGAACGACAACAACTAATTGTGATTCATAATAGGGATCGGTAAAATCGATTTCTTTGCGACGTTCAGCTGTTGGACTCATCCCTGCTATAATCGCATCGATTTTCCCAGATTGTAAGGCTGGTGCTAAACCATCCCATTTTGTTTGGACAATAACCAGTTTTTTATTCAATCCATCGGCAATTTTTTTCGCGATTTGGACATCATAACCGCCTGCATAAGAAGAATTTCCTTGGATTGGCACAGCGCCATTTGCATCTGTTTTTTGAGACCAGTTAAATGGTGCGTAACCTGCCTCCATACCGACGCGGAATTCACCCGCTGGCTCTTCTGCTTGGCTGAATACTGGGGCACAAAAAATACTTAAAATAAATGCAACTAACAAGCCAAGTGAAAATGATTTTTTGTTCATGTTTGTCTTCCTTTCTTGTACATCCTTGAGTTTGTTCTACTATAATTTAGTTTAAAGAGTTTTGAAGAATGTGTCTAAACCTATTCTTCCTTTACGCAAAAAAACAACTATGCAAAATGCATAGCTGCCTACTATCGTCAGGTACTCTCAACAAAAACATAGCGCAACTTAGCATCACTACTAAGACAGTCCGTAAGTTGTTCGCTTACGTCCCAACACATAACAGGGAGGCTGTTATGCATTTCGGCGATTTTTCCTAGACTTGCTTCGACGTGCCTCTCACTCCACAAGCTTAATAAAAATCGCAACCTCTACCTCAATTTGAGGTACTATTTAATTAGTTAATTCAAGTTCATAGTGTACGTTAATTGATTAAAAAAGTCAATATTTTGCTTGGAAAGTCTAGTGATTTCTAACTGTTTTACAATGGTTTGTTAAAAAAGTAAAAGAGCGAGGGAAAACTAACGATCTGTTTTGCTTCACTCTCTAAATTCAAATAACTATTTTGTCTCAAGCACTTAAAAATTTTATGTTAAAGTTTTATCTTTTTTCAACGAAGAAATAATCCTTTACGATTTTTGGATTTTTCTTGTCGACATACATTATAACGATTTTACTATCCGCTAATTGTCTGTCAGTATCGATTGTGTAATAAAATTGTGTGAATGGTTTTCCTAGTGTAATGGCTTGGACATTATAAATGCCAGTTTCACCGTTGAAATCAAATTCACCAATTTTTAAATCGTATAAAGCATTAGGTTTTTTTAGATGGAATAGAATATGAGTAAGTTTGTCAGTATTAGAGATTACTTCACGAGTTTCTTTCATTTCTTGCTTAGAAAAATGCGAACCGATTCTAGCTGGGAAAGTTAAGTCCGCTGGTTTTAATTTTTCCTTGACGGTAACCGTAATGCGTTTTTCGATATCACCAAAATTAGTTACAGAAAGAATCTTAATTTCAGTTGCTCCGACTTTTTTACCTGTGATTGTGCCATTATCATCAACGTCAGCGATAGAGGCATCATCTGAGATCCAGAATAGTTCTTTATCAGTTGCATTGGTTGGTAAAACAGAAGCTTTCGGTGTCATTGATTCACCTAGGAATAACTCTACGTCTTCATGATCAACAACGATTTCTTCAGGAGCAACTTCGTTTACATCAACATCAATATATTTTGTAATTTTTCCGTCAGCCGTTGATGCTGAAACCCATGCAGAACCAGGGCTTACAGCTGTGATATTCCCATTGTTATCAACAGTCACAATCTCTTCAGTGGCAGTTTCCCAGTGTAATTGCTTGTTCGTTGTATTCTCTGGTAAAACAGAAGCTTTAAGAGTCATAGAGTCCCCAGCATTTAGTTCGACAGCGTCTTTTTCAATGACAATTTCTTTAGGCGCTATCTCAATAGGAGTGCTTGCTTCACCAATATGTTCTAAAATGAAATCAATTTTTTCTGAATTTAATTTTACACCAACATTTCGGTTGCCGCCGCCAGCAGAATGAACAGCGATTATTTGATGCTTGTCATTAAATACGGAAGAACCAGATTGACCACCGAAAGTATCAAAGTCGTAATCGATTAGGCTAGCTGTTTGTTTTCCAATGATTTTACCTTTCGCTTCCCATTGGGTTCCCCATGGTTTATCCCCGGGATAACCTGAACTCGACACATTGTCTCCAATCGTTACGGTATCCGTTAAGATGATTGGATTTTGTTTAACAATATCCCCAATCCCCTTACCATCATTTGGTTCCAAAGTAAGTATTGCCACGTCATCACTTGTACTTGAAGTCGTTAAATATTTTTTAAAGATATGAACCTCTTTAATTTTGAATTTTCCATAAGGAAGAGATGCACCGTTTCTTCCGGGAACAACATAGTTAGAATCTGTATTTGGATTGTCTTTGATACCAGATACGACATGAGCAGCTGTTAGTACAGTGTTTTTTCCGATAACAGAGCCCGAACCGAGAGCGCCATTTGCACCAATAAAGACAGTACTTTGATAAGGCACGGCTGTAGTGTCAGTGATTTGAACACGATCATCGTTACCAATGACGGAACGAGATTCTACTGCGGATACAGATTCAGGAGCTAAACTAACCAACGTTGCTCCCAGTAAAAAAATACCAATTAAACCTAATTTTAAATTTTTCAAGATAGTAATTCCTTTCCTTTTTTGAGTTCGTAGCCTATTTTTAGTAAAATATTGGATACATAAAGTATAATATAACTTTTAGGGAATAGCAATAAAGAAATATATTTGTTATAAAAATGCTGTTTAAAAGGTAGTTAGTATGATTGTTGAGATAAAAATATAATTTATAGGAGAAAGCCAATAGAACATGAACGAAAAAGAGTAAACAGGTAGGAATCGCAAACATGAGTGTAGGAACAGTTATTGGCGGACAGCTTTATATAACCATTGGATCTGCTGGGCCAGCGTTTATGGGAATGTTGTTGATCGCGATCTCAATAGTTTTCTTGAGTAAAATGAAGTACAACTATTGAGACTATTAAGTCGACTCAACTAACTTTTTTCTTATAATGATGGGATAGATTAAAACAACCAATTAGGAAGTGAAACTCTTTTAGTTAGTAACACAAAAAGACTATCTAAAACAAATCAGATAGCCTTTTGTGTATACACTTATCTAAGTCTGTTGAAACTGACTATTATACAACGATGCATACAATGAGGGTTTCGCCAACAACTCTTGGTGATTTCCTTTTTCCACGATATCGCCATCTTTCATCACTAAAATTAGGTCAGCATTTTCAATCGTAGATAAACGGTGCGCGATCACAAAGCTTGTCCGATTATTCGTCACTTCATCCATGGCTTTTTGAATATGAGCCTCTGTTCTAGTATCTACACTAGATGTTGCTTCATCCAAAATAACGACAGGAGGGTTTGCCAAAATGATTCTGGCAATCGTCAATAGTTGTTGTTGACCTTGTGATAAAGAGCCATTTTCACTTGAAATAATCGAATCATAACCATTTGGCAACGTTCGGATAAAGTGATCACATTGGGCAATTTTAGCAGCTTCGATAACTTCTTCTCGTGTTGCATCCATTCGTCCGTAAGCAATATTCTCCGCAATTGTTCCTTCAAATAACCACGTATTTTGTAAAACCATCCCAAACATTGCACGTAAATTTGTTCGTGAAAGATCTGTGATATCTACGCCATCAAAGGTAATGCGACCACTGTTTAACTCATAAAAGCGCATCAATAAGTTTACTAACGTTGTTTTACCAGCACCAGTTGGTCCAACGATTGCCACCATTTGTTTTGGTTTAACCGTGAAATCGACTTGCTTCATCAACATTTTCTCTTCGGTATAACCAAACTGAACGTTATCAAAAGCAATAGCACCAGTTGGTTGATCGATGACTTGTAAGTTTGCTTTTTCTGGAACGTCTTCTTCTGCATCTAAAATTTCAAAGATTCGATCAACAGCAGCTAAGGCTGCTTGAATTGAGTTGATGACATAAGACGCTGTAGAAATTGGTTCAGAAACTTGATTGATATATTGTAGGTAAGCTTGAAGTAGCCCAATCGTGATGCCGCCTTGTAAAACTAAGAAGGCACCGATGATCGCACTGACGATAAACGCTAATTGATTGATCAAACGAATTGCTGGATAAATCGCAAAGTTCATAAATTGAGCACTTAAAAATGCTTTATAATGCTTTTGGTTTGTTTCTGATATAACGTCTTTGGCATGATCTTGTTGATTAAAAGTTTTCGTCACTAAATTTCCAGATAAAAACTCTTCTGTTTTATTATTTAAAATGCCAAGCTCAGCCTGACTTGCTTCAGCCAGTTTCTTGTTTTTATTGGCAATTTTACCAGTTAAGAATGAGCTTCCAGCAATTAGGACAACGACGATCAGCGTTAGTTTTACATCAATGTAGAATAACATAATACCAGCAAATACAATCGTTGAGATAGATGTAAAGAATTGATTGATCCCAGTTAGGAATACTTGAGACAATTGGTTTAAACTGGTCGTTGTTCGGCTTAGAATATCTCCTACTTGATGTTGGTCAAAAAACGCCATCGGTAGTGATTTGAATTTTTTTGTGACTTCTTTTCTGACTCTTAATGTGATCCGTTCACTTAAAGAAGCCATCACACGTTCTTGCGTGTAAGACAGCAAACTACTGATGATCGCAAAGACGATCAAAATCAAAACAGGTGTCAATAAAGCTTCTTGAACCAGTGAAAACGTGATATTCCCGACGCCATGAGTTTTGATAAGTGTAAGCAAATCATCAATAGCGATACCCATAATGAAAGGCATAGCAATGACTAAGGCATTGCCGACCAAACTACATAGAATCAAGCCGAAAAATATCGGACGTTCAGGTCGAATCAATTGAAAGAATCGTTTTAATGTTTGTTTATTTAATTTTTCCATCATGACTGTGCTCCTTTCATGATAATCCCTTGTGAGCGGGCAAACTCTTGGTACGTTTTATTATTTTGCAACAGTTGGCTGTGTGTGCCTTGACCAACGATTTTTCCTTCATCTAGCACAATAATATTATCTGCTTGTTGGATCGTGCTTAATCGTTGAGCGACGATCAGTAAGGTTTTATCTGCCATTTCTTCTTTTAATGCGAGTCTTAATGTAGCATCTGTTTTATAATCAAGGGCAGAAAAGCTATCGTCAAAAATATAAATATCTGCAGGTTTGATCAAAGCACGAGCGATACACAAACGTTGTCTTTGACCACCTGAGAAGTTGGTACCGCCTTGTGCAACGAATGAATCGTAACCATCTTCTAATGTAGCAAGGTAAGAAGCAAGTTGGGAAATTTCAGCAGCTCGATCCATATCGGCTTTCGTTGCTTCAGGATAGCCCATCAATAAATTACTCTTAATGGTTCCGCTAAATAGAAAAGCTTTTTGAGGAACGTAACTGATTTTAGAGCGCAACTCTTCTTGCGTAACGTTTCTGATATCCACGCCATTAAATAAAATCGCGCCTTCAGAGACATCGCTAAGCCTTAACAATAATTTGGCAACGGTACTTTTACCAGAACCTGTACCACCGACGATTGCCGTTGTTTTTCCTTTTGGAATACTGAAATGGATGTCCTCTAAAACGGGTTCATCCGCTTGATCATAACTGAATGTCACATGGTTTACATCAATCAAAGCATCTTGTGGCCCAGTCTCTTCAAGTAAAACAGGTTGGTCAGTATCAAGAATTTGATCTTGGGTATTTAAAATCTCTTCGATTCTTTTTACTGAAGCAAGTGATCTAGGCAACATAACTAAAACCATGGCAGCGATCATTAAATAAGCAAGTGTTAGTAAAGAATATTCCACGACGGCTGAAACAGTACCAATTTGCAAAGTACCAAGTGCAACTAAGTTTCCGCCAAACCATAAGATAGAAGAGAAAACCACACCCATTAACAAGAAGGCTACTGGCGTAATAAAAGCGAAAATAGTATTTACACGAATCATACCATCTGCATAGTCAGAAAATGTTTTATTTGTCCGTTCTTCTTCATAATCTTGATTATTAAATGCTCGAATCATATTGATCCCGGTAAAAAATTCCCGTAAAGTTACAATGATCTTGTCCATTTTAGGTTGGATCAATAGTGAAAGAGGTGTTCCTTTTTTCATTAAGATATACACGATCAAGCCAAAAGCTGCGATTGCAATCAGTGGCACCAAAGCCAGTGTTGCTGAATAAGTGAAGGTCATATAAAGCGAGAAAATCGCAATGATCGGTGCTGGTAAAATCAATTGCAGAAACAGCACGATCATTTGTTGAATATTATCCACGTCATTCGTCATTCGTGTCAGTAGAGAACCTGTCCCAAAATTATCTGCATCTTTAATAGAAAATGTTTGCAGTTTATCAAAAAACATTTCTCGTGTTGCTAAACCAAATTTAGCGGCTACTTTAGCTGAAAGATAACTTCCAGCAATTGCTGAGAGCGCACCAAATAAAGCCATTGCGAGCATTTTAAGCCCAATCGTTTTGATGGATTGTTCATCGCCGCTTGCAATTCCCACGTCGATCAATTGTGCTACTAGTAACGGTACACCAAGTGTTCCGATAATTTGTAAACATAAACAAAGAACTGTCGCTAAAATAAGTGTCAGATTCTTTTTAATGAAAAACTGAATGATTTTCATATAAATTCCTCCTTTTCAAGACTCAAATGGAATTCTACACCTTCAAGTCACTTGAATGTCAACGGTTTTTGTTTATAATTAAAATAAGAGGTGATTTTATGGAAAAAGAGAAGTTATTGACTGTTGGACAAGTGGCTGAAATTATGAAATTACCAAAGTCAAAGATCCGTTATTGGGATGATATGAATTTATTAACATCCTCTAGAAATAGGCATAATGGCTATCGTATGTTCGATATGGAGGATATCTTGACGATTAACGATATTGATTTTTATCGTAGACTGGACATTCCCATTAATAAAATGACCAATCTTTACCGGAAATCGCCAGAAGAATTATGGACGATATTAGATGAAACAGAAACTAGAGTTGCGGCAGAATTAGCAGAACTAGAGAAAAAGCAACAAGGAATCAAACACAGAAAAAAACAATTATTAAGTTTAATTGAGTTGAAAGAAAAAGAATTTATCGATGAACCATTAGATGTAGAACGAATTATTCCAATTGACTTAAAAGATCCAGACGAATTACAGACCTATATTGATAATCCATCAAGTTTAGTAGTTTATATTGAGTCTAATCATGAAAAAGAAATTATTTATGGTTTTGCTGTCACAACAAAAGAATTTGTGGAGGAAGAGACGATTTGGCAGCAACCAGAGCAACCACGGTATTCATACAAACAGTTTCTACTTACGATCAAGTCGGATGATCCTTTGGAAAATAATTTCCAATCAATGAAAGAAAAATTAGAGCAACAAGGCTATCAAACTGGAACGATGGTAGGACGTTATATCATGACTGCAGAAGAGCAAGATGGGTTTTACAAAGATTATTACAAGGCGTGGATTGAAGTGAATAAATAGTGTTTTGGGCATAAAAATCGTAATGTTGAGAAGAAGGTGCTATGATTAGCCAATCACAAAAGGATGATCAGTCTATGAAAAAATTACAAACAATTCAAGAGGTATTAACCTTTATAAATGAAAGTCATCTTGCTTTTTTGTATGTCTCGCAAGAAGATTGTTCAGTGTGCCATTCACTTAGACCCAAATTGATTGAGCTATTAAAAAACTATTCTAAAATCGAACTAAGAGAAGTGGAAGCAGAGAAAGTCAAAGAAATTTCAGCTGAATATTTGGTTTTCTCAGCACCAACGTTACTTTTTTTCGTTGATGGAAAAGAATATATTCGAGAAGGAAAATTTGTTCAGTTTAAAAAGCTAACTGAGTCCATTGAGCAAATTTATTCGTTTGAAGAAAGCCAGATGTTATGAGCAAAGTGAGGGATTTGTTATCAAAATGTAAGCGTACTATTGACAAAGAAAATAAGTCGTTGTATACTTTGGTCAACGGATCGTTACTGGTTAAGCAGGCGTGACCTCTCACATTACTTTTTTTGGTGATGTTTGATATGGTCAGGTCTTTTTTCGTTTTTCAAGTCAAGAACAGGAGATAATTTCAATGAAAATACTGAAAGTTTTTAATAATAATGTTTCTTTGGTTTTAAATGATGATAGCATCGAAGAAATCATTATGGGCAAAGGTGTCGGCTTCAACAAGCGTGAAGGCGATGTGATCGATTCAGCCCTGATTGAAAAAAGATTTGTTCTTGAAGGTAACAATTCCGTTAATAACTTAGACAATCTGCTTGCACGAATCGATATTGAAGATATTGAACTGGCCAGTGATATTATTCAATTAGGCGAAGCAGAATTAGAACAATCGATCGATGATTCCATTTTACTGACATTGTCCGATCATATCGGATTTGTCATAAATCGAGCAGCAGAAGGGTTACAAATGCGCTCACCACTAGAATGGGACATTAAACAAATTTATACAAAAGAATATGCGTTTGCATTAAAAGCCGTTCAAATGATGCGGGAGAAAACAGGTATTGCTATTCCAGATCAAGAAGCAGCTTTTATTACCCTTCATTTTGTCAATGCCTATAACTCTACTAGTAATATGAACGAAACGATGTTGACAACGAAAATCATTCAAAGCATTATCGATATTATTAAATATCATTATGGTAAAGAATATGATGAAACGTCTTATGATTTTACTCGTTTCATTACCCATATTCGTTACTTTGTCAAAAGACAACTAGATAAAGAAGTTTCATCAAATGAGGATTCATCCTTGATCAATTTAATCGCTGTTAAGTATGAACAAGATTACCAGTGTGCAGTTAAAATCAAAACATTTTTGGAACAACAATATGATTGGACGATTTCCAATGATGAATTGATGTACTTAACACTTCACTTAAATCGCTTATCAAGCAATCAATAGGATCGTTACTGGTAAAGCAGGCGTGACCTAAGAAAAACACTTAGTGTATAAGTGTTTCTTAGGTCACTTTTTTTATAAAAAATGAATCAAAGAGAGGAAATATTCCCATGCGTTATGAAGAAGAAAGTAAAAAAATCATCGAACTTGTCGGTGGCAAATCGAATATCAATAGTTTAGTTCACTGTGCGACACGTTTAAGATTTAGCTTGAAAAATACGAAAAAAGCGGATAAAGAATCATTAGAGAAGTTGCCCTATGTGATGTCCGTTGTGAATAGCGGTGGACAATATCAAGTTGTGATCGGTAGTAAAGTCCCTGATTATTATGCAGCGATTCAGTCGCTCGCTGATTTAAACGAAGATGCACCTAAAACAGAGAAAAAACTAAGCTTTAATTATGTGTTCGAAGTGATTTCTGGGGCCTTTTCACCGCTGATTCCAGCAATGGCTGGATCTGGCATGATCAAAGCAGTTTTGACGATTTTAGTTGAAATGAAACTTTTAGCGGATACTAGCTCAACTTATATGGTACTGAGTGCGGCTAGTAATGCAATTTTTTACTTCTTACCTGTTTTCTTAGGAATCACGTTGACTAAAAAAATCGGTGGGAATATGTATGTTGGTGGTGTGATCGGTGCCGCATTACTGGAACCGTCGTTCACTGGCATGATTGGTCAGGAAAAGCTTGATTTTCTAGGAATCAATTTAAATGTTGTCGATTATGCAACAACGATTTTCCCGATTTTTGTAGCGATCTTCATTTACTCATTCGTGGATAAATTCTTACGTAAAATTATTTTTAGAGACCTTCAATTATTTGCAGTACCAATGTTCAGTTTGATGATCATGGTACCATTGACTGCTTTATTATTCGGTCCATTTGGAACGGTTATCGGAGATGCGCTTTCTCAAGGCGTGATGTGGTTGATTGGCAAAAGTGCGTTGCTTTCAGGTATCGTCTTAGGTGGCGGAATGCCGTTTATGGTGATGTTTGGTTTGCATTGGGGCTTTTCTCCAATCACACTTGAAAATTTAACAGTTATGGGCGGTGATCCAATCGAAGGAATGGCTGTTGCAGCTGTTTTTGCTCAAATCGGGATCGCAATTGGTTTTTATTTAAAATCTAAAAAACATTCTAAGATGAAAGCTTTGGCTGGACCGTTGGCATTAACGGGTTTATTTGCAGGAGTAACTGAACCAATCGTTTATGGGTTGATTTTAAGATACAAACGCTTATTACCGATTGTAGCAATTTCTGGTGCGATTGGTGGCGCAATTTGTGGTGTGACAGGTGTTACGATGAATGCCTATGTGTTCCATAATATTTTCTCTATACCCGTTTATACACCGAAAGTGGGTTACTTTATCGGAGTAGGTTCTGCGTTGATTGCAGGTGCAGTTTTGACGTATTTCTTCGGTGTTAAAGAAGATGAAATGACTGATTTCTTACCTGAAACAGATCAAGGAGAAGATGATTTTCAAGAAGGAATAGTGAACGAACAAGTAACGACTGAAACAACGGTTTATGCACCGCTTGAAGGTACGGTAATTCCGTTAAAAGAAGTTGATGATGATGTGTTTTCTAGTGAAATTGCCGGAAAAGGAGTTGCAATCATCCCAACAGATAATAAAGTTGTTGCACCATTTGATGGAACCGTCGTAGCAATTTTCCCATCAAAACATGCCATTGGCTTGAAATCGAATGGCGGTAGTGAATTATTGATTCATATCGGAATCAACACGGTCAATTTAAATGGTGAATATTTTGAAACGAAAGTTGAAATGGGTGATCCAATCACACGTGGCCAAACATTGCTAGTCTTTGATCGTGAAAAAATCGAACAAAAAGGTTATGCGATGACATCACCAGTCATTTTGACAGATGGACCAAGTATGGATACGCTGAACATCATCAACACTACTGAGTCAGTAACACCAGAAACGAAGCTTTTCGTTGTAGGCTCAAGCAAGGAGGAAGCGGATAAATGAGAAACGATTTCTTATGGGGCGGCGCGGTAGCTGCTCATCAAGTTGAAGGTGGTTTTAAACAAGGCGGCAAAGGTGTGAGTATTGCCGATGTGATGACGGCTGGTTCAAAAGATCACGCTAGAGAAATTACAGACGGTGTTATAGAAGGAAAATTTTATCCTAACCATGAAGCAATTGATTTTTATGGGCATTATAAGGAAGATATTCAGTTATTTGCTGAAATGGGCTTTAAATGTCTAAGAACAAGTATTGCTTGGACGAGAATTTTTCCGAATGGTGATGAACCAGAACCTAATGAAGCTGGGTTGGCATTTTACGACGATTTATTTGATGAGTTATTGAAACATGGCATCGAGCCTGTCATTACATTATCACACTTTGAAATGCCCTATTATTTGGTGAAACACTATGGTGGTTGGCGTAGTCGCGAACTGATCGGATTTTTCACTAAATTTGCTGTAACCGTGATGGAACGCTATAAAGATAAAGTGAAATACTGGATGACTTTTAATGAAATAAACAATCAACGTATTTTAGAAAATCCAATTTATTCATTTACCAACTCAGGTATCCTTTATCAAGAAGATGAAGATAAATTAAAAACGATGTATCAAGCAGCACATTATCAATTTGTAGCAGGAGCGATCACAGTTGCCGAAGGGAAAAAAATCAATCCTGATTTTCAAATTGGCTGTATGCTAGCTGCAACACCAAACTATCCGCTAACCAGTGACCCTGAGGATATTATCGCTGCCCAACAAGAAGATGAAAAGCAGTTATTTTTCACTGATGTCCAAGTTAGAGGAAATTATCCACGATGGGCAATCAGGGAATGGGAAAGAAACGGCTATGAACTAGATATTACGGATAAAGATTTTCAGGTATTAAAAGCTGGAACGGTTGATTATATTGGGATCAGCTACTATTTAAGTAATACGATTTCAACACGTCCAGAAGCCGTTCGTTTGGAAGATAATCTACTTGGAGATAGTTCACTTGTTGAAAACCCATATGTCAGTATGACGGAATGGGGCTGGTCGATCGACCCTGTGGGCTTACGTCATTATCTAAACCTACTAAGTAATCGTTATGAACGGCCGATCTTTATCGTAGAAAATGGATTTGGTTATGCAGATACTTTAATAGAAGATAAAGTACACGATGCAGAAAGAATCGATTTTCTTAGCCAACATATTAAAGAAATGAAAAAAGCAATCGAGCTAGATGGAGTAGATGTTTTAGGTTACACCGTTTGGGGCTGTATCGATCCGATTTCATTTACTACTGGAGAAATGCGTAAACGATACGGATTTATTTATGTAGATCGTGACAATCAAGGGAATGGCTCGCTGAAACGGATTAAAAAAGATTCATTTGAATGGTATAAACATTTGATCCAAACCAATGGAACAGAAATCTAAACTCCATTATTATTGAAGCTGCTCTCACTGTATTTTAGTAAATTAAATACAGTGAGAGCTTTTTTGCGTAAAAAAGCATAAAATAGAATGGAATGATGAAGATTGGGGAGGTAATGAATGAAAAAGAAAATTGGGTTAAGTTTACTCAGCATAATAGTTGTCGTAGTGGCAATTGTTTATTTTGGTAAAGAGAAAGAGCATAATGAGGAGATGCTATTAAAAAAAGAAGCCATTGAATTTTGGGTGGTCAGTGATCCTCATTATATTGATAAAAGTTTAACTGATTCGGGTTTAGCCTTCAAAAAAATCAAAGAGACAGCAGCTGGAAAAGAACTTGATTATCAAAAAGAAAGTTGGCAGGCTTTTATTAACAAAGCCATCGAGCAAAAACCGGATATGTTGATCATTACAGGTGATTTAACGTTAAATGGAGAAAAAATCAGTGCGGAAAAGCTGGCTGAATTACTGAAACAACTAACAAACGAAGGCATCAATGTTTTTGTGATTCCAGGAAATCATGATGTCAACGATGGTTGGGCCAGAAAATTTGTTGGTGACAAGCAGGAAAAAATTGATCCGATTTCAATTGCTGATTTTAAAGAAATTTTTGCTGATTTTGGGTATCAAAATGCCACAAACTACGACAAAAATTCATTAAGCTATTCAGTCGCAGTCAATCCACAGTATCATTTTCTTTTTCTAGATTCCAATATATATCCCGAGGACAATCAACCCAAAACAAGTCCCACAACAGGTGGAACGATTCGCGGTAAAACAATGAAATGGATCAAAAAACAATTAGAAAAAGCCAAGCATGAAAAGAAAAAAACGCTCGTTTTCATGCATCATAATATATATGCCCACAACAAACTATTATCAAGCGGTTTTGTTCTTAATAATGCGAACGAATTCAAGCAAGTTTTAGCAGAATACCAAGTACCGATCGTTTTTTCAGGTCATATTCATGCGCAAGATATCATGACAGAAACAACGGATGACCATCCGCTAACTGAAATTGTGTCTAGTTCTTTTTCGATTGCACCTCAAGCTTACGGCGTAGTGAAACTAAAGGGGAATTCATTTGAGTATCAAAAAAAAACAAATACGCATTCAGTTTCCAACTTAGAAAATTATCCGCAATACATCAAAGAACTTTTTATTAACGATGGAATGAGATTAGGGTACAGTCAATTGATTGATGCAGGATTATCTGATAGCAAAAAATTGGATGTCGCCGCTGAATTTGTAGGACAGGTAAATTATCGCTTTTTCTCTGGGGATGATTTTATTACGGATAAAGAAGTGGAGAAAATCAAAGCAGAAGCTGGTTATCGAATTATTTCTGAGAATAGCAAATTTTTAAAAGAATACATTGATTCGATTATTCAAGATAAAAATCAAGAAGATAATCAATTGAAAAAGAATTTTGACTAAACTACTTCTTAACAGAAGAGGTTGGGACACTAACGTTTATTTTCGGATGAGTTGCTTTTGACCCTACCGTTTATTCAGATTTTATGTGACTAGGAACTCACTCAAAAGAGTGAATTCCTAGTCACGTTTTTTTATTGATAGCTTTTGGTTATCATATCTGGGAATAAACTATTATCAGTTTCTGCTGTTTTGTACTATCATAATAAGATAAAGAAAACGCTATAAAAATAAACGATAAAATAAAGCAGAGGAGCGAAAAAAATGGAATTAATTTCAGGGGAAAAAGGATTTGAATTGGTACATGAACGTGGTAACTGGTTACTAAAAAAAGATATCGGTTTTTCGCCAGTTGAACTGTTAGTTGCATCTATTGGTGCATGTGGAGCCTATGTTTATGAGAAAATATTAACGAATTCTCACATTGATTTTACTATTGAAAAGGTAGATATCTCTTATGAACGAGCAGAAGATAAACAAGCGAAACCTTTAAGCCGTGTTGCAATTAATTTTTCGATCCACGTGTCAGAAGAAGCACAAGGAAAAGCTGAGCGTGCATTAAAACTGATTGGCAAAAATTGTCCAGTCATACAATCGTTAGATCCAGAAATAGTGGTTGTTGAAAATGTGATTTTTGTTTAGTTTAGCATCAAGTGTTGAGGAGGAAAGAGATGAAAAAGTTTTTTGCAATTAGTATATTGGCACTTTTAGTTTTTGTGACAGGTTGCAATCCGGCTGGAAAGTCAGAGTCGACTGAATCGAAAAAAGCAGTCGTTCATTTCACTGAGCCAGCAGAACTGCTAACCCTTGATACCACACAAGAAGAAGATTTCACTAGTTTCAATGCCCAAAATCAAGTCCTTGAAGGGCTTTACCAATTAAATGAAAAAGATGAAGCAATTCCAGCTGTAGCCAAAGAGCTACCAGAAATCAGCGAAGACAAACAAACGTATACGATTGCTTTAAGAGACGATGCAAAATGGTCAAATGGTGATCCAGTAACGGCTGAAGACTTTTTATATGCCTGGAGACGAGCCGTCACACCGGAAACAGCACCATCATATGCTAGTTTATTTGTTTCTTCAATCAAAAATGCAGATGCCATTTATCAAGGGAAAATGAAATCGGATCAACTTGGAGTAGAAGCGCCAGACGAGCATACGCTAGTGATCCATCTGATCAAACCAATTCCTTATTTTACGTCTTTATTGACATTTGAAACATTTTTCCCAATCAACCAAACGTTTGCTGAAAAACAAGGCAGCGACTACGGAACGTCAGCAAAAACAACTCTTTATAATGGGCCCTTTACTCTAGACGGTTGGGAACAAAATTCTGATACTTGGAAATACATCAAAAATCCAAAGTATTGGGACGAGAAAAATGTGAAGGTTGATGAAATTCAAACGACCGTTGTAAAATCAACCAGTACAGCCGTTAATTTATATCAAACGGATGAGTTAGATCGAGTTGTATTAGACGGAGAATTTTCTAAACAATATAAAAATGATCCAGATTTTCAAAACCAAAATGATACAAAAATGGGCTATCTCCGCTTTAATCAAGGCCAAAATAAATTATTGGAGAATGTCAATTTACGCAAAGCAATCTCTTTAGCAATCGATCGTGATACCTTTGTAAAAAACATTTTAGGAGACGGTTCTATTGCGGCAACTGGTTTTATTCCTAAAAACTTTGTTCAAAATCCAAAAACAGGGGAAGATTTCCGTAAAGAAAATGGTGTTCAGCAAACATTCGATAAAACAGCCGCACAAACAGCGTTTACACAAGCGAAAGAAGAGTTGCATAAAGAGGCGATCACATTAGTTTATCTAACGAAAGATACGGACATAGAGAAAAAAACAGCTGAATATTTAGCTAACCAAATCGCTGAAGTACTGCCAGACATCAAATTTGAAATCACCACATTACCAAGTAATAACCTGCAGCAACGCTATTTATCTGGTGATTATGATATCGCTTTTGGTCAATGGATGCCTGATTTTAAAGATGCGATTACATTTTTAGATATGTTTGCCTCAACTTCTGGTTTAAACCATGTCAATTACAAAAATCCAGCATATGATCGCTTGATTCAAGCTGCTTCTGATACAGATGCAGCAGATGAAGAAAAAAGATGGTCAGATCTATTGCAAGCAGAACATCTTTTATTAGCTGAAGATTACACAATTGCTCCAATTTATCAACAACAAACAGCCTTATTACAAAAGAAAAATATCAGTGGTGTAGTAAAACACAGTTTTGGTTCACCCTATAGTTTTAAATATATTCAAGTAGAAGAAACAGAATAAGCAGAGAAGCGTGAGACAAAACGAAAAATCAGTTTTGTTTCGCGCTTTAAACCCAAATAAATAGCGAGACAAAGCAACTACTTCGTTAGGCTTCGATAACATCAAATTCTAAGAGTCAAAGCACTTAGAATTGAAGGTTTCGGAAATACGCTTTGTCTCAGCTTTTTTTTTGCAAAAAAAAGAATAAGTTTTCACTTGACACATGAATATCCGTTCATGTATTATAGGTATATGATATATGAACGGATATTCATTTGAAAGAAAAAAGGTGTATCTTTTCAGAAAACAACCAAAAAGGAGGAAGAGTATAATGGAAACAACAAAAGAACATAATCACAGTTGCTCAAATGAGAAAGGACATGGTCATGAACACGATCATAGTCATGGGAAATCGCCAGTCATTTTATTTTTTACAGGGTTAGCTATTTTTATCGTGGCATTCTTTATCGGTGAAGGCTCTTTATTGCAGAATATTCTCTTTGTCAGTGCGATGTTATTATCCGGTTATCATATTATTTTAGAAGGTATTGTAGATACGATCAATGAATCAAAAGAGCAAAGAAAGTTTGTCCCAAATGTTCATATTTTGATGACTTTAGCCGCATTTGGTGCGACGATTATTGGAAATTATGAAGAAGGAGCTTTGCTGATTATCATTTTCGCAGCTGCTCATTTTCTTGAAGAGTATGCAGAAGGCCGTAGTAAAAGAGAAATTACCAATCTACTTAAAATGAATCCAACAGAAGCTCGTTTGATTCAAGCTGATGGTAGCGTGAAGATAGTTGATGTCGCTACATTAAAGATCGGCGACAAATTACAAGTGCTAAACGGCGACCAAATTGCAACTGATGGAGTTATTTTGACTGGAAGAACTTCAATTGATGAATCTTCTATTAATGGAGAAAGTATACCTAGAGAAAAAACAATCGGTGATGAAGTATTTGGTAGTACGATTAATGGTAGTGGTACATTTACAATGGAAGTTACAAAAGATAGCAGTGATACTGTCTTTGCCAAAATTCTTCAATTAGTTAATCAATCGCAATCAAACTTGTCAAAAACAGCTACGAAGATCCAAAAAATAGAACCTTATTACGTGACGGGTGTTTTGATTTTAGTACCAATTTTTATAGCAGCTGGACCATTTATATTTAATTGGTCATGGAATGAAAGCTTTTATCGAGGAATGGTATTTCTGATTTCTGCGTCACCCTGTGCTTTGGCTGCAAGCGCGGTACCAGCCACGTTATCAGGGATTTCAAATTTGGCTAAAAGAGGTGTTTTATTTAAAGGTGGTTCTTATCTAGCAAACTTAGCAACAATCAAGTCAGTCGCTTTTGATAAAACAGGTACATTGACTAAGGGAAAACCATCTGTGACCGATTTTTATTTTTTGACAGACTCAGCACAATTAACAGAACAAGCATGTATTGATTTAATTGTTGCAATGGAAAAAACAGCTAATCACCCGTTAGCTAATGCCATATTGGACAAATTTAAAGCAAAAACAGAATTGACCTTAACGGTAGAAAATGAAGTTGGTAAAGGGCTAGTGACAGAATATCTTGGCGATACGTATCAAATTGGTAAACCCGAATTATTCAGTTTAGTCAAGCCCCAGATCAACGCCCATAATGAACAATACGCAAAAGAAGGAAAAACCGTTGTTTATTTTGCGAAAAATAATGAAGTAATTGGTTTGATTGCAATGATGGATGTACCAAATGAAAATGCTAAAACTGTCATCTCTTATCTAAAATCGCAAGGCATCCATACAACGATGATCACTGGAGATGCAGAATTAACAGGGCAAGCAGTTGGCCGGCAAATCGGGATCGACGAAGTTGTTGGGAATGTAATGCCCGAAAACAAAGCTGCAATTATTAAAGATCAACAAGCACGTTTTGGCAATGTGGCAATGTTAGGAGATGGTGTCAATGATGCGCCAGCTTTAGTAACAGCGGATATTGGTGTCGCAATGGGAGAAGGGACAGACATCGCAATTGATGTAGCAGATGCTGTATTGATGCAGAATGATTTAACTAAATTCAGCTATGCCCATAAGATTTCTAAACGGTTGGATCGAGTTGTTTGGCAAAATATCATCTTTTCAATGTTTATCGTAGTTCTATTGATCACGATGAATATTCTTGGAAAAATGGATATCACGATTGGTGTTATCGCCCATGAAGGAAGCACATTGCTAGTTATTTTAAATGGATTACGTTTATTGATCTCATCTAAAGAGTAAAGAAAAAAGTTGAGACTTAAGCTATCAACTTCAGGAGCAAATTTTTTAAAGTTAGTCTGTTTTAGGTGTCAAAACTAAAGGAATTGGTTCATTAATTGTGAAGAAAATGAGTATTTTGTGTGAAAAAACAGCAAATTACGAAAAAGAATATTTGATAGTATTCCTAAAGTTTAATTAAATTAATAACAAAAAATAATCAGTGAGAAATTTGATTATTTTATGTATTATTGATTTTAAAAATGAAATATTTAATTTTAAGAAGAGTGGTCTCTGAGGTTATTAGAGACCACTTCGTTTGTTTTAGAATAAAATCTAACGTTTAAAAATGGATTTAATCCATAGTATAAAAGAAAATAGTAACAATATTAGCTAAGAATGGACAGTTTGTTTTTAAGGAAAGATAGATAAAACAGAACTGTCTAAAAATATATTAATTCTATTATATATATATAATAAAATGGAATAAATTTGTCGATTCAATAGTTTGTGATAATAAAAAAACATATAAATTTTTAGTTATAGATATTTTTATTTTGAAAATAAAACTGACAACAATTTTAGTTTCACGAAACCCGAAATAAACCACTAATTCAGTTTGTTTGTTTAAGCTTTATCTGATAAAATAGAAAAAGGTAGGTACGTTTTTGAAGCTTTTTGTCTAATGAAAGAATAGTTGATTATTTTACAAATAAAACGATTACGCCATTTGTCACTATAGTTACATATAAAGACAATTCACATAATTTACTTAGTATTTATAGTTAGTACATTCAAAATAATCAATAACAAGAGAGAGTCCCATTTTTGTAGAAGGAAGTGAGCATATGCTAAAAATTTTTGGCAAAGGTAAAAAAAGAAAAAAATACGAAGATTACGATGAATATGATGATGAAGATTATGACGACGATGAGTACGAAGATGATGATGATTACGATGACGACGATTATGATGATGATTACGACGATGACGATGAAGATTATGACGACGATGACGAATACGACGATGACGATGAAGATTATGACGACGATGACGATGACGAATACGACGATGATGATGAAGATTATGACGACGATGACGAATATGATGATGATGACGAGTATGAAGATGACCGACCGTTATTCTCACTGAAAAAGAAAAAAACAAAACAGGCTCCTGTTGCTAGAAAGCCTAAGCCAAAGAAAAAGAGACCACCAGTCAATGTAGTTATCGATGATGAAGAACTAGAAGAACTTCAAGAAGAAAATGAGCAACTTCAAAGTGAGCTTCGAGAGTTGAAAGCTGAATTACGTAAGGGTAAGAGAGAAAATTCTCAATTACAAAACGAAATAGAAGCTGTCCGTCAAACGAATGAATCTTTAGAGAATGAACTATCAATGGTACAAGCTGTGCCAAAAGATTACGATGCTCGTATGGCTGAACTTGAACAAATAAGAAGTAAATATAACAGCTTATTACGTGAAAGCAATCGTCAAATTGATGAAACAGACTTAAACCGCAAAAAAGCAGAGCGCTTTGCAAATAAAATTAGACAGTACGAACAAGAGCTGTTAGCGAAACAAGAAGAAATCGATAAACTTTCAGAAGATCGTATCGTAATTATGGCATCAGATACACCGACAGATTCAGGGGTGTACGAAGAGTTAGCGAAGGTTCGCCAGGAACTAGAAGCAACTAAAAGTCAACTAGCTCAAAAAACAATCGATGTGGATCAACAACTATCTAAAGAAGACATTGGCGAAGTTTTATTAGATGCGAAGAGACAAGCAAAAGAAATTGTAAATCAAGCAAATCAACATGCACAGCTTATCAATGAAGAAACAAAGAAAAAAGCGAGTGTCCTAAAACGCTTAGAACGTGCCGAACAAGAATACCAAAATTATTACAAACGCATCAAAGATGTTAAGGAAGAGTCAGAACAAGCCTTTAACCAGATCATTAACTTGGTGAAAGAAGATCCATATCAATAAGAAAGAGAGGACACAGTATGAAAAAAAGAAATCTAAACAGTAAAAAGTTACGATTATTAAGTGTAGGGTTGCTTACTTCAAGTGCTGTCCTTTCTGTTACCGATGTTCAACCAATTGTTGCTAAAGAAATTAACAATCAAGCAACCTCAGGCTCCGAAGAACAAGAAAGTGTAGCAATTTTATCTTCAACTAAGGAACATGAAACAACAGAAAGTACAGTAGAAGGAATCGAAACTAGCTCTTCTACCGAAAATAGTGCGATGTCTTCAACTGAAGAATCGACTGAAGAGACAAGCAGTGATTCGACAAGTTCGTCAGATGATACAAGTTCTACGTCAGACACGAATGATTCAACGAGTACATCAGATTCAAGTACATCGACAACAACGTCAAGTACTAGTACAACAAGCAGTACTAGTACAACAAGTACGACGACGAGTTCATCAACAACTCCGTCAAAACCAAAACCAAGCAAGCCGAAACCGAGTAAACCAAAACCGAAACCAGTACCAAACAATCCAACACCACCCGTTCAAGGACCAACCCAACGGCCGAGTGTAGCAACTCCGCAACCAAGCAGACCAAATTCCGGATCTACTGTTGGAACGACAACTGGGAACAATAGTGGCGGCTCAGATCAGGTATTCCATATAAGTCCTAATCTGACAACAAAAAGTTTTGTTAAAGTAATTGGTGAGGATGCTCGCTCAATCGCTGGTGAGAATAATTTATATGCATCAGTGATGATTGCCCAAGCAATTTTAGAAAGTGCTTCTGGAAACAGTGCACTAGCTTCTGCACCAAATTACAATTTGTTTGGTATCAAGGGGAGTTATGAAGGTTCAAGTGCTAATTTTCTAACTAGTGAAGACAATGGTTCTGGTGGTATGTTTACGATTCGTTCTAATTTTAGAAAGTATCCATCATACAAAGAATCTTTAGGCGATTATGTGAAGCTTCTTCGCGGTGGAACTGATGCAAGCAGTAGTTTTTATAGTGGTACATGGAAAACGAACACAAAATCATATAAAGATGCAACGAAGTTTTTAACAGGGCGTTATGCGACAGATACTAGCTATAATTCAAAATTGAATGGCTTGATTGATGCGTATGATTTAACGCAATATGATACATTAAAAGACAAAAAGAAAACTAAAAAAGCTAAGAAAATTACATTAAACACGTCTTTTGATAAGTTAGAGAAGAAAAATGATCAAAAAGATCAAAATATTGAATACCTTACGCATGTTGTAAAAAAAGGTGAATCACTTAAATCAATTAGTGAGCTATATAATATTTCTACACTAGCAATTCTAGAAAAAAATCAATTAGACCGACGTATGTTATTTATTGGTCAGAAATTAAGTGTTCCTAAACAAGAAGACAAAGTTACAACTCTAGTAAAAGAAGATGCAGTAGACCGTTCATTGGATATGGTTCAAAAATTATCGAATGCATTCACAGGTCAAGCTACAACACAGTCGGCTGTTAAAAAAGAAACAAAAACAACAGCAACTAAAAAGAAAACAACAGTTAAAAAAGATACAAAAGATTATCAAGTAAGTGCAACTCGTAAGAAAACAAAAGAAACCTATGAGGTGAAAAAAGGCGATACTTTAGCTAGTATTTCTAAAAAAACTGGTATTTCAGTTTGGTCGTTAAAAGAGTGGAACGACTTAGACCAATATTTCTTAACAGAAGGACAGCAGCTTATTTTAGCGCCAGTTTATGATCTTCAATCGTAGAAAACAAGAAAGGAGAACGGTTTAATGAATGATTATTTCGATGTGTTTTTTCATCAACAAGCAATTCCATTCACTATGGGAACCGTTCTCTACCAAAAAGATAGTACGGAAGAAATTGTTGATGCATGTGAAACACTCTATGAACGCTCAACGGGAGATTTTCTAACTTTTCTGGAAAATGATGAAATTTCTGAAAAAATTATTTCTTCACCGATCAAAAAACATGTGGAAATCCAGTTTTTTCAAGCTCAATTAAATTGGGATGTTTTACTGGAAGAACTGGAAGAACTTTTCCCACAGTTTATTTGGACAAAAATAGTTGAAGAAGTGGACGGTATTTTTAGTACATATTTCTGTGAATTTATTCCTATTTCCTTCGCTTCAGAGGAAGAACCAATTCAATTTATTGTTTCAGCTAGTTTACAACAGATGGGCTATTCAAAATCTGAATCAGTCAGCAGTATCTTAGAAGCAAAACTCCTTGCTAGTTTTCAAGAAGAAGAGCAGATGTCTTTATCTAGTGAGACACTAACTTTTCCTGTAGAAGTATCTATAGAAGAAAATGTTGAAAATGCAGTAGATGTCGATTTTTCATTTTTAGATGATGATTCAGAAGAGGAAGAAATATCTGAAGTAGAACCAAGAGATGAAGTCGAAATAACTGCAGTTACTCGTTCAGAAGAAAGCGAAGTTCTTTTCTTAAAAGAAAGTCTAAAGAGAGAGAAAGCGTCAAAGGAACGTGTGCGGGTAGCAAAAGAAAAATTAGAGTACGAGCTGCTCGCCATAGAAAACAGTTTGCTCGTTAGTGGCTTAAAACGATTTAAGAAACATCAAAAAAGCTCAATTGATGAAGAAGACTGGTATAAACCAGTCCGGATCGATTTGATAAAATATGATGATCTTTATAAAAAGGCGAAGTTTATTGAACAATCTTGGCGCTTGAATCGTCAATTAGTAACAACTACGGAAAAAATGACCGTAACGAAAGATCAATGGGTCTATGAACGTGCACGAATTGAAAAAATCAAAAATAGTGTATCAGAAATGGATTTACAATCAATGATGGAGCAATGTCATTTGATCAATGAGCGAGTAAAAATTCGTCCTGGTTTCCTATTTTTAAAACCCAGAGTAAAATTATATCAAATCGATTATGAACAATTAGAGAAGATCAGTGCCTTCTTTGATATAATTCAAACTGAAAATAGATTACTAGAATCAGTGATCGAGCAAAAAGAATTTGATGTATAATCATTAATGAACAAAGCAGAAACGCTAGGTAACTAGAAAGGTTTCTGCTTTTTTTGTCGATTAAAGAAGTAAAACAGTCATTATTGCTATAATATATTTTCTTAAAATTCATAGATTTTGTAGTAAAAGGTCATTTTTTACTAGAAAAGCAAGCTGCAATTCTGTAATAATTATAGATTTTTGTAACATTACGATCGTTATTAAATTGAATAAGAAGAATATTTCAGAAAAAAACATGTTTTTTTACATTCTGAAAATCAAAAAGAAATCCAGTGCGAACAAGTGTTTTGATGAGTGTATTTTACAAGCTGTTACGCAATGCAAACACTCGTAACGAATTGTTACGGTATCTTCACCTATGAAATATTTTTAGATGTTAAAGTATGCAAAGTCGATAAACAAACGACGAAAATATTTTTTACAAAGGAGAAACAACATGAAATCACTTAAAACGATTTTATTAGCAACAACTTTGACTGCAGGATTTGGAATTTTTATGGGAACGACTGACGCGCATGCTGATAGCTTATATACAGTAAAATCAGGAGATACATTATCTACTATCTCTCATCAATTTAATGGAGACAATAGCTTAATCGATTTAATCGCAAAAGATAACAATATCCTTAATGTAAATATGATCTTCGAAGGTGAAGAATTAGTAATTCGTACAGATGAAGAAGCGACTCAAGCACCAGCTAAACAACAAGCGCCAGTAGCCGCACCTGTACAAGAAACGCAAGTAGAAGAAGCACCAGTTGCAGAATCGGCACCTGTAGCATCAACAGTTGCAGCAGATAGCTCTTCTGCAAAAGAATGGATTGCGCAAAAAGAATCAAGTGGTTCTTATGGTGCAACAAATGGTAAATATATCGGTAGATATCAATTAGATGCTTCTTACTTAAATGGTGACTATTCTGAAGCCAATCAGGAACGTGTAGCGGATAGTTATGTAGCTGGACGTTACGGGTCATGGGAAGCAGCACAATCTTTCTGGATGGCTAACGGCTGGTATTAAACAATACAGTCTCATAGGTAACAATTAAATAAATAATAAGAGAAGCAACCATTTTATTGGGGGCTTCTTTTTTTTGAAGTTATCGAAATAATAATACGCTACCTTTCATAAGTGAATATAATTTAATGAACTTTATCTTAGGCAGGTGAAGTAAAATACCTAAACCTTACAAAAATCTCAAAGTAGCTGGAATAATCAATGCAATAAAATCATGAATAATCGAATAGAAAAGAATATAGAACTCGCAATAATAGGGAGAGACTCGTATAATAATTGTTAATAACATATTTGAAAATTATCTAGTTTATTTTCAAATGTGTTTCATATGATTCAAAAGGAAAAGAATAATAAGTAGAGAAGGGAAGTATTTACATGAAAAAGCAGGCGTTGTTAAACACCATTTTTAGAGTAGTTCGCTTTATTTTTATCGCTATTATCGGTTACTTAGTTTATAAGGCCTTATTTTCAGAGATCTTAACAAGAAAAATCCATATCTTTCTTTATATCATTTTATGGCTATTTAGTTCCTATCTGGTACTTCCTTTTATTAATAAATTAATGACAGGACGCTATTTGCCAGATTATTTTATCGGACGCTCGAGAACAGGGGATGGTTTACTTGGCGATCCAATCAATCTTGCTTTTATTGGATCGCAAGAAGAATTAAACCAACTTTTTATAAAAGCTGGTTGGACAATAGCGGAGCCATTATCAATAAAATCTAGTCTGCATATGATCATTGCGAGTGTTTTAGGTAAGTCCTATCCTAAAGCACCAGTCAGTTCATTATTTCTATTTAATAAGAAGCAAGACATAGCATTTGAGCGAGAGATAGACAACAATCCAAGAAGAAGACATCATGTTCGCTTTTGGAAAACACCAGAAGATTGGTATTTACCAGGAGGAAGGAATGCCGATTGGCTAGGTGCAGCAACCTATGATAAAAAAGTTGGTTTTTCATTTTTTACAGGACAAATCACACATAAAATCAATTCAGATGTCGATCAAGAGAGAGACTTTGTTTTAGGTATGCTTAAACGGTCAAATCAATCTGTTTCTATTGAAATAGTTGAACACTTCACTACGAGTTATCATGGACGTAACGGTGGTGGTGACGAAATCTTCACTGATGGTGCATTGCCGTTTATTAAATTAGATAAATAAGGAGAATCGAAGAAAAGAAGGTAAAATACTTTTCTTCGTTTTTTTTTTGCTCCCGATTGATCAAGTAGAAGGAAACAACATAGGACGTTAACAACTGTTTTTTGCAAGTATTGTTCTGGTGAGACCGTCTTTATACGATTATTTTTTCAATTGGCTTAGAAAATCAGATGTTTATAGAAGAAGAAAATTAAAATCACCATTTTTTACGTCATCATTGAAGAAGACAACACTATTTAACGGTTGTCTTTCTTATGGTATTTGGATAGGAATAGATAAATTTTATATTGTTTATCAAAAAAGTATGATATTTTCTCTTTTTTTTAATAATAAAAAAGTAGTTATTTTATATATACTTGTTATAGAAATATGTATATATAAAAAATCCCGTTCTAAATAAGAACAGGAAAAAAATGGCAGATTAAAGAAAATGTGGATATATTTTTATTTTCATCACTTTTAAACGGTTATATGATTTGCGAAATATCTTTTAATTACTTGTTTTAAAGATAAAAATAAAGTGAAATATGTGGATATGATATCTTTTTTTTATCTTTTGTAAGTATAACTCATTTTTATCCTAAGAACATATCAATTTTTTCATTAATTTCTGAATAATTTGAGAAAAGCTGTTTTTTTTTTCGCCGTCAGATTCGCCGTCAATTATTTTTTATGGGAGGAAGATTACTTTGGCTAGAAAAGGTGAAAATATTTATAAAAGAAAAGATGGTCGTTGGGAGGGGCGATATATTAAGGGAAGAAAAGCGAATGGGCTTATCCATTATGGTTATGTTTATGGTCAAACGTATACAGAGGTGAAGAAAAAATTGACAATAAAAAAAGCAACGATGTTCAGTGCTCAAGACCAGTCAGAACAGTTTTACGGAAGTCTCAACAATTGGTTAGATTATTGGTTAGAGAAAATAATCAGTACAAAAGTGAAACCAGGAACATTTGATAGTTATAAAAGCAAATTAGACTGTCATGTTCGTCCCTTAATTGGGGAGATAAGACTGAGTGACTTAACAGTTGAACATATCAATAAATTTATTGAGAATACGCAGAAAAAGATATCAATCAATTCACTTCATTCTGTTTTTAGAGTATTAAAAACATCTTTAAGATATGCACAAAAACTACATTTTGTGAAAAGCTCAGTTTATGAAAATGTTGAGCTTCCAAAAGGAAAGAAACCTAAAATTGCAACTATTTCACAATTTGAACACAAACTTTTGATAAGAGAAGCAAAAAGATCTTCTAACGGTCTAGCAATGTTGATGTCATTAGAAACAGGTATGAGAATTGGCGAAATTGCTGGCTTGAAATGGGAAGATATCGACTTTGAAAACAGAGTGCTATCAATCAAGCGTACCCTTCAGAGAGTAAAAACTTATACCGAAAGTAGCGATAAGACGCAAATTATCGAAGAAAAACCAAAATCAGAAAATTCAGAGCGAGTGATACCTTTATCATCTGATTTATTAGAGCAACTATTGAGTAAGAAAGAATTGAGCAAGAGTGCTTATGTTGTTTCTAAAACTCAAGGGTTTACAGAACCACGCACGATTCGCTATCAATTTAAACGGTTGTTGCAAAAGGTTAAATTAGCAGATTATTCATTTCATGCCTTGAGACATTCGTTTGCTACTCGTTGCTTAGAAAAAGGGGTAAATATTGCTGTAATCAGTTCTTTATTGGGACATGCATCAACCAAAATGACACTTGATATTTATACAAATTCCAACTTAACAGAAGAAAGAATTGCGGTGGAAGCAGTTGCTGCTATCTAGTAGAAAATTACGGTTTCGCCGTCACAATCGCCGTCAAAGGAAATTCAAATCGTTGATGTCAAACGATTTATGCAGTGATTTCCTGTTCTTATTTAGAACGAGAAAATTCTGTCAAATTTATAAATATTAATAATTAAAATTAATTTTACTATGAATTTGAATAAAATAATAATTTTTGGCTTTTAAGTTTATTATTTTAAATCTAGAAATGAAAATGACAAAGGAATTGAAAATAACTGGAACCGACCATTATTAAGAACTAGGAGGAAACAAATGTTTAACATAGCCTTAGTAAATACTATTGAAGAGGATCAATCAGAATACATAGTTGCTTTAAAAGAAAAAAAATGCACGCTTCATCATGTCAATTTAAATGAAATGGAGGAAAGGATTCCCCAAATGGACGCGGTGATCATCAATGAACCTACTATAGAAGATATTGGCTTGACGTGTGAGTCGATAATCAAAGTGAGAAGTTTGACGAATCATTTTGTCTGGATTTTATCTGATGAGTCAACAAAGATAAATCGTATTGTCCATCTTCAACTTGGAGCGGATGGTACTTTTGATAATCGGACAGAGTCAGATGAATTTTGTTTGTCTATTATGAATACACTTGAGAGAAGAACTGATAAGAAGCAGAAACAAGAGACTATTACTGATACTGTACATCCAACAATGGAAGGACAACCACCAGCAATTCGACTAGTCCCTAATAATTTCTCCGTAAGTATTGAAGGAAAAGGGGAAGTAGGACTGACTAAGTTGGAATTCAAAGCCTTAGAATCTTTGATTCGTCGCAAAGGAGAAGCAATCACATATGAAGAACTGTACAAAAGTGTTTGGGGCGAAGAAAAAGGCGATAAGAAATATCGTGTAGCCAATTTAGTTTTCCATCTAAGGAAAAAACTAGAAGATGATTCCTTCAAACCAAAATATATCCGAACTGTTCGTTCAAGAGGGTATATGTTGTCTAGTTGAGAAATCTATAATTCACTTTAATCTGTTTTCATTTTTTGATTCAAGAGAACAATTGTTTATCTATGAATGGAAAATTGGAATATATGTGTGATCCGACTCACACAAAATCACACGAATAGAGAGGAGTTGAAAAAAATAATGAAGATCGAAAAAAAAGCTATACTAGTTGCTTTGTTGGTTTCTTTGTTTAGTATTTTGGGATTTCTAATGTTCAATGAACAAACCAAAATACAAGCTTCTGAGGAAAATAAAAGTAACTATACTTTAAAAAAGATTTCTGAATCAACAAATCAAGTAGAATACCTATTGAAAGTCGAAAACTCTCAAAAAGCGAAAATTGAATTGTCTTTAGACGAAACGAAAATAGGTCTTTTATCTGAAGAGGCTCTGATGGAATCTTTTTCTTCACAGCAAGCAAGTGAGCTAGAAGTCAAAGAACATGATCAAACGAATAAAGTAACTATTCAATTTAAAAAAGCTAAAGGTAACTATGAGTTTCCGATAGTTTTTGATGCTACAAAAATCGGGAAAAACATCTCTGATACGCTTAAAGTAGTTCATGAAAATGATGTAGTTGCAAAGGGTAGCTTTAATTTGAAGTATCCAGGACAAGTAGTTGAGACTCCGATAAACACTAACCCAATTACACCTACAGTTGCTTCTAATACAAGAAGCGTAGCTACAGTTGAGAACTGGACAACGTTTGTGAGTGCTTTACAAAATCCGACAGTACATTCAATTAAATTGACTAAAAATATTTCTCGCGGAAGTTCATCGGTTAATCCTGGTACAGTGAATAGAAGTGTCACAATTGATGGGACTAACGGAGTGGATAATTTTGAATTAGATTTTGGTGCTAATTCGGCTGCTAATTTTAGAATCACTTTAGGATCGGTCGGGATAGCTTCTGAAATTAGATTTAACAATGTGAATTTAAAAGGTTCTGGTACTGCCGTTTCTTCAAATGATGCATTAGTATATGCGTCAGCTGCTGATAGTGCAAATTGGACTGCGGCTTTTAACAATATTTCATTAAGTGAAGGTCATACCAAACGTATTGCCTATTTGCCAAACGGCGCTATTTTGATGGATGGAGGCAATATTCATTTGACTCATAATGGTATAGGTTCTGGTGGTGCTGGTGGAACAAGTATGAATGATAACTGGCATAAATTATTTGAAGCTAAAAATATAACGATTACTAATGGGACAAAGGTTAGCGGCTCTTTTTCAGATATGTTTCTGGCGTCCCAGGTAAATGATTCAACGATTAATGTTGATCAAGGTTCAACGTTAGATTTAAATAATAGCAGAACAGCGATGATAGGTCTTAATGGTGACAGAGCAACGATGAAATTTAATGGCGAAGGAACAAAAGCCACACTGTATGGTTCACAAAATGGAGTAGATGCATTTGGCACTATTGTGGGGATTAAAGGAGCGAACTCTGTAATAGAAGTTACAAATTCAGCAGAATTCCTACTGACTTCCAAATCACATCCAACAACGGTCATGGAAGGAAATGGTGGTATCTTTAATATTAAGAACAATGCCAAACTACATGCCACAATTTTAGACGATGCGACTGGAAATGGTTTTGGTGCTGTAATGCGTTTCAGGCTATCAAATGACATGCAGTTTAACATTGAAGATAAGTCCGAATTTATTCTTCTTAAAGAAAAAAGTTCTAGATCTGAAACGTTGAGATTATCAGCTAGTAGTACTGCAAATGGAAATAATGCCGTAAAAGTAACCGGAGGTTCGAAGTTTAAAGTTATTAATAATGGGAACCAAGAGGGGATAAATTATACTGGTACCGGTAATTCATTCAGAGTACAAGATAAAGATTCTAAAGTTGAAATTGTTGCTAAAGGAAATAGAGGATTCAGTTCTGGTAATAGAACAATAATTGCTGGAGATCCTGGCACGGAATTTACAATTGATGGATACGGTACTGGTGGTACATTTGATTTTGGTACAAATTCCATACTCGAGTTTCATAATATGCTGTACTACGATTTTAGAAACAATAGCGGTAGTGTAGTTTTTAATGGAAGTGGTGATTTAAAAAATGTCTATTCTGACGTCAGTGTTTGGAAACAAGGCAATGCTGATCAATTAGAAGGAAACCCATTTAGAGCATGGACCCTTATCGATATGGGGCTGTATGACACTGGTTTTAGATATGATTATCATAGTTCACGTGCTGCGAGGTATCGAACCTTTGAAATGAGTCAGATCAATTTACCTGGCACTTTTACGACAGATGATGCAGCTCATGCTGTATTGGGAAGTACAGCTAATAGTATGCGTACAATGGCACGTATCAGTGGAAATAATGCTAATCCAATTGTAGATGAACTACGAACGCCCACAAATGCGGATAAGTATTTATTCGGACACGTTACCATTCCAGAGGGTGTTGAAGGTTCTCGTGATGCTTGGACAGATGAAGTGACTGTTGTCTTAAAAGTAACGAAAGCTAATGGTGAAGCGCCTTATGAAATAAATGGTAAGACGGTGGGCGTAGACGGTTCTTCAAAAGGACTCAGTGTATACGGAGAAAATGAAAGAGCTGGTTTATTCCAAGCTGAAAATAAAAAGACTTCTTCTGGAACTGCCGAGTTTTTTGAAGCAGGTGATAAGGTTGAAGTAGTAAGAGCATGGCGTGGCGGTAAAGCTGGCGATTTAAATCCAGATCCTAGCAGTGTTCATATAGGAAAACCAGGGGATGAAGTTCCAGATGGGCTGAAAGGGTGGGCCGAGTCAGTTGAGTCGCTGGACGTCACTCCACCAACTCAAGCAGTAGTACCAACCAATCTGAACAACGCAACCAAACAATTATCAGGTACTAGTAATGAAAATGGTGCAAAAGTTTTTGTCAAGGTCAATGATCAATGGTTAAAAGGTTCAGATGGAAAAGCAATCACATCAAAAGTCAGCGCAGGTAAATGGACGATTGATTTACCTGAATATTTAGATAAGACAGCTAAAGTAGATGTCTATTTAAAAGATACTGCAACAAACAGTCCTTTACCGGCCTTTACATTACCGAAAACTTATACACAAGAACCCGATGGTGTATTTGGAAATATCAATGAAGAAATTACTGGGTATGAAAATTACCAAGGTTATCATGATGCAGTGAAAGTTGGCAACAAAGACGAGCGATTTAATCAAGCAAAACGTTTGATTACGAAAGATGTCATCCCAGATCAATCAAAATTAGTTAAATCGGTGGTATCAAGTGGAGGTTCAGGTAAAACTGCAATTGGTGACACGCTGACCTATACATTGCAAGCTGAAAATCCTAAGACGGGATCTGAACCTTGGAAGAATGTTGAATTAGTCGATGTTCTAGCAACTGGGTTATCTTTTGATCCAACAGATAATGGTATTACCATCAATGGTAAATCAATTGGTACAGATCAAAGTAAATTTAGTTATGATGAAGAAACACGAACATTAAAAATTTATGTTGGAGATTTAGCGGCCAATAAAAAGGTAACAGCAAGCTTTAAAGTTAAACTTGGGCAAGATGCTATTGTGGGTAATGATATTAAAAATCTAGCAAAGGCAAATGGTGATTCACCCCGAGAGAAGCCATTTATCCAAGGTCCAATCAATCCAGATTCAGCACATGAACTTCTTACAATAAGTTCTAATGAAGTTGGGTTGCCAGGAGGTAAAGTAGAAGGTGTTCTTTCCTTTGTTTCAGCACCAAAAATGATTGATTTTGGGCTAAAAGAATCGGGAAGTTATGGGAACTTTTCTGCTGATAACCCAGAATTTGATCAATCTCTTGTGGTTAGTGATAGCCGAGAAGTCTTAACTGATTGGAAGCTATCCGCTAAAGTAACAAAAGTGATGGAATCAACCGACGACCAATCTTATAAATTACCAGAAGCGCTTATCTACAAAGATGGTGCACGTGATAATGTACTGAAATTAGAAGAACCATATGACATTATCAAAAAAGCCAGAGGTAGTCAAAACATTAGTGAAGAGGAATGGGTCAAAAAAGGGAATGGGTTTAAAATGGTTCTGGAAGCAAACCAATATAGAAAAATTGGCGAGTACACTGCGACTATCAAATTTACTTTAAGTGAAACCCAATAATGGAGGGATAAAATGAGAACAAAAAAAGTCACATATCTGCTTATCTTTTTCATAGTTTGGGTTACGTTAGTCATTTTGCCACCTCAGTTAGTAAATGCACAAGAGGATGAAAACGGTGGTGGTGCAGTTCAAACGAATGGAGAAATTGGTTTCTACGAAGAAGATGGTTCTACAGAATCATCAACATTAACTAGTTCATCAAAATCAATTGATAAGGAAACATCTATCAAGCCTAAAGGCAAGTATCCTTCAACGGGTGAATTAGTAAAAAAAAGTTTATCCATTAGTGGTGCTGTTGTAGTTGTAATTGTTTTAGGCTATTTTCTTTTGAGACGGAAAAAGGAAAAGCAAGAAGGAAAGGGGCATTAAGCAATGAAAAGAACAGTGACATTGTCTTTACTTGCCGCGACTCTTTTAATAACAGGACCTTTTATAACAGGGACTCAGACTGTATTCGCTGAAGAAAGTTTAGATGGCGCAGGGAACATTCAGTTTACTGGTAACTATGAAAGTAGAGGGATTAAAGATCCTGAACATCCAGATGACATTGTCGATGCAGGAGAAAGTCCGAGTACCTCTGGAAAGCTTCGTATTGATTTTGTTCCACAATTCAATTTTACTGGACGCAATAAAATATCCGATAAAGATATGACGTATTCGGTGAATGCTCAATTATTTCATGGCGCGACTGAAGCTCGTGGGAATTTCATCCAGATTTCAGATTATCGTGGCGGAGCAATAGGATGGACTCTTCAGTTAAAACAAGAGACACAATTTCAGAATACTAAAACATCAAACAATCAATTAAATGGTGCCGTGTTGTCTTTAGACAAATCATGGACGAATTCTACGGTAGATAACGCATATGCCCCAGTTGTTTCAGGTGATATTATTCGTCTGGAAAATATTGGAGAAACATATAATTTAGCAGAGGCAAAACAAGGCACAGGAGCAGGCACGTGGTCTATTTCATTCGGAGGATCTTCTGATAATCCGCTTGGAAGAGAAAACACCTTGAAACCAAAAGTCGATGCAGATGGAAAGCCAATGCTTGATGCAAACTTTGAAAATAAGCAAATGCAAGAAAATAGTGCAATAACGTTGTCAATACCCGGAACAACGAAAAAAGATCCGGTACCTTACACTACGGTGCTAACTTGGACATTAGCCGAGTTACCATAAATCAAAACACACAAAACTAGGAGGAAACACACATGAAATTAACACACAAATTATGCGGGGCTGCATTACTAGCAGCAACAGGAGTTGCTTTAGCAATGCCTAACACAACAAAAGCGAACGATCTTGATGGATCGGGGCATATTGAATTTACCTATAATACAGATGAAGATCCAATCATCACTGATCCAGGTAATTCAACGGGTACAACAATCACAACGGGTATTACAACAACAAACCCTGGGCCTATGGGTATTATTGGTATTAGCCCATTAGACTTTGATTCACACGATATTTTAACAAGTCAAACACAACGTGATTACAAGGCGTTGCTTATCACAGCAAACCCAGATAGTACAGAAGAAGATAAAGCTACTAACACTGGGAAATTTGACATGCAAAATGCTGTATGGTTCCAAGATTTACGTGCGACAGATAGCCGTCCATACCAATTAACTGCTAAAATCAGTGAAAACTTTAAAGAAAAGACAAGTGGCACTTACCTTAAAGGTGCTAACATTACGTACAAAAACATCAATGTAACATCAACTGCAGATCCAAGCTTAAAACCGGTTGAAAAATCAGGGACTGTAAAACTTATAGCAGGCGATGGTGCAACTGCTGGTGGATCAGAAATTTTTGTGGATAACAGAGATGCTGCAGAGGGTGTTGGTTATGGTAAATTCGAACTTAACTTTGGTTTACACTCGGATGGTACTGCAGAAGAAGCGGTTATGTTAAACATCCCGTCAACAACCGCAATTGGTGAAGGAGATTACTCTGCAAAAATTACTTGGACGATGGCAGACGTAATTTAAGTTGCAACCATTAACTTCATTTTAAAGAAAAATAAGTACTGAGTGAGGTTCGCCGGCTCATTGAGTCGGTGAATTTCATTTTATAGAAAGGTTAGAGAAAAGGAATGAAAAAAAGAGCAACGATATTTTTACTTTCCCTTATATACATAGCTAGTTTTGTTTTTCCAACGCAGCTGGCATACGCCAATGATTCGAAGAAACAAGAAGGACAAAAAAATCCGCTGGGATTCAGTTATAAAGTCATTAAACCAGAAAATCAAAAAAATCCGCAAGTTGGTTATTATGATCTAAGAATGATGCCGGGACAAAAACAAACTGTTCAAATTGATTTGACAAACGATGGAGATCAAGAAGTAGAAGTAGAGGTTTCAATTAATGGCGCTAAGACTAACGGTAACGGTGTTATTGAATATGGACCGAGTGCGATCGATAATGATAAATCATTGAAATATGATTTTAAAGATATTGTCAAAGGAGAAGAATCTGTAAAACTCCCACCCAAAACAACTGTTCCGTTGAAATTAGCAATTACAATGCCTGACAGCAGTTATGATGGTATGATTTCTGGCGGTATTGAAATGAAACGCCATATTAGTAAACAAGAACAAGAAAAACAAAAAGGTGTTGTTAATGAATATGCATTCTTAGTCGGTATGGTACTGACAGAAACAGATACTGTAGTTCAACCGGAGTTAAAATTGAACAAGGTATATGCTGGATTAAGTAATTACCGCAATAGCATCTTTGTAAATCTTTCAAATATAAAAGCAGCAATTTTAGATGATTTGACATTGGATGTTCAAATCATGTCAAAAGAATCTGATAGTGTTATTTATGATACTAAAAAAGCAGGTATGCGATTTGCACCAAACAGTATGATGGATTTTCCAATTTCAATGAATGGAGAAAAAATGGTGCCAGGTAAGTATCGA
The DNA here is from genome assembly GCF_000407165.1 of Enterococcus haemoperoxidus ATCC BAA-382. Lineage (NCBI taxonomy): Bacteria > Bacillati > Bacillota > Bacilli > Lactobacillales > Enterococcaceae > Enterococcus > Enterococcus haemoperoxidus. Next base: position 234,077 of record NZ_KE136480.1, on the reverse strand, counting down.
GCGCATGTTCGTGCAACGTCTCAAGATAGAAAATGGGAATGGGACGAAGAGTTTACAATTACGGATGAAGATGCTGATAAATATAACAAACAAGATGTCAATCTAGTTCAAGAACAAGGAATTAACTGGAAACTTATCATACCGATTGTTGCTGGTATCTTTATTTTAGGATTGATCATATTCTTTGTTGTAAGAATGCTGAATAAAAAAAGAGCTGCAAAGAAAAAGAATGCTAAAAAAAATAATAAAAGTAAGTGATAGATAAAAATAAATTTAAAAAAGGAGAGAGAGCCGAATATGAGTATGTTAGATTGGTCTTTTGTGACATTACTGTCTAGTGCCCTGCTCTTTTTCCTATTTGCACTATTCTCTGTTGTTCTTTCGATAATAACTAGTCGGAAATTGCGTCGCTTTAAAAGGAGACCGCCAAAAGATAAGCGTAAACGAAAACAATTTATTATGAAACGGCGTAAAGTTGAAAAACAAGTTAAACGTCAGCGTAACAGCGGTATTACCCTTTTTGTTCTAATGTTGATAGCAACAGGTAGCGCCTTATATACTCGACACTACCAAATGAATAATTTACATGCAAAAGATTCAGAGTCGATCGTTCAAAGCTACTATTTATTAGATGAAGTTGAACTGCAATTGAACAATATTAAAAATGATGAAAACCCACAAAAATCTATTAAGAATCTAAGAGAACTTTCACTATCATTATCTAGTTATGGTGCAAGAAGAGCATATCAAGGTCTAACTGAAGATGGGCAAATGCTGTTAAATCGGCATTTTGTTTTGTTGAAAGAACTTGGAACTAATTTGAGTAGTCAGACAGTAGATTCATTAGGCAAAGCTGATACGATGGAAGGCTATCAAAAAGATGTAAAAAAAGTGAGGGATAGTCAACAGGAAGTATTCAAACGATTTAAAGTCAATGAAGCTGCTTTGAAGACCAAAAAGTAGTAGCTAGGTTGAGGTGAATCAAATGAAGCAAGGAAGCCAAAAAAAGAAGCAACGACCAACAACCAAAACGAAACCAATATCTAATGATAATCACAAAGAGCGAAAAAAGAGGAAATCTAGCAATAAAAAAAATGCCTCAATAAATGCAAAAACTCATAAAATACAAAAACAGCAGAGTGCTAAACGTAATCGATTAACAAAAAAACAACGGATAGCGTTAAAGAAAATGCAACGCAAAAAGCTTGTTTTAGAGTTGATTATTACAATTATTTCTACTCTGAGTTTGATCTCTGTGATTGCTTATTTTATATTCGCTATTCCTAAAGTTGAAGGATATTCTATGACGCCAACGATAAACGATAAGGACCGCTTATTTGTAAGTAAATGGGGACAAGTCAAGCGGTTCAGTTTAATTTATTTTAAAGAGCCTAAAAAAAATGAAGTCATGATTCGTCGTGTAATCGCCTTACCAGGTGAAGATTTTTTTTATGAAAAAGGCAAGTTGTATATTAATGGAGAAGAGATAGTGGAACGTTTTATGTCTCAAGAGACCCAATCTAACGAAGAAAAAAACTCGAACATCACACCAGATTTTTCGCTTCAGGATATATTGCAAGTAAAGCGGATACCAAAAGGTAAGTACGTTGTTTTAGGTGATAATCGGCGCTATTCAACAGATAGTCGGTACTTTGGGCTGATTGATGAAAAAGATATTATTGGTGTGGTGACAATTCGATTATTTCCTATTCATGAAATGACCCATTTTTAGTATATGAATAACGAGGGAAAAAAATGAAACAGTCAAAGTCAGAACAAATAGTACATAGAAAGAGCCCAGCTGGTCATGCTCAAAAAAGAACGCTTTATAAAAAAAAGAGTAGACTTAGCTACATAAAAAGACAGCACATAGCTAAAGGAGAAAAAAAACAAAAAGAAAGTCGGGCTGGGAAAGTACGTCACTATTTTTCTAACTTGATTTTTCTGTTTTTTATCATTGCTTGTTTTCTGTTCTTATTTCGTATGGCTACGCATCGAGTAGAAGGGCATTCTATGGAACCAACTTTTAGTAACAGAGATCGTGTGTTGGTTGCTAAAGGAGTCCATCCGTCCAGATATGATATTGTCACGTTTGAACCAAAAACGGCGAAGGAAGAATCGTATATCAAGCGAGTCATAGGGATGCCTGGCGATGTTATTTGGGTAGAGGAAAATACGTTGTATATTAACCACCAAGCAGAAAATAATCCTAAAAATCTCTATGGTCAAAACCTAGCAGCTAAAGAATTACCAGACGGAACCATTCGAGTCAATGTTACAACAAATGTTGCACGAGCATTATCAGTCTATTATAAGATACCTGAAAATGCTTATTTTGTTTTAGGTGACAATAGAAATCATTCTGAAGATAGTCGAATATTTGGTTTGGTAGATCAGAATCAAATCGAAGGAGTAGTTGTCTATCGTTATTATCCATTTAATAAGATGGGCGTTGTCCGATAAAATGCTGGGAACTGTAAAGAAAGTGAGATCTAAAATGAGAAAACATAGAATAAAAGAGTTTCTAAAACAAAATTGTTTAGCGATGCTGCTAAGCTTTAGTATACCTGTTGTATTAATGGCAGTGACTTATTATTTTAACGATATTTATCCAGGTAGTAAATTAACGGTTTTAGCAAGTGATTCATTTACGCAGTATGCAAATTTTCATGCCAGTTTTAATAATGTTTTACATGGCAAACAAAATATTTTCTATACCTGGTCTGGTTCATTAGGATTAAATTACTGGGCGTTGATGGCATATTATTTAAATGGCTTGTTCACGCCATTCGTTTTCTTTTTTGATAATGGAAATATGGCAGATGCTTTGTATTATTTAACGCTACTTAAGTTTGGTGCAAGCGGATTGGCTTTTTGGATATTCGCCCACAATACGTTTAAAATCAATCGTTGGTTCGTTGTCGGTTTAAGTGTATCTTATGCACTAATGTCCTACAGTGTAGGATACTCGGAAGTTATCATGTGGTTAGATACATTTATGTATTTACCGTTGATTATTCTAGGTATCCACCGGTTGATGGACGATAAGAAACCAATTCTGTTGTTTGTTAGTTATCTACTTTTATTTTTATCTAATTTTTATATGGCCTTTATGGTAGGAGTATTTTCTTTTCTGTACTTCTTTGCCAGAGCAATCGGCAATTGGAGTATTTATAGAAAAAGGATTCCGACCTATCTGATCACTTCGTTACTTGCTGGTGGGGCTTCAATGATCACCATTTTACCGACCATTTTTGATCTTAGTAATAATGGCGAAAGTTTATCGGCAATCACAACTTTTTTAACACCTGATACTGGTCCATGGGATTTCGTTGCAAAAAGTTTAGTGGGTGTTTATGATACGTCAAAATTTGAGAGTATGCCTTTTATTTATATTGGCTTATTTGCGCTGATTTTTTGCATGTTTTATTTTATCAGCAACAAGATTGCAATTAAAAATAAATTGCTTTTTGGGAGTTTGTTTATTTTAGTGATTGCAAGTGTCTACATTTTACCGCTGAATTTAGCATGGCATGGCATGCATTCGCCAAATATGTTACTTTTTAGGTTTAGTTTTTTATTTTCATTTTTAGTGATTTTATTGGCTGGATATGGTTTAGAAGTATTTGAAAAGAGCGACTTCAATCAACTGTTGAATGGTGTATTGGGGATAGCAGGCCTTTTCATTGTCTTTTTGATTATGTCGAATAAGAAAAGATATGGTGTTATCACGACAATGTCTTTAGTAGTAACAATTGGTCTTTTAGCAGCGTATGTTTTAGTTTTATATTTTTATGCGTATCAGCCAAAGTGGAAAAAGTGGCTTCCCGTGTTAATAGTTTTGCTAATGAGTGGAGAGGCTTTTGTAAATGCGCAAGCGTTAGTAAAAGGAATTAAACAGGATTGGAACTATCCTTCACGTGATTTGATTGCTAAGCCCTATCCTCATATCAAGGCGTTGTCAGACCAAGCATTTGAAGAAAACGAAACATTTTTTAGAATGGAAAATTTAAATCCAATTTCTTTAGATGATAGTTTTAATTTTGGTTACCATGGTATCGGGATGTTTTCATCGATTCGTAATAGGCATTCTTCACAATACATGAATGCACTAGGGTTTCGTTCTTTAGGCAGCAATCTGCAAGTTCATTATGAAAATAATACTTTATTGATGGATTCGTTGATTGGAATGAAATATACCATTGCCAAAGGAAACTTAAACAAGTTTGGCTATGAAAAAATTGGCCAATCAGGTGATTATAGCCTTTATAAAAATGATTATGCACTACCGCTCGGAATTATGACTGACAAAAGTATTTATAAAAAAGAAGCAGTCAGAAATCAAACAGAACTCTTCAATTATTTATCCAGTTCAGAAGGGGAATTATTTAGCTTTGGAGAAGCCACTATGGTGGACTCGAAAAATGTCATTGTCACAGAAGAAGAAAATACAGTCAGCTTTAGTGAAGAAGAGCCGAATAAAATAAAATCAGTTACGTGGTTAATCACAGTTCCTGCTAATTCACAAGGTTATTTAAGCTTAGTGCCAACAGACCTAGGTGCCGCAGTAGATACTAAAGTGCATGTGACGGTCGACGGGGTAACACGTAGGACTGATTTACGCGATGATGGTCAATATCATTCAATAGGGTATTATGACAAAACAAAAACATTAAAAGTTACGACTAGTTTTACAGGTGGTAAGCAAAGAACTACATTGTTCAAACCAGATGTTGTCTTTTTAAATACACAGGAATTTGAAAAGTCGGTGAAAAAGATTCAAGAAAGAAGTGTGGCTTTTAAAACAAGTGGTCGTAAAGCACAGGCTCGAACTACTTCTGACAAAGAGGAGGTGTTGTTAACAACGATTCCATATGATAAAGGTTGGAAAGCCTATATCGACGGAAAACAGGTGACAATTCCAACATTCAAAGATGCTTTTTTAGCGATCCCAGTGCCAGCCGGTGAACATGAAATCAATTTTGTTTTCTTACCGCAAGGATTTGTGATGGGCACAATTTTATTCCTGCTTTGTATACTATTATTTGTTGGCTATATCTACAGGATAAAAAAAGAATTGACGATAAAGATTGAAGCATAAAATAAATCAAAAAAGTAAAGGAGAGGCAACATGAAGCAATTGAAGGAAATCATTTTTTGTGCATTACTATTTCTTTTGACTGGCTGTGCTCATCAAGAGTTGTCTGGAAAAAAAGAATATTTTTCAAAAGAAGGCGTAGAATATTCCTTCAATTTGCCAACTGGGTGGAATGGACAAGAGGATTATCAAGAGCAATATAATGAGGCCGCAGTTTTCGGTGCACAAGATACAACTAGTAATTCTTATATGTTTATTCGTGTGCGTGGTATAGAGGAACCTAAAAAAAATACATTAGAGAAAAAAGCGGAAAAATTAGTCAAAGAATCTTTTGGTGTTGAGCATGCTTCTTCGAAAAAATTAACGTTAGACAATCAACCGGCACTACGTTTTTCATTTAAATATGTATTTAAGCAAAAACCTGTATGGGTGTCAGCTTATTATATTCTTCAAAAACAGCATTTAGTTGAGTATATCTTTTATACACCGCAAGATAATCAAGAAAGTAGAAGAACAACGGTATTTGATCAATCAGTAGCAACATTAAAATTAGAACATACAACAGAAACAACATCGGAACAATCTCCAGAAAAATTAAATAAAATTGAAAATGACTCCTATGTATTTGACTTGACGGGTTACAAAATTGTTTCTGAAAATAAGCAGCAAAATCTTTTAATTGTACGTTATGTTTTTAAAAATAAGAGTGAAGTAAAAAAATCCGCAAACTTATTGGAAACACTTGTAACTGTCAAACAGGATGATAAAGTATTGGAAAATAGTCCAATGACAGAACATACACAGGCAGAAGATCTAGCCTATTTACTAGAAAATGGTAAGCAGTTAATTGGAAAGAACGATTCGATAGAAAGTGCAGTAGTTTATAAACTGAATGATCAATCGTTGTCAAATATTATTTTTTTATTTGATAAGGAGCAATTTAAAGGGCAAAAAGAGATTATTATGCCAATTAAAAACTAAGTAGAAAGCAGGTTTATTATGAAACATGCAAAGATTGTATTATTATTGCCATTATTGTTTTTAACAGCCTGTAATGGAATCACAGAACAACAACCAGCATCCACTGCAAATCATAAACTGGATAAAAGTGAGCAAAAATTTGCTTGGTGGGAGGACCGTAAAACGCCCTTCGGTGATTTCGAATATAGGAAAATTTCAGAAAAAGAAGCACAAGAACTAATGGATAAGAAATTTAAAGTGACAATACCTGATAATATCAATGCAGCTAAGAAATTAATTGCAGAAGATCTTGCAATCGAAGGAAGCGAAAAAGAAGCAGACACCTATAGTATATATAGCTCTGAGAATACATTGGCGTTTTCATGTTTTGTAAAATACAAAAACAAAGCTGGAAAGTATTTGTCTTATGGAGAAATCAATTTGACATACAACTACATTCCGATTCAAAAAAAAGTTAAACTATCTAGTGAAAAATTAGTGATCTATAATGCATCGGATGAAGGGATTTTCCATGGAGGGAATGCAATTACTACCTTAAAAAATATGGGTAGTTGGTTAGATTTAGCAGATCAAGATAAGTTAGTGAAAAAATTTGAAGAAGAATCCAAGGCAAAAGAATCATTAATAAATCAGGAAATAATACTCTATCGTAATTTGGATGAAGCAAAAGAAAAACGTCTTTTTGGAAAGAGCTTTGGTGTAAAATATGGAGCAAATGGAATAATAACAGAAATTTATGCTGTTGCTAGAGATTACCGTATTTAAAAAATATATTGGATGAATAAGCCTTGATAGAAGTAGGAATTTTTTTAAAAAGATTCTTTTATCATTATTTATACTTATCAAGAAGGTGGAGTAAGCTGATTTTTTTCAGTTTACTCCACCTTTATTATTTTTTTAATAATAAAAAAATATATCTATAAAAGTATATTGTTAGCGTTTGCATTCTGAATGTTATATTATTATAAGAGAGATTTAAAAGGCTAGTAGGAGGTGCAATTTTAAAAGAATAGTTTTTTTCTCATTGAATAAATAGTGAGAATCCAGTGTACATGGTTAAACGACACACAAAACTTAAAACGAGGTGGAAAATGTGAAAAAAGTGTTTAAAAAGAATGTGAACGTTCTATCTGCTCTAGTGCTCGTAGTTTCAAGTTTGGTTTTATCTTTATCTGTGTTAGTACCAAGTAAGGCTGTAGAGGCGGCAGAACCCTCGCAATACCGTAATGTTATGTACTATGGTGATTGGTCAATCTGGGGTGGAGAAGATAATTTTTATCCTAAAGATATTCCAGCGGATCAATTGACGCATTTAAACTATGCTTTTTTAGATTTTGACAGTAGTGGCAATTTGAAATTTACAGATAAAGATGCCGCAGTCGGTGCACCAGTTGGGCAAGAGGGTGTTCAGTGGAATAGTGCCAGTGCGGGTGTTTTAAATGCTATTCAAGATATTCGGGCCAAAAATCCTAATTTAAAAATTGGTATTTCAATCGGTGGTTGGTCTAAATCAGGCGATTTCTCTGATGTAGCAGCAAATCCGACGACTAGAGCTAATTTTGTTAGCAATATTGCTAAATTTATCAAATATACAAATATGGATTTCGTTGATTTGGATTGGGAGTATCCTGCTTCTGTTCGCGAACCAGATAAAGTGGATAATACAAACGACGAAGGAACACCACATGCCAAACCAGCTGACAAACAAAATTTTATCACATTGTTACAAGATATTCGTACCGCAATTGACAAACAAGGGAAAGATTTAGGAAAAACATATGAACTTTCAGTTGCTTTACCTGCTTCACAAAATACTTTGAAAAATGGTGTGGATGTTGCGCAATTATTTAAAGTAATCGATTTTGCTAATGTGATGACCTATGATATGAATGGTGCTTGGACACCAAATAGTGCGCATCATAGTGCACTTTATGGTAACCCCGCAGATCCTAATTATGCCAGTGGTTTTTCTGTTGATCAAACAGTGAAGTATTTACAGACAAATGGTGCACCATCAAGTAAAATCGTGATCGGAGCAGCCTTCTATACTCGTGGGTGGAATAAAGTAGCAGCTGGAACAGATTCAGCACATCCTGGTTTGTTCCAAGCGGCAGAAAAAAATAATAAAGATGCGGATTTATCACCAACCTATGGTGCTAATAATAAAAACCCATTAAAATCGGGTGATGGTGGCCGTGCAGGTGGTGTTTGGCCGTACCGTAATATTGCTGATCTTAAAGTGAAATCACCTGACTTAAAAGAATATTGGGATGATGTAGCCAAAGCGCCTTATATGTACAATCAAAAAACGGGTGAATTCTATACCTATGACAATCCTCGTTCAATCAGTTATAAAGCAGAATACGTGAAAAATAACCAATTAGGCGGCGTGATTTCATGGATGCAGTCACAAGATAAAGCGACAGATACAACGAAACGTGATGAATTAACGAAAGCGATCAAAACAGGTTTATTTGGTTCAGCTGCTCTACAAGCAAATAAAACCGTCTATGCAGACTTAAATGTCAAAGCAACGATTGTACCATATAATGAAAATGGTGCTGGCTATGAAATTACAGTCAAAAATAATGAAACTTCTGGAGAAACAGGAGACGTTTTAAAAGCAGTTGAAGCAGCCTTTGAAACAGTGAAACTGCCCAAATTATATATCCCAGTCAATGCAGCAGAAACATTGACAGCAGGTGATTATAAAGCTGGAACCGTAACAGTAGAAAATGGTAATGTGGTAGTGGACTTATCTTCGGTTTACGATGCACAGCAAATTCCACAAGGGGCAAGCTATACTTTTAGATTGAAATCTAGTGCGGCAACAGTTGATGTAAATCGAATCAGCAGTATTGCTTTGACTCAACGGATTGCCAAAAATGGTGCCGAACTTAGCAAACAAACGATTTATGGCGGAGGAGCAGTCAATCCAGATCCGACAGATACAACACCACCGACAACGCCTGCAAATCTTGTTGCCGGAACAGTTACCGAAAATAGTGCTGCATTAAGCTGGTCAGCTTCTACTGATAACGTGAAGCTTGCTGGATATAAAGTATACCGTGATGGTGTATTAGTTGGAACAGTTGCTGAAACAACCTATACAGATGCAAACTTAAAAGCGAATACTGCTTACAACTACACAGTGAAAGCATATGACGCTGCTGGAAATCTTTCAGCAGATAGTAATACTCTTGCTGTAAAAACAAAAGAAAGTACAACTCCTCCTGTAAGTAATGCATGGGATGCAGCGAAAGCTTATAATGGTGGAGATGTTGTGACATATCAAGGTAAAACATATAAAGCGAAATGGTGGACTCAAGGCAACGTACCAGGAACAGAACAATGGGGACCTTGGGAATTAGTTGGATAGAAATAAAAAAAGTTGGCCTAACTTCATTATTAGGCCAGCTTTTCTTTTTATTTTGGCGGAGTGTCTAAATAATCATGAATAACATCCACATATTTTTCGACGATCTTTTGCCCTTTATCCATTAAAATATAAATGCCAGGATCGACCATATTGACAATATAATCAGTAGTAAATTCTTTTCTCATCAATTGGATGGCTTGTTCTTTGGTATCACATTTAGTCAATCCATTTTCTTTCAATACCTCATTTAATTGGAACAAAGACCAATAATTAATAACAGTAGCATCATTCAAAATATCTAAATAGTCAGCAAATAGCAGTTCATTGGTTGTTTCTACTGGATCGATTCCTAGCTCCATTTCGAAGAATTCTGGAAACAGTTCAGTAGTGGACTGTTTTCCATTGACCCAATCGAGAATAATCACTTCACCGGGAAGTAAACCATCTTCATTACGGATCATGCTTTCTTTTGGAACGAGTTTCCCTGTACCGTTAGCAATGGATTCTAGCCAGGCATCAACATTCCGAGTTTCCGACATTACTGGGAATTCTGGATACGTTTCATAGATTGCGATGATTTTAGCTACTTCCTCATCTAAATTGATGCTCTTTTTTGGTTCGGTGTGTTTAAAAAAATCAAATAACCCCATATTTTTCTCCCTTTTTTATAGTAATGTATCCATGATTTTACCTAAATTTGTTGATACAAACTTGCATATCGTCGTGCAAAATAATCCAGAAAAAATGTTAAAGGATAATTACCGATACGCACATAGTTTGTCGTAGTCACGTTAATAGATAAATCGAATTGATTGGTCAGTGTATTTTGTGTATGTTGGGTCAAAAGAATCGATTTAGCTGGACTATCACTGATTTTTCTCATTAGTTCACTACTGCGATTCAGTAATGAGCCGTAAGATGAAATAACGATCACAATTGATTTTTTACTGAGATCTGTAACAAATGCTTCTTGTGTTTCCTCTGTTTCACCTACAAAAATCAGCTTTTGACTTAGTAGAAAAGATGTTTGCAGCTCTTTTGCTAATTCCAAAGTTGAGCTATAGCCAATCAGAATGACTTCTTTTGCTTCATGGATATCTGCTAATATCTGATCGACTTGCGCAATATCGATTGTTTGTTGAACATCGTTTATTGCTGTGATAATTTCAGTTCCATATGAAGCAAGATAGCTTTTAGGATCACTTCTTAGATCAGTTAATTCATGTTCTTTCATTCGTAAACCGCTGTGTTTTTTCATCGTTCCTAAAGAAACCAAAGATTCCCGTAAAGCAGCAAAGCTTGATATCCCAAAGTGACGGCAGAATCGTGTTAGTGTTGCTGGCGAGACAAAGCAGCGCTCAGCGATTTCAGTAATGGTCAGTATCTGAATATCAGTGAGATGAGAAAAAAGGTAAATGATGATTCGAGAATAGGTGGCATCTCGTTTATTTGTATTTAAATAATGGAGAAAATCAAATAGATCAAGCATCAAAAAAACTCCTTTAAAATGATTCATTTTCACAAGTATGAAAATGGATGTAAATAATGAAAATCACGCAAGAAACATAAAAATAACTTCGCATCTTCTCGTGTTAAGATAAGTTTATTAAGTCAATTATACACTAAATCAATGACTGAGAGGATGGAAAAAGATGAGTGGATTTCCACAAAATTTTTTATGGGGCGGCGCAACAGCAGCTAATCAATTTGAAGGGGCATTTTTAGAAGATGGTAAAGGCTGGTCAACGGCTGATACAGCAAGATTTATCAAAGCAAATGGAATCAGTATGGCAGAACTGTTAAGACCAACGACAAAAGCAGATGTTGAATTTGCGATGAACGATAAAGAAGGCGTTTATCCTAAACGACATGGAATCGATTTTTATCATAGATATAAAGAAGATATCGCATTATTTGCCGAAATGGGTTTCAAAACGTTCCGTTTATCGATTTCTTGGCCGCGGATTTTTCCAAATGGGGATGAATTAGAGCCAAACGAAGCCGGTCTCGCATTTTACGATGCAGTTTTTGATGAATGTTTGAAATATGATATTGAGCCGTTAGTGACGATTTCTCATTATGAGTTTCCTTTAAGTCTAACGTTTAAACAAAATGGCTGGGAAAGTCGCGACACGATTGAAGCTTTTGAACGTTATGCTCGTGTCTTGTTCAATCGTTACAAAGATAAAGTGAAATACTGGCTGACCTTTAATGAAATCAATATCATCGGCATGACTGGCTATTTAAGTGGTGGTATTTTAGCTGATGGACAGAAAAATATGTTGCAAGCTCAATATCAAGCAGCGCACCATCAATTTATCGCAAGTGCTTTGGCAGTCAAAGCATGTCATGAAATTATTCCTGATGCACAAATCGGTTGTATGCTAGCGAGAATGGAAGCTTATCCTGAAACGTGTAATCCGCTAGATGTGATGGAAAGTGTCAATAGTGACCATACTAACTTGTTCTATTCAGATGTCCAAATTCGCGGCTACTATCCAAGATATATGAATAAATTTTTCCGTGATCATAATATTACCATCAAAAAAGAAGCGGGTGACGATCAAATTTTACGTGAAGGAACCGTTGATTTTATGTCATTCAGTTATTATATGAGTAGTATCGCTTCTCATAAGAAAGACGGAGAGACAACAGGGGGCAATCTGCTTGGTTCTAAGAAAAATCCATATCTAGAGGCAAGTGACTGGGGTTGGCAAATTGATCCAGTTGGACTTCGTGTAACCTTGCATAAGCTATATGATCGTTATCAAATTCCTTTGTTTATCGTGGAAAATGGTTTAGGAGCTAAAGATGTGGTTGAAGCAGACGGCAGTATTCATGATAGTTATCGTATTGATTATCTAAGAAGTCATATCGAACAAATGGAACAAGCCATCGATGAAGGTGTAGATTTGATGGGCTATACTCCTTGGGGCTGTATTGATTTAGTTAGTGCTAGTACTAGTGAGATGTCAAAACGTTATGGCTTTATTTACGTTGATTTAGATGATGAAGGGAAAGGCACGTTAGATCGTTCTCGTAAAGATTCTTTCTATTGGTATAAAAAAGTAATTGAAACAAATGGAGCCAATTTAGAGTAAGAAAATAATCCCGAAATATATTCATGTAAGCGTTGCTTATTTCATTTCAATCGATTATACTAAACATAAGAAAAAAAACGTTAATGGCGAAGCAGTCATTTTATAGAGTATGTTACTGAATAATGCAGGCAGAACTCAAACTACCTAGGAATGTCCTTTCCTAGGTAGTTTGAGTTTTTTTTCTGGAAAGGAGTAAAACAAGTGAAAGTAAGTCAAATTTTAAACAACAATGTAGCAATTGTAAGTCGTGGAAACAATGAGGTTATTGTTTATGCTAAAGGATTGGCCTTTAGAAAAAAAGTCGGACAGGTAATCTACGAAAATGAGATTGAAAAGACCTATGTTCTAGATTCAAATGATATGTTAGAGCATTTTAGTTATTTGTTGTCCCATTCTGATGCCAATCACATTACTTTAGTCAATCAAATTATTGCTTACGGAGAAGAAAAGTTGGGTGAAAAATCAAATGATTATCTCAGTTTGACTTTACTAGATCATATTGAATTTGCATTGAAACGTGCAGCCAAAGGACAATTTATTCGCAGCCCGCTAACATGGGAAGTAAAGAAATTTTATCCGCAGCATTTTGACATTGGTATGTATGCATTGAACTTGATCAATGAACAATTTCAACTGACATTTCCAGAAGATGAAGCCGTTTCGATCGCGTTACACTTTGTCAATCTGCAGGAGGATAAGAATAATCTAGACGAAACGATCCGCTCTATGGAAAGTTTAAGAGATATCTTATCGATCATTCAGTACCATTTTCAAATCAAATTAGATGAAGGCTCTATGAATTATATGAGACTGATGACCCATCTGCAATATTTTATTCAACGAATCATGGCTAAAAATAGTTATGAAGAAAGTGACACGATTTTAAATGAGCAAATTAAATTGATGTATGCCAGTTCATTTGAATGCGTGCAGAAAATCAGAGTCTATATCAAGCAAAAGTACGCCTGTGATCTAACGATCGATGAAGAAACCTATCTTATGCTCCATATCCATCGAGTGACGAATCGGAGTCAAAAAGAGAGGACATAAGACAATGAAATATCAATCATTTAATGAGGAAATCATCCGTCTAGTAGGCGGAAAAGAAAATATCCAAGCAGTGGTACATTGTATGACTCGCTTACGTTTTACCTTAAAGGACCGTGAAAAAGCGAACACAGAAGAATTGAAAGCACTTGATGGTGTAATCGATGTTGTTTCTAATAATGTGGCGTATCAAGTTATTATTGGTACGCATGTTAGTGAAGTTCACGCTGAATTGATTAGTATGCTAGGATTAACACCCAACGTAGGTGAGGAAAACGAAGTCAAAGAGAAAAAAAATCCATTCAAAGCTGCAATGGATCTACTTTCTGAAACAATGACACCAGTGATCGAGCCAATCATTGCCTCTGGATTGTTAGCTGGATTTTTATCCTTATTCTCAATCACAGGACTGATTTCTGCTGATAGTCCAACGTATCAATTATTAGATTCGATCCGTTCAGCTGTATTCTTCTTTTTACCAATTTTTATTGCAATGTCTTGTGCAAAACGTTTAAAAGCTAGTCCATATTTAGCAGTGGCATTAGCTGCAACACTTGTTTCAAGTTCAATCAATGATGTGGCTGGTTTAAGTATTTTCGGTATTCAGCTACCACAAATGGTTTATGCGAATTCTTTTATACCAATTATTTTAGCTGTTTGGTTTATGGGACAATTAACAGTCTTATTAAAGAAATATGTCCCTAAATTTTTACAGTACTTTTTAAATCCATTGTTGATCATGGTGATTTGTTTGCCTGTGACGTTGCTGATTTTTGGACCAATTGGCATTTGGATCGGTGATGGTATTGGCTGGTTCTTTGAAGTACTTCATAATACGTTTGGCAGTTGGATCGTGGTAATGCTGTATGCAGCCTTTCAGCCATTTTTGATTATGTTGGGTGCAGGGAATTTCATGATGCCGTTAGCATTGAATTTTGTGAATAAAATGGGGTATGATCCGATCTTTTTGGCAGCGGCAACCATTTCTGATTTAGCAGTATCAGGTGCCATGTTAGGATATTTTTTAAGAGCGAAAGACTCCAAACAAAAGCAATTATTTGGAACAGTTAGCTTCAGTGCTTTAATGGGGGTTACCGAACCTGCGATATATGGTGCGTTTATTAAATTTAGAAGACCTTTTATTGCCGTTATGATCGGTGGTGGACTGGGAGGTTTGTTTGCAGGATTAATGAATGTTAAAACGTATTCTATCGTTTGGGGCTTGATGGGGTTACCATCTTATGCGGATAATCAAGATTTTTCTAACTTAGTTTTTATGATTATTAGTGTTGTGATCGGTTTTGTTACAGCAGCAGTCGCAGCTTATATTTTAGGGATTCCTCAAGAGGAGAAATCAGTTCAGGCTAAAGAAGCACCCAAAGAAGAAGTTCTGGAAAAAACGATTGAATTTAAGAAGGTTCCATTATCTTCTGCTGTTGAAGGAAAAGTAGTTCCTTTAGCTGAAATTAATGATCAAGCATTTTCAACAGGTGCTTTAGGTAAAGGATTAGGAATCATTCCGACAGATAACAAGGTCCTTGCGCCAGTTTCTGGCGAAGTTTCTGCTGTATTTCCAACAAAACATGCTATTGGGATAAAAACAGAAGAGGGAGTAGAGGTGCTGATCCATATTGGTATTGATACCGTAGAACTGGATGGGAAGCATTTTGATACGATCGTAGAACAAGGCGCGATCATAGAAAAAGGGCAATTGTTATCTACAGTTGATTTTGCAGGAATTCAAAAAGATGGTTATGACCCAACAGTGATAGTGGTCGTGACGAATACAATGGATTATCTAGATGTGATTCCAGTAGCTCAAGAAAATTTATTTACTACGGATGAGTGTTTAACAGTTATTCTGTAAAAAATAATACTACAAAAAGGACAGACACATACACGTTCTCTTTCTAGTATAATAAAGAAGCATCCATTTTTTACTAACGGATCAAGGAGGTTTTTAAATGAATAAAAATGAATTTTTATGGGGTGGAAGTATTGCTGCTCACCAATGCGAAGGCGCTTGGAATCAAGATGGCAAAGGTGTAGCAATTATGGATCTTGTCACGCAAGGTACGTATGAAACGCCACGTGAAATCTGCCAAACGATTGAACCTGGGAAATATTATCCTTCTCATGACGGTATCGATTTTTATCATAGATACAAAGAAGATATTGCATTGTTTGCCGAAATGGGCTTCAAAGCACTACGAATTTCAATTGATTGGTCGAGGATTTACCCTAAGGGAGATGAACAAGAGCCAAATCAATTAGGGATCCAGTTTTACCAAAATGTTGTTAGTGAGCTATTGAAAAATAATATCGAACCGATCGTTACATTGTATCATTTTGAAATGCCAGTTCATTTGGTCAGAGAATACGGCTCATGGACGAATCCAAAGGTGATCGATTTTTATTTAAATTATTGTCAAACAATGTTTGAAGCCTTAAAAGGAAAAGTCCGTTATTGGGTGACCTTTAACGAAATGAATCACATCGACCCTCAGACAGAAGCTTCAGATATTTTTACTTATATTATTGCAGGGTTGAAGTATACGGAAATGGAAAATAAAAAGCAAACACTGGCAACCATTAGCTATAATATGACGTTAGCAAGTGTGAAGGCTGTTAAATTAGCGCGTACGATCGATCCTACCAATCAAGTTGGTTGTGTATTCGGATTGACACCGGCCTATCCTTTAAATTGTGATCCGCAAAATGTCATGAATTCATTGAAAGAAACTGATCGCGAATTTTATCAGATCGATGCGATGTGTATGGGGAAATTCCCAGAATATAAACTGAAAGAATATCAAGCACAAGGGATCGATTTAACTGTTTCTAAAGCAGATCAACTAGCTTTTAAAGAAGGAAAATTAGATTTTATCGGTTTGAACTATTATTCTTCCAGTGTGGCCCATTATGAAGGGGATGACAACAACGAAGAAACCTTATTCGGTGGTGTCCAAAATCCTTATTTAGAGCAAAGTAAGTGGGGCTGGGCGATCGATCCAACAGGGTTAAGGTATCTATTGAATTATGTGTACAGACGTTACGGGTTGCCAATCATTATTACTGAGAATGGTTTGGGCGCACTTGATCAGTTGGAGGAAGATGGCTCTATTCAAGATGACTACAGGATCGAATATGTACAAAAACATTTGGATCAAATGGAAAAAGCAATCGTTGAAGATTATGTTGAGTGTTTTGGATATCTAATGTGGGGACCTATTGATTTAGTTAGCGCAACGACTGGCGAAATGAAAAAACGCTATGGTTTTATCTATGTAGATAAAAATGATGATCAGACAGGAACCTTGGAAAGGAAAAAGAAAAAATCCTTTGATTGGTATCAAGAAATCATTCAAAATAACCCCACATTTAAAGCCTGAAAATAGCAAAAAAAAGAGTGGATCAAAATGTTGTTTGTTTTGATCCACTCTTTTTTTTTTCGGATAAATAACTAGTAAAATACAAAAAAAGTTACTTATCTTGACCTATTTCTTCTTTTAAAAACCAAGCAGACAGTACAGAAAGTCCACCCATTAAATAATAACTTTTCTTTTTACTCATCAAACCATAACAGATTGCTGTTGTGCCCAATAATAAATTAATAGTAGAAGCTTTAGCTAATCGTTCGTCATTAGGTGTGGGTAAAGCAACGTTTACATTCAATGAATCATTGATCTTGTTTAAAGTAGAATTAATTTCAGTTAACAATATTATTCCTCCAGTCATATAGTTATTCAATCACATTATCAATGGTAGAGTCTAAAATAAATTCAAAAATACTTTCAAAGTCATCTGTTACTCTATCACGAATAATAATGATACTTAATAAAGTATTGATAATTTCAAAGGCTTTTTTTTCACTTACTTTAAGGTCTAAATTAGCAATGTGTAAGGCTTCTTCAAAAAACTTCCAGTTGTCCGTTTTAAGCTCAGTAATGAGATCTGGCGGTAATTTACCAATGAAGGCTAAAAAATCAGGATTTGAGAAATCGTAAAGAAAAGGCGAATTTTTGTATTCTCTGAATAAAAATTTCATGGCTTCGACAAAACCTTTTTTAGAAGGGTTTGAATTTAAGATATTACGCCAATTGGTTTTCAAACGATTTTGTACTCTGTCTAATGTATCAACAAATAAATCTTCTTTTGTTCCATATAATAAGTAAAATGCACCAGTAGAAATAGAAGCTTTGGACGTTAATTCAGCAATATTGGTTTTCTTATAGCCGTTAGTTCCCCAGCTTTTTTCGCATTCCATACATAGAGTATTTCTTAATTCTGCTCTTTTTTCTTCCGAAAATCCCTTAGTGCCTGTCTTCATTAGTAGCCTACTTTCTAACGTTGAATATATTTATCTTAATATTCATAATTGTAGATTAAATAAAAAATTTGTCAAGTTTTTATCCTATATATAACCCGAAAAATTGTTTGAAATTAGTATCTGTTACTAAAAATATTATAAACACTTGACAGAAATAATTGTAAGCATTATTATGTGAATATAAAGTTATGAATATTCATAGATAAATATTCAAAAAAGAAATGAGTGAAATTGTTATTGGATAATGTGTTAGAAATTAAAAATTTGAGGAAAGCATTTGGAGAGCAGCTTGTTTTAGACAACGTATCTCTTTCATTGAAAAAAGGGATGATTTATGGATTATTAGGTGCTAATGGCGCTGGAAAGACGACAATCATCAAAGCCATTTTTGATCTTGTAAAACCTCAAAGTGGAGAAATATATCTTTTCAATAAAAAAATGCCCCAGTCTGTAGAACAATACAAAAAAGTAGGTAGTATTATTGAAACGCCTGTTTTCTACGAAAATATGACTGTGGAAGAAAATTTACTCCTTCATTGCGATTATATGGGCGAACAATTTAAAAATAATATAGACAAAGTACTACAAGATGTCGGATTGTTCAATGAGAAAGAAAAAAGGATAGATCAACTATCATTAGGCATGAAGCAACGATTAGGTCTGGGCAGAGCGCTTTTGAACGAGCCTGAATTATTAATCTTGGACGAGCCGATAAATGGGCTAGACCCGGAAGGTATTATTGATTTTAGAAAGTTGATTTTATCGATTAATCAAACATATGGTACGACAGTCTTGATTTCTAGTCATATTCTGATTGAAGTATTCAAAATAGCTGATATGATAGGTATCGTTTCTAAAGGGAAACTGATCAAAGAAATTAGTAAAAATAGGCTAGAAGAGCTGGAGATGGATATTGAAGAGTACTACCTATCCTTAGTTAAAGAAAAGGTGAGTGTATGACGAAGCTATTGAAAAATGAATTAAAAAAAATCAATTTAAAAAACCAGATCATTTCACTAATTGTGATGAATATCGTTGTGTTGTTGTTATCTATTTTCACAGCAAGTCTATTAGCCGACCCAACAAGTGAAGCCAATTCGGCAGGTATAGCAGTTCAACTAGGGACTTCCGAGTTAGCCTTACTGATTACACGAGCTATTTTAATTGTGTGGCAAGCGATTTTAATTGTTCAAATCATCATTGAAGAATACAAAACCAAAACGATCACAGTTTTGTTTACTTATCCATACGGGAAAAAGCAGCTGATTCTAACTAAATTTTTACTTATTTTTCTGTTAACTGTAGCATTTGCGGTATTCTCAATACTATTTCAGGAAGTTAGCATTTATTTATTGAGCCAACGACTTACATTCGTTACATTTGTTCAAGAAAGTATATGGTCTTTGATCATCGTACTTCTTTCAAACAGTTGTCTGGGTTTTTTACCTTTATTTATTGGGATGAAGAATGTTTCAGTTATTGCAACAGTTGTTTCATCATTAGTTATTGTAGTAATCGGCTCTAATTCACAAGCCACACCTGCAGGACTATTAGGAATTCCTATCGTTTCATTATTTTTAGGTGCAGTCAGTGTGATCTTGATGATCGTGACTTACCGTTCAATGTTAGTCAAAGAAATTTAAAAAAATTTAGCTTAGCAGGCTAGCATTACGGTTTGCTTCGACCAAACTAAGTAATAACTACTTAAATAGTAGTTTCAGATAAATAAGCCTGCTACGCTTTTATATTGAGGAGAATATAATTATGCCAAACAAAATTTTAGACAATTCATTTATCAAAATTCCTGATCAATCAGTTTTAATCTATGTGTGGATCGGAACGATTATCTTGGGGATTGTGTTGCTTATTATGGGGTTGATTTTAGGGAAAAGAAATAAGAGTAAAAATAAAAATGTTTCTAAGGTCTTGATTTGGGGAGGCGTTGTTATTGTTTTAGCACAGGGAGCGCAATTACTAACCAGTTTATTATAGGAGAGAAAGGAATGTTTTTAAATGGATCAGATGACTCGTTTTTTTGAAAATATTGGTCAAAGCTTAGGGATCAAAGTGAAATTACCTAAAGTAACAAACAAGTATTCTTTGATTAGTTTACTCATTATGATTATTAGCATTTTTTGTATAAAGATCTCATTTATCTTTCTAATACCAGGTGTTTTAGCTGGTGCTAACTTTTTATTAATAAATAAAAAGCGTTGAATAAAAGTGTTCATTCTAGGAATTGGCGCTTTTATATTTAGGAGGAAAAGAATGGAAATTGAAAATCGTGTGATTTGGAATAAGAACTTTGGATATATCATAATGGGGCAAACCCTTTCTGTTTTAGCAAATTCTGTTATGAAATTTGCTCTGTCGCTCTATATATTAGATTTAACAAAATCAGCTGCTTTATTTGGTACACTTTTAGCTGTCTCAATCATTCCAACAATTATCTTTTCACCAATAGGCGGTGTCTTGGCGGATAATTTCAATAAGAAAAATATGATGGTCATCATGGATGGTCTGTACGCTTGTATTGCTATTTTGGTTTATTTGGCTGTTGTTTCAAGAGCAAACATAGCTGTTGTAGCAATGTGTCTATTATTGATGTCAGTCGTTTCGGCATTTGAAACACCCATTGTTCAATCTAGTATGCCATTACTATTCAAAGAAGATAATTTATTAAAAGCAAACTCAGTGGTTAATCAAATCCAGCTGTTTGCAAATTTTGTTGGACCTATTCTTGCAGGATTTCTATATAGCCTAGTGAAAATCGAATGGATTTTTATTATTTGTTTTATTTTATTTTTTGGTGCTGCCTGCATTGAGTGTTTTATTAAAATACCGATTTTAATAGTTAAATTTGAAAATGGAGCAATCGCAACTGTTATCAAAGACTTGAAAGAAAGCTGGATGTTCATTAGAAAAGAAGAGCCAGCTATAATAAAAATAATCATTCTTTTAGGTGCGATCAGTTTCTTTATCTCAGGTTTGTTATTTGTTGGTATTCCTTATATTATTAGGATCGTTTTAGGTCTTAACAGCCAGTATTTAGGAATCAATCAAGGGTTGATTTCTTTGGCAGGAATCGGAGGCGCTATTATGGTCGGGGTATTTTCAAAAAAACTGAATATGAAAAATAGCTATTTGATTGTTGGATTATCTAGTCTTTTGGTTCTGCTTATGGGCGTTATTTTTATGATCAACATGCCTGATACAGTAACTTTTGTTTTGTTTACTCTGACGATCATGTTGCTACAAGCCTTGTTTACGCTTTTTTCAATTTTCGTGGTTTCAAATATCCAAGCGAATACACCTGTTCAATTAGTTGGAAAAGTAATGTCTTATGTAACAACGTTAAGCTTATGTGCACAGCCGCTCTCTCAAGCTGTATATGGACTTTTATTCGATATTTTTTCGAATTCAGTTTATATTTTGTTTTTATTTACAGGATTCGTTATGCTACTAGTGAGTTATTTTTCGAAGAATTCGTTTGAAAATTTTAATCAGTAAAATATAGAGCAAGAATCGAGTTACAGACTTATGTAAGAATGTTAATTTCAGTACTTGTGATAATTATAGGGGATTGAGTGATAACTTAAAGAAGTTGTCACTCAATCTATTTTTATTTAAAAGTGGACTTTTGTAACGAGCTCAGTAAGTGTTAACTGTTTTTGAATATTTTTTGAAAGAATCGATGAGCAAAGAGCAAATTTATAGTGATTATCAATGGTGCGAGAGTAAAATTGAGCATCATTTTTTATTTGTGTTGAGAGTAAAATTTTTTCGTCATTTAAAATAAATTGATACGTATCCAAGGGAACGGACAGACCCAGACCAATTTGTTTACTAAAAGCTTCTTTTAATGTCCAAATGGAATAAACTGCCTCTAATTGTTTTGCTTCAGTTTTTTTTGAATGGATGTATTCTTGTTCAGAAACAGAAAAGAAACTAGCTATGCCCAGAATATCAATTGGTTTCATTTGCTCAATATCAATGCCAACAGGAGCGTTACTTACGGAACAGCAAACATAGTCCTCAGAATGAGTTAAATTAAAAAAAATACCTGGATGAGAAGCTAAAAATGGCTTGCCATGTTTAGACGCTGAAAAAACTAATTCAGTAGGCTTCAATCGATAATAATTGAATAACATAGAACGTAAAAGAATGCCAGCTGTGAGCGAGCGTAACCGATCACCAGCAAATTTCAAATGGTCTATTTTATTTTTTCTCTCCAGATCTAGTAAGTGATACCATGTTGACCAAGTAGTAGAAGTGAGCGAATGGTCTAGTTTTAATAAATGTGTAAATAGCATAGATACCTCAGTCATCGTGATGAATAGAATGTTTAAAACATCGTAAGTATATTTTACAATTTGATAAAAGTCAAATGTATTTTATCTATTTTTCAATTTTTTATTAATATATATGATAAATAATACGTTTTTAGATAGGAAATATAGTGGATATATTTCCTTTTTCATAAAAAGTAGGTTTGACATTTAGTGAAAAATTTAATAAACTTTGAATTAAAACATTTGAATATTCACTTTTTTTAATTCATGATAATTTGTTGAAATGAATCAAAATAGTGTTTTTGATTGTTTTAATATAACAAAATGGAGTGGTTATTGGTTGGATAATACATTAGTTAAGCAATTAGAGTTAGCTGAATATGAGAAGGTTGTGCATCAGTTTAATTCGAATAAAACGACAAGTCAAAGTGATGTTGATTTAGTTACTTTGTTTGAACAGGAAGTTCAAAAACATCCTCAAAGAGAAGCTGTAGGAATCAAAGGTGAGAGATTAACATATGACCAATTAAACAAAAGAGCGAACAATGTTGCAGAATTATTAATAGCCTCAGGTATTGAAAAAGAAGACTTAGTTGGTGTCCTCTTAAACCGTTCGATTGAATTGATCGTTACAATTTTAGGCGTTTTAAAATCAGGTGCAGCATTTTTGCCAATAGATTCCGAAAATCCCGAAGAACGAATCAACTATATTGTTGAAGACAGCAATGTTAAAGCAGTAATTACGGATATAAATTCAAGAGAAAAATGGGAAAAACAATTAAATAAAAAAATAATTTGTCCGAAATTCACAGATACCAGTGAAAAAAATTTGACTATATCATATTCCCCGAATCAATTAGCCTATGTTATCTATACTTCTGGAACAACTGGAAATCCCAAAGGCGTTATGATCGAACACATTGGATTAGTAAACTTTATCAAATGGAAACTTGGAACAGCAAAATTTAGCCACAAGAGTGTAATGCTTCAAAAAGCAACTTGTTCTTTTGATGCAGCAGTTGGAGAGATTTTCTTAGGGATATTGGGTGGCGCGAAACTACAATTACTGACCGATCAAGAAAATAACAATTTTAGCATGTTACTGGATGTCATTAAAGAAAATCAAGTAACACATATGGTGATGATCCCAACCGTTCTTTCTGTTTTTTTAGATTATGCTGTAGAAGTGAACAAAGAATCTTATTTATCGTCGTTAGATATGTTGTATATTGCTGGTGAAAAGCTAGAAGAGTCTTTAGTAAAAAAAATCTGTAGACTGACTTCTTTGACGAAAGAAAATGTATATAATCTTTATGGACCAACAGAAGCTTCGATCGGTGCTACTTATTTTCATTTAAAGGATTTAAAAGATGAGTCGACCGTTTCAATTGGTAAAGGAATTGATAACGTAGCAATATATATAATGAATGAAAATCAGTTATGCGGTGTTAATGAGGCCGGTGAGCTTTGTATCGGTGGCGTTGGTGTTGCCAGAGGGTATTTGAATCGTCCCGAATTGACCAAAGAAAAATTTGTTGATAATTATTTTGGACTACCTGGAAAAATATACAGAACAGGTGATCTAGCTAAATGGCAAGAAAATGGAAATTTAGAATATTTGGGTCGAATAGATGAACAAGTCAAAATCAATGGATTGAGAATTGAACTGAGTGAAATCAAAAATACATTGGCTAGTTATCCTAAAATAGATGATGCTGCAGTGATTGTTTCAGAAGAAAATCAAATCATTGCCTATTTTGTTTCTAAAGAAAACTATAAAGAAGCACAGCTACAAGAATATTTAGAGAAAAAATTACCATTGTATATGGTTCCAAAAAGGTTTATCAAGATCAATGTTTTACCTGTGAATAACAATGGAAAACTAGATAAAAGTAAATTACCTGTTGTTGAAGATGAGCCGATTCTAACAACCAAAGAAACAGTATCCCCTAAAACTGAAAAAGAACATGTTCTTATCTCTGTTTTTTCAACTGTTTTAAATAACGAAAATATCGGATGCAATCATAACTTTTTTGAAATCGGTGGTGATTCGATCAAAGCCATCAGAATTGTTTCAAAGCTCAGAGAAATGGGCTATAACTTGAGTGTTCCAACAATCATGGTGGAAAAGAATTTAGGAAATATTGCAGCACGTATGGAAGCGAATCAAGCTGAAACATTAGGGCAAATGGAGCAAACAATTGTGGGAGAAACTCCTTTGTCCCCAATTCAGAAATATTTTTTTGATAGCAAACTTCCAACACCAGAACATTTCAATCAAACATTTTTATTGGAATGTCAAAATCTAGACATAGTAGGTTTAAAAAAAGCATTATTAGCGGTATGTAATCATCATGATGTGCTTAGAGCAGTCTACTTAAATAACAAACAAATCATTAAAGAGCAAGATGGTTTAGATTTGTTTGAGGTGATTTCTTTTGATTTAACTAGTGAAAAAGAATCACATATTTCTGAAAAAATGGTCGCTATAAGCGATAAAATCCAGTCTACTTTAAGTTTAGCTGATGGGCCATTGATCAAGGCAGTTGTTTTCCAAACTAAAGCAAAAAATTATATCGCATTGATTGTCCATCATTTAATGGTTGATGGTATTTCTTGGCGCATTTTGGTGGAGGATATCAACACCGCATATCAGCAAGTGCTAGAAAAAAGAACGATAGAATTACCAATGAAAACAGCGTCATTTTCTAGATGGTGTCACTCACTAGAAGCATTTGCTAACTCAGAAATGTTGGCAAAAGAGCGACCTTATTGGAATAAAATTAGTAAATTAGCCAATCAAGCTAAGACTACCTTATGTACGCCACAAGATGAGTCTGGTACGGGTTTTGATGAGATATTATTATCTAAAGAATTAACGGAAAATCTTATTTTGCATTCGAATAAATCCTATAACACTGAAATAAATGATTTATTGGTAACTGCTCTATTCAGAACTATAAATAAATTGACCAGAGCAGATACGATCAGCGTTCGAATGGAAGGACATGGGCGTGAGCCAATTGATAAACCGATTCATATTGATCGAACGATTGGCTGGTTTACAACGATTTATCCCGTTGTTTGTGCAGGAATCGGTGATACGTTACAGCAAGATATCAAAAAAGTGAAGGAAAACTTACGCCGTATTCCAAACCATGGATTAGGGTATAGTGTTTTGGATTGTTATGACGAAGAGTTTGAAGGAGTTAAAACTGAGATAACGTTTAATTATCTGGGAGATTTTGAACAAGAATCCTCAGAGTATGATATCCAAATTAATTCGGTAGAATATGGTTATCAAATTGCAGAGAATAATCATTTTGGAACACCAATTTCTATTGATGGATCTTTGAACAATGGCGTTATCTCTTTTGGTTTTATTTATGATAAATCGCAATGCGATGAAAGAATGATCAGAGAACTTAAATCATTGTTTGAAAAAGAACTTGAAATGGTTGTTGAGCATTGTCTGAACAAAGAAGGCATTGAACACACAGCGTCTGACTTTGGAGAAATAAACTGGACGGAAGAAGAGTTTAGAGAGGTCGAGGCGAACTTTATTGAACGGGAAGACCAAATCGAAAAAATCTATCCTTTAACCCCACTTCAAGAAGGTTTATTGTTCCATGAACAAGAAAAATCAACATCCAGCGCCTATTTGGTGCAGGCTATATATGAATTAGGGGCGATCAAAACACTAGAATTTAAGCAAGCACTTGATTTATTAGTACAAAAACACAGTGCTTTAAGAACTAATATTATTTATAAAAACGTCCGTATACCAAGACAAGTTATTCATAAAAAAGCGATTTGCGACGTGGAAATGATTGATTTAACAGAATGTACAGCTACTAAAGAAACACTACAAAAAATCGAACAAGAAAATATTCAAAGAGGATTTGATCTTCAATTTGACCCCTTGTTCCGCATAAAAATCATAAAAATAGCAGTAAATAGCTATAAGATGTTGATGAGTTTCCATCATATTATTTTAGATGGCTGGTGTAATTCTATTTTGCTGAATGATTTACAAGAGTTTTACCAAAGATTGATTAACGGTCAACGTTATGAAGCAATTAGAAAAGAGATCGCTCCTGATTATGCCCATGCAGAACACGTAAACTATTTAACAGAAATGAATACACATGAAGCAAAAGAATATTGGCATGCACTACTTGCCGAGTACACAACAGTCGCCAGCATTTTACCTACATCAGTAAAAACAGTTGAAGCAGATCAGAATCAAATCAAACAAGTGCTAGACCTTCAAACAAGTGAAAAAATCCGTACCTTAGCAAAATCTTTAAATGCTACGGTTAATACTATTTTTGAAGCAGCTTGGGGCATTGTATTACAAAACTATACAAATACAGAAGATGTTGTTTTTGGTCAAGTTGTTTCTGGAAGAAATAGTCCAATTGCGAATATTGAAGATAAAGTTGGCCTGTTTATCAATACGATTCCAGTTAGAGTGAACAATGAAAAAGAAGCTGATTTTGCGACAATTGTTACAGCGTTACAAAAACAATTAAATCAAAGTGGCACCTACGATTTATATCCATTAAGCGAGATTCAAAATGAAAATGAGTTGGGAAATAAGTTAATACAGACGATTGTTGCTTTTGAAAATTATGAAGAAAATCTATTATCAGAAACAGAGAAACCACAGTTTGTATTAGAAGACATTAGAGAAGAAACCAATTACGACTTAACGCTTTCTATCCAAAATGGTGAAAGATTTATTGTTAATCTCTTATTTGATGTTTCGAACTATTCAAAACAAGGTGCAGACTATATTTTGACTCATTTTTGCCATGTACTCAAAGAAGTCACCCATTCATCAGAACAGCCGATTTCGACTATTGATTTTCTTACAGCGGACCAACGGGAATTGATCCTAACAGATTTCAATCAAACGGCGACTGAGTATCCTAATGAAGTATCGATTGGTACAATGTTCAACGAAATTTTACCAAGTTATCGAAAACAAGTAGCAGTCGCTTCCAAAGAGCACGTTCTTACGTACGAACAACTAGATACACTTGCAACAAATTTGGCGTATAGATTGAGAAAAATCGGGATTGTTAAAGGCGATATAGTAGCTGTAGTGGCGGAGCGAAAAGTAGAAACAATCATACTCTTTTTAGGAATCTTGAAAGCTGGAGGAGCCTATTTACCAATAGACAGTAGCAGTCCGATGGAAAGAATCAAATTTATTATCAACGATGCAAAATGCAAAGTGTTATGTGATTTTGATCAGCAGTTAAAAGATAGTCAAATGTTAGATAATTGTCTAATAATCACAAATAATGCGTTTGAAGAAATGGATGAAAAAAAAGAATTACCTCATGTTGATGCGGATGATTTGGCGTATGTTATTTATACTTCTGGGACAACAGGTGTTCCTAAAGGCGTTATGATTACGCATAAAAATGTTCTTCGTTTGGTTCAAAATACGAATTACGTTGATTTTAAAGAGAGTCATATTTTGCAAACAGGTTCTTTAACGTTCGATG
The DNA here is from genome assembly GCF_000407165.1 of Enterococcus haemoperoxidus ATCC BAA-382. Classification (NCBI taxonomy): domain Bacteria; kingdom Bacillati; phylum Bacillota; class Bacilli; order Lactobacillales; family Enterococcaceae; genus Enterococcus; species Enterococcus haemoperoxidus. Next base: position 206,330 of record NZ_KE136480.1, on the reverse strand, counting down.
CTTGTACATTTGAAATCTGGGGTGCTCTACTAAACGGAGGAGAGTTGTTTATGACAACCTCTAATGTCTTGTTGGACCCAGAATTATTAGAAGAAGTAATTGTATCTCAAAAAATCAATACTTTATTTATTACAACGGCTTTATTTGTGAATATTGTTGAGATTCACCCCAAAGCATTTCATTCTTTACGTCGAATTTTAGTTGGTGGGGAGAAAATTGTTTCAGCGCCGATCAAGCGATTTAAAGCATACAATCCAAACGTTAGCATTTGCAATATCTATGGCCCAACTGAAAATACGACTTTTTCATTATTTGAAGACTTAGATTATGAGATCGAAGCGATTGTGCCAATTGGAAAACCAATCTCCAATACAACTGCCTATGTCATGAAAAACGACCAATTGTGTGGGATTGGTGTTCCAGGAGAACTGTATCTAGGAGGAGATGGTTTAGCGGATGGTTATTTGAATTTAAAGAAAAATACAGATGAAAAATTTATTATTTCTGATTCTAATGAACGTTTATACAAAACAGGTGACCTTGTCCGCTGGCTTGAAAATGGGGCAATCGATTATCTTGGACGTGTTGATGATCAAGTGAAAATCAGAGGATTTAGGATCGAGTTGGAAGGAATCACGACGGTTATCAAGCAACTTCCTTACGTAAGTAATGCTATGACAATTATTTTTGAAGAAAATGGACAAAAAGAGATTTGTTCGTATGTCCAGTTAGAAGAGTCTATTGACCTTGAGCTGATTCGTCATGAATTGATGCTGAAATTACCACAATATATGGTACCTAAAGTGATCATGAATGTAGAAAAATTTAAGCTTAATAAAAATGGGAAAATCGATAAAGTAGCTTTACCGACACCGGAAGTGGGGGAAGTAATTACTTTTACAGCGCCTCGAAATGAAGCAGAAAGCATTGTATCTGAAACCTTTGCTGAAATTTTAGGTTTACCACAAATTAGTATTACAGATGACTTCTTTACATTAGGCGGTCATTCATTGAAAGTCATGCAATTATCAGCTCAGTTAGCTGCGAAAACCGGAACTAAAGTAACGTTAGAAGAAATAATGACTAGCCGAACAGTCGAAAAAATTGCATTCAAACTTCAAAAAGGTGAAACATACAAACCAATCGAAAAAGGTTCTAGCTTAGAAGTGAGTCCAGCACAAAATCGTATCCTTTTAGTTGAAGAAACATTGGCTAATAATACAACCTATAATATTCCAGTTGTATTGACGATCGAAGGAGAATTTTCAGTTACAAGAATAAAACAAGCTCTACAGCAAATGAGTGAAAGATATGAAATCTTAAGAACGACTTTTGAATTCAAAGAAGGAACTTATTTCCAAAAGATCGCTGATCAAATAGTGATTCCAGTAACTACGTCAACAATTAAAAAAGCAGAGTTGAATCAAGCGATTTTTGATTTTATTCAGCCGTTTGACTTGAGTCAAGGGCCACTGATCAAAAGTCACGTTTTCACTATTTCGTCAAATGAACACATAGTAGTTATAGATCTTCACCATGCCATTTTTGATGGAGAATCGATTCCGACGTTTGTCTCTGAACTAGCAACTCTATATAACGGTAAGGAACTAAAAGAAGTAGGAATTCAATACACAGACTATAGTTCTTGGAAAAATCAATTGGATTTACAAAAGCAAGAAAAATTCTGGCTGGATAATCTAAAAAATGCAGAGTTAAATACTGAATTTCCGACTGATTTTAATAGAGGTTCTCAAGCAAGTTTTGTAGGGAAAAGTTTCTCAATAGAGTTGCCGAAAAAATTGAATGAGAAAATTAAGGAATTTGGAAAAGAAACTGGGGTAACAAGCTATATTTTCTATGCGGCAATGTTTAATTTACTTCTTTCAAGATATACAAGAAAAGCAGAAATTATTACGGGAACCGCTATTTCAGGACGAAATCATCCGGATTTAGAGCAAATGTTGGGGATGTTTGTGAATACAGTGGTCTTAAAGCAAGAGATTGAATCTGACATAGCATTTACTCATTATGTAAAACAAGTTCAGTCTAATTTCTTTGATGTTTTCAACAATCAAGATTACCCATTTGAAAAATTGGTAGAGAAATTAGCGATCAAACCAAGTCAAACGCGTAATCCAATTTTTGATGTGATGTTCTCTTATGAAAATCTAGAAGATAAAAGCTATCCTTTAGACAATGCCAAGATGAGTTTTTACGAATTGCCTAATAATACTGCAAAATTTGATTTAACGTTGACGATCAAGGAACATCCAGATCATGTTTCGATCAATTGGGATTATAATGTCCAATTGTTTAAAGAAGAAACAATGAGAAAAGCATCCGAGCATTTCATTACGCTGATTACTTCTGCACTGGAACAACCAGAAAGTCAATTAGTTGAGCTTTCAATGATCAATGAGGCTGAAAAAGAAAAAATTTGTTATTCATTCAACACACAAGAAAAAATACCATTGCAGCATGAAACAATTGTTTCATGGTTTGAAGAAAATGTGGCAAAGTATCCAAATAGAATTGCTGTAGGAATTGAAGACACTGATGTCACCTATGATGAATTAAACCAGATGGCTAATGCCGTCGCTAAAAAACTAAAAGAGTCTGGTGTTAAAAGAAATGATGTGGTCGGACTATTGTTTCATCGTTCGATTGAATTTATTGCGGCTATTTATGGTGTTCTAAAAGCGGGTGCTGCCTACTTGCCGATCGATGTTGAACTTCCAGCTAAGAGAATTGACTACATTTTAGAAAATAGTCATACCAAAGTGATTCTAACAAATGAAACGACAGTTCCATTGAATGTCAAAATAATCTTTGTGTCATCAGAAGAGAAGATGGCAGAAAACCAAACACTAGAAAGTTCCGCAGATGATTGTGCTTATATCATTTACACTTCTGGAAGTACAGGCCATCCTAAAGGTGTCAAAATTAGACACAATAGTCTGATCAATTTGATCGAATGGCAAAAAGAACAAAGTAAAATCACGAGTGAAAGTGTTGTCCTACAAAAAGCTACGTGCTCCTTTGATGCCTCTGTTTGGGAGATTTTCCTAGCAACCTTGTCTGGTGTGAAACTTCAAATGCTAACGGAAGATGAGAATCAGGATTATGCCAAACTACTACGGGTGATTCGTGAAAAAAATGTTACCCATACCTTAATGGTCCCAACTGTTTTTGATTCTATTTTAGACTATATGAAAGTGGAACAGTTAACGGATGTTTTGGATGGATTGGAGAAAGTCTATCTTGGAGCAGAATCATTAACGACGCAACTATTAGAAAAATATGTAGACGTTACTAAAAATAAAGGGAATTTAACCAAAATAACGAATTTGTATGGACCGACAGAAACGACTGTTTGCGCCACATTTTATGAAGTAAGCGCAGAGGATTTAAATACCCGAGTGGCAATCGGTCAACCAATTCGTAATACTCAAGTTTATATCATGAATAATGGTGAATTGTGCGGAATTGATGTTGCAGGCGAAATTTGTGTTGGGGGAACGGGCGTCTTTAAAGAATATTTGGGTTCTGAAAGTCTAACAAATGAGAAATTGATTTCAAACCCAATCCACGAAGATCAATATCTATATCGAACAGGAGATCTTGGCAAATTTGATGAAAATGGACAGATCCATTACCTTGGACGAATCGACAAGCAGGTTAAAATTCGAGGTTTTAGAATTGAAATCGAAGAAATCGAAAAAGAAATTCTGAATTTGACAGGAATTTCAAGTGCGGCGGTCATTGTCAATGAAAGTCTTGGGAACCCACAATTATGTGCATATGTAGTTAGTGAATCAGAATTATCGATTCCAACAATCTCAACTGAACTAAAAGAAATTTTTCCAGATTATATGGTCCCTAGTTTTATCAAACAAATTGATGAACTTCCAAAAAATCATAATGGTAAATTAGATGAAAAAGCTTTACAAGAAATCCCAATAAACTTTACTACAATGGTTGTTCCGCCAAAAACAAAAGACGAAGTAAAATTATTGCCATTATTTAAAGAAGTATTGAATGTAGAAAATATCGGTGTAACAGACAGCTTCTTTGAACTTGGGGGGTATTCGATTAAGGCTGTTGAATTGTCTAGACGAATTGAACATGAATTTGGTTTGCGAGTGTCATTAAAAGATATCATGAAAGAGCAAAACGTGAAAAACATCGCTAAAATCATTAAAAAGAAAAATAAAAAGGTCTTTCAACCGTTATTAAAAGCTGCTGAGGAGTGCTTAGATGAGTAAAAAATATTTAATGAGTTCTAACCAAAAAAGGATTTATACACTTGAACAATCCCATGTATCAAGTGTCACCTATAATATGCCGATTGTCTTAAAATTTGAAAAGGGGCTTGATCAGGCTCGATTGACCCAAGCTTTCAATAAATTATGTGAAAGACATGAAGCATTTCGTACGAGTTTTTCACTTGAAAAAGATAAATTTATTCAACGAATCCATAAGGCGAAAGAAGTTCATATCGATAAACTAGAAGGTCAGACTTTTGAGGAAATGATCAAGAAATTCGTGCGACCATTTGATTTAAGCCAGGCACCATTAATCAGAATGGGAGTAGGCATAGATCAAGCAGGATGCGCGATTTTAATGATCGATGTTCATCATATTATCTCCGATGGCACTTCTACTGGTATTTTGTTGGAAGAATTTGCTGAACTATATGAAGGCAATGATTTAGAGCCGATTGATTTACAGTATAAAGATTTTTCAGCATGGCAAAATAGTATAGATTTAGAGGAGCAAGAAGAATTCTGGCAAGAAGAATTTAGTGAACTATTGCCAGAAACAGATCTGCCAGTCGATTTTAAAACGCAGGATCACCAATTTTTTGAAGGAAATCATATAGAAATGAAAATAGGCTCTTCGCTTAAAACAAAAATCGAAGCCATCAACAAACAAAACCAAACGACTAGTTTTATGGTTTATTTAACGGCATTAATGATTTTTCTGACTAAGTTAAATCGTCAGGAGCGTGTCGTGATTGGAACAGCTGCTGAAGGAAGAAATCATCCTTCAGCACAAGAGATGATTGGGATGTTTGTAAATACCTTGCCGATTATTGGAAGTATTGAGCATCAGAAAAATTTTATTGAAAATTTAGAAGAGATAAAAGATAAGAGTTTAGATGTCTTTGAAAATCAAGATTATCCTTACGAAAAAATTGCGGAGTTAGCACCAAAAAATCCGATTTTTGATGTGATGTTTTCTTATGAAGGAGGCTTTGATGAACCGGTTTATTTAGATGGGCAACTTGCTAAAGTAGAACCAATTCAATTAGAAGTATCAAAATTTGATCTAACGATTACGTTGATTGAACATGCTGATGATTATACGATCAACTGGGAATATAATTCTGGACTTTTTAAAGAGGAAACAATTCAACGACTAGCTGATTATTTTGAGGTGTTGCTGACTAATTTAGTAGCATCACCTGAGAGAGCTGTCTGCGAAGTGCAATATTTGAAGCCAGCACAAATTACTCAAATAAAAGAAGAGCTGAATCAGCCAAATAATCAGTTTGATCAAGAAGCTTTTGTTTCTCCGATTCAGTGTTTTGAAGAGCAAGTATTAAATCAGCCAGATAAAACAGCTGTTTATTATCTAGAAGAACAATTAACCTACAATCAGTTAAATGAACGAGCAAATGCTGTAGCACAACAATTAAAAAAAGAGAATATAGGGAAGAATGATGTTGTTGCCTTAGTCGTTGAACAATCGGTAGAGTTAGTAATCGGAATATTGGGTATCTTAAAGGTAGGAGCAGCATATCTGCCGATAACACCAACAATACCGATCGAACGAATCAACTACATTCTAGAAGATAGTAAAGCCAAAACAGTTCTGTTATCACCAAAAATTGAAGCAATCGTTCTTGAAGAACTTATTTGTAAAACTACCACCTTTTGTGCAGAAAATAGTCAAAAAGACTCTGTTGAACGTGGCTTGGTCGAAGGTAATGATCTTGCTTATATTATTTATACTTCTGGCAGCACAGGAAAACCAAAAGGTGTAATGATCGAAAATCACTCATTGAAGAACCTGATTGAGTGGCAAATAAAAGAAGGCGATGTAACAGAAAATAGTACCATTTTGCAAAAAGCTATCTACACGTTTGATGCATCTGTTTGGGAAATTTTTCTAGCATTACTTTCTGGTGCCTCGCTGCAGATGTTAGCACGAGAAGAACATGATGACTTTGGTAAGTTATTAGATGTGTTTGAAAAGAATCATGTCACGCACTTCTTATTAGTCCCAACATTTTTAGAAGCGTTATTAAACTATACAACAGAAAATAATCGTAAAAAAGCATTTGAATCGATTGAAGCCGCTTATGTGGGTGCTGAAAAAGTGACCAATCATTTGCTCACTCAATTTGTTGACAGTACAGACAAGAAATTATCGATCGTTCGAAATTTATATGGACCGACAGAAGGAACGGTTTGTGCCACTTATTATCGTTATTTAAACCAGTTAGATAGTCAAGATACTTTGATTGGTAGACCGATTCCAAACGTCAAAGTTTATGTGATGAATGATCAGACATATTGTGGTGTTGGGATTCCAGGAGAATTATGTATTGTTGGAGCAGGTGTTGCCAGAGGTTATTTAAATCAGCCAGAATTAACGGCTAAACAATTTACAACAGTAGACGGACAAGTTGTTTATAAAACAGGTGATTTAGGTAAATACAGAGCAGATGGATCAATCGATTACCTTGGACGGATCGATAATCAAGTGAAGATACGTGGCTTTCGTGTGGAGTTATCTGAAATCAGGCAGACGCTTCTGCAAATACCAGAAGTGACATCAGCCGCTGTCACGATTAAAAAACAAAAGGGAACAGATTATCTTTGTGCGTATGTCGTCTCTGCTCAGTCCGTGACTGAAAATACTTTAAGAGACTATTTAAGTCGAAGCTTGCCAGAATATATGATTCCGAATTATTTTAGTTTCATAGATCAATTACCGATTACTGCAAATGGTAAATTAGCTGAAAATCAGCTACCTGAACTAACTAATTTTAATGAAAAAGTCTTTTTGAAACCGACAACTGAAAAAGAAGAGCAAATCATATTAGTATTAAAAGAAATTTTACAGTTGGAGCAAATCAATCTTTTAGATAGTTTTTACGAGCTAGGTGGAGACTCAATCAAAGCGATTCGGATCGTTTCCAAAGCGAGAGAACTTAAGTATCAACTTACTGTAAAAGAGATCATGCAGGCCAGAACAATCAAAGAAATCGCACAAAAAATGAATGTTATGACACAAAAAATGGATCAAGAGATGGTAACAGGTGTGGTCCCTAAAAGTCCAGTACAGCAGTTTTTTTATTCAAGCAATTTAACTAAACCGGAGCATTTTAATCAGTCGTTGATTTTAGAAATTAGTGAATCAATTGATGAAACACTTCTGAAAAAAGCATTAGATGGACTTGTTCAGCATCATGATATGTTAAGGATGTGTGTTGATCAAAATGAGCAAACGATTGTAGCTTGGGAACAAGAAACCAATTATGAAATTCATTCATTCCAATTGAGTGATGAAAATGCAGATGTGGCACAAGAAATTCATCGGATCGGTGCACCGTTTCAGTCAATGTTTACTTTTGAATGTTCACCGTTATTAAGAGTTTTAGTCTTTCATTCTAAACAGACAGATTATCTTTGGATTCAGATGCATCATTTGATCGTGGATGCTGTATCATGGCAAATTTTTGTTGAAGATTTAAATCATAGTTACGAGAGATTGATTAGTGGACAAGCAATTGAACTTCCGCAAAAAACAACTTCTTATCCTGCTTGGAGTAAAGGGGTGGAAGAGTTAACAAAGCGTTATGAAATTAGAAAAGATGAAGATTATTGGCAAGAGGTCAATCAGAAAATCGCAAGTACAAGCTTATTTGATCAGACAGTTCCAACAACTAGTCATACCTTCACTTTTGAATTAGGCAAAGGAGAAACAAGGAAACTTCGGTTTGAAGCAAATAAAGCATTTTCTACAGAAATCAGTGATTTACTGTTGACTGCTTTAGCTAAGTCTTTAGGGAAGATTTTTGATCGATCCAGTATTTCCTTTACTTTGGAAGGACACGGTCGTGAATTATTTGACTCAGTGGGTTCTGTAGATCGTACGATCGGCTGGTTTACTTCTATGTATCCGCTAATGATCACAGTGGAAGAAGCTGTATCTGAAACAATTAAAAAGGTTAAAGAGTCGATTAGAAAAATTCCGAATAAGGGAATGAGTTATGGTTTATTAACGACATATACAGATAAAATCACTAGTCAAAAAACGGATGTGGTCTTTAATTACCTTGGTGAAATAGGCGATAGTAAAGAGGAGTCACAACGATTTACGATTAGCGATATTGCTAATATAAATGATAGTGCTAAAGAAAATACGATTGGTGGTCCGATATCCGTCAATTGCTATATTCAAAATAATCGGTTGATCACAGATGTAGTCTATGCTAAAGAAGTTTTTTCTGATGAAGTGATCGTTGACTTTAGTAATGACTATCAAAAAGAATTATCAATACTGATCGATTATTGTACTATGGTCGCTGAACCACAAAAAACGGCTTCTGATGTAGGTGAATTTTCTTGGGATCAAGCTGAATTTGATTTTGCTAATCACAGAGCAGTGGAACTTTCAGCCGGAGAAATTCAAAAAATTATTCCATTGACATCGATGCAAGAAGGACTGCTTTATCATAAACTCCTTGATGAACATTCAACTAGTTATGTGATTCAATGTTCATATGACGTGAATGTAAAAATGAATCAAAAACGAGTAGAGCAAAGTTTGAAAATACTTGCTGAAAAACATCCTGCGTTAAAAACCAATATTTTATATAAAGACATTAAAGAACCAAGACAGGTCATTTTTTCGGAGCGTATTTTAGAATGTAAAAGTCAAGATTTTACAAAAGAAGTAGATGCTGAAGAGCAATTTACTCAGTACAAAATTGCGGATGTAACGAGAGGATTTGACTTAGAAAAAGAAGCGTTATTTAGAGTTTCATTGGTAGAGATGCCGACAGGACAACGACTTATTTTTACGTTCCATCATATTATTATGGATGGTTGGTGTTTATCAATCGTGCTAAACGACTGGATGAAGATCTATGCAGTGTTGCAAAATGATGAAGAAGCAGTTGTTTTAGCCCAGATCGAAATAGATACTATTTATGAAGATTATGCACGAATAGTAGCAGATTTAGATAAAGAAGCGAGTTTGACTTATTGGGAAGAATTGCTAGAAGAATACGAAACCCAAGCAAGTTTCACAGGAATGTATCCTAAAAATGAACAAAAGGCTGAAGTTCAAGCTATCTTTGAATCACTTTCCAAAGAAGAGACAAAGGTGATCCAAGCTTTTGCTAAAGAAAATAACGTGACGATGAATGCAGTGATCGAAGCTATTTGGGGTCTTGTTTTACAACGATATAATCAGACGAATGATGTTGTTTTCGCTAAAATGGTTTCTGGGCGAAATTTACAATTAGCAGGAATCGAACAGGCTGTTGGATTGTTTATCAACGCTATACCAGTTCGCGTTAAAAGTGAAGAAAAGGATTCCTTTATACAGTTAGTTCAAGCTGTTCAAACGCAATCGATCGAAAGTGATGAACATACGTATTGTTCATTATCAGACATTCAAAATAGAAGTCTACTCGGAAAAGATCTGATTCATACAATTGTTGTTTTTGAAAATTATGCCGTGCAAGACGCAGATGAGTCAGTAGCTTTACTAGGTGAAATGGAAGATTATCGTGAACAAACAAGCTACCCTATTTCATTGAGTGTAAGTGCTTCTGATGAATTGAGTTTCAAGTTGATGTTTGATGAACGTTTATTTACAGAAATCGAAGCCAAACTTATTTTGTCTCGAATCATTTGTGGTTTAAAAGAGCTGGCGGTGAATCAATCATTAGCATGCGGTGACTTTTCTTTGGTAAATGCAGAAGAACAACAGTTGGTAATGACTGAATTTAATCCGGAAAAACAAGCAAATAATAGTTATCCAACGATTTTAGCAGCTTTAAAAACACAGGCGAAAGAGCGCCCTAACAACGTGGCAGTTATTTTCGAGCAAGAACAGCTAACGTATGCTCAATTAGAAGAAAAATCAACAGTTCTAGCACAACGTCTCCTGATCTCAGGAGCTGGAGAAACATCTTTTATCGGTTTATATTGCGATCGAACGATTGAAATGGTTGTGGGGATCTATGGAATCATGAAAGCAGGAGCTGCGTATATTCCGCTGTCGCCAATTTTGCCGGAAGAAAGAATTGCTTATATTCTAAAAGATAGTGCGATTAAATTTGTAGTAAATGGGCAACCTAAGAGAACGATGCCGTTGGAAGCTACAGTGATCGATTATACGGTTGAAAGCTTACAAGTAGATGAACAACTCGTTCAAGTTGTCTTGCCGGAACCTAAACCAGAAAATAATGCTTATGTGATTTATACGTCTGGAACAACGGGCAATCCTAAAGGGGTGATCGTCGGACATGCTTCTTTGATGAATTTAGTCAATTGGCAAAAAGATTATTTTGAACTTGATTCACAGCAGACGATTCTGCAACAATTTTCCTTTATTTTTGATGGCTCAGTATTTGAGTTATTTGCTGGCTGTCTGGTTGGTGGAACCCTTGAAATTATCTCGGATGAAGTAAAAAATGATCCAGAGAGTTTCTTGAAAAAACTAGATCAAAAAATTTTGATCACAGTGCCGTCTATTTTCAAAATGTTATTGGAATTTGCGCAAGAAAATGGTCGTCAAAATGAAATCAATCAATTAAGCAAGGTTGGACTTGCAGGAGAAGCAACAACGATGGCTTTAGTTGAGAAATTTTATCAAGTAATGACTCACGGACAAACAACGCTTTACAATCTTTATGGCCCAACTGAAACAACCGTCTGCGCATCAGCTTATCAAGTGGAAAATAAATCCTATAAATCAGTTCCGATCGGACGTGCTATTGCCAATTCTAAGCTGTTTGTTTTCCATCAAGAGAAACTTTGTGGAATCGGAATGTTAGGTGAATTATGTATCAGTGGTGATAATTTAGCTCTGGAATATTTAAATAATCCGAAGATAACCGCAGAAAAATTTGTTCAAAATCCAGTGGTTCCGACAGAACGAATGTATCGAACGGGTGATTTAGTGAAATGGCAAGAAGATGGCCAGATGCAGTACGTAGGAAGAATCGATGAACAAGTAAAAATTCGTGGTTTTAGAATAGAGTTAGGTGAAATTGAAAATCAGCTAGGTCTAATTCCAGCTGTTTGGGATGCCTGTGTGGTTACTCGAATAATCAATCATGAACTAGCCTTGTGTGCCTATCTTGTTACCAATGAAGAATTGCCTGCATTAGTGGTAAAAGAGCAGTTGAAAAAGACCTTGCCAGACTATATGATTCCAGCCTACATCACAATTGTTGATAAGCTGCCTGTTACGAAAGCAGGAAAAATCGATAAACGGAATTTACCTGACCCAGAGCTAAATCAAAGTGTGTTTTATGAAGCACCGCGAAATGAGCTGGAAGCTACGATTTGTGCTCTATTCGAAGAGATTTTAGACCTTGAACAAGTTGGTATCGATGATGATTTCTTTGAATTGGGTGGTCACTCACTAAAAGCAGTTCATTTAGCAAATGGTATTTCAAAATTCTCTGGAGTAAAAGTACCGTTAAGCGATATTCTTCAAGAAAAAAATGTTCGGAGTTTAGCAGAAAAAGTGGAAGAATTGATTGTAGTCGGTTCTATGGCCCTTGATAGTATTGAAATTGTGGATGATGAGGAGTTGTAAAAGTGAGCAAAAAATATTTAATGAGCTCTGCTCAAAAAAGAATTTACACGATTGAGCAAGTACAAGGAGAAAGTATCACCTACAACATCCCGATTGCGTTTCAATTATCTCGACCGATTGATTTAGAAAAATTGACAAGATCACTAAATGAGCTGATCAAACGCCACCAAGTTTTAAGAACTTATTTTGAAATGATCGATGGTAAATTTGGACAAATCGTTGAAGAAGAATACAGCTTTGAGATTGAAATGATCACAGAGTCATCGAAATTACTTTCTACGATCATGGATGAATTTGTTCGACCCTTTTCTGTTGATACGTTGCCTTTGTTACGAGTTTGCTACTGCACGCTTGTAACAGGTGAACGCTATCTATTACTTGATGCGCATCATATTATTATGGATGGTGGCTCAATGGGAATTTTTTTAGAAGAACTGAGTCAGTTGTACAATGACAAGCTATTGCCACCTGTGAAATTACAATATAAAGATTATAGTGCGTGGCATAGAAAAAAGGATAAAGAGGCGAGCAAGCAATTTTGGCTAGAAGAATTTTCTGATGGGTTACCAGAATTTGAATTATTTTACGATTATCCACGCCCTAAAGAACGCGAATATAGGGGGGATACAGTCAGTGCTTGTTTAACTGCCGAGCAGATCAAGCTATTGAATCACTTGACTGAAAAAACGAGTACAACAAACTATATGATTTTTATTGCTTGTTTTATGATCTTCTTATCAAAATATTCGGGTGGTGAAGATGTCGTGATTGGTACCACAATGTCAGGGCGCGTTCATCCAGACATTCAAAATTTATTAGGAATGTTTGTTAATACAGTTCCCATCAATGATAGGATAAAGTCTGATGAAGCGTTCATTATGTATTTAGAGCGGGTAAAGCATAAGTTGATGAAGAGTTTTGATCATCAAGATTATCCACTAGATGAGATCATTGAAGCGTTAAACGTGCCCATTTGTGAAAATAAAAATCCGATTTTTGATATTCTCTTTAACTATCAAAGTAATGGACAACTAGATGTTGCGCTAGGAGAGAGTCAATTAACGGAGGTACCTAGAGATTCTGATGTAGCAAAATTTGATTTGACGTTTAACTTAGGGATAGCAGAAAATCAAGTAGAACTCGTTTGGGAATATGATGTAAACTTATTCAAAAAATCAACGATTGAACGAATGCAGCAACATTTTATTACATTAATGGGCGCTATTTTGGCAGAGCCAACAAAAACAATCAGTGCGTTTTCTTGTTTAGAAAATGAAGAAGTCGAGAAAATCATGACACAATTTAATGCATCCAATCTTGAATTGGCAGACGATGCGACGGTTATTAAATTTTTTGCAGAACAAGTAGAGAAGTATCCCGAAAATAGTGCAATAGTAGGAATCAATCAAACATTGACTTACGCTGAATTAGATCAGGAATCAACTAAAATCGCTTCTTTGATTCAAACCAAAAAAGCTGGTTCTAAGATCGTGGCTATCCTTGCTGCCAGAGAAGTTCAAACGATTGTGGCGTACCTAGGTATTTTAAAAGCAGGCTGTGCTTATTTGCCGCTAGATCCTAAGAGTCCTAAAAAAAGAAATAAAGAAATTGTGGAAAATAGTCAAGCGGCATTATTGATCGATCTGACAACAGATCAGCTGGATGATGAGTTTCTTGTAGAACAGGTGACCGCAGCAGATTTGTTAAACCCAGATTTAACCCTCGATTATCAACCAGTTTCACTTTCAAAACAAGCATTAGCATATGTGATTTATACGTCTGGAACAACTGGGGAACCTAAAGGAACGATGATCGAACATAAAAGTATTATCCGCTTAGTCAAAGAACCAAATTATATCCAACTTGAGCAACCTAATATTTTGCAAACAGGTTCATTAACCTTTGATGCAAGCACCTTTGAAATCTGGGGAGCATTATTAAATGGCGGAACGTTGTATTTATCAGAAATTGAAAATTTAGTTGATCCTGAGAAGTTAAAAGAAATGATTGAAACAAATCAGATCGATGTGATGTGGTTGACGTCTTCTTTATTTAATCAATTAGTTTCCTTAAATGAACAGACGTTTTCAGCATTAAACTACCTGCTTATCGGTGGTGAAAAACTATCAAACTATCATGTCTCTAAATTTAAGCAAGCCAACCAACGCACCCATTTGCTTAATGGATATGGTCCAACTGAATGTACAACCTTTGCTTTGACCTATGAAATTACTGAACCATTTATGCAAGTGATTCCAATTGGGAAGCCGATCAATTACACCCAAGCATTGGTTTTTTCAGACGATGCTCTTTGCGGGATCGGAATGCCAGGAGAATTATATTTAGGTGGTATTGGACTTGCGCGAGGGTACTTAGGTCAAGAAGAATTAACCAATGAAAAATTCATAGAAAATCCCTTTACGCAAGGAGAAAAACTATACAAAACTGGAGATTTGGTTCGCTGGGATGAAGAAGGGCAAGTTGAATTTCTAGGTAGAATCGATCAACAAGTAAAAATTCGCGGCTTTAGAATAGAGCTCAAAGAAATTGAAGCACATCTATTGGGGATTGCTGAAATCAAAGAAGCAGCCGTAAAAGTGGTTGAAAGTCAGATGTCAGCAGAAAAACAACTCATTGTCTATGTTAGTACCACAAACGAGATGTCGAGCAAACAAATAAAGGAACAACTAAGAGAGAATTTGCCTGAATATATGATTCCAAAAGCAATTATTCTTTTAGAGTCGTTACCTACTACAAAAAATGGGAAATTAGCTGTCGATCAACTGCCTGAACAATCGATTGATCTGAATATAGAAGCCAAAGAACAGCCTGAGACGCCAGTACAAAACAATATTTTAACTATTTTTAAAGAAATTCTCAATTTGGATGACATTGGGATAAATGAAGATTTTTATGATTTAGGTGGAGATTCGATCAAAGCGATTCGGATTGTCTCCAAATTGAAAGAACAAGGATTTTCATTAACGATCAATGACATTCTGCACAATCGTACGATCAAGGAACTAAGTAAAAATCTTAAACAAAATAAAAAAATAGCTCTCGATCAAAGGGAAGTGACTGGAGAGGTTCTTTTTACGCCAATCCAGAAAAAATTCTTTGAGGAACAATTAGTTGAGCCGAATCACTTTAATCAATCAATCATGCTTGAATTTGCGACAGAGCAATTAAATAAAGCAAAAATAACCGAAGCATTAAAAGCAATAATGAGCCATCATGATATGTTGAGAGCCGTTTATAGTGGTAGACAATCGATAAAAGCGGTAGATACAGTAGCTTCTTTTACCGTAGATCATTACACCTTTAAACAAGAAAGCCAGACGATCGACTGGTTTGATCAAACAACAGAGATCTATCAATCTATACAAAAATTGAGTAATACTGCTCAAGCGAATCTTTCCTTATCAAATGGAGAAGTATTTAAGGCGGTTATTTATCAATTTGAAGACCGGAGTTTCTTATTATTGATTGCCCATCACCTAGTTGTAGATACAATTTCTTGGAAGATTATTTTAGAAGACCTTGAAACGGCATATAAAAATTTGATGACTAACCAACCAATCAAATTACCGCTAAAAACAATGTCTTATCAAAAATGGAGTCAAGCATTAACTGATTATAGTAAGAGTGAGGAGCTAGCTGAAGAGCTATCCTTTTGGCAAGAAACAGCAACCATTGTTGAGCAGAGCCAGATACAAGATCAGTCAAGTACTGAAAAAAATAAGCGCTCAATGATTCTTTCTGCTCAATTGGGTGTCGAAAAAACAATTGAACTTTTAACACAGAAAAATCGTTTTAACCATTTCTATGTCAATGAAATCTTGATTACTGCTTTAACTAGAGCAATAGCGAACGTGACTGAAAATAAAGCTGTTTCTTTATTGATGGAAGGGCACGGAAGAGAACAATTGACAGAAGAAATCGAAATCGATCGGACAGTTGGGTGGTTTACAATCACTTATCCAGTTGCTTTTTCATTGGAGAACGCTAGTCTAGAAGCGGATATTCTAGAAGTCAATCGGTCATTGAAGGCAATTCCTAAAAATGGTATTGGCTACGGCCTTGCGAAAACTTTACTACCAGAAATTTCTAAGCATGAACCAATGGTGACGTTCAATTATTCAGGAGAGTTTAATGAATCACAACAAGCGGAACAACTATTTACGATGAGCCCAGCACCGCAAGGCAATGAAGTTAGTCCTAACAATCAATTTGGCACTCCAATTGCGGTCAATTTAGTGATCGTAGACAAGAATTTGAATAGTAATATTGTCTATAATAATCGCTTCTTCTCAGAAGAATTTATCAAACAAGTAAGTGATCGATTTTTAGCAGAGATCAATCAAATAGTGAGATTTTTACAAAGTGAGCCGCAACAAGCGTTAGATGAAGCCTATTTATTTGTTCCAATCAATTGGAATGAACAGCCTATTAAGCAAACAATCCAACCTTCCGCAATGCAAAGAATGTTTCTAGAGACTTTGGAAGAGACTATGGTCTACGCGCCATTTGAACTGCACACAACAGATCAAGAACGCATAGTGAAGGCACTCAGAAAATTGATTGAAGAACAAGCGTTACTGCGAACGACGTATGGTAGGCAAGGGGCGCAATATGTTTTATATGAGCATCAAATTAACGAAGAAGTCACTATTCCTTTCATTGATTTAAGGTTCAAAACTGAGGAGGAAAGTTTCAGTTTCCAACAAGAAATAAAAGATAAAATGATTGAAGGATTTAAAAATGGACAATCAAATGCTCTTTACCATATGTTGCTTACCCCAAAAAATGACCAAACAACCATTTTACATCTACTGATTTCTCATAGTATTTGGGATAAATATAGTGATGAGGTATTTTATGATCGACTAAAAGAGTACATCTTAAATCCAGTGAAAAATTCTCCAACAGTACTCGACTATGCCTTGCCTCAAACTAACATCAAAGAGCAGACTGATCTGAATGCGTTGAATGAACATCTTTCACTATTTAAGAAAAGTAAAGAATCTATTTATGCTAATCAAGATCCAGAACAACCATTTTCGATTGGTTTATCTACACTATCTTTAGGTGAAAAGACGAAAAAATATTATGCTAAAAACCATTGGGTGCTAATCATGTATTTAGCTCAAATAATCATTCGGGAAAATCATAGGATTAATGATGGTGAAATACTCCCTGTGTATGTTGTACAGGAAAATAGAAAGTACTTACCAGCCAATTTTTCCCAAGCGATTGGACCGTTTATCGATCTGTGGCCGATATTACTTGATCAGTTCAATAGCAATGTGCAAGAGCAGATGAACCAATTACATCAATTAAAAATGGAGACGCAGGTCAGTTTGATTGATGAGTTAAGTAAAATTGATAGCCGCTATACAAGTAAAGAAATCTATTCTATCAATAATCAAACGATTTTTGAACTAACGAGGGAAACTCTGGAAATGGTCAAAAAACAAGTAGAAACAATGACTCAAGTCAAGGGACTTGAAATTGTGATAAACAAGTATTTGGATCAATTAGTGCTGATTTATCCAGAAAGTATCAGTCAGAAAAATCAATTGGCTGAGCGACTGCAAAAAGCGTGCGATCAGTTTGAGCTGGAATTGCGCTAGATAATAGAGATAGGAGAAAATAATGATTCAATTAGTAATGTTTCCTTATGCTGGAAGCATCATAAACCCTTATAAAGAATGGCTATCGTTGGATGACACAGAATTTGAAATTATTCAAATCGAGTATGATGGACGTGGTCGTAGAAGCTTTGTGGAAAGACCAGAAAACTGGCGGACATTGATTGATAAGACCTTGAAGCAAGTACTAGAATGTGTGGATTTTACCAAAGAATATATTTTATTTGGTCATAGCATGGGCGCCAGAGTTGTTGCAGATATTTATAGAAAGATTGACGCAATGGCAATCAATCAACCCAAATTATTAATATTTTCTGGAAGTGAAGCCTTTCGTGCAAAGAATTATGAATCGATCTTAACTGCACCGGTCAAGAAATTCAATCAATTTTTCTTTAAACTAGGTGGAATTCCGAAAGAAGTGATTGAAGAAGTAGAGCTTTTAGAGCTAGTGACTGACTATTTAAGGGAAGATTTGACATTATTGAATCAGTTCAATTTTAACCGAAAAAAAACAAAAATAACTTGTCCAGTGCTGATTTTCAATGGAACACAAGAGGAGAAAAGTGAGTTGAAGGAATGGACCGATCTAATCGGTCCAAACTGTCAACAGATGATTTTCCAGGGAGACCATTTCTTTATTAGAACTAATGTTCAGGAGATTCTTTCTGTAATTAAGAATAAACTAAATGAAAGTAAATGATTGTTACTGAGTTGTTTATGCCAGGTGTTAGTCACTTAGAATTTAGATAGAAGAGAGTAGGACAAAAGCATTTGCTTTTGTCCTACTCTCCTATTTTTTTAGCTAGTAAATTACTTTTTTGTGTACTAAAATCTGTTCTAAATTGAAATTTCTGTTATATAAAATATCGTTTTTCCTTATAATATAAAGCTTTTTTGAGCAAATATATGTAATATTATAGTTAGGAATGATAGACTGAACCTGTTATTAGAATTATCAGAAAGTTTTTTATCGTTTATATTGAAAGCACTTTTATGTAAGAGATAGACAATAGGAAAAGAGGAATAAAATGTACTATATGATTATGCCCTCTCACGATATCCGTCGGAATTTAGCGACGGAACAATATCTGCTAAATCAGCGAACTTTTGATGATCCACTGGTATTATTTTATATTCAAAAACCATGTGTCATCGTTGGGCGCAATCAGAATGTACGGGCAGAAGTTGATTTGACTTACGCAAAAGAACACGAAATCACGATTACTAGAAGGTTATCTGGTGGCGGGGCAGTGTATGATGATTTAGGAAATTTGAGTTTTAGTTTTGTTGTGAATGCAGAGCATGAATCATTTGGCAATTTTAAACTATTTACTCAGCCGATCATTGATGCGTTACACGAAATGGGTGCACTAGGGGCTGAAATCAGTGGCCGTAATGATTTATTGATCGATGGGAAAAAATTCTCAGGTAATGCTATGTATACGAAAAATAAAAAAATGTATTCACATGGTACATTGATGCTGGATGTTGATTTGGATGAAGTCAGTCGAGTATTGACTGTTTCTGAAAAAAAACTAGCATCAAAAGGGACGAAGTCAGTCAGAAGCCGAGTAACTAATCTTAAACCATATTTAGCGAAAGAATACCAAGAAATTTCCACGGAAGCATTTCGAGATCGTTTATTGCTACATTTGTTTAAGGCCAAAAGGTTGGAAGAAATCAAATCACAGGAATATCAGCTAACAAAAGAAGATGAGCAAGCAATCGATCAATTAGTATCAGAAATTTATGGAAATGATGCTTGGGTGTTTGGTGAGGAACCGAAGTTTACAATCAAAAGAGAAGAAAAATTTACAGGCGGATTAATAGAAGCGAATATTTCTGTAGAGAAAGGCCGAATCTCAGCAATCACAATTTATGGTGATTATTTTAGCCAAAAAGATACGAAGGAAATCACAGACTTGTTGCTTGGCTGTATGTATGATCAGGAATCAATTAAACAAGCGTTGGCTGAAACTTCAGTGGGGGATTATTTTAACAATGTTTCTAAAGCTGAGTTTATTCAGTTGTTGGTTGACTAAGGTGGAGGAAATAAGATGATTACGTTTAATCAAGTTTCAAAGAGCTACACTCATAATGGCGCAACTGTCACAGCATTAGATCATGTTGATCTACAAATTCAAGAGCACGAGTTATTTGGTGTGATTGGAGAAAGTGGTTCTGGAAAATCAACATTATTACGAATGATCAATACATTAGAACAACCTAGCAGTGGTTCTATAAAAGTCGCTGGAATTGATTTGATGACGTTAAGTGAGTCACAAAAAAGGCAAAGTCGTAAACAAATCGGTATGATTTTTCAGCAATTTAATTTACTTTACAACCAAACAGTCAATGAAAATATCGGGCTGCCTTTACGGTTGAATAAAGAGTATGATCGCCAAAAAGTTCAAGAGGTTTTGGATTTTGTACGTTTGACAGACAAAGGGGAGCAGTATCCTAGACAGCTTAGTGGGGGCGAAAAACAACGTGTGGGCATTGCCAGAGCTCTGATCACACAACCCAAGATTTTACTCTGTGATGAACCGACATCTGCTTTAGATGGTCAAAATGCGTACGATATTTTGACATTATTGCGCAGAATCAATCAAACCTTTGGGACAACGATGGTCATTGTTAGCCACGAATTAAATTTGATCAAGCAATTGTGTAACCGAACTGCAGTTTTAGAAAAAGGAAAGGTGCTAGAAACACTAACAATTCAACAAGGCCAGCAGCAACCACAGTTTAGCACCTATTATGAAAGAATTCGGGAGAGTTTAGGATGATGACAGCTTATATAGAGAAAATTAGTTATTACCATCCAGAACTTACGAAATCTTTATCTGAAAGTGGCATCATGATTCTGATTTCAATCATTGCGGCTGTGGTAATTGGCTTACCTCTTGGAACGTTTGTTTACTTAACAAAAAAAATGCCGACTAAATCCAATCACTGGATAGGTATTTTCTTAAACGCTTATATTAATATTGTTCGTTCATTTCCTTTTTTATTGTTTGTGGTTGCGCTTATTCCTTTTACGCGACTTGTATTAGGAACTGCATTTGGGACGTATGCAGCGTCTTTACCGTTAAGTTTTGTAGCAGTCGCAATATACGCTAGACTTGTGGAACAAGTCCTTTTAGAAATACCCAACGATATTTTAGAGCTTGCTCAATCTTTAGGTAGTACCAAGTTACAGTTGATCAGCCGTTTTCTTTATGTGGAAGCACGTTCGGGTTTAGTTTTGGCGTTGACATCAGTCGTAATCAGCATGGTTTCTTACTCAACCGTGATGGGTGTGATCGGCGGCGGTGGAATCGGAGATTTTGCATTGCGTTATGGGTATCAACGTTATGAGTATGCAGTAATGTATACGGCAATTGTGCTTATGATCATCTTTGTCAGTGTTATTCAAATTAGTGGTAGTTGGTTTGCTAAAAAAATAAATAAAAAATAATAGTTAGGGGCAAAATCATGAAAAAAAAATTATTGATCAGTATGTTAGTGTTGGCAGGGGTAGCAGTTGTTGGATGCGGTGGTCAGAAAAAAGCTGCGGATACAAAGAAAAAAGAAGATAAAATCATCAAAGTGGCTTCACACATCCCATCAACGGTCGAAGTAGTTGAGTTAGCGGGAAAAGAAATTGAACATGGCTACAAAGTAGAACTAGTTCAAGTCAATGATAATATTCAATACAATGAATTATTGAATGCTAAAGAAATCGATGCAAACTTTGCTCAACATGAGCCATTTATGCAAAAGTTTAATGAAGAAAAAGACGGTAATTTAGTAGTTGTACAAAAAATTTATAATGCAAAAGTTGGTTTTTATTCTAAAGAGTTTAAAGATATAAAAGATCTTCCAGAAGGGACGAAAATCGCATTGCCAAGTGATGTTTCTAATGAAGGTCGTGCATTAGCTATTTTAAATGAAGCTGGTTTGATCAAATTAAAAGAAGGCGTAGGATTTAATGGGACAATCAAAGATATCATAGAGAATCCGAAAAAATTTGATTGGGTATCTGTCGACTTATTAAACTTAGCGGAAGCGTATAATGAAAAAGATATTGCAATGGTCTACAATTACCCCACATATATTGCGAAAGTTGGTTTGACACCCAAAGATGCGATTTTATTGGAGAAGAAAGTGGATGATCGTTTTGCAATCAGCTTGGTTGCCAGAGAAGATAACAAAGATTCAGATAAAATTAAAGCGTTGAAAAAAGCGATGACAAGTGATAAAGTCAAAGAATTACTAGAAACGAAATACAGTGAAACGTTGACTCCAGCATTTTAAAAAAACGAAAAACAACGCAAGGGACAGGATTAAGATTGTCCCTTGCGTTGTTTTTTTTCTTTAAGAGTAGAGAGAGTTAGAATCAAATTTATATAGTGATTATAATTGTTTGTAGAAAACATTCTTGTAAAGCTTGGTACTAATAAAGCTGATCAATGCCTGCCATTCATTTGTATTCACAGGGTTATCAAAATAAAAGAAATTTTCATTAGGACAATCTCTTTCATAACAGTCTGAAATCAAAATATCGGATCGGTGAGGATCATCGACAAAGGCAATTGATTCCGAGCTAAAGAAACTGGCGAGACTTCTTTTTATTTCAGCTACGCTAATATGATTTTTAGAGTATTGAATAAAAATTTTTAACTTTTGCGATTGTTTAGAGTTGTCTATAAAGAAATAAAATAAATAAACCATATATGTGAAAAAGCCTTTTGATTTTAATTCACTGAGATAAGGTGCTTCTGAAAATAATTGCTGTGCAAGTTCTGAAAGCTCGACTTCCATTTGTGGGAAATCAGCATAGTCAGTCCCTAATTCTGAAATATTTTGGTCATTTTCAAACAAATCAGTATTATCGATAGATAAGTACGTAATAGAGGTCAAAGCAAGCAATAGTGAATAATAAGCAAAAAGATAATCCTCATGCTTAGGTTCAATAGCATAAGCTGCATAAACTCTATCCAAAATAAACGTGCAACTCTTTGAAATTGGTAAATCAGACTGGATAAAGGCAGTAGCTGTTTCTAGTTTTTGAGCATGCGTATCGCTATTGTAGATAAAAAGTCGACATAGAAAACCAAAATAGCATTCTTCTTGAATTAGAGCTTCCTCAGGAATATTTAGGCCAACAGAAAATTTAATTGGATGAATGGAATTGAGTAACTGAATTACTGCTAAAAAATCAGGTGCAATGTCTACCAACTTATTCCTATAAAGAATTCTCCAAATAGATAAGGTTTGGAAATACTTTAAGCGCCCTCTTTGTGACTCCGAAACATCATAGATAGCGACATCAATATCTTGAAGATAGCTCAAAGATTTTCTAAATGGCCAAACCACCCCTTTGAAAACAGACCAGTAATAATAAAACAAAAATAATCGAATATTTATCTCTGAGCCCTGGAAATTTGATTGTAAATTATCATCATTAAAAATAAGTTTGACATCAAAATAACCTAGAGCTTTATTGATGGTATTGAGGCTTTTATAAGTTTGAGCAACACTTAGGTTAATCTCCTGAGAAAGTGCTTCAACACTGTAGAAATAGTTTGAGAAAACAGAATGGAAAATCAAATATTCATGGGATTGCTGTATATAAAAGAGCCTTACTGAATCAATAACCAAGCTTATATTTGTACAATTATCGATCAAAACAGACAAAAAAATATCATTTTTGATTATACAAACATCTTCGGGAGAAAAAATTTCTGTCAAGTCGTCATTGAGCTCTTTAAGCTTTCGATAAATCAAATTTAAGGACAACTCAGATTTCTCTGCAAGTGTATTGACAGAGACCCCATTTTTACTAAACACAATTAATTTGAAAAGTTCGAATTTTTGTTTATCACTTTTTTTCATAAAAAAATTTTTCACAGGATACCACCTCCTTTGTGAATCATAATACTTATTTTAAAATAATCAATAAAAACATACGATAATTAAATAAAAAAAATAGAAAAATGAAAAACCAATGAAAAAAGAGCTCAGTCTCCTAAGCTCCTTTTATCTGTGTCGATTTACCCCATGATATTATTATTTTCTGTGGCGGCTTCAATAGCTCTTGCATAGTGATCCATATTGGTTTGATACTTGTCGATCGAAGTGAGATCTTTTTCGATATGACCTAAGCGTGCGTTTAATTCTTCAATTCTAGTTAACGTTTGTTGTAAAACTTCAAGCATACGTTCATCTGTGTTCATCATAAGTCTCCTTTTATTGTTCGTTCAATTTATTTTCATAAATAGGTGCTTTTGATTTGTAAAACAAGGCATATAGAATTATACAAATCACTGGAATCAAACCTGCAACGAAGTATAAACCTTGGAATGAAAGGACACTTCGCAACTCTCCTAAAATATAAGGTCCTACACCCAAACCAAGATCTAAACCAATGAAGTAAGTGGACAAGGCAATACCGATTCGATGACTGCTGGGACTGGCTTTTAAACAAATTGCTTGACCATTAGACATAAACGTACCATAACCTAAACCAATCAATCCACCTGAAACAAGCAACATCCAACCACTTGTGGTCACACTCAATAAGAGTAATCCTGCCGTTAGAAAGACAAAACTAGGATACATCACCGCATTTTCGCCACGAGCATCAAAGATTCTGCCAGACATTGGACGAGTCGCTGTGATCACCAGCGCATAGACTACAAAGAAAAAGGAACTAGCACCGACCAGATCGATCACTTTGGCATAAGAGGAAAGAAATGAAAGGACGCTTGAATAAGAAAGTCCCATCAAAAAGGCAATAAACGAAATAAATAGCACTTTTTTTTCAATAAAACTATCAAATGTCCAACGTGACAAACTGGCTTTATGAGCTACACTTAATTGAATATTTTTTACAGGGAAGATAAAACAAGCAATCGTTGTCAGGAAAATCAGCACGATCGAAAACGAAATAATAAAATAAAAACTCGTTGTATTTAACAAAATCATCCCAATAAATGGACCAATCGCTGCAGCTAAGCTAGTGCTTAATCCATAATAATTGATTCCTTCACCATGTTTTGATTTAGGAATATAGGCCGTCACGATCGCATTTGTCGCAGTCGACACCGTTCCATAGCCAAAGCCATTAAGTAAACGAACAAAATAAAGAATCCCGATACTTGGAATATAGAGATAAGCAATCGTTGTGATGAGATAAAATAAAGCACCATATCGCAAGACCACTTTTCTACCAAGTAACTCCAACATTTTTCCCATAAATAGCCGAGCAAATAAAGTACCAATAATATAAATACCAGAGGCCAGACCGGCTTGACCTAATGAAGCATGAAGCGTATCTTGCGCAATCACTGCGATGATTACCATCAATAAGTAATAAACGAGATAGACCACAAAATTGATCAACGTAATGCTGATAAACCCTTTATTGAATAATTTTTCTTCTGAATGTTCCGTCATTGTTGCACGTTCCTTCTTTCTTGTTAGGATAAGCTTAAATTGCAAATTACAATTCTTTTCTGAAAGCTAGTTGTATGGATACTATACGAAAAAAGTTAGTAAAAAAAATGCGGATTTGTTTTAAAAAAAAGTTAGTAACAAAAAAGCACAACAAAAGTCATATACATTTGTTGTTGCTATTCGATGTGTTATCATCTTAAATAAGAATAGCTTTTACAGGAAATTTTCATATAAATGGTGAGGAGTTACTAAATGGACAGCCACGTGTTACAAGAATACTTAGACGATCATGCATTTCCAATCGTAGTGAAGAAAAAGAGAACGTACCTTACTTATGAAGGGTTACAAGACCGATATGCTTATATTTTAAAAAGCGGTATTATCAAAACTAGCGTTATTTCGCCAGATGGACGAGAATTCAATCTTAGGTACATCAATAGTTTGGAAATCGTTTCACTATTGAGGGATGAATATTCTCAGTTTATTGATGCGCCGTTTAACATTCGAATTGAGTCTGACCAGGCAGAGCTGTATCAAATCGATCGTGTACAGTTTTGGAAGGATATCAATCAAAGCAAAGACTTGCAGATGTATGTGAAAGATTATTATCGTGTACGTTTGATGTATTCAATGAAGAAGATGCAGCAGATGTTGATGAATGGAAAATTTGGCGCAGTTTGTACCCAGATTTATGAGTTGTACGATACTTTTGGTGTGCAAATAGATGACGGATTATTGATTGATTTTGTGGTGACAAATGAAGAGATTGCTCATTTTTGTGGCATCACTTCTGCTAGTAGTGTCAATCGAATGATGCAGCAGTTGAAGGATCTAGGAGCGATCAAGATTCAGGAACGGAAGATTGTCATTACAGATCTGGAGATTTTGAAGGATAATATTATTTTGTAGAGCCACGTAGAGAAATTCTGATTTTGGACTGTTTGTTTACTGGATTAAATTGTGTGATAACCCGTTACGAAGTATAATGATAATAGAAAAATCAAGAAAGAAGGAATCGATGAGCATTTAGTAAATGGATTCCTTTTTTATCTGTATAGATATAGTGAAAAGGAGAAATTATGAAAATCGATCGCTTGCTCAGCTTGGTAAATTTATTGACGGAAAATGACCGAATGACCGCCAAAGGGTTGGCAGAACGGCTGGAAGTATCTAAACGAACCATTTATCGTGATATCGAAACCCTGAATTTAGCGGGGATTCCGATTATTTCTTATTCAGGGATTCATGGCGGTTACGGTATCGTAGATGGTTACAAAGTAAGTAAACATGTCTTCTCAACTGAGGATATTTCGGCGATCATGACAGGACTTTCAGCGATTCAAAGTATTTCAACATCCTCTGAAATTAGTCCTTTGCTGGCAAAAATTGCCCCGAATACGAAGGTACAACAGCCGCAAAGTGATTTGTTGATCGATCTATCTTCTTGGTACAAGCCAAATGACGGAAAAAATAAATTAGATGATTTACGACAAGCGATAGCAACACAGAAAATCATTGTGATTCAATACCATTCTAAGAAAGGCTACTCTGAACGGGAAATAGAACCATACAAGCTTATTTTTAAAGCTTCACATTGGTATCTGTATGGTTTTTGTTTAAAAAGAAAGGCATTTCGCTTATTTAAACTGACAAGGATTCAAACATATACGCTGTTAGAGGAGCGATTTGAACCTAGACCACTAGACCCTGTGGAGCTAACCAGAGAGTCTGAAATTGATTATTTAGAAGCGATGGTATCGCCAGATATTCAGCAAATCGTCTTAACTTATGAGCAAAAAGATAAATTATACTTGATCGATAAACTAGGTGCAGAATTTTTTCAGGAGCATGAAAAGAAATCAACTACTGGAACGATTGTATTTCCACTGATAAATCATAAAAAATCAGTAGACTTTATTTTACGTTTACAAGATAAAGTGCGAGTTATTGAACCGCCGAGCATAGTTGATGCAGTCAAAGCGAAAATAGAAGAAATGTATTTTCTTTACAAAAGCTGACAATCAGTTGTCACACTTCTGTTGTATGATGAATTCCAACAGGTATCTAGCTACGCGGGCTAGCTCCTCGGGAAAAAGATAAAAATAGTTTGTGGTAAAAAGCACCATAATCGATTTTTCCTATTTTCCAGTCGGAGTTGAACGAGCCTGCTTCGCTTTTAATGTTATCTAGCTACGCGGGCTAGCACTACGCTGTGCTTCGATCTCAACAATTCCTAAGAGCTAAAGCTCTAAGGATTGAAGGTCTTCGGGAAAAAGATAAAATCTAAATGAGGCAAAAAGCACCTCAGTTAGATTTTCCTATTTTCCTGTCAGAGTTAAACGAGCCCACTTCGCTTTTGCTTTGAAACACAGTGAATAAAACGAACTGATGTTGAAAAGTACAAGGTGTAGCATAGCGGAACGTTGTTACCTGTATATAAGGAGGAATAAATCATGACAGAAGTGTTTTTTGTATTATTAGAAGATTATGCAGATTGGGAAGCAGCATCGATTGCGGCTGAACTGAATCAGCAAGAGGGGGTCACGGTTAAAACTGTTTCAAATGAAAAACAAGCGATTCATTCAATGGGCGGTTTTTCGACATTACCAGATTATACGCTTGCCGAAGCGTGTCAAAAAGAGTTTGCTGCGTTGATTTTAATTGGTGGAAAATCTTGGCGAACGGATAAAGCAAAAGAAGTCGATGCTTTAGTAGCAAAAGCAGAACAACAAGGTGCTGTGATTGCAGCCATTTGTGATGCGACTGTTTATTTGGGAAGTCTAGGGTTACTAAATGATCACAAGCATACGAGCAACCAATTACAAGACCTACAAGATTATGCTGGCACGCGTTATACTGGTGGGAATCACTATTTAGAAGTTCAAGCAATAAGAGCAAACAACCTGATTACAGCCAATGGAACTGGGCATTTAGAGTTTGCAAGAGAAATTTTGTTGGCACTTCAAGTAATGCCTGAAAAAGAAGTGGAACAATGGTATAACTTTTACAAGTTAGGCTACTATGAAGCGATCAAACAAGAACTAAGAAATGCTGGTGAGGATCATGTTGGCTAAAAGTACCTTTGAGCTTGTTTCATGGGAGGAAGAATTATTGGCAGATATCCCAACAGAACAACCAGTGGCGAAAGCTTCTGCTTGGTATAAAGCCTTACAAGAAATCACAGGCAGTTTCAAAGCAGATTATTTATTGCATTACTCGCAGTACAATCAAGAAAACCCTCATCTATCAGAAGCGACCTATTTAGGGTATCTGTTCTTTGAAGGGGTGCTAAAAGGTCGCAAAGGCACGTTTGTCTTAGAAGAACGAGGGACTTTTGAAAAGGGACTTCCGCACAATGAATTAGTGATAAAAGAGAACACTGGAACGGAAGAACTTTCAGGAATTCAAGGTACGGGCAAGTATTTTTTAGATGGAGACAACTTGGTTATTGAGATTGATTATGGGATTGAGAAGTAAAGTGTTTATTAGTAGCGGAACAATCCAAAATGTAGTTTTAGTACAATTGAAAAATATATGTAAATGTATTACGATAATCAGTAAGACGAATGTTTGAAGAGGAGGTAACTGAATGAATACAGTGTCATTTAGATTATCTAACGATGAAAAAGATTTTATGCAAAGGCTGGCTAACTCTAAAGAGATATCCTTATCTGAACTTGCTAAGACAACAATTTTGGAAAGCCTAGAAAATCAGATTGATTTAGAAACATACAATAATCTGATGAAAAAGCATCAAATAAATGACGAAAGTATTTCTCATGCTGAAATGATGCAGGAGCTTATTTAATGATAAGTGGACAGGTTGTTTATTGTGATAGAACAAGACAATAACGATTTTTATCACAGTGATTTTGCATAGGAAAACTCTTTATCAGTAATAGTAGCGAAAGGCTTAGAAATAGTATTCATTTCTAGGTCTTTCGCTTTTATACAAAAACTACTTGAAAACAAGCGCCTATTAAAATTTTTAATGAATTGTTTCGCGAGAAAGACGTTCTATTTTGGAATAAATGAAATAATCTCTTCTTTATTTTTATAGTAGTAGAATTCTTGATTTTCTTTTATAGCTAATTTTTTTGGAAAGATAATAACAATTCTCTCTCCTTGTTTTGTTGCTTTTAGTAAATCCAAAATAATCCCTCCCATTTTTAATGTGACTTAAAATAGTCCAATCATATTTTTGTTCCTGACACTATCTAAATACGCAAAAGATGATTCCTTTCATTTTTTTAATCAACTATTTTGATTTTGTGTAATAATAGCCAATTGTTTTTGCGACTCTGCTATCAATAACTTAAATTCTTTATTAAATGTTTCAAACAATTTGGCACTAGCGTAATACTGTTTAACGACCTGTTTTTTATTGATTGGTGTTGTTGGATTGGTAAAATATTTTTCAAGAACTTCCAATGGTTCTTTCCAAGATTCTAAACGTTCCAGTGAATCTCGAAGATTTAGAATCTCTTGATACGGGACAGTTTTAATGCAGATGACGGAATTTTTCATGGTAATTCTCCTTTTCTCTTTGTTTGATTTTTGTATGTAGAGCGAAAGAAAAAGGGGAAAGCTGTCCGTCTCTATTGTTGAATTATGCCAGTATGTTGGGAACTTCTTTGTGTAACCAGAGAAAAATTCAAAAAGTGTCTAGAAATTCTTACAAGAATTAGGTACAATAAAGAAGCTAGTACTACGGTACTGGTAAATGGGCAACTTGGATAGAGAGGTGCTACTTTCTATTCAGGGCTTCATTGAACGGTTGGCGCCGAACAATGAAGTGCCTTTTTTGCTTTGAATCACTACGCTGTCGCTTCGATCGCATCAATTTCTAAAAGCTAAAGCTCTAAGAATTGAAGGACTGCGACTGGCTATAAGACAGAGCTGATGATGAAAAGTACAAGGTGAATAAAATGAACGTTGTTCCCCTGAAAGTTCTTCTTCGTCTCAAATTTGTAGGATAGAAATAAAAAAAGACGATCCACAGGTGACCTGTAATCGTCTACAAATAGGCAAGATAAAGAAACTATAAAATGTGTCGTCACTATAGACGTGTACAACAAAAATAGATCGATCCTTACGCTATTGGCAAAGTTGTTTGACAGGTGCTACTGTTTAAACAAGGCTTCTGGTTTGGTTGGCGCCAGACCACGAAGAGCCAATTTATTTATTTTTAATGTTAGTTATTTCTATCCTATGAATATTATTATACAGAAAGAGTGGCTTGTTCACAACGAATTTTTTTGTGGAAAGAGATTAAATAACACCCGATTTTTGCTCCTTATATATAAGGAAAAATAACAAAACTTTTTTTAGAGTGGTCGATTATTTTTTGTTTATTAAGCTAAAATGCTCGCTCTTTCTTTTGTGATGTAGATATGTATCGCATAAAAGAGATGAGCTCAATGGCTTATTGTTTTTTATTTAGAAGAGACATTAAATATCTGAGTTATTTTTTCTTACTGTTATTTAACAAAAATAAATCAAAAAAAGCCTGGATAGTAGTTATCCCAGGCTATTCCTTGTAGTTACGTACAAAGACATAATACTTAAAAATTTCAATCCACGCATTCTAAAATTTACTATAGATTACGACATTAATTAATCAGTGTTTACAGAATATTATAGCATAAAAATTTGTGTAAAAAATTCTTTTAGTCGATATATGTTAAATTGATGTTGACTATTTCTTTCTTAAACGATAAAATGATATAGAACAGTGGATTTTTCTTACAAAGAACAAAATACATAAAAGAAGAATTAAAAGGAGTTGTCACAATGTATATAGAAGGATATGTCCTAGTGATTTTAATTATTGGCATTGTTGTTTGGCAGATTATCGTTAGAAAAAACAAGAAGTGATATTGAAAAAAATATCGCTATTTTTTTTTGAAATGATATAATACATTTAAGACATTTAGACGACAATTAAGGAGTTTTGGTATGTTTATAGCACATATTAGGGAATTGGATGGAGAAGAGCAATTATTAAAAAATCATTTAAAAAATAGCGCAAAACTAAGTGGTCACTGGGGGAAAAAATTCAATTTAGAAAAGACTTGCTATTTAGCTGGTCTTCTTCATGATTTCGGCAAGTACTCTGACGAATTTCAATATTATTTAAGACAAGCTGTAAAAGACCCAAACAGCGTTAATCGAGGTAGTGTGGATCATTCAACAGCTGGCGGTAAGTTACTGTTTGAGTATTTACATCAAGAAGAAGTGAATCCATTTCAATTATTCCTAGCTGAAATTATTGGCGACGCGATTATCTCCCATCATAGTAGTAATGGGCTACAAGATTTTTATAAACCAGACGATATGCGCTCTGTTTATTTAGAACGAGTAGTAGAAAAAACAATTCCAGAGTATGATTTAATGAAAGAACGATTTTTTAAAGAGGTAAAATCAGAAGCTGAATTTCAGAGTGATTTACGAGTAGCGAATAAAGAAATCGAACAATTTCATCAAAACATAAAAACGGAACACGCTTATTTTTTTCTACTAAAATTTGTCTATAGCTGTTTACTTGATGCAGATCGAACCAACACCATGTTGTTTGAAGCACATCGAGAAGAAGAAAGTGTAGAAGTAGATACGCACACTTTACTGAAAAACTATCAGCAACATTTAGAAAAGCATATCGAAGAATTGAAGAAATCCGTACCGAAAACAGCTATCAATCAGTTACGAACAGAAATGTCTGAAACATGTAAGCGTTTCGCTGGACATCCAACGGGAATCTATAGTCTGTCGATCCCGACTGGAGGAGGTAAAACGTTAGCAAGTTTACGTTTTGCTTTAAACCATGCTCTTCAACATAGCAAAGATCGAATTATTTTTGTTGTCCCGTTCACTACAATTATTGAACAGAATGCTCAAGTCGTGCGGAATATCCTAGAGGATGACCAGCATATCCTAGAACATCATTCCAATGTATTTACAGAAGAAAGAGTAGATCAAGAAGATGAATCAGAGTCATTAGAACAAACGCAGGAATTAATGAAAGACAATTGGGATTCACCAATCATTTTTACAACAATGGTACAGTTTCTTAATGTTATTTCTAGTCGTGGGACTAGAAATCCAAGACGATTTCATAATTTACAAAATGCAGTGATTATTTTTGATGAAGCACAAGGCGTTCCAATCAAATGTACTCATATGTTTACGGAATCTTTGAACTATTTAAAAAATCACGGACAAACAACCAGTGTTTTGTGTACCGCAACACAACCTTCATTAGATAAATTACCCAAAGAACTTGAAAAAGATGGTGAGATGATTCAAAACTTATCGGAGATAGAGAAGTCATTTAAGCGTGTAGATCTTGTAGGAAAACTGAAAAATGGCGCGTGGTCATTAAACGAGTTAGCTGATTTTGGTCAGGAAATTTTGGAAGAAAAAAATAGTTTGTTAATGATATTAAATACAAAATCAGCTGTTCTGAAAATGTATCAAGAATTAAAAGAACGTTCACTTAGTAATGTAAAAATCTTTCATTTAAGTACAGCGATGTGTCCAGTTCATCGAAAAGATATTCTAAAAGAATTAAGAAAGCAACTTAAAAATACTAAAAAAGATCAAAAAATACTATGCATCACAACACAACTGATTGAAGCAGGGGTAGATATCAGTTTTGAGTCAGTGATTCGTTCTACAGCAGGATTAGATTCAATGGCGCAAGCGGCAGGTCGTTGTAATCGAAATGGAGAAGCTGGAAAACAAGCAGTTTATCTTGTCAATGTTTCATCAGAACTTGAAAAACTCTCCCGTTTAAAAGAAATTTCGGTGGGAAAAGAAGTGACAGAACGAATGATAAAAGATAATAATGAGCAACCAAGATTATATGACGGAGAATTACTTTCCGCTAAAGCACAAACTAGCTATTTTGAACGTTATTATAATCATGAAAAGATTGAAAATGAGCTTGTGTATCCCGTCAAAAAAAGTTCGTTAACGTTATTTTCCTTGCTTGGGAACCAAAAAAATGCTTCTCAACAATATCTTGACAAGCATCGGAAAAAATTGGGATTAGTATTAGGTAGTAGTCCTCAAACAATAGGTCATCATTTTGAAGTAATCGAAGATTTTACGACATCCGTTATTGTCCCTTATAAAAAAGACAATGCCCAAGGAGCAAGAATCATCGAAGATTTGAATGGCGAATTATCCCCGAATGAGGTTGTACCGTTAATAAAAGAAGCACAACAATACATGGTGAATTTATTTGACTATGAAATAACAGAATTGAACAAAAACGGTGCTATTTTTCCTCTGTATAATGGGAATATTTTTGCTTTGACCGAAAATTCATATTCAAATGAATTTGGAACTGATCCAACAGCTTTAGCAGCAAGTGACGAACTTATTTTTTAATGAATGGAGGAAGAGTAGTGAGAAATCAGGTAAGTTTCAAAGTTTATGGTGAGTATGCGTTATTCACTGATCCTGTCACAAAAATGGGTGGGGAAAAAATGACCTATCAAGTACCCACATATCAGGCATTAAAAGGAATCACAGAGTCGATTTATTGGAAGCCAAGTATTACGTATTATGTTGACGAAGTTCGGATTGTTAATCCTATTCAAATGGAATCAAAAGGCATTCGTCCTATGAAATACAATGATAGTAGCGCCAGTGATTTAGCCTATTACACGTATTTAAAACAGCCGTGTTATGAAGTGAAGGTGCATTTTGAATTTAATCAATATCGACCAGATTTAAAACAAGATTGGAATGAACATAAGCATTTTCAAATTTTAAAACGAGCAATCAAAGTGGGAGGCCGAAGAGATATTTTCCTAGGTACTAGAGAATGCCAAGGCTACGTAGAACCTGTAGATTTCGGTGAGTCAGAAGGCTTTTACGATCATTATGGGGAACTTCATTTTGGAACGATGGTTCATGGATTATCCTATCCAGATGAAACTGGAAAAGATGAATTAGCAGTTCGGTTATGGCAACCGATTATGGAGAATGGTGTGATACATTTTCTACGTCCTGAAACATGTGAACTGATTAGACCATTAAAAAGCATGCAGATGAAACCTTTCACTTTTAATGAAATCGAATCTGTCGATCAATTAACTGAAGTATTGGAGGGGGAGGAATGAGTTGGCTGTATGACCTATATCAAACTTACGAAGCAAATCAAGACTTAGTTGGAAAACCGATTAGAACATCATGGGGAAAAGAAATCGTTCTTTTACCAGTTGCTCACGCTTATCAAAATGCTCAAATTGAAGTTCGAGTAACACCTCAAGGTGAATTTTATGAAGCGAAAGTAATTCCTAAAGAAGATGCGCCAACTGTGATTCCGGTAACGATTGAATCCGCAGGACGAACAAGTAAACCGACACCGCACGGGATACATGATGGTTTGCAGTATGTAGCTGGTGATTTTGAATCTTATGGTGGTATTTACAAAAAAGGGAATAATTCGTATGAAACATACATGGGAAACCTTAGGGAGTGGTGTCAGTCTCCAGAAGCCCATCCAAAAGTACAAGCGATTTTCACCTATTTAGAAAAAGGAACATTAATCAGCGATCTGGTTGAAGAACGAGTATTACTTGCTAAAGATCACCAAATCATTCCAAAATGGAAAAAAGAATTGGAAGCTGAATTTGGAGAAAAACCAGAGATTTTTTCAGTTCTTGCTGGCGATCAATTTTCAACATTTGTTCGTTTTTCTGTGTATGATGCAGAAATAATAACCGATGAAGTGTGGCAAGATTTATCTGTGATTGAATCTTATGTTCAGTACTATAGTCAGAATCTTCCAGAAGCGGGGTTAGATTATGTGACGGGGCAACAATTGCCAATTACTGAAAATCATCCATCAAAAGTTCGCTACGGCGGAGACATGGCCAAAATTATTTCAGGAAATGATCTACAAAATTTTACATTTAGAGGTAGATTTTCAGATAAAAACCAAGTAGCAATGATTAGTTATGAGGCTTCACAAAAAGCACATAATGCGCTGAAATGGTTGGTTGGTAAGCAAGGATTTATTTTAGACGGGCGTGTATTTTTGGTTTGGGGTAAAACGCAATTGGCTGTTCCATCACCAGAAGAATCAAGTATGGATGTATTTGCAAATTTATTTCCAGAAGAAACTAAGGTTGTTACTGCAGACACAACAGCACAACAGTTTGCAGAATTATTTCAACAAGCAATGAGAGGGTATCAAAAGGATTTAACTCGTGATGCACCTATTTATATCATGATTTTAGATGCAGCAACACCTGGGCGGATGGGGATTTTATATTATCGTTCAATTCAACATGTGGACTATTTTAAACGCTTTGAGCAGTGGCATCAAACGTGTTTTTGGCGGCATACTTATGGTAGTAAGAATAAGCAGCGGTATACGTTTTGGGGCGCACCTGCGCTAAGAGATATTGCAGAAGCAGTTTACGGTGCAAGAGGGAATGAAACCTTAGTTAAAAACACTGTGGAACAATTATTTCCTTGCGTTATAGATGGTCGAATGATTCCTAAAAATATTGTTCAAAGTTTATTAAAACGGGCATCCAATCCAGTTGGTATGGAAAATTGGGAATGGCAAAAAACGTTGAGCATTGCGTGTGCGGTAATGAATAAACACTTTAATTTCAAAAAGGGGGAAAGAAATGTGGCATTAGATAAAAATGAGACAGACAGAAGTTATTTATTTGGCAGAATGTTAGCTGTAGCAGATAAATTAGAGGAAGATGCCTTAGCAGCAAATGGGAAGTTGGGAAGTAGACAAACAAATGCAATTCGCTATATGAACGCTTTTAGTATGCATCCAGAAACTACTTGGAAAATTATTCAACAAAATTTAATCCCTTATCAATCTAGATTGTGGGGAAATGGTAAAAAATTTCAAGATATATTGAAAGAAATAGGAAATAAATTTGAGATAAGTCAGTATAATGATGAACATCTAAATGGTAAGTATCTATTAGGGTACTATAGTCAGAAATACGAACTAGAAAATAAAAAAGATAAAACGGAGGAATAAACAATGAGTACACTAGAAAATAAAATTGATTTTAAAGTAATTGTTTCAGTAACAAATGCCAACCCAAACGGTGATCCATTAAACGGGAATCGCCCACGACAAAATTTTGATGGTTTTGGTGAAATATCAGATGTCGCAATCAAACGTAAAATTCGTAATCGACTGCAAGACTTAGGTGAACATATTTTTGTTCAGTCTGATGACCGTGCAGATGATGGATTTAAAAGTTTGAAAGACCGAGCAGATGCAGTCGAAGAACTAGAAGCAATCATTAAAGACAAGAAAAAAGATGCAGATCGTTACGCAGAAGTCGCTTGTAAAACATTTATGGATACTAGAAGTTTTGGACAAGTATTTGCTTTTAAAGGCTCTGATTTGTCTGTTGGTGTTCGTGGACCGGTTTCGATACAAACAGCTGTTAGCATAGATCCAATTGACATCAACACGATGCAAATTACAAAAAGTGTGAATTCTGTTACTGGTGACAAAAAAGGCTCAGACACCATGGGAACCAAACATTTCGTCGACTTTGGCGTCTATGTCTTCAACGGCAGTATCAACGTCCAACTAGCAGAAAAAACAGGTTTTACCGAGGCAGATGCAGAAAAGATCAAAGAAGCCCTAACCACTCTTTTCGAAAACGATGCATCATCCGCTCGTCCAGATGGTAGTATGGCAGTCGAAAAGGTTTACTGGTGGGAACACCCAAGCAAAATGGGTAAAGCGTCATCTGCGAAAGTCCATCGCTCTGTAAAAATTGAAAAAATTCCTGAAGTCGACCGCGCAAAATCATTTGACGATTACAAAGTAACCGTGGAACCACTAGAAGGGATCGAGCTAACAGTCATCGAAGGGCTATAACATGTACGATGAACAGGATTTTTTAATGATTTCAGGCATCCAGCATTTTCTGTTTTGCCGTCGTCAGTGGGCATTGATTCATATTGAACAGCAATGGCAAGAAAATGTTTTAACGTTAGAAGGGCAATATCTGCATGAAAAAGCGGATCAGCCAACGATTAGAGAGAAGCGTAAAGATCGCTTGATTGTTCGTGCATTGCCAATTCATTCACCAACCTTAGGAATCACTGGAATCTGTGATGTGGTGGAATTTGTGCAAGATCCAAATGGTGTACCTCTAAATGGAGAATCCGGAACTTTTTCTCCTGTTCCGGTTGAATACAAACACGGAAAGCCTAAACAAGAACTCAGTGATATTTTGCAATTAACTGCGCAAGCCGTTTGTCTAGAGGAAATGCTTGTCTGCGAAGTGCCGAAAGGCTATTTATATTATCATGAAACCAAACGTAGAGAAGAAATCGAGATCACGCCAGCTTTACGAGAAGAATTACAAAAAAATATAGCAGAAATGCACCAGTATTGGACTAGACGCTATACACCAAAGGTAAAAACTGGCAACTTTTGCAAAAAATGTTCCCTACAAAATATCTGTTTACCTAAATTAATGAATGTTCAAACCGTTAAAGGTTACTTAGATCGGAGGTTATGCGAGTGAAAAAACTGTTGAATACCTTATTTGTAACAACTCGAGATGCCTATTTAGCTTTAGACGGTGAGAATATTGTCGTCAAAATTGATGAACAGAAAAATAGAGTTCCACTTCATAATATAGAAGCGATTGTCACCTCTGGTTATTTAGGTGCTAGTCCAGCATTGATGCGTAAATGCGCTGAAAAAAATATAGGCATAACCTTTTTAACAAATTCTGGTAAGTTTGGCAGTCGAGTGACTGGCGGCACAACTGGTAATGTCACATTGCGGAAAAAGCAATATCGTCTATCGGATAAAGAAGCAGAAAGCTTAGAAATTGCTCGTCATTTTATTATTGGTAAATTGTACAATCAACGTTGGATGTTGGAGCGAATGACTAGAGAAAACCCGATGAGAATTGATGTCGAGCGTTTTAAGCAAATTTCTGGCGAATTAAAAAAATACATTGAAGATATTCGCCAAGTTGGGGATTTAGAAACATTAAGAGGAATCGAAGGACAAGCTGCGAATCGTTATTTTCTATTGTTTGATCAAATGATTTTACAGCAAAAAAGTGATTTCGGTTTTTATGGTAGAAACCGTCGGCCGCCTTTGGATAATGTAAATGCTATGCTTTCTTTAGCGTATACTTTGTTAGCGCAAGAATGTGCTGCTGCATTAGAAACGGTTGGACTGGATCCTTATGTCGGCTTTATGCATCAAGATCGACCAGGTAGAGCTTCTTTAGCATTAGATTTGATGGAAGAGTTGCGAGGGATTTATGCGGATCGTTTTGTTTTAACGTTGATTAATAAGAAAATGGTGACCGAAAAGGATTTTGTCAAAAAAGAAAGTGGTGCAGTCATTTTGACGGATGATGGTAGGCGTACCTTCTTTCAAAAATGGCAAGAGAAAAAACAAGAACAAATTCAGCATCCATTTTTAGGTGAG
Source organism: Enterococcus haemoperoxidus ATCC BAA-382 (assembly GCF_000407165.1). Taxonomy (NCBI): domain Bacteria; kingdom Bacillati; phylum Bacillota; class Bacilli; order Lactobacillales; family Enterococcaceae; genus Enterococcus; species Enterococcus haemoperoxidus. Next base: position 167,915 of record NZ_KE136480.1, on the reverse strand, counting down.
AAAATCAATTGGGGGCTAGTTCCTTACTCTCAGGCATTATTATTAAGTCGCTTTTTAAGAGGTGATTTAGATGGTTATCCACCGTTTTTATGGAAGTAGGTGAAAAGTATGTTAGTGTTGATTACTTATGATGTCGCAACAAGTTCGAAGAATGGAACTCGTCGTTTGAGGAAGGTAGCAAAAAAATGTCAAGATTATGGACAACGTGTTCAGAATTCTGTTTTTGAATGTGTTGTTGATGCAACGGAGTTAACGAAGCTGAAGAAAGAACTGGTTGATTTAATTGATGAAGAATTAGATAGTTTACGTATTTACCGATTAGGGAATAATTACCAAAATAAAGTTGAGCATGTAGGGGTAAAGGAGAGTTTTGATGTAGAAGCGCCACTGATATTTTAATAAGAAAATTAAGTGCGAACCCTAAGTGCACATGAAATCGCTAAGGGATCCGCACCAAAATTTAGCCATTTTTATCAATAAAAAGCTGTTTTTCTCATGGGAATTTAATTTTATAAGTGTTTTTTATGAAAACGCGAAAATATATCGTGTATTTTTGCCGTTTTCACTGTCTAGCTCTGTTTAGAGCTAGTGGATTGAAATTCCCCATTTCATAAAATAATATCTGTAACAAATTGTCTAGCTCTGTTTAGAGCTAGTGGATTGAAATAACCTGAATTAACTATTGTTTTGGACCAAATAGTGCGTCTAGCTCTGTTTAGAGCTAGTGGATTGAAATAAAGGTAGCGCTGATAAAGTGAAAAAGTACGCTGAGTCTAGCTCTGTTTAGAGCTAGTGGATTGAAATAAAAACTGATCCTCCTGGAGAATTTACGTGAACTGGTCTAGCTCTGTTTAGAGTGAAATTCGATTACAACGTTTATAGTTATCTTAGGATAGCTCATCAAGTACTAAAAATCAGTTGATTACATCAAAATAAAATAACTAAAAGAAGAAAGCCAAGCATTTTAGCCTGGTTTTCTTCTTTTTTATCCATTAAAAACCTCTAAACATCCAATATTTAACTATCACAAAGTCAACAAAAAATGGAACTAGAAGTTATATTTATAAAAGGTATAATAGAGTGACATGCTGTCATTCGTTTTCCTACTACTATTTGGTCACTCTATTCACTTAACTGAAACATACATAAGCATTAAAAAAAGACCTAGAAAGTAAAAGTCCCCAATGATGCCTATGGATAATTCAAATAATACAGAAAATTGCGTAGCAAAATGAATCTGAAAAGATTATTTTTTTGCAGAAAAAATTGTTTTATATATGTTATTTTAAATAATTTATTCTTGTTATATTAACAAACAAGAAAACTGAAAGAATAATGTTATTTTCAGGTCTCTCAGCTGATAATATAATGTTTTGTTCAGTTTGTCAACACTGTTTTATGTATTTTTTTGTATTTTAATCATTGTGTTTGCTTTTATATCTTATTGTTTAATGGCTTTTATACAATAATTTTATTCGCCGTCAAATCGCCGTCAAAATAAAGTTAAGGGGGAAATGATTTATGGTAAGAAAAGGTGAAAATATCTATAAACGAAAAGATGGTCGTTGGGAAGGAAGATACATAAAAGGAAGAAAAAGTGATGGAAGTGCTATATACGGATATGTATATAATAAAACATATATGGACTTAAAAGAAAGACTGTTAACAATGAAAGCACTCTATTCACATAATTATACTTTTAAAACAATTGCTTATCAAGGCACGCTCAATGATTGGGCAACTTGTTGGTTAACAGAAATACAAGATCAGTTGAAACCCAGCACCTATGTTAGTTACACAAATAAAATGATAAAACACATCCTGCCTTTTTTAGGAGACATCCCTCTACAATCCATCACAACGGTCAATTTAAATGACTGGATTAAAAAAATAGAGGAGCACTTGTCTCCTAATTCTGTTCGAATCGTCTATCAAGTATTGATGTCGTGCTGCACAGCTGCAGTAAAAAGGGAATTAATTGTAGACAATCCTTGTAAATATGTCGTTTTACCGAAAAAAACTCCAAATAATATACATGCAATTACATCGGAGGATCAAACAAAACTAAAAGAAAAAGCTGCCGCACACCCTAAGGGGCTTGCGATTATATTAGCGTTAGAAACTGGGATGAGAATCGGAGAGATTGCTGGATTAAAGTGGGAAGACATTGATTTTTCAGAAAGTATACTTACAGTTCAACGCACAATTCAACGAATACAAGTGGTTAATGGCTTAAACAGAAAAACACAAATTATTGAAGGAACACCTAAAAGCATTACCTCCAAGCGGACTATCCCGTTTTCTGAGAATGTAAATCAACTTTTAAGCAAACAAAAACAAAAAAGTAATGGAGATTTCGTATTAGGAGGGAACAAGCCAGCAGAACCGCGTCTAATTTCAAACTGGCTAAAAAAAATCTGTCAAAGTTTTCATTTTGCAAATATTCGTTTTCATCAACTTAGACACAGTTTTGCTACTCGTTGTCTAGAAAAAGGGGTTAATATAGCGACAATCAGCGCTTTGTTGGGTCATCATTCTACGAAAATGACGCTAGATGTTTATGTAAATTCTTTTATGTCAGAAAAAAGAAAAGCTATCAATTTAATCAGTTAGTCTATCTACTTTTCAAAAATTATCACGTTTGGGAAGTAGATAGTCTTTTTTTTGTTTTCAATTAACGAACCTTTTTCGAAAGATTAGTTTAATTGATTTTATCTTATCTAAATCGTTCAGATCTGTTTGTTTCATACTACGACTTAAGCCGTCAACTTTGCCGTCAAAAGTCCCTGAAACTGTTGATATTTATAGGTTTATAGTGATTTTTCCTGTTTGTTAATAAAACAAGAAAAAATAGTAGAAAAAATTGAAGAGGAGGGAAGCCAAATGGAAAATACAATTGGCATATTACATATCAGAGATGATTCTGAACAGAGCGATAACATAGGTTTATTGATAAACAGGGCCCTCAATGAACAAAGTTATTCACTAATTGAAATTACAGAAAAAAAACAAATTGGTTTATTAGATGGTTTAGTCATTAATTTGGAGAAATCATCAGACTATGTTAAGGCGATGCAATGGTTGATTGACTTACAAGAAGATCATCCCTTGTTTATTTGGATTCTAAATGGAGATTCTGACTCAGAATTGACAAAATTGTATCCTCACTTGAGTAAAAATTCTGTAATAGAAATTATTTCATCAGATCAAGGATTTGAGATGCTTGGGACCGTAATAAAAAATGCACTCAATTATAAAAACCAGTTACTAAACAGAGGGAGACCAAAAAAAGCATCTGACGATCATTTCCTAGATCCATCAAAGCTGAGTCTGGTAGTTCATGACAAAATAATAGCATTAACCCGAAAAGAATTCAAAATTATTGAGCTGTTATATGAAAATATAGGCAATGTTGTTACCTACGATGAAATCAACGAAGTAATCTATGGTGCAACAACAGGAGAAGCGCTAGAAAAATACAGAGTAGCAAATTTCATTTTTCATATCAGAAATAAACTAAAAGAACAAACGTATTTTGAAATTGAAATCATTCGAACAAAGGGCTATCTTCTTACTTATTCAAAAAACGAACGATTTTCTTTCAAAAATACAAGTGAAAAAGTTTTACAATAATCTAGTTTTTTTATAAGCAACGATTAGCAAGAACAACGATCCTTAAATTGATTGTCGTACCAGTTAACTTGATTCAGGTAAGAGAGAAAATAATTTGAGGAACCTAAGCAATTATGTAAAGAAATGGAAGGCTAAATGTGTGAAAGATAAAAAGAATTATTATCAAAAATATCGATATTATTTTCTTGGTGAAATTTTACTTTTAATTGGGTGGATCACTAACTTTGTATTCTTTTCAAGGTTTTATGAGGAAGCCATATTTTATGTAGATAAAAATGCCAAGTTGATTATTCAGCTATTGTTCGTGGTGAATTACTACTTAGAAGATCTACTAAAGTATTTGTTTGTTGCCTTTTTACTAATGACTCTAAATCTCTTCCTGATCTTGATATTTTATATTAAAAACAAGCAAGAAGTAACCAAGCAAAAAGAAATGAATTATTCAATGATCGCATTTCTGGTGCTTCTGGTCGTTAATGTTATCGCACTAATGACGACGATTATCTGGCCCTTATTCTTGCTACTATTTATTGTATCAATGACGATTGTTTATATCATATACGTTATTACGAAGTATTTATACGAAGAAAAAGATGAACGATATGAAGAAAATGAAACAGTTAAAGTAGAAGGCCCTTTTCAAACGAAAGAAGCGGCTGAAAAATACTCAAAAGAGTTTTTAGCTCATTGGACAGACTATTTTACTAAGAAAGGATATAACTTAGTGAAATATATAGAATGTGATGCAAGTAATGAATGGCATGTAGAGATCATCGTTCAGTCGATTAAATAAGAACAAATATTAGTAGTTAGGAGAACCCTTTTTCATGAGAAAGATTAATGCGATATATCTATCATTTATCTGTGTCTTTTTATCATTTTTTTTTGCAGATCAAGTGATGGCTGCAGAGGATGATAATAATTTAGGCTATACAGTAACCCTAGTACAGTCGAACACGCAAATAGATCCAAATAAAAGTTATTTTTATGTGAAAACCACACCTGGAGAAGCACAAACGTTAGAGGTAAGAATCAAAAGTACCAAAAAAGAGAATGTGCGAATTAAGATATCTGGAACTAATGCGATCACAGGTGACGGCGGAACGATCGAATATAGCGATGATAAAACATATTACGATTCGACATTAAAAGAGCCAGTAACGTCGATGCTCAAAATTCCAACTCCAGAAATTACAGTTGGTAATTATGAAGAGAAAACGGTGAAATTTCAACTTACACCGTCAAAAGAAAAGTATGATGGTGTGAAAATGGGTGCAATCGTCTTTGCGTTAGATCAAGGCGAAAAAGCAAAAAGTGGTGTTTCAACAGAATTTTCATATCGAGTAGGGCTGATCACTTCCCAATCAGGAGATGAATTCAATAATGCGCAAACGCTGAATTTAAATTCAGTAAAGGCCTCAATCAAACGCGGGAAAAAAATGGTTTTAGCGAACTTACAAAATCCTGAACCTAAAGTCTTAGAGAATCTAAGTATCGTCGGTACGATGACTAAAAAAGGAACGGATGAAGTCGTTAAAAGAAAATCTGTAGAAAACTATAGTATGGCACCAAACAGTTCATTTGATTTTGAAATGGATTGGGGGATTGCGAATCTGCCGTCGGGTACTTATACCTTGAAATTGGATGCATCAAATGACTATCAAGAATGGCAACTTAGTAAAGAATTCACGATCACCAACCAACAAGCCAAAAAAATGAATGAAGAAAGTGCGTTTAAGATCATTACGCCAACATGGATCAAAGGTAGCGCGATTTGCTTATTAGTGCTCACCGTTTTGATTATGTCATTAACCCTTTTTAGAAGAAAAAAATGGGAGAAACAATGGAAAAAAATCAGAATCGCGAAACGTAAAAAACAAGGGAATCAAAAGAAAAAACGAAAAAAAATCAATAGAAAAGATGGTGAATAAGGATGAAAAAAACTTACTTTATTTGGCCGCTATTTATTGTGATTTGTGTATTTGGACTCTTGTTCAGTCAAGCACCACATGCGTTTGCCGAGCAAGAAAAGACAGAAACTGGCATATCTTTCAACCAGTCTGTTGAACCAGATAAACCCAAACCACCTATTTATGAAACGAAACCACCAGTCTATCCAGCAACAGATGGTGCACTGCCGCATTTAGGACAAATGATGACATCGTTCATTTTATTATTGTTGGGCGTCGCTTGTTTGATCGTATTTCTAGGTGTTATCAGTTTACGTAAGGTATATAGCATACATGTATAGGAGTGTAAGATGAAAGATTATTTGTGGATTTATATATTGGGAGGCATTGCCTCTGTGTCGTTGATTTTTTTTCTGGTAACACTTTCCAGAGATGTATTTTTAGCAAGAAAACTAAAGAAAAAGAAGCTTGATCTAGCAGTCAATTTCACTCTATTAGCAGTGTCGATCACAAGTTTAACGCTGATTATTTATTTATTTGTGTTACTAAAAGACCAAATCAGATTGATTGGCTAGATCAGAAAGAACAAGCATTATTCTGTGAACAATTTACAACAGTAACTGTCGCCAATTTTATTTACGCTAAATAAGAAGGGTGATTAAATTTTGAAAAAAATACTATTTACAACATTACTTGCTTCATCAGCATTGCTGATTTTTGCAAAACCTGCGAATGCAGAAGAAGTTGGCAGTGAGCAAACAGATTTGGGGATTCGTTTTGATACTGACGGACCAGTAAAACCTGGACCTGGACCATTTAAAGATAACTTAGCATTGGTATGGACACCATCTAAATTTGATTTTGGTCGTCAAGCAGCAACAGCGAATATTGCTACATATAGCAATACTGTAGCCGGAGATCAATATGTTGTCGTAAATGATGACAGACAAGGTACTGAAACTGGCGGCGAAGGAACAAGAGCTGTAACAACGTCTGCTTGGAAAGTTAGCGCGACATTGTCTAAATTAGTCTCTAAAGATAGCTCAGCTACAGAATTGCCATCAAAATTAACGTTTACTTTAGGCGATCCACAATCTTATGATATTGGTGAAGTTGATCCAGATACAAATGACTTCTTGCCAAATCCGATTGAAGGAAACTTAGGTACTCTTGCTGATCCTAACAATATCGTTGTAGGTAAAAACGTAACATTGGAAGCTGGCAATACAACTGCAACAAACATCATTGCTAAAACACAAGCAGATGCTGTTAAAGGCGGATTTGCTACAAAACTAACTGATACTAAATTAACTGTAACTACAGGTACTGGCGCTGCTGGTAAAGCATTTAAAGGTAGCGTGAACTGGAGTCTTGACAACACATACTAAGAAATAGCTTGGTCATGTGTTTCTATAAATAAGTAAATAGGTTGGTTGACAGTTATTGTTATAAGTTGTTCACAGAATTAATAGATACTACTTAAAAACAAATTTTTATTTTTACAAAGAGAGAGGGATCCGTAGATGAAAAAACATCTTACCTGCGTATTACTAGTCCTGTTTTACCTTGCATTATTCTTTGATCCCAGTAAAGGTTTTGCTAAACAAGATGTGGAGAATTTGATTGGTGGATTGTCGTATGAAGTTTTATATCCAGAAAACCAAAAAAACAAGAACCTAGGTTATTTTGATCTCCAAATGAAGCCAGGACAAGAACAAAAAGTATCCCTAAAATTATACAATTCATTACCGAAAGAGTTAACAGTAGAAGTTCGGTTAAATACTGCAAAAACCAATAGCATCGGTAAGGTTGAATATGGACCAAATGATTTAAAAGAAGACTCATCTTTGACAAATGATTTTATCAACATCGTCAAGGGGCCCAAAAAAGTAGCGATCCCTTCTAAAGGTAGTACGCAGGTCGACTTAATGATTTCTTTACCTAAAGAGACGTCCGTAGGTTTGATAGCAGGTGGGATTCAATTGCAGCCGGTGGTAGATAGTAAAACGAAGGATCAAAGTAAAAAAGATGTCGTAGTAAACGAATTTGCTTTTTTAGTTGGGATGTTAGTAAGAGTTGGTGATACTGATCCCATAGAACCAGAGCTAAAACTAAATAAAACATACATAGCATTTAAAGAGAGTAAAAGCCATTTTTTTGTCAACATTTCCAATGTCCGTCCTGTTTATGTTGAAGGCATGGAGGTAGCCATTCAAGTAAGAAAAGCCAATAAACAAAAGGTGTTATTTGAGTATCAAAAAAAAGGAATGAGAATGGCACCAAATTCGATGATCGATCTTCCTGTTGATTTAGCGGATAAAGGCATAACTGCAGGAGATTATTCAGCTCAAATCAATGTCACATCAAAAAATGGTGGTAAATGGTCTTGGATAGAAGATTTTAAGGTCAACGCGTTAGAAGCGAATGGTCTCAATAGGCAATTAGTCGAAAATAAAACCGGCAATAAACTGATTTTTCTAGTGTGTTTTTTGATTTTATGTGTGGGTGCATTTGTCTTTATTTTGAGTTATAAAACGATAAAACGTAAACGAAGTAAAAATGAAACGAATAAGTAGTCGTTTTTCAGAAATAAAATCATGAAAATGGAACAACTTAAAATAGACAGTAGTAAATCAACACGAACACTCTTCTTCGGCATCGCTTCTAATACCCCAATCAATAATCTGGTTCGAGTGGTTGAACTAAATAGGTGATAGCGATACAAAGGAGGTGTTGCGATAAGAGTGTATCTGATAGACGATCAAAAATAATAAAGAAAGGAGAAGAAAATGGAAAATGAAAAAAAGAATCCTATTAAAAATAAACTACGTTGGACACTCATCGGACTAACTGTATTTAGCATTTTTTCTGTCACCGTTTTGTTCACCGCAACGAATCCTATATTAGCTAAACCTGAAACGAGCGTAAAAAAACAGACAAAACAGACAATCAATAAAGAGTCTGATGCAAGTACTTCAAAAGCAGCAAACGAAAAGGCAACACAAAGTTATACAGTGAGAGCGCTAGATCCAGTTGAAAATGAAGAAGGACTGAAAGCTACACCTAAAGTGTTAACGATGAAGCAAAACGAAGTCTTCCCAGATCTTAATAGTGAAGCAGGTCTCGCAAAACTTTTTTCAGAAAGAGTTATTCCGCACCCGGAATATGGTGCTTTATATGAATATGTGAATGCTGATGGCACACCTGCTAATCCTAGCAGTGAGCTAGCAGGATTTCAGACAATTTATGTAGAGATTACCGAAAATTATAATCTGACGAGTATTCGCGTTCCTATACCTGTAACGGTTACCGATTTAGGGACTTCACTTTTGTTAGATAATCAAATTGCCCTTCAAGTCGATAACGTGAATGGTAAAATTATTTTGTATCCAAACGAAATTGCGAATAAGACAGAAGAGCAGCTACAGCAGTTAGTAAAAACAAAATCTAATGTACGTTCATGGAAATTGGAAGATGGCAGTACTGTTCCTGCTGATGTTACAAAAACAACTATTTCAGCAACTTCTATCGGAACGTATAAGGCAGATTTTGAAATTACTGTCGGAACTGGTGAAGGTGAACAAAAAGCGTCAGTTCAAAAAGATGTGGTAGTGTTTGGTGCTGATCCGCAAGCTTTTGTATCAGTAGCACAAAATACAACACTTGCTTTGGGGACCAATCCAACCAATCTATTTACAAAGTTTCAAACGGTGAGTAGTACATCAGCTACGAATGCACTTTATCAATTTGTGGATATAAATGGTGAACCATTGGAAAAATTCGATACTACAACAGTTGGATTTCACTGGGCTTATGTAAAGATGACAGAGAAAACTAATGCAAATGTGTCGACGATCATCAAAGTTCCAATCAATGTGACAAGCGCAGATACTACAGCTCTTTTAACAAACAAAGTAATGGTAAAAGCCGATGCAAAAGTCCTTTTTTATCCAAATGAAACAAAAGGGAAAAGCAAAGAAGAACTAATTGCGATGATTCAGTCACGCGCACATTTGAGTGCCTGGAATATGAGTACAGGTGCAGCAGTACCAGTATCGTTTACAGATACAACGACACTTAATGATTCTGTAGGATCTTATACCGGGACAATCAAAGTAGAGCTAAATGGTACATCAGCCACGACAACACGAAATGTTACAGTGTTTGGTGCTAATCCGCAACCGTTTGTATCTATCGCTCAAAATGCTACATTATCTTTAGGTACAAATCCAACTAATCTATTTGCGAAATTTCAAACAGTTAATAGTGCAACTTCGACAAATGCGCTGTATCAATTTGTTAACGAAAATGGTGAAGCAATAGACAAATTCGATACGTCGACCGTTGGATTTCACTGGGCTTATGTAAAAATGACCGAGAAAGCTGATGCAAATGTGTCGACGATCATCAAAGTTCCAATCAGTGTGACAAGCGCAGATACTACAGCCCTTTTAACAAACAAAGTAATGGTAAAAGCTGATGCAAAAGTCCTTTTTTACCCAAATGAAACAAAAGGGAAAAGCAAAGAAGAACTAATCGCGATGATTCAGTCACGCGCACATTTGAGTGCTTGGAATATGAGTACAGGAGCGGCAATCCCAGTGTCATTTACTGACACGACTGCGGTCAATAATTCAGTGGGTTCTTATACTGGAACCATTAAAGTAGAGCTGGATGGTACATCAGCGACCACAACTAGAAATGTCACGATATTCGGTGCAGATGTAAAATCGCCTTATTACTTTAAAGTGGATCAAAACAAAGACATGGCGATGGGCACGAATGCTGCTAATGTTTTTTCAAAATACCAGTCTTTAAATGACGCAGCAGCAGCCAGCTCCACCTACGAATGGGTCAAGAATCCAGCAGGTGATCCGACTGAGCCAGTCAATAAGTTTGATACGAGCAAAACAGGATTTCACTGGGGCTATATAAAAATGACGGATAAGAAGGATACCGCTGTTTCAACAATTATTCCGGTCCCTATTACAGTGACACTAGATAATCAAACAGTTATTGTAGAGTCAAAAGCAGGAATGAGTTTTAATTACCTACCGTTTTTGAATGCAAGTGAAGTTAAAGGGAAAACTGTTCCGCAAATTATTCAATTGCTTACTAAGAAATTAGCCCCAAAAGCTTGGGATCTAACGACAGGACAAGATCTTGATGCACGAATCACCAAATCAATGATTGTGAATTCCAGTCGAGGCTCCAAAGAAGTGACCATTACGATAACGTTAGGTGAGCAACTGTTGACCTATACGTTTAATGTATTGGTTCTTCCAGACCAGGTATTTGGAAATAGTACGCTCGAGGGGTGGAACAACATTCCTTTAAATTCTACTGATGGTGTTATTACGAATCCATTAAATGGTTCTAAAATGGGCTTTCCTGAAAGAGGGATTTCTGTAACTTCACAGAAAAATGAAGTAGGTTTTATTATCAAAGATAGTGCTGGAAGAGGCTATATTTACAGTGGTGGTGAAGGTCGGGTATCAGATATTCCTGGGCTGAATAAGAGCCCTATTTATGGGACTGCTTGGGCTAGAGGAAGCGGACTTGGCTATGATGGAGTTGCTCCCAAAATGACCTCTAAATACTTTTTGCGAAAAGGAAATGAGTTAAAGCAAATTCTAATAGATGAACCAAATCAGATTCTGTATGTATATAATTTATCTTTGAATCGAAATTTAAATTTCACTGTCCAGTTAGACATGTACAACCTTTCTAATACAACGAAGAATTTTTCGATGTTAGAAAGTGTGGATACGGATTATTATACAGATTCAGTTCCAATCTATGCATTAGGGAATAGTAGCGGCTTTTACATTCAGCCCTCTTCTGGAAAGAGATTTACAATTCGACTAAAAGATTCCCGAGGAAATTGGCTATCAGATTATACTAAATATATAGCTGGTTCATACAGCGGAACAGGAGTTTCTGGGGGAACCAATTACTTTGGAAATGATTTTATGGGATCAGGTTCTGAAAGCAAAAATTACACTGCCGGACAAGTCATCGCATCCAATGTCGATTCAGCCTATCAACTAGGTGCACCGTGGAAAGATATTTCCCCAGATGAAGCATTAAACACAGGGTACGAGATTTTTGCTGGTGATGAGCTTCCCTATATGCAAATAAAAGCTGATCCAGAAGTCTTCAATATTTATCCAGATTATGTAGATGATTTTAATACGAGTTACAAACTAAGCAAAATCCCTACAGCAACTGATCATGGGACTGTTTATGTCACTTATCCTACAGGTGTTGAAGTTACAATGCCCTTTATCTCCAATAGTCAAAAAGAATTTAATAGTCCATTGATGATTCCAAGGACAGGATTACCTGAAGAGTTAAACAACGAACCTGGAACTATCAAAAACTATGACACTTCTTTATTAGCTATTAACGAGTCAGAAGGACCTTATAATGGATTGCCTTCACAAGATTATGCGGTGAAAATCAATGTCTATAATCTTGGGGCAAAACCAATTCCGCAAATCATCAAAAAAGGAACGACCTTTAATAAAAAAGCTTCTGAAGTGATTCAGGATGCAGTTATCTTACCTGGGCATACGGCTTCATACGAATATGAAGGTGATATGCCAGATACTTCGATCACAGGTTTAACCAGCGTAATGGTGCGAATGACCGATGCAAATCAACCAGATAAGACGACGTTGATCAAAGTGCCAGTCCAAGTGATCGATGAAACACCGCCATCTAGAGGGCTTTATATTGCAGCGAACGATTTCAACAGCAGACCAGAACCATTTCAAGATTTAACTGAAAGTGAAATCAATCAACTGATTCTTAAAAAATCTGAAGCGATTGCTTGGGACGTTGCGACAGGTTCAAGTAAAGATATCACGCTTTCAGTAGAGTCAACGACAGTTCCTCTAAATCCTGAACAAGGAAGCTATAAAGCAACATTAAAAGCGGTCAGAGGAACAGAAACGGTCAAGAAAACAATCACGATCGATATTCAAAGTAATCAAAAAGTGAACGTAGAGTTTGTTGATGAAACAGGAGCTGCTTTACATGATAAAATCACTTTCGATAAAGTAATCGGAACAACGATTGATTTGACGGAAGAAAAAGAAGTCCAAAAAGTACTTGAATCTATTCAGGCTGAGAACTATCAATTAGTGAAAAAGCCAGACAACGAAACGAAGATTCCTGTTACAAGTGAAGAAAGTACTGTTCAATACCAATTTAAAGGGATGCTGTTTGTACAATCTTCCCCAACTTTCTTGAATTTTGGGCGTAAGACTTTAGGGATTCCGTTTATAAAAGTCGAAAAAGCAAAATACGACAAACCATTGATCGTTTGGGATAATCGCAAAAAAGGCGGTGCATGGAATTTAACAGCAACATTAAAGAAACCATTGACCAGCCAAGAAGACCCGAGCAAAATTCTACCTACGGCTATTCGTTACAAGGTAAGTGAGACAGAAACAGTCATCTTATCTGAGAATACGACACAACCAATAGCGAAAAGAACACATGAAACCAAAGGGCAATATAACGTGAGTAATGAGTGGGATAAAAACGAATCCGGCTTGTTGTTAGAAGTTCCTTCTGGGGAAGTGTTGCAAGCAGGTGGCTATCGAGCGACGATTTTATGGCAAGTTGAACAAACACCTTAATAGAAATGTGAAAAAGTTCCGCCCAAAAGATTTAATTATGGGTGGAACTTTTTCTGATCGATTTATTATCTGGCTAAATTCATAAAAATAACAATTACTGATCCATATTACTCGTCTTATTCAAAGAAATTCTATACAATATAATAGAAAACAAGTAAAGCATTAATGGAGGGGATAATAATGAATAACGTTATGGAGCAATTAAGGAAGTATGCACTTTTACGTGGAATTGTTTATATGATTTTTGGGTTGTTGATTTTGATCAATCCAAGAAGTGTATTCCAATTGGCTGTCTATTTTATATCTGCTTATATTGCAATTATGGGTGTATTAAATCTTTATGACGGTTTTAAAGTAAAAAAAGCAACGGGAACTTATGGAATGAGTTTTCTAGGTGGGATCATTTTATTAGTGTTTGCAGGAATCGTACTGGTTTTTGCAAAGGGAATCGTAAGTATTTTACCGATTTTCCTTGGGTTAGTGATTGTGATCGTTGGTGTCACTCGTGCGATTCAATCAGTCAACTTACGCACATATGTCAATGTTAGCTGGATGCCGATGATGATTTATAGTGTGATTTTGATTATTGCCGGATTAGTATTAACGTTTAATCCATTTAGCAGTTTGCTCGTACTTTTCCAATTATTTGGCGGCATTCTGATTTTTATGGGAATTGGCGAAATTGTTTCATTTTTCCAATTGCGTAATATTAAGTAATCTTTAAAAGAGGCCGAGATAAAAGCTTATTTCCGAAGGAGTTGCTTTTTTCTCGCCGTTTATTCGGATTTGGAGCGCGAAACAAAACTAATCTTTAGTTTTGTCCACGCTCTTTTTTTGCGTAGAAACACAAAATGAAGATTTTTTCATCATGATTTGATTGACCTTGTTTTAAATACTGGGTACTCTATACAAAAAGGCAGGTGGAAAAATGAAGGATATAGTCATTTTACTAGTGGAAGACGAAGCGAGTTTAGCAAGTTTTATTTCGCAAGAACTTCGATTTGAAGGGTATGAAGTGTTGCGCGCAACGGATGGTGAACAAGCGTTGGAGCTGTATGAACAAAATCAAGAAAAAATCACAATGCTTTTATTAGACTGGATGCTGCCAAAATATGATGGTATTACTGTTGCCAGAAGAATTCGCAGAAATAGTCAAGTACCGATCATCATGATGACCGCCAGAGACCAATTAACAGATAAAATCATTGGATTGGATGCTGGCACAGATGATTATATTACGAAACCATTTGAGATTGAAGAATTGTTGGCTAGAATCAGAGTGATTATCCGCCGCAAAGAACACTTACAGAAACTGCAACAACAACCTGTATTGTTTCAATATGATGATTTAACCTTAGATTTAACCAAACGAGTAGTTAAACGATACGGTGAAGAGATTCAATTGACTCAAAAAGAGTTTGAGTTATTGGCAGAATTGATCCAGCATCCAGAAGAAGTACTTTCGCGTGACGAATTGCTGAATGCAGTCTGGGGCTATGATTATTTTGGTCAAACGAATACAGTAGATGTTTATATACGTTCGCTTAGAAATAAAATGGATTATGAGCCGACTTGCCGATTGATACAAACTGTTCGAGGAGTAGGTTATGTATTGAGGCTAACCAATGAAAAATAATAAAAGGACGTTGAATCAACGAAAAAATACAACACAATTTCAATTGACTATTCGGTTTATTGGCTTACTTACTTCAGCTGTGCTGATTTTAAGTATAGCGATTATGGGGATTACAGCTGCAGAACTATATGAATCAACAGAAAAGCAAGCCCACTTATTGGAAGATTCTTTAAAAAATAGTGGTGCAAAAGAAGCGAAAGATTGGCAAAAAGTTCTGGTGAAGGATACATTTAGTGACGATTCTCTTTATCTTATTCATGTTCAGCTAAACTCTGGTGAGGTCGTGTATTCTTCTGAAGATGCCAAAGAGATATTTCAAGAGTTTCCTCAATTGAAGCAGTTCATTTTATTTGATCGTATCTTATGGACAAGTGAGGTAGAGCCTTATTATTATACAAGTTTTCAAAAAGATGAGACGAAAGTGACGATCCTAGTGGATATGGAAAACCAATTTGAACTGATTGGGCGTATTTTTTCGTTAACGATTTTTATCACGTTGGCTGTGATTGCGCTTGGTTCGTTGGTTACGTATCGTTTTTCTAAAAAATTAAGCGGTTCGTTAGTTGTTATGGATGAAGAAATCAATCAGTTAAAGGTTTCAGATTCTAAACAACAACTAACGGTTCCAAAAACACCACAAGAAGTTCAAAATATCTCGAAGTCATTTAATCAGCTACTGGTGAAGCAAAGAATGTATTTGAAAAGGGAGCAACAATTCGTTACAGACGCTTCTCACGAGCTAAGAACACCGATCGCCGCAATTCGTGGGCATGTGAATTTGATCAAACGTCGCGGAAAGTCACATCCACAAGTGATCCCAACTTCACTTGATTATATCGATAAGGAATCGAAACGTCTGGAAATACTTGTAGAGAAATTGTTATTGTTAGGTCGATTAGATACACAATTTAACATGGAACAGCTAGATTTATCTTTGATAATACAACAAACGGTCGACGAACTGAACGTCATGATGCCACAAGATATCACTATTACAATTGAAACAGGCATTTTTGTAGAGGGACAAGCAGAACATTTTTATCAAATCGCTCGGAACTTGCTGGAAAATGCTATGAAATACACGGATACTTCTGGGACGATCACCGTTAGACTTTTCTCAGATGAAGATACGATTCAATTGTTAATAGAAGATTCTGGTATGGGGATTCCAGATGAAGAGAAAACGAAAATATTTGAACGTTTTTATCGAGTGGATCAATCACATTCTAGTGAAATTTCTGGTACAGGAATCGGCTTATCGATTGTTAAAGAGCTCGTTGAAAAATATCAAGGTAAAATAAATGTAACGGATGCATCACCTAAAGGGACACGTTTCACAGTAGAATTTATAAACACACATAAAAATGAAGATTTCTTCATTTAACTTTCATGCTGATTTATTTTTTTACATGATTTACCTGCTAAAATAATAATGTAAAGCAAACTCAGAAATGGAACATTGAAAGGGATGGATAACGTGAATAAAAAAATGATGATCGGTACACTATGTTTAGGTTTTGTTCTAGCGGGCTGTACAAATACGGATAAGTCATTGGAGACAAAACAACAAAGTAAAGTGAGCACACAAACGAGTCAATCAGCAACTCAAAATTCTAGTGATACTTCAAATAGTATTACGAAAAATCAACCGCAGATAAAAATAAATGTTGAGGATGCGATAAAAGCTTACAACGAGGCATACCCAAATACAGCGATTACCTCTCTGGATTTGGATCCTTCATTTGGCGTCTATTATTATGAAATCAAAGGCGTGGATGATTCTAAAGAATATGAAGTGAAAATTAATGCAGAAACTGGAGAGCTAAAAAAAGAGCGTGAAGAAACTCTAGATAAAGATGAACAAAATGGTGTAGAAAAGAAAAATGAAGCATTAGATTTAAAGGACATCAGATCCGTAGATGATGTGTCAAAAATCGCTCAAGATAGTCTGGGAGAAGGCACGGCGATAGAATGGTCATTAGAACGAGAGTTATCCGTTACTTATTGGGAAGTAAAAGTACAAACTGGTAATAAAGAAATGACGGTGAAAATCAACGCCCAAACCGGAGATGTCTTAGAAAAAGAGTTAGACGATTAAAGAATCTTTCATTGATATGAGTAATAAAAGCTGAGCTTGAGATATGACTCGTAGAGTTATGTCTCAACCTCATTTTTTTGTACTAAAAATAGAAAAGAGACTTGCAAATAAAATAGTGAAATGGTACTCTTAATTTCTAATTGAGAATGATTTTCATTGTCAATTAATGTGAAGTTTTATTCTAAAGCTCTATCAAGGATAAAAGAATAGGAGAAAAATGATGGACATTGACTCAATTGAACAGGTCATTAGAGCGCGCCGAACGATTCGGACATTATCGGATCAAGCGATCTCTATGGAAGTTATAGAGGAACTATTAGCAAGTTCCAGTTATGCCCCATATCATTCGAAAGAAGAACCGTGGGAAGTCGTCATCGTCGAGACGACACAAGATCGTCAGTTATTCGTAGAAAAAATCATGGAAAGTTATGATCGATTAGATACTTGGGCACGTTACGAGCAGCAAAATCTAGAAACGGCTAAAAAAAGAACACGGGATTATTTTTTAGATGTTCCTTTAACATTGATTATAACAGCGCCTAAGCATAAAAGTGAAAAGTTGAACTTGGAAGCGGTAGGGGCTGTTTCAGCATTTATCCAGAATTTTCAATTAGCTGCTTGGTCAAAGCAAATTGGTGTCACTTGGCGTACGATTCCAGTAATTTTTGATGGCAAATTCAAACAAGCAGTTGGCGTGACTGCAGAACGACAAATTATCGGGTTGCTTGATATCAGTGTAATAGATGAAACGATGAAAATACCGACAAGTCGTAGAAAACCGTTAGAACACTGGACAGCTCAATTGTCCGATAAAATAGCGAAAATGAGTGAAGGTAATGAATAGTTCAGATACACAGGAGGCGTATTTTTTTGCAAGTAATCAAGGCAAGTGATGTAAGGAATAAGACGAAAAATCAGCAAATTTTCCCGTTGATACTGTTATTATTAATCGTACTAATTTTCTCTTCAATCGTTTATTCGTTGATTAATGGGCAAGCGAATATTTCGATGGAAGATGTATTTCAGATTCTGTTAACGAAAATATCTGGTGGTAGACTTGGATCGCTTGATGGGATTACCAGTAATTCAGCGGTGAATATTATTTGGTTTGTGCGAACGCCAAGAGTGATCTTAGCTGTTTTTGTAGGGATGGGTCTAGCAATAACTGGGGCTGTGATGCAGGCAGTTGTTCAAAATCCTTTAGCTGATCCTTATATTTTAGGGATTTCTTCGGGGGCTTCACTTGGTGCGACCTTTGCGATTTTAGTTGGATTTGGTACAGGGAGTATTTTTTCTCAATTTGGGTTGGCTTTTGGTGCTTTTATGGGCGCGATGGCAGCGGCTTTTGGTGTATTGATATTATCGGGGATCGGAGGTCGGATGACTTCAGTTAAATTAGTTTTATCAGGTTCAGTGATTGGTGCTCTTTGCAGTTCTATTTCTAGCTTTATTGTGTATCTTGCCAATAATGCAGAAGGGATAAAGACTGTGACGTTTTGGGCGATGGGGAGTTTGGCTTCTGCAAGTTGGAATAAGCTGGCCATTTTGTCGATCACCGTTATTGTGATCACAGGTTTCTTCTTATTTCAACATCGTATCTTGAATGTGATGTTGTTAGGCGATGAAGCGGCGATTACGTTGGGAGTTCCTTTGAGTAAATATCGTCAATTGTATTTACTATTGGCTGCTCTTTTGACAGGAGTGATTGTGGCGTATTCTGGCATGATCGGTTTTGTAGGATTGATTATTCCTCATATCGTTCGTGGCTTGATTGGTTCTGATCATAAACGCTTGTTGCCAATCGTAGCTTTGTCAGGTTCTCTTTTTATGATTTGGGCGGATTTACTTTCAAGAGTTATGATTCCAAGTGTTGAACTGCCGATAGGGATTATTACGTCAGTGATCGGTGCACCGTTATTTATCTATATTATTGTCAAAAAAGGTTACAATTTCGGAGGGTAACAATGGAATTAACTGTAAAAGATTTAGAAATCATGATCGGACAAGAATCGATCGTTAAAAGTATCTCTTTTCAAACACAAAAGAAACAATTTGTGGGGATCATCGGTGCCAACGGCTGTGGGAAATCAACGATGTTAAAAGGAATTTATAAAGGAATCAAACCACAAGCAGGTCGCGTATTTTTAGATGAATTGGACCTTTTAGCGGTTTCCGAAAAGAAAGTGGCTCAAAAATTAGGTGTAGTAAATCAATTTAATGAACTGAATTTTGACTTAAGTGTTTTTCAAATGGTTTTATTAGGACGAACGCCCCATAAAAAGTTATTAGAATCAGATACACAAGCAGATATTGAGATTGTGATGGATGCGTTGGCTAAGACGAATTTGACGAGCTATTCTGATCGAAGTTTTTTATCATTATCTGGTGGTGAAAAACAACGGGTGATCTTAGCACGAACGATTGCCCAACAACCTAGTTATATGATTTTGGATGAGCCAACCAATCATTTGGATATTCGCTATCAGCTTGAGATATTGAATTGTGTAAAAAATCTTGGGATCGGTGTTTTAGCGGCACTACATGATTTAGAATTAGCCGCACATTATTGTGATTATATTTATGCGATGAAGGCAGGCAAAATCATTGCAGAAGGTAAACCCGCGGACTTATTTACAGCGGCATTGATCGAAGAGATATATGGCGTTAAATGTACGATTTATCAAAATCCAGTGACCCAGCGATTAGGCTTTGCCTATTCATTGGACTAGTCACCAGATTTAAATTTATATGTAGAGGAAGCGAAAAAATGAAAAAAGCACTTATTATTAGTTTATTAGGTTTAACAATGTTATCAGGTTGTGGTCAAAAAGAACAAAAAGCTACTGAAAAAAATCAAAGTGAAGGCTATCCTGTAACCGTTCAGAATTTTTCTAAAGCAGAAGGTGCAGAAAGCTGGCAAAAGAAAGAACAAACTTTTGATAAAGCACCAGAAAAAGTCTTAGCGAATACGCAACCTGCAGCAGAATTATTACTGCACTTAGGATTAAAAGATAAAATCGTCGGCGTAGGCGCGGTCTTTGGTGAACCGGATAAAGCAGTTGAAAAAGAATTTAATGAATTGAATCATTTATCGACAGACTATATCGGCAAAGAGATGGCGTTAAGTGTTGATCCAGATTTGGTATACGGACGTGGTGGATTGTTTGATAATCAGGATTGGGGCGTTGGCACAGTGGATACGCTTAATGATATGGGAATCAAAACCTTCGTATTGAACTCTTCTGTAACTGGTGGCACGTTTGATTCTATTTATGATGATATTGATAACTTAGGCAAAGTTTTTAACGTAACAGATAAAGCAGATGCATTCAAATCAGAGTTAAAAGAGCGTCAAGCAAAAGTAGATAAAAAACTAGCTAAAATCAAAGAGGATCAAACATTCGCTTATCTTCATACTGCAGATCCAGCAGAATTATATATTTATCCTGCCCACAATGAAACTTTTTTCAATGATATTTTCAAAATGGTGAAACTAGACAATATTTTCAAAGATGAAAAAGGCGAAGTTAGCGTAGAAAAATTGATCGAAACGGATCCTGACGTTTTGATCGTAGCGGATTGGGGTACGATGAAAGATGGCATTTCCGGTGACAAAATGATCGATGCTGTGTTGAAAAATCAAAAACTTTCAAGTATGAAAGCCATTAAAAATAAACAAGTTTATGCGGTCGATTATAATTATATGTTTGGTTATGGGTACCAGTCGTTAGATGGAATCGAAAAATTAGCAGATCAAATGTATCCAGAAAAATAGAAAAGAAGGTCGACACAAAGCAAAAAGAGCGATGTGTTTGACCTTCTTTTCTATTTTTTAGTATTCAACATTGGTAAAACAACAGTAATTACTTGTTATATAAAACGCCGCTTGTTCTCAAGTTTACATCTAATCCATTCGTAACTTTCGCTCGTCCTGGAGAATAAGCTTGATAACTTCTATATTTAGAACTAGAGTAGTGGAAAAATTCGATGACTACGCGTGTTCCAACTTTTTGATCATCGATCGTGTCAATCAAGAAACGATCACAAGCTGTAAATACAGATTTGCTCGGATCACGTTTTCCTTTAAAAACATGTGCCTCATTGTTCAATTTAAAGGTAAGAGTAAATGATTCTTTGTCTACATTCAATAGTAAATCATTCATTTTACCCTCATAGACTTCACCATCGATATTCATATCGAGGTTTGATAAAAATGCTGTAGTTGATGTATATGCACCAGAGCGAGGTGATTCTGCGCTCTCTGCATTTGCAGAACTAGAAAAGAATGTGCCAAAAAATACGAACATGGTACTTACAATAAATAATTTTTTGAAAAGTTTCATAAATAGCCTCCTAATTTTTAGTTTACCAATGTTGAAAGTTTATTATAAAAAATAACTATAGTTTACTCACAATGTCAGTATTCGATCACTATGTACCTAATTATTTTTATAACCGATAAAGTTGTGTTATTTCTTCAATAAAAATAGACTTTTGAATCTTGTGAAATATGAAAATTTCATCTGTCTTAGAGTTATTGGGAATAGTATATATTAAACGAAGTGTAAAAAAAATATGATTTTTGTAGAGGAGGATCGAATGGAATTTATACGCTCATTTTATATATTTTTTGTAATCAAATTTAAGATTAAAGCCCAACGATATTTTAATGTAATCGAACAATGACAATTAGTCGGAAACAATCGAACCCTTATGAATAAAGGTTTTATTTACCTTTTTTTCTGAAATAGAAATGAGAGTAAAATAAGTAAAAAATGAAAACTAGTCTAGAAAAAATTAGAATTTATGCTATACTGATTTTAGTTTGGTACGTTCATTTTTTTATGAGAGTAACACTGAAAATTACTGAAAAGTATCAAGCATTGGCTCCATTTTTTTACTTAATAATAATGAAGTTGACTTGAAATATTTACATAACGTTTACGTCATTATTATGATAAATTTACACCACTAAAATACAATAGGTATAACTAAGCATAGGAATATTTTCTTGCTTGAGTAATACCAAACATGTGAAGGGATGGAAAGAGTGAAAAAGAGAACGAAATTGTTAGGGTTGCTGTCTGTTATTGGTTTGAGTGTAGGATTACTTACAGGATGTGGGTCAAGTGGCGATAAAAAAGCCGCTGACGATACGAAACCACTAGAATTACAATTTGTCCCAACCAACAACGATGGCTCAATGGAAGCAAAAGCGAAACCTTTCGCAAAATATTTAACTGAAAAATTAGGACGGGATGTCAATGTTACGTTAGCAACAGATTACTCAACAATCGTTGAAGCAATGGCGTCAGGTAAAGTAGATATCGGAATTATGCCGCCGTCAGCATATGTTCAAGCACGCAACCAAAAAGCGGCAACAGCGATTTTATCCTCTGAATTAGGAGCGTTTAATCGTGAAACAGGGAAGCCTGAAAAAGACAAGCTATCAAGCACATTTAAAGGTGAAGTTTTAGTTCGTGCAGATAGCGGAATCAATTCGTTAAAAGACTTAAAAGGCAAAAAAATTGCTAGTTTAAGTCCAAATTCAGCTAGTGGTTATATTTATCCCGTGGTTGAAATGAAAGAAGTAGGAATTGATCCAACTAAAGATGTTACGCTAACAACTGTTAATGATATCCCTAGTGAAATCACAGCTGTTTTAAATGGTCAGCAAGATGCCTGTTTTGTTTTTGAAGGAGCACGTAATGTGTTTGCCTCAAAATTTGAAAAAGACGATTTGTTTAAAGACTTAAAAGTCCTGTATTTAACAAAAGGTGATATTCCAAACGATGCAATCGCTGTTCAGCCAAAAATGGACAAAGACTTACAAGCGAAAGTCAAAGACGTTTTCTTAGCAATGCCTAAAGATACAGAAGGCGCAGAAGCGATGGCAATGTGGGGACACAAAGGCTATGTAGAAGCGGACGATAAAAATTACGATACAGTTGAAGAATATACAGAAAAAGCAGCAGAATAAAGCTTTGCTACATGAATGAGTGACTTAAAAGCTGAACGTAATTTGTTCAGCTTTTCTATTTTTTATTAAAAGGAGAAATCATGATTCAGTTTGAAAATGTAACAAAAACCTATAATAATGGAGTTAAAGGGCTTAAAAATATTAATTTAACAATCAACGACGGTGAATTTGTATCCGTGATCGGATTAAGTGGTGCGGGTAAGAGTACCTTATTACGCTCGATCAATCGCTTAAATGAAATCAGTGAAGGCAATATTATCATCGATGGTGCTTCAATTACCAAAGCAAACAAAAGAGACTTACGTCGAATCCGTAGAAATATCGGGATGATTTTTCAGCACTTCAATTTAGTGAAAAAAAGTTCTGTTCAAAAAAATGTTATTTCAGGTCGATTAGGCTATTATTCAACCATTAAAAGTATTTTTGGGATTTTTTCAAAAGACGATTACGCTTTAGTCAATGATGCATTAGGGCGTGTTGGATTAGCAGATAAGCTACATTTAAGAAGTGATGAGTTGAGTGGTGGACAACAACAACGTGTGTCAATTGCAAGAACGCTGGTTCAGCAAGCATCGATTATTCTAGCGGATGAACCAGTTGCGTCTTTAGATCCGATCACAACACAAAAAATCATGAAAGACTTAAAGAAAATCAATCAGGAATTGAACCATACTGTGGTGATCAATCTTCACTCAGTGGATTTAGCTCGTGAATTTTCTAGTCGAATCATTGGCTTACGTGATGGTGAAGTAGTTTTTGATGGGACTGCAGCAGAAGCGACCGATGAAGTGTTGACAAGTATTTATGGTGCGGATATTTTGAAGCAAACAGAAGGTGTTGCGTAATGAAGTTAAAAGATACGATTCACCGTGATTTATATAAACATCTATTTATTTTAGTATTGGTTCTTTTATGTGTATTTTCAAGTGCTAGAGTCACTGGAGCGCAAATGGCGGACGTCTTCAATAACTTAGATCAGATGGGTATTTTTTTACAACGTTTTCTTAGTCCTGATTGGCATTATATTCCTAAAATTATTGAACCGATGTTGAAAACGATCAAAATGTCAGTTGTGGGAACAACAATGGGGGTCGTTTTTGCAGTACCATTTGCATTTTTAGCTACAACAGTGGTCACTAGAAACTTTTTTGTGACAACGATCATTCGTTTTCTAATGAGTATTATTCGTACGATTCCTAACTTGTTATTGGCAGCTTTGTTTGTAGCCATGTTTGGTATCGGTGAATTTACAGGTGTACTGACGATTGCAGTTTTTACTTTCGGTATGGTTTCACAGTTAGTTTACGAAGCCATCGAAACAATCGATCATGGGCCAATCGAAGCGGCTGAATCGGTCGGTGCAACAAAGACTCAGATTGCTTTTTGGTCGATTGCGCCGCAAATATCTCACCAAGTTGCCAGCTATTCTTTGTATGCTTTTGAAGTCAATATTCGTGCTTCAACGATCTTAGGTTATGTTGGTGCTGGCGGAATCGGTGTGATTTTGAACTCTTCATTGAGCTTGATGCGCTATGACCGAGTGTCGATTATTATTTTATCTATTTTAGTTGTGGTGATCACGATCGACTGGATTAGTGAAATTATCAGAAAGAGGTTGGTATAATGAGCATGAATCGGAAGTTAAAGAGCTATTTGCCAATCATTATTGTTTTAGCGATCATTCTTTATTCTGCAGCAGGGATTGATTATTCAGAAGCTGGAAACATGTCATTTGATATGGTCAAATCCGTTCTTTCTGGGTTATTCCATCCTGACTGGGGTTATGTCTATGATGGCAGCGGAGAGGATTTACTGAGTTTACTATTGTTAACGATTGGAATCGCCTTTTTAGGGACGGTTATTGCGACTGTTTTAGCGTTACCGTTAACTTTTATCAGCGCTCATAATCTATGGAAATCAAATACGATCGTCTCTAAAATCGGCAAGTTTATCTGTAATGTTTTAAGAGCGTTTCCTGAACTTGTTTATGCTATCATCTTTGTAAAGATGGTTGGTCCTGGACCTTTTGCTGGTGTTTTGGCAATCGGTGTTCATCAAATCGGAATGCTAGGTAAATTATATACGGAAGAAATTGAGTCGATGGATGAAGCGCCTGTAGAATCAATGACGGCTGTTGGCGCAAACTTCTGGCAAACGATGTTTTATGCACGCTTACCGCAATTGATTCCAACATTTTTATCACTAGCTTTGAATCACTTTGAAATAGCGGTTCGTAGTGCTGCAACGCTTGGTTTAGTTGGAGCAGGAGGAATCGGTGCACCGATGATTTTTGCAATTCAATCAAGAGCCTGGGATAAAGTTGGCATTATTTTGTTTGGGATCATTATTACAGTATTTTTGATTGATGCTGGAACTGGTTATTTACGTAAAAAACTACAGTAATTCGTGAGGATAAAAAAATGGATAAAGTAACAATATTAAGTACAACAGATGTCCATGGTTTTTTGACAGCCGCAGCAAACGAAGAGAACGGTCTTTGTTCTCTTCATGCGATTGCTGAAAATTATCATGAACCGATTTTGATCGACAATGGCGATTTTTTAGTGGGTAGTCCTGAGACTACTTTTTTTAATACAACTATGACAATTTCGCCTTTGGTCGAATTAGCTAATAAAATTGGATTTGATGTAATGGTTCCAGGAAATCATGATTTTGATTATGGAATCGATTTTTTGAAACGCCAAGCGGAGGCTTTTAATGGAAAGTATCTCTGCGCTAATGTGTTAGATTTATCAGATGAACTGATTTTTGATCCCTATACAATCATTGAACGTGGTGAATTGAAAATTGGTGTAATTGGTGTGATCACTGGCGCGATGCCGCAAATCACTGACTATGAGCAAATCAAAGACCTGAAATTCACCGATGTAATCGATACGTTAAACCATTGGGTACCACAAGTACGTGAACAAGTTGATGTATTGATCGTAAGTTATCATGGTGGGATCGAGCGAGATATGAGCACAGGTCAACCAACGCAATATGATACAGGAGAAGACCAAACCTATCGAATCATTCATGAAATAGCGGGGATTGACGGTGTAATTTGTGGGCATCAACATCGAATTAATGCAGGTGTATTAAATAGTACAGCTTTTGTGCAGCCTGGATATCGCGGGAATTTTATTGGGGAATTGACTTTTTCTATTGATGGGAATCATATGTCTGATAAAAAAGCACAATTGATTGATACAAAAAAATACAAAGTAGTTAATGAGCAATTATACGACCAAGTAAGTTTCGAAAAATGGTTGGAAACGCCACTTGATTTAAGCCATTTTGATCAATATTTGGCTAGAAAAGTTCCAGGTACTTATTATGCAGTTGAACTTAATGCGCCAACAATTGCAGCATTTTTAACTAATTTTAAGCCGCCATACACTCTGTCAACTTACCATGTATCAAAAAGTGAACTGGTAGAATTATTATTAAGTCGAACAGTTCAAGGGATACGTTTAAAAAATGGTCAACCTTTACCAGATCAATCAGACTATCGCATAACATCTAATAAAGCGATTTTTCCAAGTTATCGCTTAGAAACGAATTATATTTATAATGTTTTCGACGAATATATTGCTAGTGTAAGCATAAAAGAGTAAGTTAAACTTGAGGTGAAACTAAATGAAGCAACAAATGAAAATCTACTATACATCAGATGTACATGGCTATTTATTTCCAACCAATTACGCTGATACCCAGGAAAAAGATATGGGACTGTTAAAATGCATCCCAAACTTTAAAAAAGACGAGAATACATTGATCATCGATGGTGGAGATATGCTACAAGGCTCAGCTTTAGCAACCTACTGTCAAGCCCATCCAGAAGAAGGATTCCCTCAAGCCAAGGTATTGAATTATGCTGGCTATGATTTTGTAACATTAGGTAACCATGACGTCAATTATGGAACAAGTTATCTGTATAAGTATTTAGAGGCACTTGATGCAACGTGTGTTTGTGAGAATCTACTAAATGCAGATCAAACCAAAAAATTTCCATGGACCATCAAGACGTTAGCAAATGGTTTAAAAGTCGGGATTGTCGGTGTAGTGACAGATTACATCAATGTTTGGGAAAAAGCAGAAAATATTAAAGATGTTATCATTTCAGATCCATTTACAGCTGCCAAACAAGCATTAGAAGAAGTCAAATCACACGTTGATCTTACGATTTGTATTTATCATGGTGGATTTGAACGAGATGTACAATCTGGTACTATTCTATCCAAAACGAGTGAAAATATAGGGTATAAAATATGTGATGAACTTGATTTTGACATACTGTTGACAGGGCATCAGCATTTATTGATCGAGGGACAGTTATTACATGGCACTTATATTGTGCAGCCTTCGTCTAATGCCCAGAATTACTTTGAAATCAATATTGAAAAAGTACAGAATAATATAGAAATAACTTCAACGATCGGCAAACCGACTACTCCACCAGAACCGAAATTAACGGGTGAGCTACAACCTGTAGAAACAAAAGTTCAAGAGTGGTTGGATCAAGCAATCGGTAAATTGAACAGAGATGCATTAGCTAAGGATAAACTAGAGATGGCACTACATGGAACTCCAGTTGTAGAATTGATCGGAGCAGTTCAACTGCAAGCTAGCAAAGCTCAGATCACAGTCGTGTCTTTGGCCAATACGTCACCTGGATTCCACAAAAATGTAACGATGCGAGATGTGATCGCAACTTACCCATATACGAATCAGTTGATGACGCTAAAAATCACTGGTGCTCAATTGAAGCAAGTTGTGGATAAAAATGCGGATTATTTTAGTTTAGATGAACAAAATGAAGTAATCATTTCGCCAAGTTATTTATATCCTAAAATTGAACATTATCATTTTGACTTTTTTGTTGGGATTGATTATACGATTGATCTTTGCCAGAAGGTTGGAGCGCGCGTAACTGAGTTGCGGTATAAAAATCAATCGATTAAAGATACGGACGAATTTACTATTTCTTTAAACGACTATCGAGCAAGTGGTGGAGGTGGTTTTCCAACCTACCTAGAATGTCCAGTAATCAATGAAGGGGCAGAAGAGATTGTCGGATTGATCGTTGACTATATTCAGTCACAAAACGAGATTGTATTGCCTAAAAGCTTGAATTACAGAGTGAAACAAGCTTGTAAGTAAGCAACGGTATAGCTAATAAACAGAGGGTGCAAAACTAAAAAAAGTTTTGCACCCTCTGTTTATAAAAAATGTGTGTAATCAATTTGTTAGGCAAAATTATGTAGAGAAAAATAAGTTGCTTATTGCAATGATAACACTTGTCCAACGTAGACTGTTGAATCAGTTAAATTATTTTTTAGCATTAAATCTTGAAGCGATATTTTATTTTTTTCAGCAATCACAGAAAGTGTATCTCCAGATTGAACTGTGTAACTTGTAGCTGCAACTTGTGATGGTTCGGTTGAGCGTTCAGTTTGTTGTTCTACAGCCTCAGATGATGGGGGCGTTTGTGCTGGCTGATCTGAACTTTCAATAGTCGAACTTGATTCTTCCATTTTGCTTACTTGAGTGGAACTTTCTCTTACAGGAACATTATGTTCTGTATTGTCAGTTGCAAGAACTGGGACGTTTACTCCGAGATCAAGTTTGCTTACTTGTTTTTCTATACTGTTTAATCGTGCTTCTTGCTTAGAACTAGCCTGAACATTCAAATAGAGCAATCCGCCTAATGCAAGTGTATTGACTAACAATAATAAAATAACGATTACGATGGTGAATTTTGATGTAGATGGGGGACGTTGTTGTTTACGTCGAGAGTATTCTTCATCCAAAATAAATTGACTCCTTTCATGATAGATTTACTAGGAAAATACTTTAGAACAAAGCATTCTTAGTATATCATACAGTCATAGTACTCTCCAAGAGGAAAATGAGGGAAAAGTTTTGGGCAATTTTTATTAGAACAATCGTTCAATTATAAAAAAACAAAAAATAGTAAAAAAGAAGAACTTGATTATATTATTTATGAAATAACAAGTGTGTATGTTTTTATATTAGATTTTGAATGCTTGTTTATTTTGCAAATGTTTTTATTATTCTTTTTTTCTGATATGTTTTTAACAGTATAGAAGATAGACTAAAAGTATAATTTTTATTGAATTCTAGTGATTATTTTATTTTTTACATATATAATGGGTGAAGAATCATCGAGGTAAATGGAGAATTAGTAGCATCTGTAGTGCTTGAAGAAAGGAATGAAGCCTTTTTTTTGAGTATTCTATTATAAGAAGACTCCAATAGTGACGGAGTGAGGTCTGAAATCATTAAAAATAGAGGGGGAGATTTATGAAGTTATTTATCAGTGATATAGATAATAGAAAAATCGAAGTGTTAGCGTATCTAATTAAAGAATTAAAAGAAGTAAAAATAGCTGATCTAGTCGCTGTAACAGGTTTATCTGATAAAACGGTTAGGGGAATCGTGTTATCTTTAAAAGATAATACCTATCTTGATGAAACAAAAATGACGATTAATTATAATGAAAAAGGGAAAATCAACTCAATTATTGTTTCTAATATCTCTTTAGCAGATGCAGCATTTTTTTACTTAGAAAAGTCAGTTATTTATATTATGGTAAAAGACTTATTCTTACGTGGTTATCTTGATAAGAGCAGAATTTGCAAAAATCATTTCATCAGTGAATCAACTTTTACACGATATAAAAATCAATTGAAGAAAATTCTGAAAAAGTTTGAATTTGAATTATCTAAAGAAAATACACTAGTTGGTGAAGAGTACCGCATTCGTAATTTCTATTTCTTATTTTTTTCTTTTGCACATTCAAATTGGTTTTTTTCAGAGGAAAGCTATCGAGAGATTGAACGTTCATTATCAGAACTTTTTTTTGACAAGGTATCGTTTGATTCTTCCAAAAAAAGTATGATCTGTTTACTACTTTTTATTTGTAAAATCAGAAACAATCAAGGCTTTTATTTGGATCAAAAAACGACAATTCATTTCAAAAAAAATGGTGCTCATGAGCGTTTTTATAAAGGAATAGCTAGATTTATAAATACATATTGTCCTTATTTTAAAAATAAGGAGGAAGAAATTCAGTTCTTTTTTTTCTTTTGCCTTCGTGGACAACTGATCATACCAAGTCCTTATTTAGAGGAAGAGATGAGTATTGAAATTGACCATCTCGAAAGTTTTAATGAGACTAGGGAATATCTTACCCAAAACATAATCACAGAATTTTTTGAAGAGGATCCTGAAAGACGACGATTAGTTGAACAAGATGTAACAATATTTTTATTGTATGTTTATTATAGTTTTATTGATTCTAGACTTTTTTTATATGTTTATGATGAAGATAACTATTATTCCAGAACCAAATATGAAAAAGAATTATTAGAGAAAATCAAAGGATTTGCAGATCCAACACTGCAACAGTTTCCGAAGAATCCGCTTTTTGAACGATTATTTCATGGAGAAAAAGTTGATATGTTGATCAATCAACTTTTCCTACTGATTTATAGCTTGATATCTCGAGTTGAGTTAGAAAATATTGTCACAGTTCGTGTTTATGTTCAGATTTCTAAAGTATATGTGGCAGATATTTTAAAAACTAAAATTAAGCAAGTATTTGCAGAAAATGTGGAAATCGTCAATTGTTATGATGAATCAATAGATTTAGTTATTTCTGATAAGAACTATTCTGATCAAGTCGAACATCCTTCAAGGGTCTATATCCCAACATTTTCTGATTCTCAATATTTTGATATAATGTGTGAAACAATACTGAAAGAAATAACAAAGAAAATTAGTCGAAATAGATCCTGGTGATAAAAAAGAATCATGTAACATGAATGTTTAGTAAAAATAAATCATTATTTCCTACAAGTAAAGGAAATAATGATTTATTTTTCGTTTAAAAAAAGTGTATAACTAAAAAGTGACGTAAAAGATATAATAATGATAAAAATAAGATGTAAATTCAGTTGGGTTTGTGTGCGTGTACAAGTTTTAGTGTGGAAAATTGTATGATTTTATGGAATTTATATCTAATTTATAATAAAGGGAGGGCTGGAATGATAAATAAAAAGGGGAGCAAAACTATATTTATGATGGTAATAGGTATCATGGGTATTTTATTGATTAGCTTACTGATAGCAAAAAACGTCACTCAAATCAAAGCAGAAAATGACCTAGTATCTTTTGCTGTCGAAAGTTCAAATTATAAAACTTGGGAAGCTGAGAATTTATCAACAGCTAAAAATGAGGTCAAAGGTTTTTTAGATAAGCAAAAAGGAACCGATAAAAACAGACCTTATAAAGGGAATAAAGAATGGACAGAAGGCTCGTTGGCAGCCCTAGATAAAGCCTATCAGTCAAGTTTGACTGCAGAATCAGGTGTTAGTTCAGATTTATCTCGAATGCTACTGATAGAAACAGTACGGAAATTGGAAAAAGCTACTACGCTTGGTCGGTTAGACCCATCCATTAAGGCGCTAAATAATTTTCCAAATGCTTTAGGCCAATATGATTTGGAGTATGAATTACCAACAATTTTAGCCTTACCACAAAATAAAAAAATGAAGTATGATGTGATGTTTGTCTTGGATTGGTCAGGTTCGATGAATAGTCCTACACTTGCGGGACTAAATCCTGCGATACCTCGCTTTCATGGTAAAGAAATGATTATTAATTTGTCGAAGCTGGTGTTAAATGATTACAATGGAAGTCGGATTCGAATATTTGGACTAAATTCACCTACGCGAAATAGTACAATCATCAATGATGATGTTGATCAAAAAGAATTTTTGGGAAATGTTGCTGGTTGGGAACAAAAAATAGATAAATCCTTCGAAAAAGATAAGACCTATGATGAGGATAATCAAGTTGGTAACTTGGAATATGTCGTGCCGATCATGGAAAAAGAAAGAAATGCTGATGCTATACCTGTTATTATCTATTTATCCGATTTTCAACTATCAGCTCGACCAACAAACACTCTAACTAAAAATGTAGTCACTGATTACAAAGATATTCTGACCAGGTTCAATAACATACCTGTGCAAGGAGATCAAGGTCCGATTTATATAGCAGTTAGATACGACCACTCGGGGAATTATAATCCTAGAACAGGGGCACCACGTTGGGCTGGAGGAACTATTGAAAGTCCAGGTCAAACTGGGACATACAATAGCTTGCAAGATGATGTAACAAAAGGCAGAAAGTTCTGGAACTGGATGGCTGTAACGGCGACAAATAAAACAAGTACAGATCCACACGCAGTTCAGGCACCAAATGCAACAGCTCAATTTATGAAGCTTTTTACTGACTCACTGCCAATCAATCCGTCAAGAGCATATCAAGCAGATTTAAATTTTCAAAAATTTAGTTATGTAGCATCTTCGTTAACATCAAAAAATAATCCAGTTCTAACGTCACCTACGAAAAAGTCATTAACGATTGCAAACAAAAATGATGGAGATACAGACATTGTAGATTCAGGCTCATTTAAAGCTGTTTTTGATGATCCGATTTCTTCTTCTATGGGAACAACAAGCACATTAGGAACGAAGACGAACGGAGTAACCTTCTCAGCAGCGGAATATCAAGCACATAACAGCCCATTTAAAATACTACCCAACTTGTTCCACCCTTATACAGAAGCGGCTGTAGAAGTCTATAAATATAAAGGGACAGGAGCTGCTACTAGTGCGGATAATTATGAATTGAAACAAACAATTGTTGGTTCTAATTATCAATTATATAGTGGGAAAGACTATTCATTAAAAGATCCAGATTTATCATCATTAAAGTATGGAGAAACTTTGACGAAAGCTAAAGCCTTAAAAATTGTTAGTGATCGACTAGGTGTAGCCGAGTACAATAAATTAGACTTTAATGGAGCAGGCGCTAGTTCTTTGACTGCTACAACCCATAAGGTAACCTTTGATGCTGCAAAAAATGTTTATAAATTATATGCAGAATCAAATGAATCAAGTGTGACAGTTGAATATTATGATGATTCAACTGGTTTAAAGGTTAAAGAGAATAAAACGATTCCGGGAATCATTGGAGATTCTTATACAATCGATCCGCTTGATGAAAAAGTTACGGACTTTGATTATGTACGTTCAGAAGGAGCCTCATTAACAGGCAACTTTAAAAAAGAGGTTCAGAAAATCAAATTATTCTACCGTAAAAGTGAAGTCGAATTAAATATTTATTTTAAAGACGAAGACGGTAATGAGATCAAACCTGTCGTTACACTTTTGAAAAAACCAAAAGAATTTGTTGATTTAACTGCTGAAACAGAGATTTCAAAAGTTGTAAAAGTAATTACT
The DNA here is from genome assembly GCF_000407165.1 of Enterococcus haemoperoxidus ATCC BAA-382. Classification (NCBI taxonomy): domain Bacteria; kingdom Bacillati; phylum Bacillota; class Bacilli; order Lactobacillales; family Enterococcaceae; genus Enterococcus; species Enterococcus haemoperoxidus. Next base: position 134,669 of record NZ_KE136480.1, on the reverse strand, counting down.
GATGATCTGTATGAGCTAATAACACCGCCATCTGATGAGAAGAAAGTTGAAATTCTTGTAGGAGAAAATGAAAGAACATACATTTTCAAAGGCCAAGTAGCCTTAGGCGCCACAAAAGAAATGCTCTTTAAAACTGGGGTGATCCAGTCTCGTGATCAAGAATTAAACTATGGTTCTACAGCTCCATTTAAATTAAACATAGCAGATAAGCGTGGAACTACGGCGCCTGTTGATGGCTTTAAACGAGGGCAATTTACAATTAATGGTTCACTTTCGAAACCTTTCACCCATGAAATAAGTGGTGACGTATTAAAAGATGCTGAAATTATTTACAACAATGGAGAGAATGATTTAGCTATATCAAGTGAGGATAATGTCACCATTTACAAGAATAGGACAGCCCGTCCACAAACAAATTATGAATTAGAATTGGCCAATCAAACAGATAAAAAAGAAGGCTTGAAACTACTTGTTCCTAAAGGGAGCGGCGCAATTAAAGGAAGTTACAAAGCTGAAATCACTTGGGAATTAGTTCAAGAACCATGAGACAGGGGGATCAAGAAATGAAAAAGAAAAAAATTTATTTACTGTTCCTTCTGTTGCTTAGTATGTTTCTTGTAAGTAATGTGACAGCGGTTGATGCTCAAACAAATGGGAAAACAGAAGGGAAAATTGGTTTTATTGATGGCGGTAAGGAAGCACCTAAAGGGCCGGAAATGGAAAAACCGATAAATCCCGAGACACCCAAAAAGGAAAGTAGCGGACTGCTACCAAAAACTGGGGAAGAATTTTTGATGTATTTAACAATTATTGGAATGATTTCATTGGCAGTAACAGCGATTATTGTCGTAATAAAGAGAAGACACAATCAAGGTTGCTCGTAGACAACACGTCTAGTTTAACAATAATAAAGAGAAAAGAAAGAGGAGTACAAAATGAAGAAAAGAATGTTAGCAAGTCTATTATTAAGCGTTATGGTTTTATCAGTTGGGGCACAATTTGCTTCTGCTGAAAACTTAGAAAGTAGTAAAACAACTGGGGAAGTTGGTTTTACAGCCGGGGAAAAACCAGGAACAACGAAACCAGAAAAAGGTCCTAAAGATGGCGAAGATCTTGAAGACGATAAGGATGAGGACGGTAAGCCTATCCCGTTACCAAATAACGGTGGAATCTATGTTACCCATTTACCAAACTTCTCTTTTGGAACAGAGAACAAAACAAGTGTCAAAACTGTAGACTACGAAGCTTATACAGAAGAGCGTAAATTGAAAGGCACAGAAGATGTTTTCTACATGCCACATTCAGTTCAAGTAAGTGATGTTTCAGGTAATGAACAAGCGACTTGGAAATTATCAGTTGTTCAAGATAATCCCTTTGAAGCTGGAAGTTCAGTATTAAACAATACACGTATTCGTATTTATGGTAATACATTTACTAACTCATTAAAAAACACTCAAGAGCTAGGAGATAATATTAAAGGTGTTGAAGTTGGAGTTGGTGAAGAAAATGGAACTGCTAGACACGCTGTTATTCCATTAACTGGCGAAAAAGAAGGAGAACTAACTGTATTGAGTAATACAAAAGCAGGTTTCACCAATGCTTCAACAACATCAGCAGTCTTCAGTGATGGTTATTTAGCAGAGAATTATAATCCAGAAAAAACACCAAAAACAGCCGCTTATGAAGGCGTAAAACTAAACGTTCCAGCGAGTGATCAAGCAAAAGCTAAAACATATACGACACAATTAACTTGGACACTAACTGTAGAACCAGGAACACCAGAAACACCAGAAACAGCTGAATAGTAGCAAATAGTTACAAACAAAAGGGGTATTTATTTTAAGAGGTTTTAAAATCAAGGAGGAAAAAAAATGAAAAAATCAATTATATATAGTGGAATTTGTGCAATGGCATTAACAAGTTTATTTGCAACAGCACAAATCGTATCTGCAGCACCAGAAACAAATTCTGTACAATCAGATGGGAAAGCAAATTTTGAAGTGCCAAAAGATCTTGTGGATCCTGTCAAGCCAGGAACAGACGACGAGATTGTAATCGATGGTGGCCAAACAAAGGTTGGTGGCGTACAGTTACTACATGCACCAATATTTGATTTTGGTGAAAACGAATTAAAAGCAAAAGGGGATGACTTAAATGTTGTCCATGAATCATATGCATACGCAAAAAATCAAGAAACTAAGTATGCTATACCTTTGTTTGTCCAAGTGGGAGATTTTTCAGGAAAACGTGCAACAGATTGGAAGGTCTCAGTAACTCAAGATACAACGTTCAAAGAAACGGGTGGTCATGAGCTGACTAATTCACGTATTCGCATTTTCAATCAATCGTTTACAAATAATTTAAATGAGTCTAATGCTAGTAACATGGTAACAGGGGTGGCGATTCCTGAAAATGGACATGCTGTGATTCCAGTAACTGGTGATACGCCAGATTCACTAGGCATCTTTTCTTCAAAAATGGTAGACACAGATGAAGGAACAACGAATGGCTCGATTTCATCTGTTGTTTTCAAAAAGGCTTATGATGCAAAGAACTATGGACCAGATGCAGCATCAGCACCAGAGTTAACTAGTAGATATGATGATGTACAATTAAATGTTCCTGCATCTGATAAAGCACAAGCTAAAGCTTACTCTACAAAACTTACATGGACATTAACTGTAGAGCCATAAAAGAGATATTAAATAAACATCTAAGAGGGCTGTGGCGAAACATTAAGATGGTTTCGCCACACCCTCTAAATACGAATAAATGGTGGTGTAAAAACGAGAAATTTTATCCTTTTACACCTACCTTTTTCATTCGTAAATCAAGCAACTGAGAGGAAAGTAATCATGCAAAACGTAACTCTGAAAATACATACTTCTTTATTTAAGAAGAGCTTTTTTTTATTTAGTTTAATAACTATACTTTGTTTTTTAATTCCCGTGAATACCTATGCAGAAGGCGAAGAATCTAATTTATCTGTTAAAGCAGAATTACCAGATAATCAGCTGACAAAAGATGCGGGCTATTATGACTTAGAGGTAAAACCTGGTCAAACACAAGAATTGACGTTGAAAGTCTATAATATGGGTGATAAAGAAACGACAGCAAAAATCGAAATCAATCCTGCTTATACAGGGGCAAGTGGTTCGTTTGTCTATGCCTTGGATGCTTCAAAACGTGATGAAAGCATGACATTACCATTATCGGATATTGCTAAAACGGATGAATTTATAAGTATACCTGCTAAAAGTGAAGCAGACGTTAAGATTAATTTAACGATTCCGACAGAACCTTTTGAAGGGATTGTATATGGCGGTATTCGAGTAACAGATGCTGAAGGAGAGAAGGAAGGTAACTCAAAATCAGAAAAAGAAGATAGCGGCTTTAGCATAGCAAATAAGTATGCATATACGATTGCAATGAGAATACGTGAAAATGAGGAACTTCCAAAATCAGATCTAAAAGTAAAGAAGATCTTAGCATCACAAGTCGTTGGCAGAAATGCAGTAAAAGTTAATTTACAAAATCCTACACCGACAATTATTGATAAAGTAACATATGATGCAAAAATCATGAAAAAAGGCAGTTCTGACGTACTTCACGAACATAAGGTCAGTAATTATCGAGTAGCACCAAATACAAACTTTGACTATGCGATTTCATGGGATAACAAACCGTTCGAAGCAGGAAGTTATCAATTAGAAATGACTGCAAAATCAGAGGTCACGGGTCAAACTTGGAACTTTAAACAGAACTTTACGATCAGTGCGAAAGAAGCCAAAGAATTAAATGCAAAAGCTGTTGATTTAGAAAAAGATTATATGAAATATATCATTTATGGATCAATCGGGGCTGCTATTTTATTACTTTTGATTATTATTTTATTAGTTACTTTATCAAAAAAACGTAAGAAAAAACAACGTAGAAAAAAAGCTAAAGGCAAACGACCAGCTAATAAAAAAGGAAAGGAAGCAAGGAATGGATCAGGAAGGCAACCATCAGGAGCAAAAAGAAAACCAGCTGCACAATCTGGAAAACGAAAAAGATAGTCGTTTTGAAGAGCTGGAGTTATCTGAAGAATGTATGCTAGAACATGAGACGGACATGGATGATGAGTCAGTTGAAGAAATTATAGTTAGACCAGCAATGTTTTATGTTTTGCTTGGATTATTGATTATAGTGCTTATCGGAGTCGGAATCGGAAGTTATCTTTTCTACCCTTTTTCACCTAAAATCAGTGGAACTTGGGGCAATCCTGAACTTGGAATGAATTTATCAAGTGAAGGAAAATCATGGACAGCTAAAATAGAGAATTATCAGGGTGTCAAAGGCTATACATTTATTTATAAAGGGCAGTGGCAAGCAGCAGGTATCAATACCTATGAGGGGAAACAAACAAAAGTTCAAATTCTTTTAGATAAACAAAAGATTCCAGAAACGGAAATTTCTGCATTACAAAAAGAAAATCCTTTGTACAAAAAAATTACGGATGATAAAAAGATCCTACACATTGAATACACAGAATCAGGGATGAAAAAAATATTTGGTAAAAAGAATATTGATGATTATTTTCATTTCACATTGGAACCAATATCGTTTGAGAAGAGTAAGCAAGTCTTATATTTAAATCATGCTTATTTTTCATCTGAACGTCTTCCTTTTGTTTTTAATAAGTAAATGGATGGTTGCTAAAAATTAAGATAAGGTAAACGAAAAATTGAGAAACAGGGGACAGAACCCTATTGTTTTTTAGAGTCTAAATAACCAACTTAAAGCAATATTAAGCAATTTTAGTAGGCTGGACAAAGCTCATTGAGTTTTATCCAGTTTTTTTTGATTCTTTGTTAACTAATGTTGGTAAAGAAAATTCAAGGAATGAAATCGATGATGATTGTAATAATCAATATAATTTGTAACAGCTCGTTTTAATTCCTCAAGGCTAGAAAAACTACGACTATAATACATTTCTTGTAAAAAAATATTTTTGTTCTAGTCACTTTTCATTTTACCGATTCAGAAAATTTATAGATATTATTTCCTTTAAAAAAAAACTGTATTAGCGTAAAATGTAAGTGTATACAAAAATGAATGAGTTTGTGGGAGTGAAAAAATGTTAATAGAACTAGTTATAGTGCTGACAATTTTCACATATGGCAGTAATTTTATTTTATATCTGATTCTTAAGACAAAAGAAAAAATCCAAGGAATCGAAAAATTGTCAATATTTTTTGGTGTAAATATGACGATTTTACTTTTAGATGGAGTCTTTTTATTTATTGGAAAAGCGATATCAGATAATGGCGTTGCTGTTTTGGAGTGAAGTATGAAAGAGTGGAAAAACCGTTATTGGTTTTATTTCATTCTTTTTTTTCTGTTAAAAAGTCGGCTAAAAGTCCTATATGAATGACGCAGGTTTTCTGATAAGGTACAATAGAAAGAAACAACTGGAGGGCAAATAATGGCAAAAATCATGATTATAGAAGATGAAACAACGATTCGCGAGCTAATCAGCGAAGAATTGCAGAAATGGCAATTTGACACATTTGGAACGACTGACTTTAACGCTGTTTTAGAAGATTTTCAACGTGAAGATCCACAACTAGTTTTGTTGGATATCAATCTTCCCGTTTTTGATGGCTACTATTGGTGTCAGAAGATCCGTGAGATTTCTAAAATTCCGATTATTTTTATTTCCAGCCGGAATACAAATATGGATATGATCATGGCTATGAATATGGGCGCTGATGATTTTGTCACGAAGCCATTTCAAATTGATGTACTGATCGCAAAAATCAATGCCTTGTTACGTCGTTCATATAATTATTCTGAAGTGGGCAGTGAGATTATGTCCCACAATGGAATTACGTTAAACGTTGATAACGGCAGTATGGAAATCAATGGCGAAGTGATCGACTTAAGTAAAAATGAATATCGCTTATTGTATATCTTGATCAAGAAACACGGTAAAATTTTAACGAGAGAAAAATTATTGCGTGCCTTGTGGGAAGATGAGCGCTTTGTAGATGATAATACATTGACTGTGAACATCAATCGTTTGAGAAAAAAAATCGAGCAGGCAGGCCTGGAAGGATATATTGAGACAAAAGTGGGACAAGGTTACATCGTACCATAGGATAGGAGAAGAAAATGACAATTGGTAAGTATTTAAAAGATCATTGGCTTCTGCTGATTGGCTGGCTATTTTTTATAGGAGTGACTTGTTTTATTTTGTGGCTATCTCCAGATATGGTTGTGAATCCATCGGTCATTGGTTATTTGGTATTATTGCAAGGATTATTTTTACTCCTTTTTTTAACAATTGATTATTCCTTGAAAAAACGTTGGTGGTGCTCTTTGGATATTTCAGAGCATCCCCCTTCATTGGAGCATTATTTGGGAGAAGCTTCAAAGTCAGAAGAGCTATTAGTCCAAAATTATATCAACGGTTTACTAGTAGAGCACCAGCAAGTTATGCAACAAGCAATCAATAATCAACAGGATCAAAAAGATTATATCGATTCATGGGTCCACGAAATTAAAGTACCACTTGCTGCCGTGAATTTGATTTTACAATCGATTGAAGATGATATTCCAGAAAAGAAATATTATTTAGTCGAAAATGAGTTAAGTAAAATCGATGAGTATGTAGAACAAGTTCTTTATTACGCTAGATTAGACAGCTTTTCACGGGACTATTTGATTCAAGAGTATTCACTAAAAGAAATTGTACAATCAGTGATTCGTACACAAGGCAATTATTTTATTCAAAAGAATTTACGCTTTTCTATAGAAGGAAACGATCAAATGATCTTAACTGATGCCAAGTGGGTTGCTTTTATATTTAAACAATTGGTCAGTAATGCAATCAAGTATACACCTGCTGGCGGTGAGATCATCGTCACCTTTTCACGTACTAAAGAAGGAGCTTGGTTGTCGTTGAAAGATACGGGAATTGGTGTTCCTAAAGAAGATCAACGCCGTATTTTTGACAAAGGCTTTACAGGAGAAAACGGACGGACAAGTGAACAGCATTCAACTGGTTTAGGGCTATATTTAGCGAAAAGCCTTGCGGACAAGCTAGGACATCAATTAACGGTGGAATCAGTTGAAGGAGAAGGCACGACGATGAAACTGTTGTTTCCGTTTTTGAGTTATTTTAATGAGAGAAGATAAAAATAGTGTTGAGAAATAGTTGATTTATTTCTCAACACTATTTTTACTGTTTAGTAAGGTGAATGGTTACTTTTCTTTGAAGATCTATTTTTTCGATTTTGATTTGTTCAGCTTCTACCAAACAAATAAATTCTTTGAAAAAGCGTGAAACAAAGGAGCGAATTCTACTTAACTTTTTTTAATGTTATTGGAGGTGATTCACCAACAAGATTCTCATCGGAATTGGAAGAAAAGTAAAACTCCAACCTATTTTTTTCAATTACATGAAATGAGTAAATGAAACTTTTGTCATTAGATTTTAAAATAAGTTCTTTATTAGTATATTCAGTAGCAATGAGATTGCTACTTTCTGGAAAATCAAAATTTTTAAAAGCCAGATTAAATAAATGTTCCTTGTTTTCTGTTATAGTAACTTTTTGTTTAGAAGTGTCTGCTGTTTCCCAAGTTCCAACAAATATGGACTGATTACTTGAGGTAGTTTTATCTTTAGATTGTCTACAACTTACCAAGAAGGTTAACAGAACTATGCTGACAAAAAAGTAGGATATAAATTTCAACTCAATTCTCCATTTCTTTTTATTTGTACATTTAGCTAAATAAGATATACATAAATCGTAACAGCAAACGATATGATTTCAATCATTTATCCAAAGAAAAATGAGAGAAATTCTATTAAAATTTTTCCTATCTTATAGTTGTATAGCAAACGCTTTTATTGTTAGACTAAATGTATCATATTTTTGATAGGAGCATATTATGGAGATATTAGTGGCGTTGATTCCAATGTTTGCCTGGGGCAGTATTGGTCTTGTTAGTGGTAAAATGGGTGGTAGTGCAAATCAGCAGACACTCGGCATGACCATTGGCGCTTTGTTCTTTTCGGTAATGGTATTTTTTGTTGTTCAACCGATGATCAATAGCCAAATGATTGTGATCGGTATTTTATCAGGTTTATTCTGGAGTGTTGGACAAAATCAGCAATTTCACGGCATGAAATATTTAGGCGTATCTGTAGGATTGCCTGTTTCAACTGGAATGCAGCTGACAGTTAATACGATTGCTGGTGCTGTGTTTTTTCATGAATGGAAAGGCAGCAGAGATTTTCTTTTAGGATTTGTTGCGCTTGGTTTACTGGTGTTGGGTGCTTATTTGACAGCTCGACAGGATGATGATAGTGGTGTGAAAACGACCAATAAAATGTTTGATTTTAATAAGGGATTGCGTGCATTGGTCGTTTCAACGATCGGTTATGGGGCGTATACAATTATTATCAATGCGGCTGGGCTTGATCCGATGGGGATCATTTTACCACAAAGTATTGGTATGGTGATTGGTGCTAGTTTCTTTGCATTTAAAAAGGTTAAACTGGACCGTTATGTTTGGCGAAATATGAGTTGCGGACTGTTATGGGGCTTAGGGAATATTTGTATGTTGCTAACGATGCGTCAAATTGGTTTAGCAATCAGTTTCTCCTTGTCGCAAATGGGAATCATCATCTCAACTTTAGGTGGAATCTACTTACTTGGTGAACGCAAGTCTAAAAAAGAAATGAGATATGTGATAATTGGTTGCCTATTCGTCATTTTAGGTGGTATCCTTTTAGGGTATATGAAAGCGTAAATGTCCTATTTACGCTTATTTTTATAAGGAAATTTTGCAATTATGAAAACGAGAAAATGGATTGATTTATTGGAGGAAAAGAAATGTCGATGTTTCGGAAAAAAGAGCTGACGGCAGTATCAAGTGAGCCAAGTTCGATGAAAAAGGATTTAAAAACAATGGATCTGATCATGCTTGGGATCGGTGCGATTGTTGGAACTGGAATTTTTGTTGTGACAGGTGTTGCAGCAGAACAATATGCAGGTCCTGCACTGTCACTTTCGTTTTTAGTTGCGGCAGGAGCAATTGTTTTAGCAGGATTATGCTATGCAGAGTTTGCCTCAAGAATCCCAGCAATTGGTGGTCCCTATGCGTATATGTATGTGGTTTTTGGAGAATTAGTTGCTTGGATGACAGGTTGGTTAGTGATCTGTGAATTCTTTTTAGCAGTTTCGTCTGTGGCATCAGGCTGGTCTGGTTATGTGCATGGATTTTTGAATAGTCTTGGGGTTGATTTACCAAAAGCGTTAAGCGGGGCGTATAATCCAGACAATGGTACATATGTTGATTTGATTGCAATGCTAGTTCTTTTAGCTGTTATGTTTTGGGTCTCTTTAGAAGCCAAAACTGCTTTACGCTTAAATAACGTGATGGTTTTTGTAAAGTTTGGGATCATTGCGCTCTTTTTAGTTGTCGGTATTTTTTATGTTAAACCAGACAATTGGCAGCCATTTATACCATTTGGTTTTTCTGGTGTTGTCAGTGGTGCAGCGGTTGTTTTCTTTGCTTTTTTAGGGTTTGATGCGGTTAGTATGACAGCTGAAGAAGTGAAAAATCCACAAAAGGATATCCCGAAAGGAATCATTGGTTCGATTATCATAGCTACTGTCTTATATGTGATCGTAACATTGATTTTAACAGGAATCGTACCGTTTGATGCACTTGGTGTGAAAGATCCAGTAGCGTTTGCGATGCGTTTTGTGCAACGTGATGGTGTGGCGGGAGTGATTTCTGTTGGAGCGATTTTAACGCTGTTAACCGTAACAATTTCAATGATGTACAGTTTAGCTAGAATCATTTATGCGATCAGTAAAGATGGATTGTTGCCGAAATTTATGAGTAAGATCGATGAAAAAAATCGCACACCGAAAAATGCAACGTATGTAGCAGGTGTTTGTACAATGATTTTTGCAGGCCTCGTTCCGATGGAGCTTTTGGCTGAGTTGACAAATATTGTGACGTTGATGTACTTGATCGTGATGGCGATTGGTATTATTCGCCTGAGAAAAGTAGCTGGCGATCCTAAACCTGGGGAATTTAAAATTCCATTTGTTCCGTTTGTTCCCATTTTGCTTGTCATTGTTAGTATTGGTTTGATGTTGCAATTACAAGCGGCAACTTGGAAGGCTTTCGCAATAGCATTGGTGTTAGGCTTTGTTATTTATTTTGCGTATGGATATAAACATAGTAACGAAGGTAAAATCAAAAATTAAAGAAAGAAATCAGTGATCGTAACGGTTACTGATTTTTTTCTGTTGTTTCTTCACAAAAAAAAGAATTTCACTGTAAATCGTGTTTCGTTTACAGTATAGTGATAGTAACTAGAGAAGAAAAGAGGAGTAGTGAAAGAATGTCATATCGTATCGAACATGATTCTATGGGAGAGATTCAAGTGCCAGAAACGGCACTTTGGGGTGCTCAAACTGAGCGTAGCCGCAAAAACTTTAATATCGGTATAGAAAAAATGCCCAAGGCACTTATTCAGGCATTAGCATTGGTAAAAAAGAATGCAGCTAAAGCAAATGAAGCAACTGGAAAATTAGAAACAACAACTAGCCAAGCGATTCAACAAGCAGCAGATAAAATTATTAAAGGGACAGTAGACGAACATTTTCCTTTATCTTTATGGCAAACAGGCAGCGGCACACAAACGAATATGAATGTTAATGAAGTTATTGCTCATTTAGCGGCTCAATCAGGTGTGACAGTTCATCCAAATGATCATGTCAATATGTCTCAAAGCTCAAATGATGTTTTTCCAACGGCGATTCATATAGCCGGAGTTAACTTAGTTCAACAGCAGTTATTCCCAGTGATCAATCAAATGATTCAAACGCTAAAAAAACTTGAAGCTGAAAATGAAAAAATTATAAAAATCGGCCGAACGCATTTGCAAGATGCAACACCGGTGACTTTTTCTCAAGAAATCAGCGGCTGGCGCTCTGGTTTAGAACATAGTTATCGAATGTTGGCGTTGACTTTGGATGAGCTAAAGCAACTAGCAATAGGAGGCACTGCTGTAGGAACTGGGCTGAATGCCTCGAAAGAATATGTTGCATTATTCTTTAAGTACTTGAATGAGGAGACCAACAATCAATTTTCAGAAGATCCAAATAAATTCCACGGATTAGCCAGCAAAGATGCTGTCGTTTTTACCTCAGGAGCATTAAAGGCACTTGCCGCCAATGTCATGAAAATGGCCAATGATATTCGTTGGATGGCAAGTGGTCCAAGAAGTGGGTTAGGAGAGATTACGATTCCGGCCAACGAACCAGGTAGCTCGATCATGCCTGGTAAAATCAATCCAACGCAATGTGAAGCATTGACCATGATTGCGATTCAAGTCATGGGAAATGATACAACGATTGGAATCGGTGCTTCGCAGGGGAATTTTGAATTGAATGTCTATATGCCAGTAATGGCATATAATTTGATCCAAAGTATTGAATTATTAACGGATGGGTTACGTTCTTTTGATCAAAACTGTTTGGTTGGGATCAAGGCAGATCAGGAAAAAATGAATCAATATGTGGAACAATCTTTGATGCTTATAACAGCATTAAACGGACATATCGGTTACGATAATGGGGCCAAGATTGCTAAAAAAGCCTTTGAAGAAAATATAACGCTAAAACAAGCAGCTTTGACTTTAGGTCTAGTGACCGAAGAAGAATACGACAGTTGGGTCAAACCTGAGCAAATGTTAGGCAAATAAACGTGGTTAAGTTAGAAAGGGATGGAAAAAAACATGACAGATATTTATGAAAAAGCCTTAAAAGCACACGCACAATGGCGTGGGAAAATCGATATTCATTCAAAAGTTGAGGTAAAAACAAAAGAGGATTTGTCGTTAGCTTACACACCAGGAGTGGCTGAACCATGTAGAAAAATCCATAAAAATCCAAATTCAGTTTATGACTACACTTGGAAAGGAAATACTGTTGCAGTCGTAACAGATGGCACAGCAGTTCTTGGTTTAGGGGACATTGGTCCAAAAGCTGCTTTACCCGTTATGGAAGGCAAAGCGTTATTGTTTAAAGAATTTGCTGGAATAGATGCGATCCCAATTTGTTTAGATACAAAAGACCCTAAAGAAATCATCAACATTATCAAAGCGATGGCCCCCACATTTGGCGGGATCAATTTAGAAGATATTTCTGCTCCTCGCTGTGTAGAAATCGAACGTGCTTTGATCGAAGAATTGGATATTCCTGTGTTTCATGACGATCAACACGGAACAGCGATTGTAACGATCGCAGCGTTGATCAATGCATTGAAAATTGTGAATAAAAAAGTTGATGAAATCAAAGTTGTTGTGTCAGGAACCGGTGCTGCCGGTAGTGCAATCATCAAAATGCTGCATTATTTTGGTGTGAAAAATATCTTGGCATTCAATATTGATGGAGTATTGTCTAAAACGATGGAAAGACCCATGAATTTTTTAGAAAAAGAAATTGTAGAGATTACAAATCCTGAAAACTTCAATGGTTCTTTAGAAGAAGCAATGATAGGAGCGGATGTTTTTATAGGCGTTTCCGCACCGAAACTAGTTTCAAAAGAAATGGTTGCTTCAATGAATACTGGAGCTATTGTGTTTCCAATGGCTAATCCGGAATCAGAAATCGATTATCAAGATGCAATCGATGCAGGCGCAGTAGTAGTTGGAACGGGTCGTTCGGATCATCCCAATCAGATCAATAACGTTTTAGCTTTTCCTGGTTTGTTTAAAGGAGCTTTTATCGCTGAGGCTACGAAAATTACTGAAAACATGAAACTAGCAGCAGCAAAAGCAATTGCCGAAATTATTCCAGACTCAGAGCTTACCAGTGAGTATATTATTCCGTCGTCTTTCAACAAAGAGTTAGTGGATGTCATCATTCGAGAAGTCGCCGAAGCGGCCGTACAAGATGGTGTTATTCGAGCTTAAACGAAAGGGTAATTCGACGTTTCCACCAGTTTTTTCTAAGATGAAGCTGGTGGAACCTTTTTATCTAGAGAAAATATCAGGATTTCTAGTTCAATAAAGCCAAGTATGGTATACTATTTAGGAGTAAATTCAAGAGAATGCTAGAAGGAGGATGTTTCTACATGGCAGAAAAAGAAACATTTTATATCACCACCCCGATTTATTATCCAAGCGGACAACTACATATCGGCAATTCGTATACAACAATTGCCTGCGATGCGATGGCCCGTTACAAACGTTTGATGGGCTATGACGTATTTTACTTAACAGGTGTGGATGAACATGGACAAAAAATTGAAAATAAAGCTTCAGAGTTAGGTGTTACACCAAAAGAATATGTCGATAAAATGGCGGCAGATGTTCAAAAATTATGGAAAACACTTGATATCAGCTATGATAAATTTATCCGTACAACGGATGATTACCATAAAAAAGCAGTTCAGCAGATCTTTGATCGTTTGTTAGAACAAGGAGATATCTACCTTGGTGAATACGAAGGTTGGTATTCGGTTTCAGATGAAGAGTATTTTACTGAAACACAGTTAGCAGAAGTTTATCGTGATGAAGAAGGCAAAGTGATTGGTGGTAAAGCACCGAGCGGTCATGAAGTTGAATTAGTTAAGGAAGAATCTTATTTCTTCCGTATGAGTAAATATGCAGATCGTTTGTTGAACTATTACAACGAACATCCAGAATTTATCCAACCTGAATCACGTAAGAACGAAATGATCAACAATTTCATCAAACCAGGGTTAGAGGATTTAGCTGTGTCACGTACGACCTTCTCATGGGGGATTCCATTATCCAATGATCCAAAACATGTTGTTTATGTTTGGATCGACGCGTTGTCAAACTACATCACAGCGTTAGGCTATGGATCAGAAGATGACAGCTTATTTAAAAAATATTGGCCAGCAGATGTTCATATGGTTGGAAAAGAGATTGTTCGTTTCCATACGATTTATTGGCCAATTATGTTGATGGCATTAGATTTACCTTTACCGAAGAAAATTTTCGGTCATGGTTGGTTATTGATGAAAGATGGAAAAATGTCTAAATCTAAAGGAAATGTTGTTTATCCAGAAATACTAGTCGATCGCTACGGATTAGATGCCTTGCGCTATTATTTATTGCGTGCCATTCCGTTTGGTAGTGACGGTGTCTTTACTCCGGAAGATTTTGTTTCTCGTTTGAATTATGATTTGGCTAACGATTTAGGTAATTTATTGAATCGTACAATTGCGATGATCAATAAATACTGTGATGGACATGTTCCAGCATATGCATCAAAAGTTACTCCATTTGACAGTGAATTATCAACAACTGCTGCCAATGTGATCGGTAAATATCATGAAGCAATGGAAAAAATGGAATTCAACACAGCAATTGCTGAAGTTTGGACCTTGATTTCACGTGCTAACAAATATATCGATGAAACACAACCATGGGTTTTAGCGAAAGATGAAGAGAAGAAAAAAGAATTAGACAGTGTGATGGTCCACTTAGCTGAAAGCTTGCGCATTGTAGCGATTCTTTTACAACCAGTGATGACTGTGACACCGACAAAAATCTTTGAACAATTAGGCTTAGATCCAGACACGATGAATATGGAAGAAATCCACTTCGGTGAGTTTCCAACAGAAATCAAAGTTGTTGCCAAAGGAACACCGATTTTCCCTCGTTTAGAGATCGATACAGAAGTGCTTTATATTCAAAAGAAAATGTCACAAAATACGCAAACGACAACAGAAGAAATCAAATGGGACCCAGAAGAAACAGAGCTTGTTTCTGTAAAAGAGAAAGAAATCAAGTACGAAGATTTTGATAAAGTTGAGTTAAAAGTAGCAGAAGTCATTGATTGTAAAAAAGTCAAAGGCGCAGATAAATTATTGCAGTTCCGTTTAGATGCAGGAGATGGACAAGATCGTCAAATCCTCTCTGGTGTTGCAGAATTTTATCCAGATCCAAGTGCTTTGATTGGTAAAAAAGTCGTGATCGTAGCGAACTTGAAACCAAGAAAAATGCGTGGTCAGATTAGCCAAGGAATGATTCTTTCTGCTGAATCTCCTGAAGGTAAGCTACAAATTATTGATGCACCAAAAGAAATGCCAAATGGTGCAATAATTGCCTAGCTGAAGAGATTAAAATAGTTAAATAAAAACGACCAGGGTATCTGTCTAGTACAAATTTAGATAAATACTCTGGTCGTTTTTATATAAATCGAATAATTTAAAAAATAATATTGTAACGTATATCAAAAAAATATATTTTATTGTATCATTAGAATAGAACCAAAAAAAATGAGTCAATAAACGAGGAGAATGTTGGATGAAAATGAAGAAGTATATGTTGGGGATCATTACGGGAGTAGCAATTTTTTTATTAGCTGCTTGTGGTTCAGATCCAAGAAAAGATTTTACAAAAGAGCTTTTTAGCTCAAAAGGTGATGATTACAACGCCGCAAGTTTTAAGATGAAGATCAACGATTTGACGTACGATGGTGAAGAGGGTGGCGCATATGTAAAAATGTTTGCTAACCAATTAAAAGAGATGAGTATCGATGGGAAATATGCAATCGATGAGAAAGCCGATACAATGGAAATGGAGATCACGGCGAATCTATTCGGTGAAAAATTACCGCTTCAATTTGTGGGGAATAAAGATAAATACTATATGTCTACTAGTTTTGTTACAGGTATGGTGGATATAGCGAATTCATTTAACTATCCGCTTGAACTTAGCAAAAGTGATTTAAACAAACTAAAAGGAAAATACATCGATATTGCTGAAGCCGGTGATACACTCACTTCTGGAGAACTAGACAAAAAAACAAATCCATTAAAAGATAAGATGTTTACTAATTCAGAAGAGTCAAAAATGGGGAGAGAAATGAAGAAGCTAATAGAAAGCTTCGACAAAAAATCATTTAAAAAAGACAAAGATGTTGTAACACATACATTTACTAAAAAGGAAATTATCCAAATGATGGAAAAATTCAATGAAGTTGCTAAAGAAGATAAAGACTATAAAAAATCAGGCGAGCAAAAAGAAATTGAAGATGGAATCAAGTCATTGAAAAATGATGTGGATAAAATGGACCTTAAAGTCAGTATCAATCAAAAAACAAAAGCGACAGATATGGAAATTTCTTTAGCTACTAAGGATGATACCGCAGCGAATATGAGCATTGTTGTGACGATTTCTGTTACACCACAAAAAAATAGCGGGAAAATCAAGATGCCTACTAAGAAAGAAATCATCAGCCAAGGTGAATTAGAAGACATTTTTTCAAGCATTACTGGAACAACTTCTGATGATTCAGATCTAGATTTAGATGATGACTCAACTGATTATAGTGATTTAAAAGATGATCCGGAGATTCAAAAGTTGATGGATGAACAATTAGATGAAATGATCAAACAAATCGAAGCTAATCCAAGTGCAGTAACAGAAGAAAAGGCAAAAGAAGCGCGAGAAGGCGCGAAAGAAATTTTCAATGAAGAACAAATGAAAAAACTAAATGACGCTTTAGATAAAGCGTTGAGTGCAGGAACAGTTTAAACATATAGGAAGTAAACAAATATGGTAATCAGTTCAGCGTTAATTGTTTGGGCTGAGCATTAGCATTGCAGAACGATTGAATTAATAACAAAAAGCAGCCTCTCTCGACAAATGAGAGGCTGCTTTTTTACTAACTATCCCTACTAAAATTTTAACTTTCTATTTGATTTAAATCTACGGAACCGAGTTGGTAAAAGCATGATCAATACCGCATAAGGCACGTTAATGATTGACCAAGTCAAAGTTCGGCTCAAACTGTTGTTTTTGTATAACCAATTAAGTAAAAAATGTAGGCCGACTATACTAAGTGCAACAAAAATCAACACAGCATAAGTCGGTTCATTTTTAACCACAGCCCGAAGAATTCCACCGATTAATGGCACTAGATAAAAATAAGCACCGGTTAATGAGATACGCCAACTTTTTGCGATAGTTCCAAGATTTATCAAGAAAAATAAAATCGATAACACGATTCCTAAGGGTGGAAAAAAAGCGATTAGAAACGAGTAAATAGCTCCCCATAAAAGCATCAAAGGCCCTTTGACAATTGCTGCGATAGCTATAAAGATCGCTATTAGAAGAAACTGTTGTGTCATGGTGCCATAAGCCAATAGGCCGAAGAGAATAAGTAATACCCAATGCCAGACTGTATTGACCTGTGGTTTTCTTTGGATCGTCACGTTCTTTTGAATCGTTGATTTTAGAAAGTCAGATTCTTCGAAGAAATTTTTCAAAAAGCACTCACTCCTATCAAATTGAAAATCAGACTGGAGTTAAGTTTACTGCTGAATAGGGAAAAAAACATCGGGCTAAAGTCGGTGTTTTAGCCTGATGTTTTTTAAGAATTGGTAAAATAGAGTGAAACAATTTTGCTACTCTAATTTTTGTACCATATTGTTGAAGAGATTGATTACTCAGCTTTAAACAGCTCAGAAAGCTCTCCAACATAAGGCAGAAAGACTTGTTTCATCCCACGAGAAATCGCAGTATAAAGAATCTTCTTCTCTCTTTCCGTTGTACCATAACGCACTGCAGAAGGATCGTGAATGATCACATTATCAAATTCAAGTCCTTTCGCCATATCGATCGAAAGAACTTGATAATCGATCGAACTATTTTTTTGTAGCAACTGCTGTTTCAATAATTCCGCTTCTGTTGCAGTTTTTGTAATCACCACAGTATCTTCCTCGGGTGCTAATGAATTTAACAGTGACGTTAACGTATCTAAATAGACCTCTTCATCGTCACAATAAACAAAGGCTGGCTTCTCACCATCTTTTCGAATAGAAACAATCTTGAGTTTCTCATGATTTGTCATTAACGTTTGAAATAGCTGAGTGATTTCTTTACTTGAGCGATAGCTATTCAATAATTGATAAGAAGTAACGGAACGACTAGAAGCAGATAATAACTCTTTTAGAGCAATAAAACTGATCGATGTATTAAAGATCGCTTGATTTTCATCGCCAGCTAGTGTGAAATTCGCTTGCGGAAATAATTTAAGCAGCAAAAGAATTTGCGCTTCAGTATAATCTTGTACTTCATCTACTAAAATAAAGGCCATTTGTCGATTCGATAAGTCTTCAATGAATCTGTCTTTAAGCAATAATAAAATCACTACTTCATCTGCCGTGTAATCTTTCGTTGTTCTTTCATACGAATCTTCTTGATAAAGCTGATACAATGCTTTGAAAAGTAACCATTGGTCGAACCAAGCAAAATCAGCGATCGCATCCACTACTTTGCGGTATTTTTGTTGCAACCGTTGAAGAGCAAACTCTGCTAATTGTTCCTCATCTTCCTCAGCAAAGGTTGTGTCAAAATAACGCAATTGTTCGGCTTCAGTCAAGTCTTGCATTTGATCGATCATTTGTTTAGATTTTGACTGTTTAATCAAGTACCGATTCCATAAACTAGATAGTTTTTCCTTTGTTGCTGAAAGTCTGTCTCTGATTGATAAAGTTGTTGGTGTTTCTTGGTATAAACCAAAAATCAGTTCAGCTGAAAATATAGGTTTACGTTTGAATAAGATAGGTTTAAATAATGATTGTTGGATCAATGAAGGATCTTGAAACGTTTGGATAAAGTCAACAAAAGCTTGCGATTGGATCACCCGTTGTTGTGTATTTACTTGTTCTGCAGTGATTCGCTTAAAATAAGCTGATTCACCCTCAATTGTCATTTTTTCGCGAAATGTAAATTTAAGAAATTGTAACAACGTTAAATTCAATGGATTACGCTCACCTAGGTTTGGTAATACTTGAGAAATATAATCAATAAAAGTTGAATTAGGAGAGAGTAGTAAAATATCATCGGCAGTAATCTGTGTACGATGATTATAAAGTAAATAAGCAATTCGTTGCATGATAGCAGATGTTTTTCCACTGCCCGCAATCCCGTTAACTAAAAGCAAAGGATGACTTTCGTCACGAATGATCTCATTTTGTTCTTGTTGGATCGTTGTCGTGATATCTTTCATGTACTGAGAAGAATCCGCTTCAAGTGAATGAAGTAAAATATCATCTTGAATCGCAAGGCTAGTATCAAAAAAGTTGATCAAACGGTCTTCTTCAATAATCAATTGTCTTTTTAAATTTAGGCTAATAGGAATCTCTGTTTTATTGACGTAATAACGACTATCCCCTAAAACATTATTATAAAAAAGTGAAGCAATAGGGGAACGCCAGTCATAGATTCGTGATTCACCTTCAAGATTTGTAAAGTCATTCATACCGATATAAAAAACGTCACGATCAGAATCATCCTCTAAAAACGTCACATCAATTTTTCCAAAATAAGGAACTTTCAATAGGCGTTCTACTTTTTCTAATTGTTTTGCTGCAGTGGCATTTTGGATATTTAATTGATCGATTTCTCGATTTTTCATTTCCATCATAGCAAAAGTCTCTAAGTTATCTGAGTAACTATCAAAATTTAGTTTGGTATCGCCGCCAAATTGTTCTAGCACCGATTTTCCTGTAGTGTTGACTTCGTCAATAGCTGTTTGATACGTGTCTTTTGCTTGGCTTAATTCTTCGTAAACCTGTTGCAAATGTTGGGTTTCTTGTGTGCGGTCATTTGACATATTGGTTCCTCCTGACATAAATTGCCGTGACCGAATAGTATAAGCTATTTTTTTGAATAAAGCAATTATAAGAAGCTGATAATTTATCGGTGCTGTCCATTCAGCTTTTGGCTAAAATGTGATAAAGTATAGAAGATAGAGGAGGGGTTTACTTGATTTTTGATTCTCATACCCATTTAAATGCAGAACAATTTAATGAAGATATTCCAGAAACAATCGAACATGCAAAAGAATTAGGTGTAACAGAGATGGCGGTAGTAGGGTTTGATACACCGACAATTGAGAAGTCTCTGAAACTTAGCCAACAATATAAAGAAATCCAAAGTATTATCGGATGGCATCCAACAGAAGCTGGAAGTTATACGCCTGAAATCGAGAAAAATCTTCAACAACTATTAACAACACCAAAAGTAGTGGCACTTGGTGAAATCGGGTTAGATTATTATTGGATGGAAGACCCAAAAGAGGTTCAAGATCGTGTGTTTAGGCGCCAAATCGCCATTGCCAAAGAAATGAATTTACCAATCAGCATTCATACACGAGATGCGATGGAAGATACGTATAAAATTTTAAAAGAAGAAGACATTCGTGATATTGGCGGGATCATGCACAGCTTTAGCGGAGATCCTGAGTGGATGGCGAAATTTTTAGATATGGGCATGCACATTTCTCTAAGTGGTGTTGTGACGTTCAAAAAAGCGCTAGAAGTGCAAGACGTAGCCAAAGCAGTTCCGTTAGATCGTCTACTGGTTGAAACAGATGCTCCCTATTTAGCCCCTGTACCGTATAGAGGTAAACGTAATGAACCAGGCTATACCCGTTATGTAGTGGAAAAAATCGCAGAACTACGAGAAGTTCCCTTTGAAGAAATAGCAAAACAAACAACAAACAATGCACATCGCTTATTCAGGTTAGCCGAATGACAGATAAGTTGAGAATTGAAGAAATTATTGTCGTTGAAGGAAAAGACGATACCAGACGAATCCAAGAAGTTGTTGATGCAGATACCATTGAGACGATTGGTTCCGCGATTAATGATGATATTTTAGAACAAATCGAACATGCGCAAGAAACACGCGGTGTTATCATTTTTACCGATCCAGATTTTTCAGGTGAAAAAATCCGAAAAACGATCATGGAAGTTGTTCCTGATGCCAAGCATGCATTCCTTTCACGTCAACTTGCGGCACCTAAAAAAAGAGGAAGTAGTTTAGGGGTGGAACATGCTAGTGATGAAGCGATTTTAGAAGCGCTAGAAAAAATTGTGACCCCTGTTAACGGGTCAGACGATTACCAAGAAATACCTAGACAAACGTTGATTGAATATGGTTTAATAGCTGGAGCTCATGCGAAAGAACGTCGTGAAAAACTAGGCGATGAATTACGTATTGGCTACACAAACAGCAAGCAACTGACCAAACGTTTAAAAATGTTTCGCATTACAGAGAATGAATTGATAAAAGTTATGAATAAATTAGACGTGTTAGCCAATGAAAAATCGGAGGAATCAATTTGACAGAATATAAAGAAATAGCCACACCTTCAAGAACCAAAGAAATTTTGAAGAAACATGGCTTTTCATTCAAAAAAAGTTTAGGCCAAAATTTTTTAACGGAACCGAATATCTTACGGAAAATCGTTGAGACTGCCGGAATCGATACTCAAACCAATGTGGTAGAAGTAGGACCTGGAATTGGTGCTTTAACGGAACAATTGGCAAAAAATGCTGCACAAGTTTTAGCATTTGAAATCGATGATCGTTTGATTCCTGTTTTAGAAGACACAATGAGCCCCTATAAAAATGTTACAGTTGTCCACAACGATGTGCTAAAAGCAGATTTGGTTGGTACGACCAATGAAGTCTTTGAACAAGCACGTCCAATCAAAGTCGTAGCCAATTTACCTTACTATATCACTACGCCAATCATGATGCATTTTTTAGAATCTGATTTAGATGTAGAAGAAATGATCGTCATGATGCAAAAAGAAGTCGCAGATCGTATCTCAGCCAAACCAGGAACGAAAGCTTATGGTTCATTATCCATCGCTGTTCAGTATTTTATGGAAGCAAGTATCGCATTTATCGTACCAAAAACAGTGTTTATTCCGCAACCAAATGTTGATTCAGCAATCATCAAACTGATCAAACGAGATAAACCGGCTGTCGAAGTAACTAATGAAAAAGAATTTTTCAAATTAACGAAAGCGTCATTCCAATTACGTCGCAAAACATTATGGAACAACTTGATTCATTTTTACGGTAAAGATGACCAAACGAAAGCTTGGTTGACAGAAAGCTTAACGGAAGCTGAAATTGATCCATCACGTCGAGGAGAAACGTTGTCATTAGTGGAATTTGGCCGTCTAAGTAACACCTTGGAAAAAAATCGTTAACTTACTAAAGTAAAAAAGTCCTATCTCATATGAGGTGGGACTTTTTATTACTCTAAGTATGCGGATATTTTCAAAAAGATTTTAGTGTGTTATAATTTGTATAGACAAAAGAAAGACGTTGACATTACTACCGCCTAAAGTAAGTAATATCAACGTTGACCGATTCACTAGGAATCTTTTTTTGATAAGATAAGTGTATCATATGTTGATTGGATTTACAAAATCATGAGACAAAAATTTTCAGAATTATCTGATCAAATTGCACTTTTTATAAGAGAGCGTATTTCTTAGAAGTATAGTTAGAACAAATAGTGATAAATAGGATTGGATTATTAAACATTATATGCGTTTTATGAAGTGTAACAACACTTTTGGTAGGTATTTTTGTGGTAATATAAACTTATTAAATTTTATTTAATAAACGTCGGAAAAATCAACTATTGCCAATTCTGTTATTATGGAGTAGAATGAGAGACAGTTTAAATAGACTAAATACTTAATTAAATAAACTAACTTTTGATAACCAGCGCCGGCTGGTTATCAGCAAAAGTGTAGACCGACAATTCTTAGGCCGTAGATAGAATTGTTGGTAGACACTTTTTTTATTTGTTCGCAGTCTAACCTTTCGGAAAAAAGACAAAATCTGCATGTGGCAAAGAGTACCACAACTATTTTTTCTATTTTCCTGTTAAGGCAGAACAAGCTCTTTCATCTTTTAAAATTAGGAGGTATTTACATGAATAAGGATTGGACAAAATTAATGATTGGTGCATTTTTTGAAGTATTATGGGTTATCGGATTGAAACATAGTAATACGTGGTGGGAAGTTTTATTGACGATTGTCTTTATTTTTATCAGTTTTTACGCGTTAGTAAAATCAGGAGAGACGTTACCTGTTGGAACAGCGTATGCAGTATTTGTTGGATTGGGTACAGCAGGTACAGTGATTACAGGTATTTTATTTTTTGGTGAAGAATTCAAGCTTTCTAAAATTCTATTAATCGCAGTCTTGCTGGTGGGTGTAATGGGATTGAAATTTGTAACAGGTGAGAAAGGAGCAAGTCAAAAATGAGTTGGTTATTTTTAATTGTTGCAGGTACATTTGAAATGTTAGGTGTCGGATCGATCAATCGTTTCAACCAAAAAAAAGATAATAAGTCTTTATTTTTATTGTTTCTGACCTTTGGTTGCAGTTTTATATTTCTTTACTTGGCAATGAAGACTTTGCCTATGGGCGTTTCGTATGCTATTTGGACCGGGATTGGAGCGGCTGGAGGAGCTATTTTAGGAATGATTTTTTATGGTGAATCTAAAGATTGGCGTAGAATGATTTTTATTGGTGTTATCTTGGCATCGGTGATTGGATTAAAGCTGATTGGATAATTTAATAAACGGTTTTTTTCTCGCTGTTTATTTGGATTTAGAGCGTGATGCAAAACGAATCTTTTGTTTTGTCTCACGCTCTTTTTATTATGTACTACTTATAATATGAGCAGATACTTAAAGTGTGTATAATAAGTAAATTGTTCTTAGTTTTTATGTGTAAATACTGTGTGTGAGTTTAATTTACTTTTCTGAGTAAGTTTTGTTTTTTGATATGGTTGTAAACTGTTGGGACAGATACATTACACTTTTTTGCGATTTCAGGAACCGATAGATCCGAATTAGTATACAGTTTCATTGCTTCGCCTACCTCTTTTGTTCTTGGTGGTCTTCCTAGCTGTTTGCCATTTTCTCTGGCTGCTTCAAGTCCGGCTATTACCCTTTCACGAATCAATTCAGCCTCCATTTCAGCAAATGCACCCATAACAGTAAAAAAGAAGCGGCCCATTGCGGTCGTTGTATCTATATTATTTTGAATACTGACGAAATGGATGTTTCTCTTATCGAATTCTTCTAGTAAACTGAGTAATTGTTTCGTACCTCTAGATAAGCGATCAAGCTTAAAAATAACGAGTGTGTCGCCAGATTTCAAAGAGGACAAGACTTTATTGAGTTCGCTTCTAGATGCTTTTCGACCACTTTCACGTTCCTTATAAATAAAATCTACTCCGTAGCGCTCAAGCGCTTTTTGCTGAGAATCAAATTTTTGTTGATGCGTACTGACACGCATATAGCCAATAACTGCCATGAATAAACACCTCTATATTTTTAATAGTTTTATTGTTGCTAGTATAACGATGGGCCTTTTTCTTAAATAGTTATTAGTAGAAAAATAAAGCACACTGTCACATCGTAATCACCACCTTTAAGTTCAATAATACAAAGAGTAAAAAATTTTTTTAATACTATTGACATTAAGTTTTCTCTATAATAAACTAATGATTTTTATAGAGCAGAAACGCCTGCATTTTTTTTTAAAAGAAATCATCTGGAAATACGTTATGAAAGGATTTATCCATTCAAGCGTATTTCTTTTTTGCGTTTTAGTTGATTTTCTCAATATCATTAGTTTTTTGGACACTTCAAAAGATGTCAATTCTCTAGAAAAAGAGGTTGTGTTAGAGACTAGTAGCAAGAAAGTGTGAAGGATACTAAAAATTAGTTATTTTTGATAAGTTCGAAGCAAAGTGAGGGTTCAGAAAAATGGTGAGAGAACGAAGCCAGAAACAATCGTCAGACAAAAGACAAAAGAAAAAGCGACCACCAACGAAACAACAAATAAACGATAAAAAAGGAACGAATCGTTCAAAACCAACGAGTAAGGCAACCAATAGGAATGCACATCCTAAAAATAAAAAAAGGAAACCCAATCCAGATTCTAAAAAAACTAAGAATGTCACTCGTCATAAGGATAAGAACCCTGTTTATACGCTGTTATTTAATATTGTTTTCTATGGTTTTATTTTATTTATGATTGCTGGATCGATTATTTTTGCAACCACTAAAAATGCGGATAAGAGTGTTCTAGGTTATCGATTTTTTGGTGTTTTGACGGATTCAATGGTGCCAAGAAATCCTGAAAAACAAAAAGGGGGATTTCATTCTGGGGATGTGATTATCGTTAAAAATATTGCTGGTGAAGCAGCTGAAGTGGGGGATATCATCACCTTTCGCCCAAGTATCAAAAGCCAGGCGTTTTTGACCCATAGAGTGAAAAAAAAGTTAGATCATCTAGGCGAAACCAAAGGAACCTACTATATTACGCAAGGGGATGCCAATTTAGCTGAAGATGTTCCGGTCAATGAAAAACAAGTAGTCGGTAAAAAAATTCTAGTAATCCCTAAAATAGGAGCATTTTTAAATTTTGTACGTGAAAATCCATTCGTCTCAATCATTTTTTTGATATCAGTTTTCGGGTTTATCACGATCATCAGATACTACATTTTGAATAAATAAAGATATTTACTTTTTAATAATGGAGAAAGAATATATCTGTCACTATTGTTAAAAGGTTGATAATAAAAAAATTGGGAGGAAGTTGAGAAATGAACAAAAACAGAAAGAAAAAAGTCCTTGCGTTAGCAAGCACCTTTGCACTTGCAGCACTAGCAGCAGCAACGTTTGCTTGGTTCGCTAGTGAAGACCAAAAGACCAACCACTTTGAAGGTCAAATTGCAACAGGTAAAGATATTGAAGTGGTGGAAACCTTTGAGCCACCAACCGAATGGGATCCGGGTTCAGAAGTAAATAAAGATGTGGCAATCCAAAATATTGGTAAATACAAAGCCTTGATCCGTGTTTCATTAACTGAAACATTACAGTTATTGAAAGACCATCAAGCAAAACCAACAACAGGTGCTGAACTTGAAGGGAAAACAAATAAAAATATTTATGTATTACCAGGAACAGATGCGCCAGCAGGCTTCACAGATTCTACTTTTGATAGTACAGGTGCGCCAAAAATAACTGTGGCAGCTGGTGACTTTGCTGGGGTTTACACATTGAAGGTTAAAGAAAAAGCTGAAACGGTTGGAACCAAAACAACTTATACGTATCGTTATGCTTTTGAAAAAGGTGGAGTTTTATACTATGCAAGCGGCATTGACGGATTTGAACGTAATGCAACCAATCAAATCAAAGTAAAATCAGGTACACCAACCCTTAGTTATGTAGCTTTAGAGTATAACACCTTTGAAAAAGAGTGGACGACAGCACCAATTTATGCACCAACATTTACACAAGACGGGACATTGGTTTGGAATGTGCCAGCAGCAACAGGATCTTCTAATATCCAAATTTCATTTAACAATATCACAACAGATCCAAAAGTTGCGGACAAGTGGTATTTCAATGCTGCTGATGGTTATTTCTATTATACAAGCGTACTAAATCCAGGTGTTAACACAACACAATTGATGGACGCGGTGAAATTACTAGGAACAGCAGGTAATGAATACAGTAAATTGATCTATGACTTAACTGTAAAAGGTCAAGGAATCGCGGCATATAAAGATGCTGTAGATGACTGGCTTCCTGCAGGTGTCAACGATCCTTTAGCAACAGCGCTAAAAGGCTTAGTGCCAGCTAAATAATTGAAAGTAGCTATCTATTTAAGGAGGAAAAAGGATGAAAAGAAGACGCAGGAAAATAAAGTGGTTGCTGGCAAGTTTATTCTTACTAATCAGTTTGCCGCTTGCATTAAAACCTGTTGAAGCAAGTTCTGAATCTAATCTTCCTCCTGGAATAGTAGCTGGCGATGATCAAGGCATTAAAATCAAAAACGATGGTCAATATCTCGTTGATATTCGAGATGTAGCACCAGGGAAAAAATGGTCTACAAAAATTACGATCATCAACATTGAAAAAGATATCCCTTATCACTTAACAATGAATATCAGTAAACCCACAATGGTCAATGGGTCCTTAGATCTGTCTAAAGCTATTCAGATGACTTTGATTTATGAAGGGAAAGAAGTTTATAAAGGGCCATTATCCGGCATAAACAAAACGCTAAATCTACAAGACACATCAACGCCATTAAATTTAGGTACTTTCAAAGGTGGCGATACAAAAATGTTAGAAGCTCATTTTGAATTAGATGGAAAAGCCTACACCAACAGAGATTTTTTTGAAAAAAACGTTGTAGAGAATATCTGGCATTTTAAAGCTGTGAAAACAATGTTGCCGAATACCTTAGATCCAGAAAAACCGGAAAAACCTTTTTTGGAAACGTTAATAAGTAAATTTAAATTACCGAACACAGGTGAAGAATGGCGAAACGCCTTGCTTTTTTCATGCATAGGATTGTTCTTGATTTTAATTTCCTTACTGATAATCAAACATAAAAAACAAGAAAAAAATGGATAGACCAAATAGAAACGACAGTAAATACATGAACGCCAATTGGATTTTTTAGAACGATCAAATGATAGGAGGCGGTACAGCATGAAAAAGAGTAAGCAATATTCAACTAAAAGAAATAGACGAAGAAAAAAGAAACAAGCAAAAGTAAACACGAAGCTGATCATTGCTGTTAGTACCTTTCTCTTTTCTGGTTTGATGGTTCTAGGAAGTACATATGCTTGGTTTGTCTCAGAAGATAGTGAAGTCAACCATTTTGAGGGATCACGATTATCAGCCAAGATTGTAGAAGAATTTGAACCTGAATTTGAATGGCAACCAGGTATAATCACAAAGAAAGTTATACAAGTCAAAAATACTGGGAATATTCCTACCTTTGTCCGAATCAGTTTATACGAGTATTTATTGACGTTCAAAATAGATACAGCAGATCAAACTGGCAATGGTAATTTAGCTATTTCTCCAAACGAGGTACGACCAATAGTTGATCAAAAGGATACAACCTCATGGAAGCCAGCAGCTCAAGCTGGTGGAACGTTTTTGCATGAAGGGCACAATTTCATTGCTGAAAAAGCACTCGTCCCCAATCTGCTAACTGGAACTGAAATGTATAAATTTAAAGATAGTGGCAGAGAAAAAACAGAACTACATTGGTTTCAATTAGCCTTTCCTGATAATATCTATGTTTCCACACCACCAATGGGAACGAAAAATTATTGGTTATATAAAGATGGATACTTTTATTATTCTGAATTGCTTCAGCCTAGCGAAATAAGTGCGCCGGTGATGAAAAACATCCGATTAAGCGAAAGTGCGCCAAACAAATTTAAAGGTGCACTCTATCAATTAAACCCAATCATGGATGCACATGATGGAACTAAAGGACTTTTAAGTTCATGGAATATAGGGACTTCTGGAGAGTTGTATGACTTATATTGGGATCGATTAAGTGACTAAAAGGAGTGGAAAGCGTGTGAAAAAAAAGCAAGGGTTAAAAAAATATTTAAGCACCAAACAACTCTTTTTATTTACAGGATTTGTCGTGATGTTTGTCAGTTTTTCATTTGGTATATATCAAACTTATGCGGCCTTAACAGATAGCGATCAAAAGCAGAATGAATTTAGAGTAGGCAATCTCCAGACGACAATTGAAGAAGAATTCGATCCGCCAACATCATTTGAACCTAACATAGACTATTCGAAAAAAGTAAGGATAAAAAACACGGGAGAACAAGAAAGTTTTATCCGAGTATTAGCATTGCCTATTCTTACAAAGAAACAGGCAAACGGTTCAATCACATTATTACCAGCAACAACTGAGGGTACGGCTCCTGTTTTGAGTATCGATTACAATTTAAATGACTGGATCGATGGGAAAGATGGCTATTTTTATTATAAAAATAAACTAGGAAAAAGCATGTACACCGCTAATTTATTTACGAAAGTAACAATGAATCAGGCAACTATCACAGAAGAATATAAAGGGGCGTTGCTATCATTTGAAATCAAAGTAGAAGGAATCAGCGTAACTAAATTTGCATATAGAGATGCTTGGTGGAACGGAGAAATACCAACTACTAATCCATTATTGCAAATAGATGACCTATTAAAAATTCAAGTAATCAATGAGTAGCCTAGAAATTTACAGACAGGGAGGAATGCTGTTTTGAAGAAAAAAATACAACTAAGATTTTTGAAATGGATCATGCTTATTTTTTGCTTGATTGGTTCTGTATATGTCGTCCAAACTTCATTATTATACACGAATGCACCAATTAAAGCCGCTAAAAAAACAGAATTACAACCTGGACAAGTAAGATTAAGTAAAAAGGCAGAACCTGTAGCTGGTATGGTCAATCAATGGGATATCACACTGCGTATTGAAGGACGTAACCAATTTCCACCGCCCCCAACAGATATTGTTTTGATCGTAGATACATCTTGGAGTATGCATGAAAATGACCGAATGACCAAATCAAAAGCTGCTGCTGAAAAATTTGTAGACTTGGTTTTAAGAAAAGATTATGTGAATAGAATTGCCCTTATTTCATACAACACAGTAGTGACAAATTATACCTTTAATGAAGCTGGTTGGAGCAATCAGTTTGTCGATTCAAAACATAAACAATTATTGATCGATAAAATCAGAGAACTCGAACCAGTGGAAAATGGAGGAACCTTTACTCAAGCTGGAATCAAATCTGCATCAGAAGTGATGTCTAAAGCAAAGGGAGAAAAAAGGAAAATCGTTTTAATCTCTGATGGGGTACCTACATACAGCTATCCGCCAACGGCACCATATAATCAGCTAATAGGTATGCAAAAATTTGATTACTTACAAAATGGATATGACTACTATGAAAGTGTGAAAACAATTCCCAAAGAAAATTTTAATTATGACTATGTCAACAAAGAGGGCGGTAATTATTATGGAAATGGGGCGAAATACCGTATTGGTGCATTTTATCCAGAATATGAACAAATGCCACCAAAATCAAAAAATCGCTTGATGGCGAACCATGCTCATAGCGCAATAGCGGAAGCCACGATTACTAAAAATGAGAAAATGTCGAACGGTGAGCGGTTGATTGATGATTTTTACACAATTGGTGTGGATATGGATTCTACCTCTCAAGATGATGAAGTGGTCACTGGAAATCAAACGATGAAAGAAATGGCTTCTTCAGTAGATAAAAGCTTTTCGGCAACTGCAGATAATCTGGAAGATATTCTCAGCGGTATTGCAGGAGAAATCGTCGGGGCCATCAAATCAGCATTTGTTGTTGATCCAATGGGAGCAGGGTTTGAAATGGAGGACAGTGTCACGTCTACTCAAGGAATCACTGAAATTAAGAATGTTCTTGGCAGTCCTACGATTAACTGGAATGTAGGTGCACTCAAAAAGCCAGTCTCAAATGATCCTGATGAAGATGTTATGTTTGCTGAAATTACGTATCGTCTCAATGCCGAAAATGAGATTTTAAAGCCAAATATTATGGATGATAATGGATTAGCAGCAACTAATGGGAAAACAACTATTGTTTATAAAGACTACAATGACTCGATGAAACAAGCAGAGTTTCTTGTGCCAAAAGTGAAGCCGATCATCGTTAGTTTACAAAAAAAATTGCATAATGAAAATGGAGAAGAGATAGAGAATCAGACAGAATTATTTGATTTCAACTATGGAAAAGATCAATATACAACAAATGATCAATTCTCACTTCATGCAAATAACATAAAAAAAATAGTCCATCCATGGAAAGCCGATCAGGATTATTTTGTAGAGGAAACTTTAAAAGAGAAGCAAGAATATGAAACATCAATAGATATTAATGGCTTAGTCACTCTAGGCAACAAAAGCAAATTTAAATTTGCCGCAGATGCTAATACACGTGCCCATCAGCAAATAATTGTTACGAATAAGAAAATATCCGAAAAGAAATCAGTGATTCTGCACATTCGGCAAAGTGTGCTTAAACCAAACTCGGAGTTAGTCATCCCTTCAAAAGGGTTTTATCGAGCCGTTATAGATGACTCCGATCAAAAATTAAATTTGAATTCTAAAAGTACAACGAAAGACACTTCAACGGAAGTATCAGAAGAACTTTTCGCTCAATATGAAATCACATTGACCAAACAACAAAAACAACTAAAAGTCACTGATTTAATACCAGAATATTATAGAATAGTTGGATTTATTGCTACACCAACAAACGATAACTTAAACGTAACGCATTTATCAACCAACACATCAGCATTAGTGAAGAGTAACAATGTTGTGTTAGATTATCAAAAAAATCATGCGTATTGGGTAACGATGTTCATTGAACCTGAATTGGGGAAAGATAGTCATGGAGAACTCGTTACTTCACCCAGACCTTACAGTTGGGATTATAAAGTAAATACGTTTGGACAGTAATTAGTAACGATTAAAAAAACAAATAAAGGTCAATAAAGTTTACTTTTATTTAAAATTTTTTTATATTCATTTACTGTTTCCTGATAGTTTAAGTTTTCTAAAATAGAAAGATACTTAGTAATGTGATCGCTAACAGGTATTTTTTTATCCGCTACTTGAGCAATCTCGTAATTTAAATTTGCAACAAGCAATTCAAATAGGCGGTAATCAGTTTGAGCGTTTTGCTTTGCCAATGTTGAAAAAAGCTTAGTATTTTCATAATCTTGGTAATTTAGACATAAGGAAGAAAGATTTAGATAAATCCTTAATTTGATTTCTTGATACTGTTCCAGTGTGCTAAGTGAATCGATTTTTGTCCCGACTAAACTTCCTAAAGCAATTGCTTCATGAAGTTCAAAACAATATAAGGAATTATTCAAGAGCTTTAATTCATAGAGGTACCATTTGTCGATACCAACTAAGTAATGTTTGATTGGCTGCATCAATTTTTTTGACGATTCAAAAGCTTTAGGGTCAGTCTCTCCTTTATTCAAACAAGCCATGGCTTGAGTGACCAAGTTTAGGTGGAAGTATTTTTTATTGTTTGTCATTGTATAGATTTCTTGCGTTTCTTTGATAAGTGATTCAAATACTGGCTGATCTTTTTTGAAAACAGCTTGGCTTAATTGATGGTACAAATTATTTTCTGGTGGAAAAGACTCATGATCAAGTAAATCCAGAAATTCTTCAACAGAAATAAAAAGTTTTTCCAATATCATTAAAAATTTGTCAAACGATGGCATACTGACATTTGTCTCAATTAAATAATAAGTTTGTCTGGTCATGATTCCATCATAGATGTCCTTTTGACTAAGACCTTTGTCTTGTCGTATTTTTTTTAACAATGTTCCATAATTTTTCAAAATAGTTCTCCTCTCTATCGGTATAAAATAATTTACCTAGTGAAAAAATTTATAATACTTATGTTATTATAGCAAAAACATTAAATAACTAGTTGTAAATGAAAAGAAAATTAAATTAATTTTTGTTTTTTTTGAAAATATATGAAATATGAGAGGAGTTGGGTGCAATGATCAAATTATTTATTTGGTTTATCACATATTAAATTTATAAGCCAGCAGAGTCAAAAATCAAAATTTTTTGGGGGAGTTTTATTGTATGAAACGGAAAGTTAGCTATTTATTTTATTCACTTGTTTTAATTTTATTAACAATCAGTGCCTTAGGAACGAAGAAAGTTGAGGCAGCAACAGAGAATAATGGATCATGGTCGACGACATCCATTACGAGTAATCAAGCAGGTAATACGCTGTCGAATATACAAAAAGGATATTCTGTAACGCCCAAAGCAACTCCAAGATTCTTTATTCCAGTATTACGTGGGGGCATACAAATAATCAAATCTGATGAGCACACAAAAGCGAGACTATCAGGCGCTCAATTTACGATTTATGATCGTTTTAACCGAGCTGTTCAAGTCATTCAGACAAACTATAATGGTATTGCTGAGACGAGATCATTGCCTCTTGGTTATTACTCGGTCCGTGAAACGAAAGCACCAACGGGTTATCAGTTAGAAAAAACGCCAATGTACTTCAACATTTTTTTACCAGGGCAATTTATTTGTTTAACTAAATGCAATATCCCTTTACCGAGTCAAAAAGGGAGTCTTAAAGTCATTAAAAAGAATGAAAGTAATCAACTTTTAGCTGGTGCTGTTTTTGATGTTTACAATGCAAGCAATCAAATTGTAGGAAGAATTACTACGAATGCTAACGGTGTAGCATCATTAGGGAATCTTTCATATGGAACATATAAGCTAATCGAAGTTAAAGCACCAGATGGTTATCAACTAGATTCGACACCTAGATATGCCACTATTTCTTCAACTGGCGTAGTGACTATCAATGTAGTGAATAAAAAAGTAGTCACAACAGGTGATTTGGAAATAATTAAAAAAGATGAAAATGGTAAAACTTTAGCTGGAGCTGGGTTTATAGTTATGAATAGTGATAGGGTTTTAGTTGGGCAAGTGACCACGAATGCTAATGGAATTGCTGTAGTGAAGGACTTACCATATGGCAAATATACAGTAGTTGAATATATAGCGCCAAATGGCTATGAACTCGATACAACAGCCAAACAGGTTACATTATCTAAAACCGATCCAAATGGTAAGGCAAGTATTACTGTAGTAAATAAAAAACAAATCACAACTGGAGCGCTTGAAGTTATTAAAAAAGACGAGACAGGCAAACGATTAGCTGGTGCAGAATTTGAAGTTCGAGACAAAAACGACAAAGTTGTTGGTAAAATCACAACGAATGCTAACGGAGTTGGGACACTGAAAGATTTACCATTCGGTCAGTATCAGCTTATCGAAACGAAAGCGCCAGAAGGATATGAATTAGATACAACACCGAAAACAGTCGTAATCTCCAAAGGTGATCCAAATGGTCTAATTAGTGTAACTGTGGAAAATAAAAAAGAAAAAACAACAGGAATGCTTGAAATAGTGAAAAAAGATGAATTCTCAACGGTACTAGCTGGTGCAGAATTTGATGTGTATAACGCCAATGATCTGCTAGTTGGCAAAGTCACGACAGATGCAAATGGTATTGCTCATCTAAATGATCTACCTTACGGAATATATAAATTGATCGAAACGAAAGCACCAGAGGGATATGAACTAGACACAACACCAAAATTTATCACACTCTCTAAGAATGATCCAAATGGCAAGGCTACAATTGACATCATCAACAAAAAAATAGAATTACCTGTTACAGGTTCATTGAAAATCATTAAATTTGTGAAAGATTCAAAACCAGTCGTTTATTTACCGGGTGCAGTCTTTGAAGTCTATGACAACAATACGCAATTAGTCGGCACATATACAACGAATGATAATGGAGAAATCCTTTTAGATAATCTAGAACCAGGTAAATACTATGTAATCGAAATTCAAGCACCGCCTGGCTATGAACAAGATTCAACATTTTATGAAGTAACGGTTGAATCTGGGAAAATAGCTGAAATTAGTCATGCCAATATTAAGAAAGAAAACTTAGGTGGTTTGAAAATCACAAAATATGCAAAAGATGAAGATGGTTATGAAACAGATACCGTTTTACCGAATGCAGAGTTTGAAGTAACTGACTCAGCTGGGAATAGTCATAAAGGAGTTACAGATGTACAAGGGGAGCTCTTCTTTCCAGATTTACCTGCGGGAGAAGCCACAATCAAAGAAACGAAAGCCCCAGATGGCTATGATCTTGATGCCCCAGTACAAACTAAAAAAATCGTAGCAGAAGAAATTGCAGATGCAATTTTTTATAACAAACCAAAACAAGAACAAGGTCGTGCGCTAGTTTATCTTTCAAGTAATGATACAAAGGAAGGACTAAAAGGTTTGGAATATAACATCACTTGTACTAAAGGTACAGCTTTTGAAACGACAGTAGTATCGAATACTTTTGGCCAAATCAGTATTTACTTGGCCCCAGGAGAATACGAAATCGAACCCATGGTAAGAGGGTATTCAAAAGAAGCTACACCGACAAAATTCAAAATTGAAGCGAACAAATTCACGGTTATCAGATTAACAATTTAATCTGATTCAGTGAAGAAAAATTGTTTTAGGATAGATTGCCTAAACAACAATCTATTTTAAATAAATGATAATAAAAGTGCACATTTTATTATCCAAAAAACATTTAGGAGGAAAACACACTATGAACAAACAAGCTGAGAAAAAAGTTGGAAAATCTTTCGAGGAATTAACACCAGAAGAAATGAATAAGGTACAAGGGAGTTTCTTTGGATGGAGCTGGTCTTCATCATCATCGTCATCATCATCAAGTAGTTGTTATTCTACAAGATGTAGTTATAGCTGCTGCTCTTCAAGATGTTGTGGATGGTAATCTAAAATAATCAAGTTGAGCCCGGGACAAAACTAAAATTCAGTTTTGTTTCGGGCTTTATATCCGAATAAACGATGGTAAAAAGTAGACTATACTTTGTTTAGATCATATCAACTTCTAAGAGCTGAACCTCTAAGCGATGAAGGCCTTCTTATTTAACGGAGCTAAACGTTTTTGTCTAAACCATACTTGTTTTTAACGAAAGAAATTTTACATAAATAAAAAGAGAAAAGGAGTTTGACATGAGTCTTAAAAATCTAGCAAAAGGCACATCGATCCGACAACGATACGATGCTCTAAAAGAATATTATCAACAAAAGCATATGACCTGTCCTGAAAATCAACGTGAAAATTATAAAAAATGGCGCAAGCGTCCTACGACTGTGACGGATGAGCGATTCAAAGAGATTTTGGACTCATTAGAGTTAACAGAAGAGGATTTCGGTTTAGCAATAAAAGAATTAACGACACAGGAAAAAGAGTATATTGCTACAATAATTTCTAAAGAGCAATGGGTGCAGACTACGAAGCTGATTTTATCACAAGAAGATCGCTTATCTGAAGATGTTTTCGATGAGGAAAAGGCGAATTTTACGTATTCTCTACGTCTGCATATTGATTACTTTGAGAAACAATTACAGCAAATAATAGCTGAATTTCCAACACTTAAGATTCATCCAACCGCCTTAGCAGATTATATCGGTGAAGTGATCAATCGTTTTATGGACATAGGATTACGGACTTTTGTGTACGACTTACATGTAGAAAAAGAAAAGATATCTTTTTCAGAATCACTTGATGAAAAAGAAGGGTTTAAACAATACTTGATCAATCGTTTTGATACACGAGAAAAGCTGATTGATTTTTTTGATCACTACCCAGTCTTAACTAGACTTTACGCAGAAACAATCGATTTTCAGCTTGCTAATTTCCGAGAGTTGATGCAAGCACTTGCTGAAACTGAAACGGATCTAAACCAAGTTTTCCAAGTCGAAAGACCTATTTGTTTAACTGGCTTAAAAATGGGAGCGGGAGATTCGCATGACCAAGGAAAATCGGTAGCGATCCTAACATTTGGTAATGGAATCGATGTTGTTTATAAACCTAAAAATTTGATGATTGGTGCGCGGTTTGATTCTTTTGTACAAGAAGTCAATACGATGGAACCAGCATTTGATTTTTATTTAACCACAAAAATAGTAAAAGAAAATTATACATTTGAAGAGCGCCTGATTTATTCAGAATGCTTAACACAAGACGAAATCACCCATTATTACCGTCAATTTGGTCAAACGGTAGCTTTAGTTTATTTATTGAATGGGAATGATTTTCACTTAGAAAATGTTCTTGCCTTTGGAAAATATCCAGTTTTGATCGATCTTGAAACGATCATCCAAAATCATTTTCCAATGCCGGACAGTGAAAATGCAATCGTGAAAGTAATGCAGGAAAATGGTGAATCTGTCGTTATGAGTGGCTTAGTGCCAATCTATTTGTTTGAAGAACGAGCAGAAGCAGATGTGGAAGGGGCAACAAAAGGAATTCAGTTGAGTGCTCTTAGCGGTGGAGAACAGAAATTACCTTATAAGGTCTTGAAACTAATTAATTTCGATTCGGTCAATATGCAATTTATGTACCAAGAACATATCACGGATGCAGCTGAAAACATTCCTTTATTTAATGGTGAGAAAGTTGATTTTGTCCCGTACATCGACACGATCATTGAAGGATTTAAAGAGTTTTCAGCATTCGCTATGGAAAATAAGGAGACATTGGCTCATTTAGCAGAAAAAACATTTTCAGATTGTCTAGTTCGTAATGTGATCAAAACAACGCAAAGTTATGGTGATTTATTAGATTACTCGACACATCCTACCTGTATGATCGATTATATCGAACGTGAAAAACTCTTTGAAAATCTATGGATGCACGGTTATTCCAATTCAAAACCTGTTCCTTATGAAGTACGTGATATGTTGCAGCATGATGTGCCGATTTTCTTTAATCCAACAAGCACAAAAGATCTGATTGCTAGTCAGGGTGAGATCATCAAAGATATGTATCTAGAAAAAGCTATCGACCTTGAAGTGTTGCGACTAAAAAATTATTCAAAAATAGAAGAAGACCAACAATTAGATTACCTAAAAACCTCGTTTGGTTTGTATCATTCGACCGATTTACAGAAAAAAACAATTCCACTAAAAGAACAGACGCATCAAGTAAACTTTTTGGATGGCGCGCTAGCAGTTGGAGAAGCTGTTCTTGATGCTGCATTTCTTGGGGAAGAGTCGATTGCGTGGAAAGATATTGAAGAAACGTCACCTGATAACTATGTTGTGAATGTCATGAATGAAAATTTTTATGACGGAATTAGCGGGATGTATTTATACTTTAGTGAGTTATATCATGTTACGAACGAGCAGAAATTTCAAAAACCATACGAGTTGGCAGAAGCATTAGTATTGAAACTTGAAGAAGACTATGTAGACAGCGTTTCAGCTTTCTATGGCTCATTTGCCGCAGTGTATCCGTTACTTTATAGCTATAGTTACACTCATAATCTTAAACTACTAAAAGCGGCTGAATCGATTGCTGCACACTATATGACAAGTTACGAAAAAGAGAAAATTGAAAGTTATGATTGGAATGGCGGTACCGCATCAATCATAAAAGTATTTGTTCATTTGTATCAAGTGACAAAAAAAGAAAGATACGTGGCCTTTGCTAAACAACTTCTTCTAGATTTAGATCTTACTAAAATCACGCAGGGCGGTTTTGCTCATGGGTATTCCGGTGTGATTCATGCGGCTAATAGTTTGTTAAAAGTTGAAAAAGATCCCGAAATCACGCTATTGATCAAAAAATGTTTAGTCAAAGAAAGAACGACTTTTGATCCTGTCCAAAAAGGCTGGCTAGATCTTCGACCAACACCTCCAATGGTCAATGATTTATGGTGTTACGGTTCAACAGGAATTGGGTTGGCGTATTTAGATTTGTTAAAGAGTGGTTTTGAAGATTCTCGTTTGGCTGAAGAAGTTCAAATTGCAGCAGAACGATTGATTCAACAGGAAAAAAGAGATGATTGCTTATGTCACGGAAATTTTGGCGATTTGGAATTCTTGATTGAGTATGGAAAAACAACATGGGCAACACAACAACAAAAGGAACATATCAAAATGAAAGTAAAAAATGCGTATCAGAAAATTCATGAAGGAAATTATATTTTTGAAGGTCTGCCAACAATTCCGAAATATGGGTTATTTACAGGTTTGTCAGGCATCGGTCATCAACTTTTACGGATCCATGATGCCAATCAGGCAGCAGACATACTAACATTGGCATTACCAATGGAATAAGGGGGAATCAGATTGACTAAAAAAGTGCCATTTACTGAACAAAGTGAACATAGTGAATGCGGGCTAGCTTGTACAGCAATGGTTTTGAACTATTATGATGACAATGTAACGCTAAGCCATCTTCGCGATGTGTACGGTGTTCCTAAAGGTGGGAATACACTGACCAATCTAAATCAAATTTTATTGGATCGCGGGATCGAAACAAAAGCAATTCGAGTGTTAGATCTAGAAATCTTAGAGGAACAAACCACACCAACAATTTGTTTCTGGGAAGAGCGGCACTATGTTGTACTAGAAAAATTAACAGCAAAAGAAGCAACGATCCTTGATCCAGCAAGTGGACGGAAAAAAATCAAAAGAGCCGAATTTCAAGCAAGTTTCTCTAATATTGCGTTGATTCTAACAGATGTTGATGTTACGATCACACAACGAAAGAAAAAGAAAAACGCAACTTGGACGATTTTAAAAGATATTTTAAGCGATCAAAAATCAAAAGTTGCGCTATTTATTGCTTTAACACTTTTGATCCAAATGGTGACAATTGCAATCCCAAGACTAACCCAAACAATCATTGATAATTCGAATATTGCCGTTTCAAATATCTTTCAAATCGGTTCAACGATTATCATTCTATTTATTGCGTATTATTTATTGCAAGTTGCTAGAGGTTTAGTTTTGATCGTTTTGGAAAATCTATTCGATTTAACTTTGATGAAAGCGTTTATGAAAAAAATCATTCATTTACCATTACGATTTTTTGTGAACCGTTCAACTGGGGATTTGATTTTTAGAGCCAATCTTAGTGTGATAATCCAGCAAATCATGAGTCAACGAATGTTGACGATTTCGGTGGACTTTCTGTTTGTATTTATCTATCTGATTTTAATGGTCAATCTGTCATTGAATTTAACGTTGATCGCGATATTTGGTGCATTTACGATGGGGGCAATTTCAGTCGTCAATTCCAAACGAGTACAAAGTATCACCAACAAAGAACTGATTGCCCAATCTAAAGTACAGCGTATTTTAGTAGAATTATTTGAAGGGATGGAAACGGTCAAGTCATCTGGATCTGAGAATCAATTCTATACGAAATGGCGTAATGAATTCAAAAATCAGATCATGTTGCGAGCAGAGAAGAATCGTTTTTCAACTTGGGTCAGAACGATCCAAACATCGATTCAATTTATTTTACCGATCGTGCTGATTTATGTGGGGCTGTTTCAAGTTACGAAAGGTCAAGTAACATTGGGAGAACTTATCAGCTTTAATGCGTTATCAGGAGCATTTATTGCACCGATCGTGACGGTCTTTGATTCTTATACAGAATTTTTACTGTTGCGTTCTTATTTTGGCAAGTTAAATGAAATTTTAGAAGCTAAAGACAATCCACGCCTGGCGATCGAAGGGGAAAAAATTTCGACAATCGATTCAGTGGATGTTGAAGATGTTTCGTTTAAATATAGTTATTTCGAGGAAGATATCTTGCATTCTGTTTCCTTCCAAATAGAACGTGGGGATAAAGTCGCAATCGTTGGTAAAAGTGGTTCTGGTAAGAGCACACTCTTAAAATTACTAGCAGGGTTATACGATACAACTTCAGGACAAATTAAATTCAATACGATCGATCTAAAACAAATCGATGATGCTTCATTAAAAAGCTGCATCAGCATTGTTAATCAAAAGCCGACGATTTTTAACGCTTCTTTATATGACAATATTGTCTTGAATCAAGAAGATGCAACAGATGATCGCGTAGAACAAGCAATTTTTGATTCAAGAGTTGATGAAATTATCATGAATTTACCTTTAGGCTTGGAAACCCAGATTTCTGAAGGTGGAATGAATTTATCTGGCGGGCAAATGCAACGTATTTCTATTGCGCGGGCATTGGTAAAAGAAACAAGCTTACTCCTAATGGATGAGCCAACAAGTTCGTTAGATAATATCTCGGAAAACTTTATTATGAATCGTTTAAAGACCTACGATTTTACCTGCATCATTGTGGCTCATCGTTTAAATACGATCAAACATTTCGATCGTATAATAGTGATGGATCAAGGAAGAATCGTTGAAGAAGGAACACATCAAGAATTATTAGCTTTAGAAGGATATTATCATTCAATCTATTTTGATCCAATGAATATCGCAGAATAAATGATCGGCATCCAGTTAAAGCGTTTATTCGGACTTTTTGAGGCTGCTATAGAACTCAAAGTGTTATGTCCTGGTTTAAGTACTAAATCATCAAGGTTTGAAGACTTCGGAAATAAGCATGTCTGTTTCAACTTCGAGAATAAGGGGGAGAATAAAATGGCAGTTATTGGCTATATGCGTGTCAGCACTCATTATCAAAAATTTGATTCTCAATATCAAGCATTGAAAGATTATGGTGTCGATAAAATTTTCAAAGAATATGAAAGTGGACGTAAAAGCTTTCGGAACGAATTGAATAAAGCATTGACAATTTTGAAACCAGGCGATACATTTGTGATTTTTAAACTAGATCGGTTGGCTAGAGGAACTAAGCAATTGTTAGGTTTACTAGAAGAATTTGATCGACGAAATATTCATTTTGTCAGTATTGAAAACAGCATAGATACTTCTACTCCAATGGGGCGATTCTTTTTTACGATCATGGGAGCATTTGCTGAAATGGAAGCCGAGTTGATTCGTGAACGTGTTTTAGCAGGGTTGAGCGCAGCTAAAAAAAACGGTGTTATTTTGGGTCGCCCGCCACTTGTCAATCAAGTTAATGAAGCGCTGGAGCTATACCATAACACCGATATGCCAACAGAAAAAATTTCAAAACGTTGTGGTATTTCTACCTCAACGATTTACCATCATTTAAGAAAAGAGGGCGTTTATCGAACAAAAAATACAACTGATGTGTTGCACAGCAGTAAAGTATTAGTCAGTAGTGGAGAAAAGAAATAGAGTAAAAAGAGGCCGAGACAAAAGCGTTTAGCTCCGAGAAATAAGAGGGAATTCACGAAAATTTCTTTTCAAATTTTTGAGAATTTCAGCTTATTTCCGAAGGAGCTGCTTTTTTCTCGCCGTTTATTCGGATTTAGAGCGCGAAACAAAACTTTTCTTTAGTTTTGTTTCGCGCTCTTTTTTATTTACTTATTGTAAAATTCGTGCATATCTTGTAGCAAATTCATTGTTGTAAGCTACGCCGTTTACGTTGGTGCCAACATCCCAGTTAGCAGACCAAGTCATCAAGCCTTTGATTGGATTTCCATCTTTAGCTAGTTGATCAAGCGCTTTATAGACAGCCGTTGGATCAATCACATAGCCACTACCGGCACCATCAACATTGGCAGGAAGTCCAAGAACAAGTTTGTCATTTGGAATCTTTAAGAATGTCCTTGTACCATGGATCATAGAGTCAGACATATAATAAAGAAACTCATATTTCAAAGCATCGTTGCTTTGTGGAATCCATTTATTGATTTCATCCACCCAAACACCATCGCCGCCTTGATTATATAACTGTGGTGCAATGTAGTCATAATAACCTTCTAAGGAAGTAATGTATTTTTCATAAGCACCACCTGGTTTTAGGTAAGGAAATTCAGGCGCCATTGTGATGATGAAATTTTTCCCTTGGGCTTTGTAATGTTCTTTAACTTTTTTCAAAGCAGTTGGGATCACCGTTTGGTTATCACCTGCTGTAATAGCGGACTGTTCTAGATCAATGTCCAGTCCATCAAAACCATAAGTTTCTACTTGACGAATGATCTCATCAGCAAAAGCCTGTTCATCTCCAGATTTTAATTGGATATGAGCATCAGCACCACCTAGCGCAAGCAAAACAGCACGACCTTGACTGTTGAGCAGGGCCACATCTTGACGAAAAGCAGCATCTGTTTTGTTATATGGAGCGAATGTTGGGATCCGGTTGACACCGTCACTTTTCATGAATGAAACGGGTACTACATTATATGCTTTATTCACGTCTGCTAATGAAATATTTGCAGATGTTCCTTGTTTGTAACCATCTCTGCCTTTAGAAGCCCAATTATGCCAATAGCCGACAAGAACTTTTTTATTCGCTACACTGACCATTTCACTAGCAGAATCAGCGGCTTCAACAGGTGTTGTTGCAAATAAACTACCAGCAGTAATACCTGAAAGTAGTAAAAAAGCAGGGATCAATTGTTTGATTTTCATGTATTTAGCTCCTTTCAGTTGTTATTTTACATTAACATCGATTGCTTGATAAAAAGCATTTGTTGTGTCGTAAACGTTCCAAACAGCATAAATCACATGATAGCCTTTGCGATCGCTAGGAACAGTAATTGTATGATTAACAGAAGCTTCAGGAATCGCAGCTTTATCATCGACACGACCGATTAAATCGAAGTTTTTAATATCTAAAGGCTGGTTTGGGTTCCACCCTTGTTTTGTCATATAGTAATCCCATGTAGAAGTTCTGTGACGGGCAGTTAACGTCCAGTTGATTGCAAGAGGGCCTGTTGTAATATCAGATTTATACCAACGATCAGCTGTCTGAACATCTAATGGGTCGAATCCGCTAACGCCTGCACTAGCTAGTTTTCCTGTAATAAATGTATTCTTAGTAGCTTCGATACTTTGAGGTTCCCATTCAGCACGACCAACATTTTTATTTATTTTTCCACCTTGACTACTGCCGAAGTATGCGCGACTTCCTGGCGATGAAACATACCCGTGAGCATGTGTGACCGTAGAAGAAAC
Source organism: Enterococcus haemoperoxidus ATCC BAA-382 (assembly GCF_000407165.1). Classification (NCBI taxonomy): domain Bacteria; kingdom Bacillati; phylum Bacillota; class Bacilli; order Lactobacillales; family Enterococcaceae; genus Enterococcus; species Enterococcus haemoperoxidus. The sequence goes on along the minus strand of NZ_KE136480.1, from coordinate 91,436 downwards.
AAATAAACCTCCTGCTAATAAACTAAGTGTAAGAACGGTTTTGAGCATTGTTTTTTTCATTGTGAATCCTCCTAAAAGTATTTTTTGTAGCGCTTACAATGGTAAATGTAACATGTTGTTTTATATTATTCAAATGATATGCAACTATTTTCAAAATGATAATTTAGTGAGAGTTTTTGTGAAAAAAGTTCTTTTGTACGAAGGCGTTTGTCTGTTGTGGTTTGTTATGAATAAAATAAAAAAACTCCAAAAGTTAGATTTTCAGGTCTAACTTTTGGGGGTCACTGCAATGCTCTCAAAAGTGTTTTTATAATAACGATTAATCTAACGAGTCAATGTTTTTTCATCATTAGCGATAACTGCTAATAAATTTTGATTGTCATTGAAAGCTGCAAAAACTTTTGCACTATTAAAATCTGGTGCTTTTAGATTTGGTGACTTCATAAATTCATTAAAAGCTGCTTCGTAAGCTAAGAGATCTAGCATATACAAAGATTGATAGGTTTTATTTAGGGCAATTCCTTGAGACGATAAATCAAAAGCTGCAGCATAATCTTTGATCAAAGAATAAAATTTCGCAGTATTGAAGAAGACTTTTGTTGCTTCAATTGGCATTTTGATCGTCATTTTTTTCAACATATCAATGGATTTTTCGTAATAAACTTGTGCTTTATCCAACTCATCGGCCATTTCATAGACAATTCCTAAGCTGTTGACTGAAAGAATTGCATAAATTGAATTTGAATCGCCAAGTTCATCGGCTCTGTAAAAATAAAACAAACTATCGGTTGTATTGTTGTAGCCGAGCAGATTAGTGATTCCCATAAAATAGAACCAGCGTACTTCTAACTCTTTATTTTGAAAATCAGCCACATTGATTGATGTTTCTTTTAACAATGAGTGGGCTTTTTTATGTTCAAATGTATTACACAATTCTTCTACTTGGTTTAATAAAGAAGTTAACTTCTTTTCATCATTATCATCTAAGACACTTTCTAGACTAAGATTTAATCTCTTACAGATTGCATCAAGGATCTCAAGGCTATCACAAACATTTTTATTTTCAATATTACTAACAGTTCCTTGTGTACAAATTCCAGCGGCTAAAGTTACTTGCGACAACTTTTTTTGTTTTCTGACTGTGCGGATGATGTCTCCTTTGATTCTCATATTTTTCCCCTCTATGTCTATGCATTATAGTTCTAGTTTATATAATAGTATGGTATTATTCTTTTGGAATCAACTAATTTTTTTGGAGGGATAGACATGGAAACGCTTTTATACTTGTTGAATGAAGTGCTTGGCTATGGTAATACTGGACACGTATAGTGTGAAAAAATTAGTGATTAGAGTTTATTTTTTAACAAATAGGTAGGACTGAAAAACTTTTTAGAATGGAAGAATTCACACTTCTATTTTGAAAAGTTTTTTTTAATATATCCTAAAGATATAGTTATTCCATCATTTTTTATTCTATTAAAGTATATTTTTTTAAGAATTTTTAGTAGAGTGTACACGAACGGAACCAGTACAGATCGTCGTTTTTTTTTATCATCGGTTTGACATATTATGTTATAATTTAACTAGCTATACAAGCATAAAGAGGAGGAGATCCAGTGGCAAAAAAATTTACGACCCCATATGAAGTAGCTTATTATGATGGCGATATTACTAGGAAAATGACGATTCCGTCAATGTTGGCCGTTGTGATCAAAACGTCTGAAGAACAAAGCGATGCCTTAGATAGAGGAAGCGATTTTGTTGCTTCGTTTGGCCTTGGTTGGGTCATAACGAACTATGAAATCCATATCACACGTTTACCTAAAGTGGGAGAAAAACTTGCCGTGACGACTCAAGCGATGGCTTACAATAAATATTTTTGTTATCGGAACTTTTGGATTCATGATGAAGAAGGTAATGAATGCGTATTGATCAAGTCAACTTTTGTCTTGATGGATAAAGAAAACCGTAAAATGAGCAGTGTACTACCTGAGATCATCGAGCCGTACGAAAGTGAAAAAATCAAGAAAATTTACCGTGGTGAAAAAATTGAAAAGGTAGAAAACGGTGAATTTTTACCTTATCGTGTCCGATATTTTGATATTGATGGAAATCAGCATGTTAACAATGCAATCTATTTCAATTGGTTACTTGATGTTTTAGGGTATGATTTTCTAAGTAAGCATGAGCCGACATTTATCAATGTAAAATTCGATAAGGAAGTAGAATATGGTCAGGTCGTAGAAAGCCATTATGAATTGCTTGATACTGAAGATGGAAAAATGACACGGCATGAAATCCGAATTGACGGTCAAACCTATTGTGAAGCAAACATGAAATGGAAAGAAAGCCAATAGGACTGTAGGAGCAAATCATTTTTTGACTGAGACATTTTTTTGTTTTGTCTTGGTCTTTTTTAGTATAAAATAAAAGAGTAATCATTTTAACTATATGTATATAATAGTGGTTTGATGAAAATAGAAAGGATAAACATATGCTATGATTCGATTAGGTTTGACTTCTTTTAATGAACATGATAAATTAACCGGAAAAAAGCGTTCTACATTATACGAATATGCGGGCTACTTACCGCTCGTCGAGATGGATACAGCATACTATGGCATTCCCAAACAAGACTCTGTTAGGGAGTGGACTAAATCAGTTCCTGAAAATTTTCGTTTTGTGATGAAAGTATATAGCGGCATCAGCTGTCAGGGAGAGTGGCAACAGTATTATCAAAATGAAGAAGAGATGGTAGAAGCATTTTTGACAAGCATGGCACCTATGATTGAAAGTGGGAAACTTTTTGCCTTTTTGATTCAATTTTCTGGAACTTTTAGTTGTACAAAGGAAAATGTTCAATATCTAGAAAAGATTCGCCACTGGTTTGCAGGTTTTCCGATTGCGATAGAATTAAGAAATGGTTCATGGTATACGGCTAAATATATTAAACAAACAGTGGCATTTATGAAAAATAATAAGTTTTCATTAGTTGTAGTCGATGAACCCCAGATCCCGACCAATCCAGTACCATTTTTCCCTTATGTTACAAATGACCAATTTGTGTTATTTCGGTTTCATGGACGTAATGCTGCAGGTTGGATGGCAAACGACAAAGATTGGCGTAAAAAACGTACTTTATATCGCTACAATTCAGAAGAAATCGCAGAGTTGAGTGAGGCTGTGGAAAAAGTGGCTAATGAGACACAAGAGGTTGGCGTGATTTTTAATAATAATTCTGGCGGCGATGCTGCAGGCAACCTACTAGAAATGAAAGCTGCACTGAAATTGGAATACAAGAATTTAAACCCAAAACAAATGGGCTTATTTTAAATAACATACAGATTCATTTGAGAAAGGAATACCATGATTAAAGCTATTTTCTTTGATATCGATGGTACATTAGTGAACAAAAATGCTAAGGCCTTGGCATCAACTAAACAAGCAATTGCTAAGGCGCAAGCACAAGGAATCATTTGCGGAGTAGCAACAGGTCGCGGACCAGTTCATTTAAGCCAGCAAGTTGATGAATTGAATCTAGACGTTTTTGTTACTTACAATGGTCAACTGGTTTATACAAAGGAAGAAACGATCCGATCAGAACATTTTTCTGATGAAACATTAAAGCGAATTGTGGCATTTTCAGATTCTTACCATCGTCAAATCACGTTCGGCTCAAGACGTAGTATAGAAGGTAGTTCACTTATGCGTTTTGGGCAAAAGAAATGGGCGAAAAAACTGGTTCATTTTTTTCCAAAGCATTTTCCTACACGACTTGTAAAGAATTTGATCAGTCGCTTCTCGATTCATAGAAAGGCACAACGTTATCATGACCTGGATGTTTTAAAAGAACCGATTTATCAATGTGTGTTATTAAGCCCTAAATCAGAGCTTGATTTTTTGTACGAGAAATTACCAGGTTGTAAATTGACAAGATCAAATCCCTATACAGTGGATATCATTCCCAGTGGCGGTTCAAAACTTGTGGGCATTCAAAAATGTGCTGAATACTTTGGATTTAGATTAGATGAGGTAATGGCGTTTGGTGATAGCTGGAATGATTTAGAAATGCTTGACGGTGTTGCTCTTGGTATTGCAATGGGCAACGCAGAAGCTGAGGTTAAAAAAGCTGCAAAATATGTGACTGGAACAAATGAAGAAGACGGGATTTATCAGGCATTGAAATATTACGGTGTAATTGTTTAGTTGTGCGGACTAAACTTGCGGAAAAAAACGAGTCCGCTCCACTTTTAAATTAGGAGGAACCCAATGAAAATCGATAATCCATTTGAAAAAACTGAAGCATTTCATGCAAAATTTGATAATAGAAAACCTAAAACTCCAACCAATTTTTCTGCTAAACAAGCATCAGATCGAGCTGGTTTTAAAGTGGAAGAATTAGTTGAATTTTTATACGGATCAGCGAACAATGATCCCGAAGTCTTTAACCAATTAGTAAATCAGTTAAAAGTATCTGTCGATCAAGCACAAGTAAAGGTGCTTGATAAGCAAAAGAAAGTAACGGACCCTTTGGTGGAACAAGTAGATGCGCTGATTGATCTATTGTATTTCACGTATGGTTCATTTTCATTATTAGGCGTTGATCCAACAGAAATATTTTCCATCGTTCATGAAGCCAACATGGGGAAAATATTTCCAGATGGTAAGCCACACTACCATCCAGTAACGCACAAAGTATTAAAACCAGATAATTGGGAAGCCGATTTTGCACCGGAACCAAAGATCAAAGCAGAAATAGAGAGGCAAACAAAAGCTGCTGAAACGGAATAAACTTATAGAAAACAGTTAGAGCTCAAAACAAAACTGAAAAGCAGTTTTGTTTTGAGCTCTTGCTTTGAATAAACAGCGGGAAAAAAGCAAATCGTTTGTAGAAAAGTAATTTTTACTCAAAATGATTCCAAAAGTTTTTTTGATAATGACGAATCCACAGAAACGTCACGACGACTATAATTGCGAGTACACCTAAATTAAGTGGCCAAAAGGGCAAATACATTGCGGCGAAACCATAAAGCACCAAACAAATCAAACTGCCAAAAATCGAGCCTAACATGGTAATTACTAAGCCGACATTTCCAGCTCCTCGATTAAACAGTTGACTAATACTTGTCCAATTTAGCGAGATAAAGCGATAATCTCTTGCAAAAAATCGTAGACAAAGTAGATAGCTACCTAACAATGAACCGGTCAATAAACTTAGGATAAAGAGAAGTGGCAACCGGAACACAATCCCACCAAGCAAAGCAATCGCGCCATTTAACACGGTTTGTACAATAAAGCCAACGAAAAATTTTTGTTTCATATATTTAGACATTGAAATAGGCAAAGACTGTACAAAATTGAAATTTTCCTGATCAAGAGAAATTAGATTACTGATAAAAGAAGTCTGATTGATCGTCATCCATGTTAAAGCAATTCCGGCTAAAAAGACAACACCAATAAAACGAGAATCCAAATGACTTAAATTCATTGAACCGCCAATCGCAAACGTCACGATAAAAATGACAGGCATCAGTAAAGAATTAGACAATACTTGCATAATTAAATTGGGTTCTTTCAATAACTGCGTATTATAACTTGTAAGCAATTGTCCTAAATTTTGATTAGCTTTATGTTTTTTCCGACCTGTACCTTTGGCAGTGGTTGAATCGGTCAATTGCTCATAAAATTTTGGCAGAATCAAGACTTTGATAGCCAACATCAACACTAAAAATAAGGCGATCAATCCAACGAAACTGAGCATACCTGACATAGAAAAGGGGTTAGATACAATATGGAACAACGGCAATAAAATGGCAATAGGATGACGATCTATTTGGCCTGTTTGAGTGTCAGAGCTTTGTCCATTCATAAAAACAATTCCGACAATTGCAATCGTCATTGAAATACCTAATAACAAACTAGTAACGACTTTTTTATGTTCTTTAAAAAATTTCGTTCTTGTTAATCCAAAAACAATCAGACAACAAATAGCGAAGACTGTTGCTAAGACTAACAAAAAAAGTAAAATTGCTAGAACAATTGCGAGTGGTAGAAAAATGCCCGCCCGCCATCCTGTCAATAAAAATACTACAAGCATTGGAAAGACAAAGGGGGTGACCGTTAGCACAACAACTAAGATCTTCGCCGTAAAAATCATACTTTGGCGAAAAGGCAGAGGCAAATAAGCTGGTAAATCCTGACTTTCAAAAAAGACGTTATAAATAACTGAGATTCCTTGTGAAAAAGCCAAAATACTAAACAAAGCTACATAATAAGTAAAGAAACCAGGCATCTGACTGAAATCAATAAGGAACATTGTCATCCCATAGATGACTAAAAATAAAACCCCAGAAAGTAAATATTGATTGACTAGTGCTCGAGTTAACGCTTTTCCACTCTTGCCTTTTCTTCGAGCTCGATCTGTTACTTGAGGATTGGCATAACGTAAGTTGACCCGTGTTAATTCAACCAACTGTGTTTTATTCATAACGATCACCTTCAATATGTGCCAATAATTGTGTATCCGATTGACGTCCCGCCATTTTTAAATAAATTGCTTCTAAAGATTCATTGGGGGATTGTTCCAATAATTCATTGACAGAACCGTTGTAGATGAGCTCGCCTTTTTTTAATATAGCCAATTGATCACATAACTGCTGTGCAGTATCTAAAGCATGGGTTGAGAAAATCACTGTTTTTCCTTTAGCAGCGTGCGCTTTCATCATTTCTTTTAAATCAAAGGCCGCTTGAGGATCTAAACCTTGCAAAGGCTCATCTAAAATCCAAATATCAGGGTCAGGTAATAATGCACCGATGATGATAGTTTTTTGTCGCATACCATGAGAAAAACTGGCTAAAGTTTCATCTTGATGACTCAACATATCAAATAAAGAAGCAAGCTCATTCAAACGAGTTTGTTTTTGTGTGTTATCAAGCTCATATGCAGCACCAATCAAATCCCAATATTCACCAGCGGTTAGCTGTAAAAATATATCAGGTGTATCAGGAACATAAGCAATTTTTTTCTTGATTGCTTGCCGATTTTCGGATAGGTCTAAATCATCAACCTTGATTACGCCACTGGATGGTTGAATAATACTTACTAAACTCTTGATTGTTGTGGATTTACCTGCACCGTTATGTCCAAGAAAGCCAAAAATTTCTCCCTGTTTAATCGTCAAACTTAACTCTTTCAAGGCTTGTTTGGTTCCATAAGTTTTACTGACATTCACTAACTCAATCATAATTACCCCACCTTTTCATATTAACTATCTTACTATTATTGTACTCCAATCATTTCACGAATAAAATGCTTTCTATAAAGAAGCACAGAAAACTACTATTTAGAGTTTTCTGTGCATAAATTAGTTAATCAGCTTTTAAAAAATGTTTGATATAATGCCTGAATCGCTTTTGTCTCTTGATCTTCACGAATGCCAAACATAATACTGACCTCAGAAGATCCCTGGTTGATCATTTCCAAGTTGATTTTGTTGAAAGCTAAAGCGGCAGTGCTGTCAGCCATGACCCCAATTCGTTGACGCATCCCTTCACCAACGACCATTAGCATCGATAAACCATGAGTAATCCGCAATTCATCAGGTTCCAGTTCATGTTCTAAACGTTTCATTAATTCTTCTTCGATCTCAATCGTTAACTGACGCTCTCTTAAAATAATCGAAATATCATCAATTCCAGAAGGCATATGCTCGTAACTAAGTCCTAGTTCTTCCAGAATTTGTAGTAAACGCCGACCGAAACCTAATTCTCTATTCATTAAATATTTACTAATGTAAATACTGGCAAATCCTTGGTCACTGGCGATCCCAACTACCGGATCGTGTTTTACTGTTCTAGAAGTGGTGATCAAAGTTCCAGGATGTTCAGGATTATTTGTGTTTTTGATGACCACCGGAATATTGGCACGATAAGCAGGCATCAAGGCTTCATCATGAAGCACAGCAAAACCCGCATAAGCCAATTCCCGCATTTCTCGATAAGTTAGTTCTTTGATCGTTTTTGGCTCGTGAACAATACCAGGATGGGCAACAAAAATTCCATTTACATCAGTAAAATTCTCATAGATATCAGCTTCTACACCCGCGGCTACAATCGAACCAGTGATATCTGATCCTCCTCTGGAAAACGTACAGATATCCCCCGCTTCAGTGAAACCAAAAAATCCAGGAATCACTAGAATCTCTTCTGTTGTTTTAAAGTGATTGATTTTACTTGAAGAAGAAGGCAAAATGCGTGCGTTACCAGGTTCATCTGACACAATGATTCCAAGATCTAAAGGGTTTTTATAACGGGCATTCAAGCCACGTTGTTGGAAAAATGAAGCTACTAATTTAGCATTGTTGTCCTCACCACTAGCCAAAAAAGCATCTAACAAATGGGGATTATCTTCTTTAGGTAAGGTTGCTAAGTTTTGAATCGCTTGCTGAATATTACCTAAAACTTCCTTACTAATACCTAACTCATCTAAAATCGCTTCATAACGACCAACAATTTTTCCGATAATTTCAGTGGTATTTTCATTATTTAAATAGGTATTATAGTAAGTAATAAGTAAATCTGTTACTTTAATGTCTTGTGAAGAACGCTTACCAGGAGCTGAAACAACAACAAACTTTCGTGAAGCGTCTTCTTTTACGATTTGTAAAACTTTCTCTAATTGTGCTGCAGAGGCTAATGAGCTACCTCCAAATTTTATGACTTTCACTTTTTTCACTCCTAATTTTAATAGATTTTTCATTATAATAGTAAAAGAATACCGAAATATGGTCTGAAAAGCAACTGTAAAAATGATAATTATTCGTTCTTTTCCGTTTATTTTCAACAAATTTCTTCATTTTTTTTCAAACTTTTGTTAGACTGGTAGAGCTGAATAAGAATAGTCAAAAAAAGGAGCGCCAAAATGACGCAGGAATATGAAGGAATTATTTTCGATATGGACGGCGTGTTGGTCGATAGTGAAGGGTTTTATTATCAACGTAGAAAAGCATTTCTTAAAGAATATGATTTATCTATTGAACAAATACCGATCCCATCCTTTATCGGAGCAGATATGCGAAGCTTATGGGAGACGATTTTTGAAGTTAATGATACAATCTATGATGAAGCTTTCTTGAGCGAGAAATATCACCAGTATAAAAAGGAACATCCTATTGATTACGCCAATTTGATCGATCCAGATGCTAAACGAGTCTTGCAATTTTTTAAAAGGAAAGGCTATAAAATAGGCTTAGCTTCTTCTTCAACTTTGGAAGTGATTCAAGAAGTCCTGAAAGTTGGGCAATTAACAAGTTATTTTGATGTGGTTGTAAGCGGCACAAAATTTGAAAAAAGTAAACCAAATCCCGAAATCTATAAATACACAGCACAAGAAATGGGCATTGAGCCCCATAATTGTCTGGCCATCGAAGACTCTGAAAAAGGAATTCGTGCAGCACATGATGCAGGCACAGTTGTGTGGGCCTTAAAAGATACTCGCTTTGGAATGGACCAGCAACTGGCTGACCTGCAGTTGGATACTTTAAGTGATATGTGCAAAAAGTTGCAAAATATAGAACAAGTCGGTTAAACTGACTAATAGTTGGAATGGATTTGTTACAATTGTGCAAACTCAAAATATTTCTTAAAAAAATACAATTAGTTAGTGCTTGATGGACTGGTTTGTGCTATAATTTTCTGTAGGTGTTTTTAAGAAAATTTAAGTAGATAAGAGCATAATGTAACGGCAGATAAAACTATTTTTGTTATTTATCGGTTGCTACATATCATATATGGACTAATAAACGGAGGAACCATGAATGAAGAATAATCTGATCATTATCGTAGTTTTAGCTATAATAATCATCGCAGCAGTTTTGTATTTAGTTGGTTATTTTATGAGAAAGAAAAATCAAATGAAACTCGATGATCTGGAAAAGAGGAAAGAAGAACTGTTCGACTTACCAGTGATTGAAGAGGTCGACGATGTCAAAAAGATGCACATGGTCGGGCAAAGTCAGAACACGTTTAGAGAATGGAATCAGCGTTGGACCGAGATTTCTACTCGTTCTTTTGCAGAGCTAGAAAGTCAGATTTTTGAAGTTGAGAATTTAAATGAAACCTTCCGTTTTATGAAAGCGAAAAAAGCAGTTGCTGAAGCTGATCAAACAATGACTGAGATGGAATCAGAAGTTGAGATCATCCGTAATGGATTGAAAGAATTACGTGAAAGTGAAGAACGTAATTCACTTGAAGTCCAAAAAGCTTTAGACGTTTACGAAGAAATCAGTAAATTACTTCATGATGAAAAATCAGAATTTGGTTCTGCCTATCCTGAATTACAAAAGCAAATCAAAAATATCGAAATCGAATTTACTCAGTTTGTGACATTGAATACGTCAGGAGATCCAATCGAAGCGCGTGAAGTTTTGGAAAATGCTGAACGTCATACGTATGAATTAGACGATGTGATGAAACGCATTCCACCACTTTACGACGAACTGAATCGGACATTCCCGGATCAACTAAAAGAGATCGAAGAAGGATACAAACGCCTGCTTGCAGATCATTATGTTTTCCCTGAAAAGAATTTCGAAGATGAACTAAGACGTGTTCAAAAACGTGTCAAAAATTCAACAGTCGATTTAGAGAAGACAGAAGTCGATGCAGTAGAAGTTGCTAATCGTGACACAGCTAATGCAATTGATGCGCTATATGAAATCATGGAACGTGAGATCAACGCTAAAAAATATGTGATGACGAACCATAAAGTGGTCGGAGATTATATTGCTCATGCATTGAAAAATAATCGTCAATTGATGATTGAATTAGATCATATATCACAAAGTTATACATTGAACCATAATGAGTTAGGACGTTCAAGAGGTTTCCAAACAGAGATCGAAGAACTGATTCGCCGTTATGAAGACTTTGAACCAAAAATGAATGAACATACAATTCCTTATTCAGAAGTACAAGCATTCTTCAAAGATTGCTACAAAATTTTGGATGATATTGAAAATCAACAAGTTGAAATTGATGACTCATTAAAAGAATTGCGCAAAGGCGAAAAAGCTGCCCAAGAAAAAGTTGATCAATATGATTTCCGTTTACGCAACATCAAACGATATGTTGAAAAACAACGCTTACCTGGATTGCCAGCTGATTACTTGGAATTCTTCTTTGTAGCAACTGATCGTATTGAAGAATTAAGTAAAGCTCTAAACAGAATTAGAATCAATATGGAAGAAATCAAAAAACTTTCTGATCTTTGTAATGAAGATTTAGACTTACTAGATAAAAAAACCAAAGATTTAGTTAACTCTGCAGCGTTGACAGAACAAATGATGCAGTATGCAAACCGTTACCGTCACACACATGAAGCGATTCGTGTAGCGATGGAAAACAGTTTAGAACTATTTTCAAAAGAATACAGATATCAAGATGCTTTAGATGAGATTGGAACTGCACTTGAACGAGTGGAGCCAGGCGCATTTAGAAGAATTGAAGATTTTTATTTCAACAATCTTGATGCAATGTAATAGTAAGTAAAATGTAAAAAGGCGAGACTGTGGTCTCGTCTTTTTGTTTGTTTCAATTTATTATTTAATGAATTCTAGTAGTTTGGTTGAACTACTAAAATAGAAAGTATATAATAGGAAAGAATTTCAAAAGAAGAAGGTTTTTTAGATGATATATTTTGATAACAGTGCAACAACACCGATTTATCCACAAGCGTTAGATACATATGTAAAAGTAAGCCAACGTATTATTGGGAATCCGTCTAGTCTACATGATTTAGGCAATCAAGCCAGTCGTCTGATGGAACAAGCTCGTAAGCAAATAGCTGATTTGATCCAAGTAAAGTCAAACGAGATTTATTTTACAAGTGGTGGGACGGAAGGCGATAATTGGGTTTTAAAAGGAACAGCTTTAGAGAAGAAGTCGTTTGGTCGTCATATCATTATTTCAAATATTGAACATCCAGCTGTTTCTGAAACAGCAAGGCAACTCGCAGAGAATGGTTTTGAACTTTCAATTGCTCCAGTTGATGAACGCGGATTTGTGAAAGTCGATGAATTAGCTAAATTGATTCGTAAGGATACGATCCTTGTTTCGATCATGGCAGTGAATAATGAAATAGGTTCAATCCAGCCGATTAAAGCAATTAGTGACTGCTTAGCAAATTACCCAACGATTCATTTTCATGTGGATGCGGTTCAAGCAATCAGTAAAGTCAGTCAAGAACAATGGTTAACACCTCGCGTGGATTTTGCCACTTTTTCTGCTCATAAGTTTCACGGTCCTAGAGGTATAGGGTTTATTTATTGGAAACATGGTCGTAAGCTTGCACCGCTATTAACGGGTGGTGGTCAAGAAAATGATCAAAGAAGCGGGACTGAAAATGTTGCTGGGATCGTTTCAATGGCTAAAGCGTTACGTTTGTATACAGACAAGAAAGCAGAAAAACCAGAGCATACTGCAACGATTCGTCGTTATTTGATCGAAGCATTGCAGGAATATACCAATGTTACGGTATTTTCAAAAGAAACATTTGACTTTGCACCTCATATTTTATGTTTTGCTTTAAAAGGAATTCGGGGAGAAGTGCTTGTACATGCATTAGAAGAAAAACAAATTTATACATCAACGACTAGCGCCTGTTCAAGTCGGAAAAAAATGGCTAGCAGCACGTTGCACGCTATGAAAGTACCTGACGCTTTAGCAACATCCGCCATTCGTCTTAGCTTAGATGAAAGCAATACGATTGCAGAAGCGGAACAATTTATGATTATTTTTAATCAACTATATAAAAAATTCTTAGTGTTAAATAGCTAATGGAATAAAAAATCAAGCTTTATAGAAAAGGATTGAAAAATTGTGAAATATACTGAAATTATGGTTCGTTACGGCGAGCTTTCAACGAAAGGGAAAAATAGAAAATTATTTATCTCTCAATTAGCCCAAAATGTCAAAAGAGTACTTGGTGATTTTCCAGCTGTCAAAATCCATGCTGACCGAGATCGGATGCACCTAATATTAAATGGTGAGGACAGTGCACAAATCTTGCCTAAGTTAGAAAAAGTTTTCGGTATTCAAAATTTTTCTCCAAGTGTTCGTGTAGAAAAAACAATGCCAGAAATTCGTGAAATGGTCCAAACGATTATAAAATCAGCCTATCAGCCAGGGCAAACATTTAAAATTACCTCTAAACGTTCTGATCATAGCTTTGAATTGGATACAAATGAATTAAACCGAGAACTTGGTGGTGCTGTTTTTGAGGTTTTTCCAGAAATTGCTGTACAAATGAAAAAACCAAATATTGAAATCCGTGTAGAAATCCGCAAAGAAGGTGCTTATCTTTCTTATGAAACGATTCGTGGTGCCGGTGGATTGCCTGTTGGAACTAGTGGACGCGGTATGTTGATGCTTTCTGGTGGAATTGATTCACCTGTTGCAGGTTACTTGTCAATGAAACGAGGTGTAGAAGTGGAAGCTGTCCATTTTGCTAGCCCGCCATACACAAGTGAGCAAGCTCTACAAAAAGCTAAGGATCTAGCTGCAAAAATTGCGCCTTATGCTGGTAGTATACAGTTCATCGAAGTACCGTTTACGGAAATCCAAGAAGAGATTAAACGAGTAGTGCCTGAAGGCTATTTAATGACGGTGACACGTCGAATGATGTTGCGCTTGACTGATGCGATACGTGTTCAAAGAAAAGGGCTAGTCATCATCAATGGAGAATCATTGGGACAGGTTGCATCACAAACATTACAAAGCATGGTAGCAATCAATGAAGTAACCACAACACCAATCATTCGCCCAGTTGTATCGATGGATAAAGGTGAAATCATCGAAATTGCTGAAAAAATCGATACTTTTGAGTTGGCCATTCAACCATTTGAAGATTGTTGTACGATTTTTGCGCCACCTCAACCAAAAACCAGACCCAAATTAGATAAAGCGCAAGCCTATGAAGCTAGACTAGATATAGAAGGACTGATGGCACGGTCAATGGCTAGTTTAAAAGTTAGTGAAATAACTGAACTGAGCGAACAAAACGAAGAATTTTCTGATTTACTATAAAAGTTGAAAGAACAGACTTGATAACGCTATCGAATCTGTTCTTTTTTATTAGTTTTTTCTAATACCTGCTATTTTTTTCACAAACAAGTTGCCCACGATCTTTAAGCATGCTAAACTATATATATGTGAAAAAAGTAACAAGGAGGTTGGAAAATGAAAGAATTACATAAAGAAAAAAAAATGCCCAAAGCAACCGCAAGAAGACTACCCTTGTATTTGCGTTATCTGAAAATGTTAGGAGATTCCGGTGTAACTCGGATCAAATCGAAAGAATTTAGTGATGTGATCCAAGTACCATCAGCGACGATTCGTCGAGATTTCTCCCACTTAGGTGAATTAGGACGCAGTGGCTATGGCTATGATGTGCCTTACCTGATTGAAGTTTTTAGTCATATTTTAAATACGCAAGAAGAAAAACGCATTGCTTTGATCGGTTGTGGTAATTTAGGAAAAGCATTGGTAAAAAATAATTTCCGAAGAAATGAAAACCTGAACATTGTTTGTGCATTTGATTCTGAAGAAGAACTTGTAGGATTAACGATCGACGATATTGTTATCCAACCAATGGGAAACTTAGCAGAAGAAGTTAAAAAAACGGGTGTGACTGTTGCGATTTCCACGGTACCAAGTCAATTTGCACAAGAGGCGATCGATAAAATCGTTGATGCTGGTATTACTGCAATTTTGAATTTTGCGCCGGACAGAGTAACTGTACCTCATAATGTGAATGTTCAATATATCGATTTAACAACAGAGTTACAGACATTGATTTATTTTGATGAAACCTTTTCAAGTAAACGAGCATAGAAAGCAAGAACTTTGTCTTCTGTTCGTCCTTCCTCTATACTAAATAGAGAGAGAAATTTAACTGAGTGAGCTTTGAAGCTTAAGTATCTAGCTTCATTAACCAACAACGCATTCAGCGTTTAAATTAGAGGAGGAAAAATTAATGAAAGTTACAAGAAAAGGCGAAGAAGTAGAAATAATTGGTGTACAACCTGAGATCGGCACGAAAGCCCCTGATTTTTCATTAGGAAATTTAAACGATAAAATAGTAAATCTATCAGATTTTATTGGAACACCCGTTTTGATCAGTGTTGTACCAGATATCGATACTAGAATCTGTTCATTACAAACAAAACGTTTCAATCAAGAAGCCGCGAATGTTGAAGGGGTAAAATTCATTACGATTTCTAATAATACAAAAGAAGAACAAGCGAATTGGTGTGCAGCTGAAGGTGTCGATATGGAAATTTTACATGATACTGATGGCAAATTTGGCGAAGCATATGGTTTATTTATTCCAGCAATGGAACATTTAGCTCGTGGCATTTTTGTGATTGATAAAGAAGGCAACATAGTTTACGAAGCAATTTCTGCAGAAATTGCGGAAGAACCTGATTATGTTACTGCGTTGGAAAAGGCAAAAGCAGCTCGGTAATTTATTTCAAATTGACTTCTATTCATCTTCAATGTTAAAATGAGTCAAAGACTATGAACAAGAGGAGTATTACTGGCATCGTTATAGAGAGAAAATCACTTGGTGGAAGATTTTCACATAACCAGTAAGAAGGTAGCTTGGGAGTCGATGATTTGAATGTAGTAGAATGATTCGAGTAGTGATCGTTACCTCACGAATGAGTGGTGTTTGGATAGTCAGACACAATTTAGGTGGTACCGCGTATACGTATATACGCCCTAAAATACGAAAGTATTTTAGGGCTTTTTTATATGCTCATCACAGATATTTCAAAAGAATACTAACACGTTATAGAAAGAAGGAATCTACATGACAGAAGAAAAAAATCTGCCAACTAAATACCAACCCACAGAAGTAGAACAAGGCCGTTATCAAAAATGGTTAGATCAAGACTTATTCAAACCAAACGGCAACAAAGAAGCAAAACCTTATTCAATTGTCATTCCGCCACCAAACGTTACAGGTAAACTACATTTAGGTCATGCTTGGGATACAACTTTACAAGATATGATTATCCGTCAAAAAAGAATGCAAGGTTTTGATACTTTATGGCTTCCAGGAATGGATCATGCTGGGATTGCAACACAAGCAAAAGTAGAAGAAAAATTAGCAGAGCAAGATATTTCTCGTTACGATTTAGGTCGCGAAAAATTTGTTGAGCAAGTTTGGGATTGGAAAGAAGAATATGCTTCTCATATCCGTGAACAATGGGCAAAAATGGGCTTGTCACTAGATTATAGCCGTGAACGTTTTACCTTAGATGAGGGCTTGTCTGAAGCTGTCCGCAAAGTTTTCGTTTCTTTATATGAAAAAGACTTGATCTATCGTGGTGAATACATTATCAACTGGGATCCAAAAGCCAAAACAGCCTTATCTGATATCGAAGTTATCCACAAAGATATCGAAGGTGCGTTTTACCATATGAGTTATCCACTGACTGATGGAACAGGCGTTGTGGAAATCGCTACGACTCGTCCTGAAACAATGTTAGGAGATACAGCGATTGCCGTTCATCCTGATGACGAGCGTTACCAAGCAATAATCGGTAAGACAGTTACGCTACCTTTAGTAGACAAAGAAATTCCAATCATTGCTGATGAATATGTGGATATGGAATTTGGAACAGGGGTAGTAAAAATCACACCAGCTCATGATCCCAATGACTTTGAAGTCGGTAACCGTCACGATTTACCTCGCGTAAATGTAATGAATGAAGATGGTTCTATGAATGATTTAGCTGGTAAATATGCTGGTATGGATCGTTTTGCTGCACGTAAATTGATCGTTTCTGATCTTAAAGAAATGGGTCGTTTAATTAAAATTGAAACAATGAATCATAGCGTAGGGCATTCAGAACGGACTGGTGTTGTTGTTGAACCTCGTTTATCCACACAATGGTTTGTTAAAATGGCACCGTTAGCTGAAAAAGCAATTAAAAATCAAGAAACAGATGATGCGGTAGAATTTTATCCACCACGCTTTAACCAAACGTTCTTACGTTGGATGGAAAATGTGCATGACTGGGTAATTTCACGCCAATTATGGTGGGGACATCAAATCCCAGCTTGGTATCATAAAGAAACAGGCGAAATGTATGTTGGCATGGAAGCACCAACTGATGCAGAAAATTGGACACAAGATTCAGATGTATTAGATACATGGTTCAGCTCAGCATTATGGCCATTTTCAACAATGGGGTGGCCTGATGAAAAAGCAGCTGACTATCAGCATTATTTCCCAACAAGCACTCTGGTAACTGGCTACGATATTATCTTTTTCTGGGTTAGCCGTATGATGTTCCAAAGTTTAGAGTTTACAGGACAAGCGCCATTTAAAAATGTCTTGATGCATGGATTAATCAGAGCAGAAGACGGACGGAAAATGAGTAAATCTCTAGGAAACGGCATCGATCCAATGGAAGTCATCGATAAATACGGAGCAGATGCATTACGTTGGTTTATGTCAAATGGTTCAACACCTGGTCAAGATATGCGTTTCAGTTACGAAAAAATGGATGCTTCTTGGAACTTTATCAATAAAATCTGGAACGCCAGCCGTTTTGTGATCATGAATGTTGAGGGAATGTCTTATGAAGATATCGACTTTAGTGGTGAAAAAACTGTCGCAGATCGCTGGATCTTGACACGTTTAAATGAAACAATTGCTCGTGTGACTGATTTATTTGACCGCTTTGAATTTGGTGAAGCAGGTCGTCAGTTATATAACTTTATCTGGGACGATTTTTGTGACTGGTATATCGAAATGAGTAAAGAAATTCTTTACGGAGAAAATGAATCTGCCAAACAAACAACACGCAGTATTTTGGTGTATACACTAGACCAAATTTTACGTCTATTGCATCCAATCATGCCCTTTGTGACAGAAGAAATCTGGGAAAATATTCCTCATGAAGGTGTATCTCTTGTAGTTGCTGATTACCCAGTTGTTCACGAAGCGTTTTCAGATGAAACAGCCGCTCGTGGCATGGAAGTTTTAAAAGAAGTGATTCGTTCAGTACGTAATATTCGTGCTGAAGTGAACACACCGTTATCTAAGCCAATCACACTGTTAATTAAAACTAATGATGAAGCAGTTGATAAATTTTTAATCGAAAACACAAACTACATCGAGCGCTTCTGTAATCCAGAAGAATTAACGATTGCAAGTGACATTATTGCACCCGAATTAGCGATGTCAGCTGTTCTAACTGGAGCAGAGCTGTATCTGCCATTAGCTGGCTTGATCAATGTGGAAGAAGAAATAGCCCGTTTAGAGAAAGAATTGGATAAATGGACGCAAGAGGTCAAACGTGTTCAAGGAAAATTAGCGAATGAACGCTTCGTTTCTAATGCGCCAAATGATGTTGTGGAAGCAGAAAAAGCTAAAGAGAAAGATTATTTAGAGAAACAAGTAGTTGTGAAAGAACGAATTGCACAATTACGTACAGTGAATTAATAAACAAAAAAGACAGGAATGACATTTTTTATGCCATTTCTGTCTTTTTTAATTGTTCTAACTAATCAAAAACCGATTAAACAAGAACAACAACGCATATCCATAAGTCGCAACGGACCAAAGTTTAAAAAGCAATAACACTTTCATATATTCCTTAAACGGCAGATCAGCCAGACCTGCAACCAAACACGTCAAATCATCTGGTGCAAAAGGAATCAATAACGTAACAATCATCAATTTCTTAATTCCTTTTTCAGGCTGGTCCAACATTTTTTCGAATTTTAAATACCGTTTCTTAGAAAGGATAAGCTGGGCAAAAGGTTTCCCATAATAACGTGCTAGCCAATAGACGATAACATCACCTATCATCAAACCAATATAACTATAGAGTAAGCCAGGTAGACTTCCGAACATCAGCATTCCAACAAGTGTTGAAATTCCACCTGGAAGAATTGGCACAATCACTTGAAGCATTTGTAAAAAGATAAAAATCAACACTGCGTATTCTCCAAATTGTTTCATGAAGTCCTGTAAAGATTGAACAGAATGAAAAATACCTTTATAGTATCCATAAACCACTAGACCAGTGAAACAAATAACTCCTACAATAGGCAGTACATAGATAATTCGTTTCAGAATTTTTCTCCCCATGGCTGCAAATTCCTCTCGTTCTTAGGTTGATTTTTGTCGTGTAAAGTATTTTATTAGTTGATAAAATAATACGCTCAAAAGAACAGAAATGCTAATCAAAACTCCTATAATAAAGTTTCGTTGTTGGTAATGCATTTTAATTTGATGCTTACCAGAAGTTAATTCAATCCCAGTAAAATTACCTAAAACCGACTTAGCTTTGACCTTTTTGCCATCGACTGTGATCTGCCAATTTTTATCATAGGGAATCGCCAAGTAAAGCAATGAATTTTCTGGATCAGTTACGGTGATTTTTCCAGTCAAAGTACCTGAGACTTCTTCTTCAAGCTGAATCGCTTTAGACTTTTGTTTGGTAATTAATGAATCAAAGGTTTCTTCTTGTAAGGTTTTTAATTCAATTGTTTTTTCTTCAAGCTCTTTTTCAGATTCAAGTTGTAATTGAACAACGTCATCTTTTTTGAAGTAGCCAAGATTAAATAATTGATTTGTTGCGATATAAACCGCAGGCTGGATTTTTCCCCCATTTACTTTAAAAGAAGTGATCTTTTTCCAGTCGATTTCTGGTGCAAAAAGATAAAGTTCACCATCTGTTGTTGTTTTTGTAGTGAGTGTGTATTGATTGTCTACTTGAGTTGTCCAAGCTACTTTTTGTGTTTCTTGAAAATAACCTTGTTTATTTTCTTGGATCTGTTGTAGAATCATTTCCTGATTTTTTAGAGGCTGATCGTTAGCTAATTTAAGGTCACCGAATTTCTGTGGGACCAAAAAGCCCATGCCAATTGCTTCT
The DNA here is from genome assembly GCF_000407165.1 of Enterococcus haemoperoxidus ATCC BAA-382. Taxonomy (NCBI): domain Bacteria; kingdom Bacillati; phylum Bacillota; class Bacilli; order Lactobacillales; family Enterococcaceae; genus Enterococcus; species Enterococcus haemoperoxidus. The sequence goes on along the minus strand of NZ_KE136480.1, from coordinate 71,481 downwards.
TCATTTTCATAAACATTTGTTGAAGGATCACTTGAACTATTCTCTTGGTATGACTTAATTTCTGGTGTGAGCTGATAGTTCACATTTAAAAGTAAGTTGATAACTTTCGACTCATCCACATAAGCGATTCTACGGTCATTTTTTTGATATAAACCTAAAGCATGTAACGTATCTTGGGTTTTAGCATCTAGAGTAGAGGTATAGCTGGAAACACCAGCATAGCCATATAAAATTGGATTATTGTAGCCATTATTTTTTTCATTATAACCTGCATCATCGGAATCAATCGTTTGTTTTATCCTGAATAAATGAGGATGTTTATTTTGTAAATCAGAAATGATTCTATCCTGAATTTTATAGGTTTGTGCAAATTTTTCTTGGTTTCCAAATGGAATATCCTTAAAGCTGATCCAAAAATTAAAGACTAATTCAGAACAAACGACTAGGAATAATAGTACATAAAGGCCGCTTCTTTTTGAGCCGTGCATTTTTTGAATTAAGACAATTAAACCAAATATCAACCAAATACTAAATAGACTGAGAACAACATAATAATCGGACAGTAAAAAGATTTTCTCTTTTGAAAATTTTAAAGCAATATAACCAATAAGCAACAATCCAGAAAAAATACAAGGAACAACTATCTTTAATCTTGCGCCATCCTTCAATTTTAGAAACGCTTCATAGGCAAATTTTATCACCAAAAAACTAAAGATAAACGTATTTCTATACGGAAATCCTGCAGGACTTTGAAACATATGCCAAATCGTATTGACAAGTTCCAACCAGAAACTCAAGAAAATAAACCCAACTAAAAACGCAGCGCCAATTTTTTCTTTCTTAGAAATAGCTGACAGCTGAAAATAAGCAATAAAAAGCAAGGCCATCAAGATTCCAGAAAAAATCGTCGGTAGATGTTCTAAACGCCATTCAAAATTAACGCTGCCAAGACCTAATTGCGAAAGAAAATTAAAACCAAAATTAGGTGTCGGTAAAAATGTTTGCCACTCAAAATTAGTTTTCTTTGTCGCTAACATTCCTTCTACAGCTGGAATCAAAATAAAGCTTGTGCTAATCCCAGTTAGGAAAGAAGTAACGAAAAACAAACGACTTTCTTTAATAAATAGCCAAATCGATTTCTTTTTAGATGGTTCTGTTTTTTGATAATACCAATAAATGCTGTAGCATACAGCAAAAATGCAGAGCATATAGCCCATATAATAATTGGTTACGATGGCTGAAAATAATGAGACTGCATAAAGAACATACTTTTTATGATCCCATAATCGCTGAATCCCCAATACTAGTAAAGGGAGCAAAACCAATGCGTCCAACCACATGAAATTCAAACAATAGACCGTTACAAAGCCACATAAGCTATAAGATGTTGAAAAAAGTAAAGTTGAAATGGTTGATTGCCGATACGTTTTTTGAAGATAATAAAACATCGAGCTGCCCATGAGGGAAATTTTTAATGTAATGATCAATAAGATAGCAATCGGCAATTGCTCATAAGAAAACAGCAAGACTAAACTATTGAAAGGACTTAATAAATAGTAAGCGCTTAAGGGTAAAATAGTTCCACCAAGGGCATCAGAAAATGAATATAAAGAGTAAGTTTCTCCTTGGAAAAACTGCTTCAATGAACTTAAAAATGGCATATACTGTGTACCTAAATCACTTACCAAGAGATTGTTATTTCCTAACGGTGCTAAACCTAAAATCGACCAGAGTATGATTAATAATAGGAAAGGAAGAAGAAAACTTCCAGTGACCAATAAACTTTTTTTTGTTTTTGACATACTATACTGCTCCTCTATTCTAATGATTTGTAACTGTTTTAGGATAAAGGTTCAATCAATCCTTGAAAATCAAACGAACTACCTGCAACAATATTAATTTTGAAAACTCGTTATTTATAAAACAAACGTGGTTAGATTTCTCTCCAAGACTCTAGTTTATCATGGGATTAGGTGTTGGTGCAAAAGAATTAGTAGTTAGTTCATACATAGAGACTTGTTTATTTTATCATAGTAGTTTTTATTTGAAAGTGATGAACCATTTGTTAACTCTTTTTTATAGAATCGATCAATTACAGAATTAAAGGCGTTAATTAGTGAAAAGCACCTCAGCTTTCGATATAATGGATAATGAGGAGTTGATAAGATGTCATTAACGATAGAAGAAGCAATCGATTGGATTCATAGTAGACTACCCTTTGGATCTAGGCCAGGTCTTGATCGGGTGGAGGCATTACTGAAAAGAGTCGGTAATCCTGAAGAAAAAGTACCGACCATCCACATTGCAGGTACAAATGGAAAAGGCTCTACAGTCACATATTTACGCTGTATGTTAGAAGAATTAGGACTTACCGTAGGAACTTTTACTTCTCCGTATATCGAACATTTTAATGAACGAATTGCCATTAACGGACATGGAATATCAGACAATCATATCATCCAGTATGTGGAAAAATATCAAGAGTTGATCAAAGAAATGGATCAAGAGCCTGAGAGTGCAGGAATCACTGAATTTGAAACATTAACTGTTATGGCGCTTGATTATTTTTTAGATGAACAAGTTGATATCGCCATTGTTGAAGTTGGACTTGGCGGTTTATTAGATAGTACCAATGTTGTGAGACCGATGTTAACAGCAATCACTACGATCGGTAAAGACCATACAGAAATATTAGGTGATACACTTGAAAAAATTGCCTTCCAAAAAGCTGGAATCATCAAAGAAGGAATTCCAGTTGTAACTGGCAACATCGAGGAAGAAGCGTTTGTCGTGATCAATGAAGTCGCGACAGAAAAACACAGTAGCGTGTATCGTTATGAAAAAGATTATAAAGCAGAATATCGACATCCCGACAAAAATTGGGGCGAAATCTTTGATTTTTATGGTGACGCAGGTAAGTTACCTAAAGTCAAAGTACCTTTATTAGGTCGTCATCAAGTAGAAAATGCGGCTGTTTCAATCCAGCTGTTCTATCTTTACTGTGAAATGCGCCAAATCAATTTTACAGATAGAGATGTTTATCAAGGGTTAGCTCAGGCTCAATGGCCTGCTCGGATGGAAAAAATAAGTGCTGAACCATTAATTATTTTAGATGGTGCCCATAATGACCATGCGATGCGCCGCTTAGCTGAAAATCTGAAAAAGGAATTTCCAAATCGGGATATCCATATTTTATTTTCGGCATTAGCGTCAAAAAATATCGATCAAATGATTGCGATATTAAGAAAAGTGCCCAATGTTCATTTATATTTGACCACTTTTGATTATCCTAGAGCAATTGAATTAACAAAGATGGAACATTTTGAAGATGATAAAACAGAGATTGTTTCATTGTGGCAATTCGGCTTAGGTGAAATTTTAGAAAAAATGTCTGCAGACGATTTGATGTTAGTGACGGGCTCACTTTATTTTGTTTCACAAGTCCGTGAATTGTTGTTGAACATAGGATCTGGCGATGGGGACTAGTCTCAACTAGACAAGGTCGATTGCGCTATGTATTATCTAGCTTCACGAGCTAGTCTTTCGGAAAAAAGATAAAATATGATTGTGGCTAAAAGTGCCACACTCATAATTTCCTATTTTTCTGTCAAGGCTGAATGGGCTCGTTCAGCTTTTAATTGTATCTAGCTTCACGAGCTAGCCTTTCGGAAAAAAGATAAATTATGATTGTAACTAAAAGCGCCACACTCATAATTTCCTATTTTTCTGTCAAGGCTGAATGAGCTCGTTCAGCTTTTAATTGTATCTAGCTTCACGAGCTAGCCTTTCGGAAAAAAGATAAATTATGATTGTGGCTAAAAGCGCCACACTCATAATTTCCTATTTTTCTGTCAAGGCTGAATGGGCTCGTTCAGCTTTTAATTTAGGAGGAAATCATGAAACAAATTGACGGAGTAATTTTTGATATGGATGGTTTATTATTTGATACAGAGCTGATTTATTATCAGTCAACGCAAAAAATAGCTGATGCAATGAACTTTCCATACAGCAAAGAACTTTATTTAGAATTTTTAGGTGTATCAGATGAAGAGGTACAAGAGAATTATCATCGAATCTATAAGGATTTCGGTAAAGCAAAAGTAGAAGAGTTTATCGAGCGTTCATATGACGATACCTACCAAGTATTTGAATCAGGCAAAGTTCCATTAAAAGAGGGGGTTCTGGAATTACTTGATTTTCTTGATCAACATGAAATTCCAAGAATCGTAGCTTCAAGTAATGTTCGTCCAGCAATTGAATTATTATTAGAGGGCGCTGGAATCAAGGAACGCTTTTCAGGAATTGTTTCAGCAGAAGATGTGACTCGAGCGAAGCCAGATCCAGAAATATTCCAAAAAGCATTAGCCAACCTAGGCACAAAAGCTGATAACACTTTGATTTTTGAGGACTCATTTCATGGAGTAACAGCGGCAAATGCAGCTGGGATTCCTGTGATTATGGTTCCAGATCTGTTAGCACCAACAGATGAAGTTAAAGAAAAAACGTTAGAAATTTTTGAAAGTTTATCTCAAGCTCCAGCTTATTTAAAAAAATAAAAACGTCACTCCTTTGCGTATCTTTTACTAGAAGCGTATAAAGGAGTGATTTTTTGATCAAAGAAGAAAAACTATTTATTAGAGAAATGCCAGAAGATTGTTTACCTCGTGAACGATTAGAGGTCGTAGGTGAAAAAGCCTTATCGAACCAAGAACTATTAGCGATTTTATTAAGAACTGGTTCAAAGAATACGAACGTGATGGAGGTAGCCTCTAAGTTTTTGAATTATTTCAATCATTTATATGAATTGAAAAATGCCACGCTTACCGAAATGATGAAAATCAAAGGAATTGGGCGAATCAAAGCAATCGAACTAAGAGCAGCGATTGAGTTTGGTTACCGAATCCAACAAAGTACCCAGCTAAAATTGGGTAAGGTGTCTTCTAGCTATCAAATTGCTCAAAATTTAATGTATGAATTACAAGATTTTCACCAAGAGCATTTGGTTTGTTTGTATTTGAATACGAAGAATGAGGTAATCAAACAAGAAACAGTTTTTAAAGGGTCGTTGAATCAGTCAGTGGCGCATCCTAGAGAGATTTTTCGTAGTGCAGTGAAATACTCTGCGGCACGTTTAATCCTCGCTCATAATCACCCGAGCGGTAATCCGACTCCGTCAGAAAGTGACATTCATTTTACGCAAAGAATGCAGAAATGTGGAAAGATGATGGGGATCGAAGTATTGGATCATATTATCATCGGAGAACAAGTTTACATCAGCATGAGAGAAGAAAATTTTTTTGCGGCAGACTAACTAGATTTCTTGCAAAAATAAGGGTTCGCATGTACAATGTTAGTGTAATCTTGTTTGGGACAATATAGAAGTTTTAATTTTAAAACCCTCTATCGTATACGGGCAATGTTACAATATTTAGTGCTTAAGCACGAGGAGGAACAAAAGAATGGAACAAGGAACAGTAAAATGGTTTAACGCAGAAAAAGGATTTGGATTTATCTCTCGCGAAGATGGTAGCGATGTATTCGTACATTTCTCAGCAATTCAAGGTGAAGGATTCAAAACAATCGAAGAAGGCCAATCAGTAAGCTTCGACGTTGAAGATTCTGATCGTGGACCTCAAGCAGTTAACGTTGTTAAAAACTAATTAGTCCATTCCAAAACATCTGACAGTTGTCAGATGTTTTTTTTTGCTGTTAAATATTGAGAGTACAATGCAAAGCAGATGTTGAACAGTATTCTTAATTAAGATGTAATACAAAACAAAAAAGGCATCCGTGATTAACATTCACTAGACGCCTTTAAATCGTATTAGAACTTGAATCGCTCATTTAGGTTGATAACTCCTTAAATAGATTTTTTCAATTCTTTTACTGCTTGTGTAATCGTGATACCATAAGCAATGTTTGCTTGGTTATTTGCATCGATAGCCATAAACAAATTTCTCTTTGTATCAAGTGCTACACGGTATTTTAATACTTTATTACCAAATGTCATAATAATTCTCCTCTCTTGATTCTTATGAAAGGCAACGATATCTGATAACGAAATTCCATGATTACTATAACACGGCTTTTTAGAAGTGTAAAGAAGAAAGTTTTTTACGCGGCAAATTTTTTTGTTGAAAGCCCTTTTAAGTAGTATAATAGAAATAACAAAGAAGGAGGTTTTTATCGTGGGAGAATCTTATAAGAATATTTTAGTTGCTGTAGATGGTTCTGACCAGTCAGAAAAAGCTTTTCAAGAAGCAATCAAAATTGCCAAACGAAATGACGCGGCTTTACACGTTTTATCTGTTATTGAAGAGATGGGTAATTATTTTGGTGAACTAACAATGTCGATGGGAACACTGATGGAAGATCTTCGTACAAGAGAAGAAGAAGAGATGAAAGAACGCGAGTCAAAAGCACTTGAACAAGGTGTTTCTCAAGTTTTCACGTATGTTATGTATGGTTATCCCAAAACGTTGATCGCTGATTTTACAGAGTCGAAAGAACCGATCGATCTAATTGTAATCGGCAGAACAGGTTTAAACGGTTTTGAAAGGTTAATGGTTGGATCAACGACTTCTTATGTTGTTAACCATACAAAAGCCAACGTTTTAGTAGTGAATAATGTAGTATAGAGACAAAAAGCAACTGATGGACTTTATCCATCAGTTGCTTTTTTGTATTCACACTCATGAAGTCATGATCATTGGTAAAATCATCGGGTGACGTTCTGTTTTTTCAAACAAGAAGGGTTGTAAAGCAGCTGAAATGGCATCACACAATTTCGCCTCTGTACAATTTTCATCTCGTAATGCTTCACGAATTGCATTGAACAATAAACGCTGTCCTTCATGAATCATTTCTCCCGATTCTCTCATATAGACAAATCCGCGAGATAAGATATCTGGACCAGCTAGAATTTCTTTATTTTTAATATCCACTGTCGCTACTGCTAAAACCAAACCTTCTTCAGAAAGAATCCGGCGATCACGCAAGACAACATTACCAATATCACCGACACCGTTACCATCTACGTAAACATCACTGGCATTGAAATGACCAGCGATTCGAGCTTCATTAGCCGTTAAAGCTAAAACATCACCATTTTCCATGATAAAACAATTGTCCGCTGGCACACCAACATCTTGTGCTAACGATGCATGGATTTTCAACATTCTAAATTCACCATGTACAGGCACAAAATATTTAGGTTTCATTAAACTCAACATTAATTTTTGCTCTTCTTGGCCACCATGACCTGAAGTATGGATGTTATTGATTTTTCCATGAATAACTTCAGCACCTGCTTCTGAAAGCAAGTTGATCAGACGGTTAACACTTGTTGTGTTTCCAGGAATCGGTGAACTTGAAAAGATCACTGTATCACCAGGCTGTATTGAAATCTGACGGTGAGTTCCATTTGCAATCCGACTTAATGCTGCCATCGGTTCACCTTGAGAACCTGTACATAAAATCATTGTTTCGCCAGCAGGAAGTTGATTCAGCTCGCTCGCATCTACAAACGTTCCTTTGGGTACATTGATATATCCTAAATGTTCGCCGTTAACGATTGCATTTTCCATACTACGACCAAATACTGCAATCTTACGTCCCGTTGCAACGGCAGCATCTGCGGCTTGTTGGAGACGGAAAATATTTGAAGCAAAACTAGCAAAGATAATTCTTCCTTCAATCTTTTCAAAAATCTTTAAAATAGAAGAGCCAATCGTTTTCTCTGATTTAGTAAAAGTTGGAATTTCCGCATTTGTACTATCAGAAAGCAGACATAAGACACCTTCTTCACCTAGTTTTGCCATACGGTGCAAGTTTGCAGGTTCACCAACTGGTGTAAAGTCAAACTTGAAATCTCCTGTTGCAACAATATTACCGGAGGGTGTTTTAACGACTACACCTAAAGCATCAGGGATACTATGGGTCGTTCTAAAAAAGCTAATCGCTGTTTTACGGAAGCGAATCACAGTATCTTCATTGATTTCATGCATCTCAGCATCACGTAATAAACCATGTTCATCCAATTTATTGGTGATCAAAGCTAAGGCTAGCGGACCAGCGTAAATTGGTATATTTGCTTGACGCAATAAATAAGGGACACCACCAATATGATCCTCATGTCCATGAGTGATAACTAACGCTTTAACTTTATGCAGATTTTGGACGATATAGCTGTAATCGGGAATAACATAGTCGATCCCAAGTAAATCATCTTCTGGAAACTTGATTCCAGCGTCAATAATGATGATTTCATCTTGAAATTGAACCCCATAAGTGTTTTTTCCGATCTCGCCCAAACCGCCTATTGCAAAAACGCCGGTTTCATTGTTTTTTATATTTACTTTCATATTAAAACTCCGTTAAAGAGAATTCCGCGTGCTCTTGTTCATAAGCTAGGTGATTTTCATCAAGTGCTTGAATGTATTCGATGTTATATGGGGTATTTTCTTCTACTTGTTGGCGCACGATAACATCACTTTCTGCTTCAACATAAATAGATTTTGTATCTTCTCTTTTTGGGTTTCTTACTTTTGTTTCTTGATAATAAACTTTATATATCATATGTGTTTTCTCCTTTATCTGCCAAAGCAGTTAATTATTTATTTTTATATTTTTTACTGTAATTTTTGAACACAACAAAATGAGGTGGCTGTCCACCCTAAAAACAATTGACATCAAAAACATTCGTTGATGATGAAATGAAGCCTCGACTTTGCTTCACTTTACTTGTTTTATGGAAACTGTACTTTCTTTCAACCGTCCCTTGTGTTGTGTTGTACAACAATTAATCGTATTTTATCACAAAACAGCGAATAAGTATAGAAACAGACTTGTTACTTTAAAGAAAAACTTATTATTCATTTGGTTCTTTTAAAGGCGTGACTTTCTTTCTATTGAAATATAAATTTAGACCAACTAAATGTATCAAAAAGATGATAGCTAAAGTAGTTGTCATAATTGGATTGCGGACGATGACACATGGAATCGCAAAAATTACAAATAAAGTTGAAAACAGTTTTACTCGACCGAGAGGAGTGATTTTCTTTTCTAGAATAGACGCTTGAATATATTTTTGATAATAGGTTGATTCGATAAATTTTGTATACAGATATTCGGAGCTACGCATCCAGAAAAATGCAGTTAAAATATAAAAAATTGTCGTAGGTAAAATAGGCAGAAAAATCCCTAACGTACCCAAGCCAAATGCGAGGCAGCCTAAAGAAATATACAGTATTTTTTTCATTACGTTGATCCCATCACTTTCATTCTATTTTAGTGCGAAAATTAAAGTAATCTTCATTATACCATAGTAAAAATGGTCCAGTTTATTATTCAGTTGAAAAGTGTTCGATTTTCATTCAAATATAATTTACCTAGCTATTGGTTTTATGCTATAGTGAAAGTACTGGGTCAAAAATTGGAATAGGAGATGATTGATTGAAATTGATGTGGCGTTACACGATGAGATATAAGAAATTATTGTTTTTAGATTTCATTTGTGTTTTTGGATTTATATTGATAGAACTAGGTTTACCCACGATTTTAGCACGAATGATCGATGTTGGGATCAAAAACAATGATTACGATTATGTAAAACAGCAAGGACTGTTGATGATTGTAATCACGGTTATTGGCGTAGCGATGAATATCATGTTAGGGTACTTTGGTGCAAGAATGACAACAAATATTGTACGTGATATTCGAGATGATCTATTTGAAAAGGTACAGACTTTCTCCCATCGTGAATATGAAACAATTGGTGTATCTTCACTGATTACAAGAACAACAAATGATGCCTATCAAATCATGTTGTTTATGGGGAATATTTTACGGATAGGCTTTATGACACCGATGATGTTTTTTGTCAGTTTATATATGGTCATGCGAACAAGTCCTTCTTTAGGCTGGTTTGTTTTAGGGGCACTACCGTTTCTTTTAGCAGCTGTGGTATTGATCGCTAAAGTATCTGAACCATTATCCAATAAACAGCAAAAAAACTTAGATGGAATCAACGGGATTTTGAGAGAAAACCTTTCTGGTTTGCGAGTAATTCGCGCTTTTGTAAATGAAAAGTTTGAAGAAAGTCGTTTTAGCAAAGTCAATGAAGACTATACTAAAAGCTCTAAGAGCCTTTTCCGCTTGATGGCGGCAGCACAACCAGGCTTTTTCTTTCTTTTTAATATCGTGATGGTGTTGATTATTTGGAATGGTGCACTTCAAATCGATCAAGGGAGCTTACTTGTTGGTGACTTGATTGCGTTTATTGAATATATTTTCCATGCACTATTCTCATTTATGTTATTTGCTAGTGTCTTTATGATGTATCCTCGTGCAGCTGTTTCTGCTCGCCGAATTCAAGAGGCCTTCGATATGGAACCTGTGATTCGTGAAAATGAAGCAGGTATCACAGAAACGAAGACAAAAGGCTATTTAGAATTTAAAAATGTTACATTTGCTTACCCTGGACATTCAGAAAGTCCAGTGATTCGTAACGTTAGCTTTACAGCATCTCCTGGGGAAACCGTTGCATTTATCGGTAGTACTGGGAGTGGGAAATCTACGTTGATCCAACTGATACCACGTTTTTATGATGTTTCAGAAGGTGAAGTATTACTTGATGGAATCGATGTTCGTGATTATAAATTAAGTGCACTGCGTAATAAAATCGGGTATATCCCACAAAAAGCGTTGCTATTTACAGGAACGATCGCAGAGAATATGCGATATGGTAAAGAAGATGCAACGATCGAAGAAATGGAATTAGCTGCTGATATTGCGCAAGCAACCGAGTTTATTTCACAAAAGCCTGATGGATATGATGAACTTCTTTCAGAAGGGGGAACAAACTTTTCCGGCGGACAAAAACAACGTTTAGCGATTGCTAGAGCTGTGATTCGACGTCCTGAAGTTTATATATTTGATGATAGCTTCTCAGCATTGGATTATCAAACCGATGCAAATTTAAGAGCTCGCTTGAAAAAGGAAACAACAGAATCAACTGTTCTGATCGTAGCACAACGTGTAGGGACGATCATGCATGCAGATAAAATCGTGGTTTTAAATGAAGGGGATGTCGTTGGTATCGGTACCCATCGTGAATTACTTGAGAATTGCCCTATCTATTATGATATTGCCGCTTCTCAACTGTCAGAGGAGGAATTAGCATGAAAAACGCACTCTCTTCTATTAGACGTTTAGGCAGATATATCAACCCTTATAAAGGAACCTTTGTCTTAGTAATCATCTTTACTGTTTTAACGGTGGCTTTTAATGCGGCGATGCCATATGTTTCAGGTTTACCGATCACAGAGATCAGTAAGAATGTTGCAGCAGGTGATGGCTTGAATTACGCTTATATTATTCAATGCCTGATTTGGATTTTGATTGTTGGAATCGGGTACTGTGCAGCACAATTTTTATCAGGATATTTAATGGCAGCAGTCGTTCAACATTCAATGCGTGATTTACGTCGAGATATTGATGAAAAAATCAATCGTCTACCCGTTTCTTATTTTGATAAAAATCAACAAGGAAACATTCTATCTCGCGTGACCAATGATGTGGATGCCGTGAGTAATGCGATGCAGCAAAGTTTTATCAATATCGTTTCAGCTATCTTAGGAATTGTAATGGCTGTTGTGATGATGTTTTATATCAATTGGCTGATGGCTCTGATTTCGATCATCATGATTCCTTTATCATTATTTATTTCAAAAACAATCGTTGGTATTTCACAAAAATACTTCCAAGGAATGCAAAATGCTCTTGGAAATCTAAATGGTTACGTGCAAGAAAATATGACTGGTTTTAGTGTTTTAAAACTATATGGCCGTGAATCAGAAACGTTACAAGGATTTAAAAAGGTCAACCATAACTTAAATAGCTTTGGTTTTAAAGCAACATTTATTTCAGGATTGATGTTACCACTTGTCCAAATGACTGCTTATGGAACGTATATTGGTATGGCAGTTTTAGGTAGTTACTATGTGATTACAGGTGCTATCGTGGTTGGGCAATTGCAAGCATTTATTCAATACATTTGGCAGATTAGTCAGCCGATGGGAAATATCACACAATTATCAGCGGCATTGCAAAGTGCTTCAGCTGCGACTACTCGTGTGTTTGAAATTTTAGATGAACCAGAAGAAGAATTAAATGAACATGATATTCCGTTACCCGAAAATGTTCAAGGGTCTGTTCAGTTTGATAATGTCAGCTTTAGTTATGATCCTGCAAAACCATTGATCAGAAACTTGAACTTTGAAGTAAAAGCAGGCCAAACGGTCGCAATTGTTGGACCAACTGGAGCAGGAAAAACAACATTGATTAATTTATTGATGCGTTTTTATGATGTTACAGATGGGGCAATCAAAATCGATGGGATCGATACGAAAAAAATGGATCGAAGTGATGTACGTTCAGTCTTTGGAATGGTCTTGCAAGATGCTTGGCTATACGAAGGAACAATTGCGGACAATATCCGTTTTGGTAAATTAGATGCGACCGATTATGAAGTAGTTGATGCAGCGAAGACTGCCAATGTTGATCATTTTATCCGCACCATGCCTGATGGTTATGAGATGGAAATCAATTCAGAAGGAGACAACGTTTCTCTTGGCCAAAAACAATTATTGACGATTGCCAGAGCCGTGATTTCTGATCCTAGAATTTTGATTTTAGATGAAGCAACAAGTTCCGTCGACACCCGTTTAGAAGCGTTGATTCAAAAAGCAATGGAACGAGTTATGGAAGGGCGCACGAGTTTTGTGATCGCTCACCGTTTATCAACAATTCGTGAAGCAGACTTGATCCTTGTAATGAACCAAGGTGAAATCATTGAAAAAGGAACGCATAACGAGCTATTAGAACAAGGCGGTTTTTATGAAAAACTATATAATAGCCAGTTTGCTGAAGATGGCGACTACGAATAATAAAAAGGAAAGACACCGATTGAGGTTGTCTTTCCTTTTTTATAGGAATAAAGAAGTCTATTCACTACGTAATTTAGCCAAATTTGTTATACTAAAAGCAATAGAAGAGGTGAGAAATATGACAAAAGAATATTTCATTGCAGCAAGTGCAGATGTTTATGGTAATGTGGTGTTGGCTAAAGATACAAGTATTTGGTTTCAATCTGTGCTTAGAGGCGATAACAATTCAATCACCGTCAATACAGGAAGTAATGTACAAGATGGCACAGTGATCCATGTCGATCAAGATGCACCTGTTATTATCGGCGAAAATGTAACGATTGGTCATCACTGTATGCTACATGGTTGTACAGTAGAAGATGGAGCTTTGATTGGTATGAGTTCAACTGTTTTGAACCATGCAACAATCGGGAAAAATAGTTTGATAGGTGCAGGTTCTTTAGTTACAGAAGGGACTGAGATTCCGCCAAATGTTTTAGCCTTTGGACGACCAGCTAAAGTGATTCGTCCTTTGACGAGAGAAGAGATTCGGAAAAACAAAGAAAATGCCCAGCATTATGTGGCGTTATCAAAACAATTTGCTGCTGGAAATTATACGCGTTTAGACTAGGCAAAAACATAGTCTAGGTAGGTACTGTTACTTATGGACGTTAACATTTATAAACTGAATGTTGATTTATTATGTAAGAAAGAGGCGAAGAATTAATGTATTTGAAAATTAGCGACGAAGCTCAAGTAAAATTGACTCCCTATATCGAAAGCAAAGCAGTGATTATTTTGGATTTAGATGATGGTGTGGGTAAGTATTCTAAAATGGGTGTTTGTTCTCTTGATACTAGCTTTCGCTTGTTGTTACTGGATCAGCTCCAGGATAAATCTGATTTTAATTTGACAGTAGATTCAGATATTGGGGGTATTTACATCAAGGATTACTCTAAACGATATTTGGATGAAGAGATGACGTTAGAAGTTGATCCTCGTTTACAAGTATTTAAGTTGAAAAGTCCTAGTGGTATTTTGGACGGAAATGTACCAATTGTAGACTTGCGGCCGGAACGAACAATATAATGACAAAAAAACGAGAAGGAAAATTGTAGTGACCCTAAAAAGTCTAACTTTTTGGGGTCACTACAAATCCCTCTCGTTTTTTTAATCGGGTCTTTTTAAATCAAACAAGTCACGAATATGAGCATACGTATTACCAGCTAAACGTGCAATCGGATTGAATGTTTCAGGTAAAATGTATTCATTTTTCTGATCAAATATGGCTTCATCAAAATAAAAATCGGTTATTTCAACAATAAATAAATCTGTAATGATCTGATCTTCATGATTTTTTACTGGAACATATTGATGTAGTCGCCCTTCCATCCGAATAGGCGCAGCCTTAATTCCAGGAACAGTCACAGATTTACTAACGGTTGTTTCAATTTTATTGAGGATGATTTCACTTTGGTCTGATTTTAAAGAGGCCGCTGTTTGATTCATCGATTCAACGACTTGGTCATTGACTAAATGGATCACGAGTTCATTTGTTTCTATAATGTTTCGAGCAGTATCTTTTATTTCTCCATTTCGTCTGAGTATCGATAAGGTGACTAATGGAATTTCAGAGGCCGCCGCATTAAAAAAGCTGAACGGTGCAGCATTTATAGTTTCGTGTTCTTGATTCAGCGTTGTCACCCACGCAATAGGGCGTGGGATGATACTGCCAGATAGAAATTTATAGGCTTGTTTTGACGATAGATATTTAGTCGGATAATGCAGCATATGTGTCTCCATTTCTTTGTTATGAACGTGCTTTATTTGCATCTGACGTGTCAAAAGGACGAACAAATTCTTCGATTTCTTTTCTTTTTCCTTCTAAAAATGGTGGTAAAGACAATTTTTCTCCTGCAGCTTCATATGTTTCATCTTCCAAGAAACCAGGTCCGTCAGTGGCCAATTCAAACAAAATATGAGGAGCAGCTCTGAAATAATCAGATTTGAAATAAAAACGTTCAACAAAACCAGAGTTAGGGAATTGAAGTTGATTGATTTTATCAATCCAAAAACGCAACGATTCTTGATCTGCTATGCGAAGGGCTAAATGATGAACATTTCCAAAACCTTCTTGTGCATCTGGAAGGTCAGTTCGGTGTTCAACAATAATACTTGCACCATTACCACCTTCACCTACTTCAAATAAGTGGAAACTTCCTTCAGCATCGACTAGCTTAAAGCCTAACACTCCAACTAAAACTCGTTGCATATGTTCAAAATCTGCTACAGTGACAAAGACTGGACCTAGTCCAATCAAAGCATGTTCTGCTGGAACGTCTGTTTTTTTCCAGGGAGTTCCACTAGCTACACCTTGATTCTTTTCATCTGATATCAATTGATATTGCTGTTTGTCAAAATCTTCAAATTCGATATATTTTTTGCCAAAACGTTCTTTAATTTCTCCGTGATTGATTTTATGTTCGTTAAAACGATCAACCCAATAAGCTAAAGAAGCATCGTTTTTAACACGAAAAGAGGTACGAGAAATAGCATTTGTCCCTTTGCTTCCTTTAGGAATCCCAGGGAAATCGAAAAAGGTCATATCAGTACCAGCAGATCCAAGATCGTCAGCAAAAAATAGGTGATAAGTTTGGATATCATCTTGATTGACTGTCTTTTTGATCAAACGTAATCCTAAAGTATCTGTAAAAAAACGATAGATTTTTTCTGCACTTGATGTCATTGCTGTGACATGATGAATTCCGCGAATTTGTGTATCCATAATATAAAACCTCCAAATTGATTAATAATATTATTCACTTACTAAAAGTAAGTTTACATCTAAACTAAGAATTAAGCAACTCTTTTCTCTTTTCCTAACTATTGATGGAAAGAACAAAGAGGAGTACTATAGGGGTACTAAAAGTAAAAAGAAAGTAGGGGGAAATCTTGGAAGAGAAAAAAACGTTTCATGTTAATGGGTATATTGCGTTGGTTGTATTGATTATCTTAATCGTAATTGGAGGATATTGCTTTTATGTTGGTGTTACAAATGAAACGTTTGGGATGATTACGATTGGTTTAGTATTGTGGACAATTTCAGCTTTATTTTTAAGCTCATTAACAATCGTTAGTCCAAATCAAGCAAAAGCCATCTTATTTTTTGGGCAATACTTAGGTACAATCAAAGAGAATGGCTTGTTTGTGACAACACCTTTAACTCAAAAAATCAACGTTTCATTAAAAGTGCGTAACTTTAATAGCTCGTTGTTAAAAGTAAATGATTCAGATGGAAATCCTGTTGAAATTTCTGCAGTTGTTGTATTTAAAGTCGTCGATACAGCTAAAGCCTTGTTCGATGTGGATCGCTATCAAGATTTTATAGAAATCCAAAGTGAAACGGCCATTCGCCACATTGCGACACAATATCCCTATGATACGTTCAATGATGACGATTTGACCTTACGTGGAAATACAACTGAAGTTTCAGAAGAAATGGCAAAAGAATTACAAGAACGTTTAGCTGTTGCTGGAGTTGAAGTCATTGAAACACGCTTAAACCATTTAGCATATGCGACAGAAATCGCTAGTGCTATGCTACAAAGACAACAAGCCAAAGCAATCTTATCTGCACGACAAATCATTGTTGAAGGTGCGGTATCCATGACACAAATGGCTCTGGAACAAATTGAAGACGGACAAGAAATCAACTTTACTGATGATCGCAAAGTTCAGTTGATCAACAATCTTCTAGTATCGATCATTACAGATAAAGGAACCCAACCAGTTATCAATACTGGAGATGTTCACGAAAGATAGAATGAAAGTGAGTCTCTTATGCAATATAAAACAATTTTATTTGACTTAGATGGAACGATTACAGATTCTGGTGAAGGAATCATTAATTCTGTACGTTATGCTCTAAAGAAAATGAATTTAGAAGAGTTAAATCAAACAGAGCTTTATTCATTTATTGGCCCACCTTTAGACGATAGTTTTAAAAAATTAGTTCAGTTGTCTGACCATTCAACTGAACTTGCAGTAAGCTATTATCGTGAATATTATCAAACAAAAGGGATGTATGAAAACCAGGTATATAAAGGGATCGTAGAAGTACTGACCGCCTTAAAACAGGCTGGCTGTAACCTTTATATCGCAACATCTAAACCAGAAATTTATGCGAAACAAATTTTGGCTCATTTTGATCTAGAGAGCTATTTTGTTGGGATATATGGCGCTAGTTTAGATGGTGCTCGTTCGAAAAAAGCGGATGTTATAAGATATGCACTGAAATCAGCCAAAATCACCGATTTAAACGAGTCACTGATGATTGGTGACCGTAGTCATGATATAGTCGGTGCAAAAGAAAATGGCCTGTCTTGTATGGGAGTTCTATACGGATTCGGTGATCGAGCAGAGTTAGAAAGTGCTGGAGCTGATTATATTGCTGTCACTCCTGAAGAGATAGAAGAAATAATTTTAAAAGAATAGTGTGAGATACCCAAAAAAATTGTAAGTTAAAAATACAATTTTTTGGGGTCTTTTCATGTCTTGAGCAGCTATATTTAAACCACATTTAATCTATTAATCACTCCGGTAGCTGATCGTAAGCTAATTGATCAATAATATCCTGGTGATCTGGATAGAGTGTATGCAATTGTTGCTTAGTAAATAATTCAAAATCTTGATAATCAAATCCAGGAGAAACCATACAACTTACTAAAGAAAACTCTCCGTTCTCCTCAACACTTGAACCAAAAATCACATTTTTAGGTACAACTGCCTGTAAGACCTCTCCTTTTACTATATCTGTTCCTAATTGAATCTTTTCATACTGACCATTTGGGTGTAACAAATGAATACTTAAAGCGGAACCAGAATGGTAATACCAGACTTCGTCAGAAGCTAAACGATGAAAATGAGAAGGATTCCCCTGTGTTAATAGAAAATAGATACTTGTATAGTAGGGACGAACTTTCTCGGAAGTTACGTTCAAATAGTGTTCAGATTTTAATACTTGCTTAAAATAACCACCCTCTGGATGTGGCACTAATTTAAGGTGTTTAATCCAGTAATTCTGATTTTTTTTCATAATCATTCCTCCAAAATAATAATAGTTTACAACGCTTAATATTGAAGCAAATGGATAATACTCTTTCGTTACACTATCCAATTTCTTCTATGCATACTTATAAAATGTTTCACATTGCTCAGTACATTCATTTTAACTAAGATTCTATATAGAATGAACCTTTATCATTTAAAAAGAAAATAATTATGGTGATTTAATGAAGAAAATGAGAGTTTCTCAAATATTTTAATGGAAAACTGATAAATTGATAAAAGAAAGCCCTTTCTTGCGTTATAATTAAGTTCAATAAATCACATGAAGGAGAGTCTTATGAGCAAAACAAAAACAGTTATTGTAGGTGCTAATCATGCAGGAATCGCTGCAGCAAACACATTGTTGGATACTTATCCAGATCAAGAAGTTGTAATGATCGATCGAAATACGAACCTTAGTTATTTAGGTTGCGGGACAGCGCTGTGGGTAGGACGTCAAATAGAATCTTACGAAAATTTATTTTATACGAACAAAGAAGCCTTTGAAGCAAAAGGGGCTAAAATTTATATGGAAACAGCGGCGGAAAGTATCGATTTTGCAGAAAAAATCGTTCATTGCAAAAAACATAATGGCGAAGAATTCACGGAAAGTTATGACAAGTTGATTTTAGCTACAGGATCAGCACCGATCAATCCAAATATTCCTGGAAGAGACTTAAAAAATGTTGAATTCTTAAAACTTTTCCAAGATGGTCAAACAGTAGATGCTGCTATGGCAAAAGAAGAAGTAGAGACAGTTGCGGTAATTGGAGCAGGGTATATCGGTGTTGAAATTGCGGAAGCTGCTAAACGCCGTGGTAAGAATGTTCTATTATTCGATGCAGAACAAAGATGTTTACCAAATTATTATGATCAATGGTTTACTGATGATATGGATAAAGTCTTAGCTGATAATGGGATTGAATTACATTACAATGAATTAGCGAAAGAATACAAAGGCACTGAAAAAGTTGAATCTATCGTGACAGATAAAGGTGAATATGCAGTAGACTTAGTTATCAATGCAATTGGATTTAGACCAAATAATAGCCTAGGCAAAGAGCATTTGACGTTATTTGATAATGGTGCTTATCTTGTTAATCTGCACCAACAAACAGGCGATCCGGATGTTTACGCGGTAGGAGATTGCGCAACGATTTTCTCAAATGCCGTACAGCAAACAACGTATATTGCTTTAGCAACAAACGCGGTTCGCTCAGGAATTGTCGCAGCGCATAACGTTGGCGGTACACCTTTGGAATCAATAGGTGTTCAAGGTTCAAACGGAATTTCAATTTTTGGTTATCATATGGTATCTACAGGACTTACCGTTCAAGAATCAGAAAAATTAGGATTGAAAATAAAATATACGGAATTTGAGGACTTACAAAAACCTGGATTCATGAAAGAGAATAATAAAGTAAAAATCAGAATTGTTTATGAAGAAGATTCCCGCCGTATCGTCGGAGCGCAGATGGCTTCTTATGAAGATATTTCCATGGGAATCCATATGTTCTCATTAGCAATCGAAGAAAAAGTGACGATTGACAAATTAAAATTACTCGACATCTTTTTCTTACCACACTTTAATCAACCCTATAATTATATTACGATGGCGGCACTTAGCGCTGAATAATTTGAATAAATGAGGTTGGGATAAGTGTTAAGCTTCATTAAAAAGCGTAGCGTAGCCAGCGCTTTTCCCGCATTTATACGGATTTCATGTGATTGGGATATGACTCGAAGAGTTATGACCCAATCACATTTATTTTAAACGGATAAACAAAACAAATCTTACAAGTTAGTGACGTTTCTCTAAAAAAGTTTAAATTTAAAAAGCTTTCATGTATAATGGTTAAAGTTAAAGAAGATACATAAGAAAGTAAGGAGGATTTGTTTTGGCAGAAGATAACCAAAATAATCAAGATCATTCCAATTCTTCATTCAAAGATCAGGTGTTGCGTTCTTTGCGAGGAGAAGAAATTCAGAATGATGAGTCAGCTTCTTCTGAACACAATGCTCAGAACATATCACAGCATAATGAAGCAGAAAATAATCGGACATACCGTTCTCAGCCTAATAATGAAGATGAAACAGCAAAGCTAGATGAGATGGAATCAGTTGGCTCTCGCAGTGCAGACCATCGTACAAAGCAACCGAGCGAGCAGTTGGATGCTGTTAACATGGAAAGCTATAAAAAAGATGATCCTGATAAACGCTCTAGAAAGAAAGAAGATCGTATCGTTAGTCGAATCGTGTTAATTGTTGCCTCAGTTTTGATACTGGTAATTGCAATTTTTAGTTTTACCTTTTATAAGTACGTCAATGCAGGTTTACAGCCTTTAGATAAAAAGGATACCAAACTGGTACAAGTCCACATTCCAGAGGACTCGTCTAATAAAAAGATTGCGAATATTCTAGAAGACAGCAAAGTAATCAAAAGCGGAATGGTCTTCAATTATTATGCAAAGTTTAAAAATCTGACTGATTTTCAGGCCGGCTACTATCAAATGTCACCTGATATGACACTAGATGAGATTGGAGCACTTTTAAGAGAAGGTGGAACAGCAGAACCAACACAATTAGCTGATGGTAAAGTAACGATACCAGAAGGTTTCGATATTGATAAGATCGGAGATGCAATTGAAAAAAATACCGATTTTAAGAAGGATCAATTTATTGAGTTGATGAAGAATCAAGCATTCTTTGACTCCATGAAGGAAAAATACCCAGAGTTGTTAGGAAGTGCGGCTGAAGCAAGTAATGTTCGTTACCGCTTTGAAGGGTATTTATTCCCTGCAACATATGATTATTACAAAGAGGCAAAATTAGAAGATTTTGTTGATCAAATGATTGCAAAAACCAATAGTGTGGTTGAACCGTTTATTCCAATGGTACACGCTAAAGGCATGACGATCCAACAAGTACTAACACTTGCTTCCTTGGTTGAAAAAGAAGGTGTGAAGGAAGAAGACCGCAAGAAGATTTCTCAAGTTTTCTTTAATCGAATTGCGGCTAATATGCCATTACAATCTGATATTTCTATTCTGTACGCATTAGGCGAACATAAAGAATTAGTGACGTATAAAGATTTAGAAGTGGATTCGCCGTATAATCTTTATAAAAATACTGGTTATGGACCCGGACCTTTTGATAGTCCTAGTGAACAATCAATTAATGCTGTTTTAAATCCAATCCAAAATAACTATCTTTATTTTGTTGCAGACATCTCCACTGGAAATGTTTATTTCGCTGAGACCTATGAACAACATCAAGAATTTGTGGATAAATATGTAAATAATTCAGAAACTGAAAATAGTGAATAACTTTTGAGTTTGCGTATCTTATTACGAGCCAACCTATAATTTAGGCGGCTCGTTTCGCTTTACTCAGAATTCGCGTGGTCAAGCATAAAAGAAATACTGAAAGAGCCGTCTATTAGAAAAAAATTCTAGCAGATTTATAAAAATTAAGTGAATATTATTTACAATTTGCTTAAAGCGTGGTACTCTTTTGTGGATTGAAAGCGGAATTTTTCAACGAAAATAAAAATAAAAACATTGTAGTAAGTTAAGAAGGAGAAATTAACATGGTAGAAAAAGTATTTCCTATGACACTTGAAGGCAAAGAAAAATTGGAACAAGAACTTGAAGAATTAAAAACAGTTAAACGAAAAGAAATCGTTGAACGTATAAAAATCGCAAGAAGCTTTGGTGATTTATCAGAGAACTCAGAGTATGAGTCTGCCAAAGATGAACAAGCTTTTGTAGAAGGAAAAATCACTACTTTAGAAAATATGATTCGTTTTGCACAAATTATTGATAATAATGGCGTTGATACCGATGAAGTTTCAATTGGAAAAACAGTAACATTTATTGAGTTACCAGATGGTGATGAAGAAGAATACACTATTGTAGGTAGTGCTGAAGCAGATCCTTTTTCAGGTAAAATTTCAAATGATTCACCGATTGCACAAGCATTGATCGGTAAAAAATTAAACGATCAAGTTGCTATTGCAACTCCTGGTGGAGACATGCAAGTAAGAATCACAAAAGTTGGTTAACAAAACAGTTAATAAGAACAAAGGGCGGGCCAAAGCTAGTAGTAGCTTTGACTTGCCCTTTAAACCTGATTAATAGCGACTTGACTCATGTTAGCAACAAAAAAATTAGGGCTAAAGTCCTATAGTAAAATGGGGCTTTAGCAACTAACATTAATATGAGAATCAAGGTATACTAATTTCATAGAAAGGGGGATTATAATGAATAACCCATGGCGTTTTTTTATCGTAGTAGAAGCATTACTTTTTATATTAGCCTTATGGCAAATTATACATAACCCAGGCTTAGCAGTCGTATTAGTATTGGGTATCTTGAGTGCTGTTTATGCACTAAAAAAAGTTCATCGTAGCAATTTTAATAATTTTCAATTAGTGCTAGGCGTTATTCTGATTTTGATTGGGGTAATGAATAGTCCAGCATTTTGGTTAATGTTAGTATTTGGCGTTTTATTTATTGGCCTAAAAGGTGTAGAAATCGCAGGCGTTGATATTACTCAGCGCGCACCTTGGAGGAAGAAACAAATGATTATGGTGGAGACGACGAATGTTGAATCCAAAAGCGGACGTCGTTTTAAACGTCCATGGTTTGCTAATGAACGGATTGGTAGTAATGTTTATGAATGGGATGACATCAATATAGATGTTCTATCAGGTGACACGATCGTTGATTTAGGGAATACGTTATTGCCTAAAGATGATAGCATTATTATTATTCGTAAAGGCTTTGGCCGTACAAGAATTCTAGTTCCACTAGGCGTTGCCGTAACCCTAGAACATTCGACTTTTTACGGAAATGTCAATTTTGAAGAAGAGAAATATCATCTGAAAAACGAATCATTAAAAGTCTATAGCAACGACTTTGATACAAACAATCGCCGCTTAAAAATCATTACAAATACATTAGTCGGGGATCTCGAGGTGATTCGTGTATGATGGGTAAGATTTCTCGACAGATGCTTTCTTTATATGCTGCTTGCAGCACGTTTATTGTTGTTTTACTTACACTATTTTCATATTTTCATTCGATTAAACAGAAAAATTGGATGTTGGAATTACTTCAAAGGAAAGTATTTTATATTCCTTTGATTTTCCATATGCTGTTGATTTCCCTTTTAGTGGGCTTATCAACGTTTTTACTCGTATCTATTGTACAAAAAGCACAATATGGTAGAATTGAAGAAAAACTACGGTTATTAGCCAGAGGTAGCTACGAAAATCCAGTCTTGGCTAAGAGTGTAGCACATGCTAGTAATGATCAGTATATTGGAGAAGTCGACCAAGATATTTCAAAAATCAGAACAAAATTATTAGAAATGTCGAAAGAATTGCAATTATTGAATAGTCGTCCGCAACTGATGGACGGAGAAACCAAAGAAGAGATTTTAGAAGAAGAACGTCATAGACTTGCCAGAGAGCTTCATGATTCAGTCAGCCAACAACTATTTGCTGCAATGATGATGTTATCGGCATTAAATGAGCAAGCACAACGAAGTGAGACGCCAGAAATGTTTCGCAAACAATTGGTGACAGTAACAGACATCATCAATGCATCTCAATCTGAGATGCGTGCGTTGTTACTGCATCTACGTCCAGTAAGTTTGGAAGGTAAAAGTTTACGTAAAGGAATCGAGCAGTTGTTAAAAGAACTGCAAACAAAAATAAAAATCGAGTTAACTTGGGATGTTGAAGATGTACATTTAAATAACAGTATTGAAGATCATCTTTTTAGGATCGTCCAAGAGCTACTCTCCAACACGCTGCGGCATGCCAAAGCACAAGAACTAGAGGTTTATCTGCATCAAGTAGATAAAAATGTATTATTGCGTTTGGTGGACGACGGTGTTGGTTTTGATATGAGTGAAAATGATAATAAAGCCGGTAGTTATGGCTTAAAAAATATCCGTGAACGCGTAGCGGGCATGGGCGGTATTGTTAAGATAATCAGCTTTAAAGGACAAGGAACAAGCGTAGAGATCAAAGTGCCTGTGATAAAGGAGGAAATAACAAGTGATCAAAGTAATGTTAGTGGATGACCATGAAATGGTACGATTAGGTGTATCCTCTTATCTATCTATTCAAGAAGATATAGAAGTAGTTGGAGAAGCAGAGAACGGTCAAATAGGTTATGAAAAAGCTTTAGAATTACGACCTGATGTGATTTTAATGGACCTCGTTATGGATGTGATGGATGGAATCGAGTCAACGAAGGCTATTTTAAAAGATTGGCCACAAGCACGAATCATAATTGTTACTAGTTTTATTGACGATGAAAAAGTGTATCCTGCAATTGAAGCTGGAGCTGCTGGTTATCTATTGAAAACGTCGACTGCTCATGAAATTGCGAATGCTATTCGAGCAATATCGAGAGGAGAACGTGTCTTAGAACCAGAAGTAACGACTAAAATGATGGAACGTTTGACGAAAAAACAAGAACCAGTACTACATGAGGATTTAACGAATCGCGAACATGAAATTTTGATGTTGATAGCCAAAGGTCGTAGTAATCAGGAAATTGCAGATGAACTATTTATCACCCTTAAAACGGTTAAAACACATGTCTCAAATATCTTAGCAAAATTAGATGTCGAAGACCGCACACAAGCAGCTATTTATGCGTTTCAACATGGATTGGCAAAATAACAAGAGCTGTAATTTGCTCTATTGTGAATAAGATGAACTGTCATAGTTTGTCTTGTTCACTTTTTTTTAATGATAAGATAGAGATAAGAATTGCAGTGAAATACAATCACTGTTTCTGTTCAATTGCCTGTCCGTTTGTTATACTTAATTTAAAATTAATACTAGGAGAAGTAACTATGAAGCAAAATTTTGCAATTATCGGTCTAGGGAGATTCGGTGGAAGCATTTGTCAGACATTGATAGAATCTGGTCAAGAAGTTTTAGCTATTGATAGTAACGAAGATCGAGTGAATGAATACATGAATATAGCAACACATGCAGTTGTAGCGAATGCACAAGATGAGGCAACTTTGCGTTCATTAGGTATTCGTAACTTTGACCATGTCGTTGTTGCTATCGGTGAGGATATTCAAGCAAGTATTTTGGTCACTTTGATGGTTAAAGAAATGGGTGTGCCAAATGTTTTAGCTAAAGCTGTAAATGAATATCATGCAAGAGTTTTAGAAAAGATTGGTGCTGACCTAGTTGTCCATCCAGAACGAGATATGGGGATCAGGGTTGCACATAAATTAGTCTCTAGAAATATTTTAGATTACATTGAACTATCTAGTGAAGTATCTTTAGCAGAAATTCGTGTCTCTAATCCAAAATTTTATGGAAAAACATTAGGGGAGCTAAATTTTCGTCAACGCTTTGGATTAACGGTTGTTGCTATACGCCGTTCAAAATCTGAAGTAATCGCATCTCCAGCAGCCGAAGAGATGGTTAGAGAAAATGACAACTTGTTAGTTGTTGGTGAAACAGATGATGTCGATTTGTTGGATGAAAAAATGAACGAGTAAACTCAAGCACTTTATTCTCTGAAAATTAGACTCTATGCTAAAATGACAAGTGTGCTATGCTTTTATGTTAGGAGGAAACTAAAAATGAAATTAACAATTACGCCGCGCGCGCAACAATGGTTCAAAGATGAGATAGGGGTTACTTCTGATAGTGGTATTCGCTTTTATGGCAAAATTTACGGCAAAACAGATGTCCATGAAGGTTTTTCTATCGCAATGTCTGTTGAAGCACCGGATCAGCCATTGGTCAAAGAAGAGATTGATGGAATTACTTATTTCATTGAAGAAACGGACGATTGGTTTTTTAAAGGGTACGATTTATTTGTAGATTATGATGAAGAAACAGACGAACCAAAATATAAATTCGCTGAAAATAAAGAAGACTTACAACAGTAGCTTGATCAGTTTTTCAACTAGATTACAAGGTAAAAAGAAGTGAGGCAAAACTAAAAAATAGTTTTGTCTCACTTCTTAAATAAGAGGATACATTTAGTAGGTGAATCAATCAGCTAAAGAAAAAGATTTTGCTGTATATTGTTTATGTAACGTATCAATCAACCCCACTTGATAATCTAATGCAGGAGATAATGGGATGACTTGGAAATTCCCATTATGTATTATTCTATCAGGTATTAAAAGTTTTGACGTTGCTATGTAAAAATCGTAGTCTTCCTCAGAAGTTGAAGAAACAAACGAGACAGTGAGAAATGAAATTTGTTCTAAAAAATCGAAAAGAGACTGCAGAAAAATAGCATTTGGTGATAAGATAATGCCCACATTCAATTGATATTTAGGATTGCTCCGTTCATAAAAAGGGAGTAGTAAAAATGAACAAATGTAGACTAGGTCTTCTAAACAGTTTTTTATCCAAATAAATTCAGGTTTTAAAATAATCTCTTTCAAGAAAGCTCTAACTTTTTCAGAAAGAGGGGTATATAAAGGATTTTGTTCTTTTATACAAGTCTCCATAAAGTTGATAGTAAGCGGTAGTGAGTCTTCTAATACAGAGTGATTTAAGCATGTCGTAAAAATATTAGTATTCAGTAACTCTCTCTCATCATTAGATAGTTTTTTTTCTGAGAACAATGGTAGATAAAATTCTTCAAATCGCTCAATTAAATCACCTAAAGGCTGTTGCTCACTATTCATATACTCTTTTACATAGACAATTCTTGGATCATCTGCATAAAAATAAATATTCCAATAAAACATCATAAAAGAAAGAAAAGTAGATTCTCGTTCTATGAATTCTTGAGGCAAATTTAATTTTTTTAGTTTTTTAATAAAGGATATATTTACAGTAGGAAAAGCCAATTGTTTAAATGGCGGTTCAATGATAACATGTTTCTTCTGAATCCGTAATTGAGAGATTGTCGTCAGCAAATACCACTCTCTAGGTTCTGTATAGGTCATCCATTGATGGTCGGCTTCATCGAATAAATCAAAGCCTCTTTTTGTTTCATCTAACGCTAAAAAAAGATCTTCTCCATAAGATGCAATCCAAAAGAAGTTTAAATAAACAATGCGAATCAAATTTTCTTTTCCAGTAAGCTGAAGTTTGGAACAGTTTAATTGGATATCAAAATCCTTTAAATAATTAATTAGAGGTTGAAGTCTTCTAATAACAGAAGCTCGACTAATGAAATGGTCCCTACAAAAATCTTCTATTGTGTAATTGTTCTCTAAAATTGTTGCAAGTAAAAATTTATAAGGTAAACTTTTTCGAAATAAAAATTGCGAATATGGAATGTCACGTAGCTTTGATACATCGATATGTACTTTTCCTTGGTCATTCAGTAACTCAAGTCCTTGCTTTTCTTTGAGGTCATCATGTATTTCAGAAAATAAAGAGTTTAATCGAGCGTATGAAAAATCTGTGAATTGCTCAAAATAATGAATGCTATATGTACCGTTTGTGCTGCCTAATAATTGGTTAAAAACGCTGAGTTTGCGTTGGGCAACATCGTCAAGCAAAATGTTTTCAAGCATATTTAGTCTCCCTTTTATAAATAATTATGATTTTTATATCAATTGAAAAGTTATATATTTCACAAAAGTAAATATATTATAGATAATAAAATCATTTACTCTATCTATAATAACCATTTATCGAATAGATTTCAATTAGAAATTAAACATAAAATAAAAATGTAATGATTATTTAAAGTTGCGTTAATATAATTTTAGAGTTTTTAAAGTCTTTATTTATCAAGGTTTTTTCATGTTTCGTTTAGGTTTAATTAAAAAATATCTGTTATTTATATTTTGTAAATTTGTTTTTCGAAGCAACTCCGTTTTTTGATTTGCTGTCTGTACATGAGAAAGTAAGATGAGTCATAATCTTTTTGTTAGTTTGTTATAGGATATATGCTATAATCGACAAAGAATACTTTTTTTGGAGGAAATTTCATGCTATCAATTATCGTTCCTTGTTACAATGAAGAGGAATCTATCCCGTTGTTTTTTGAAGAAGTGGAGAAAGTGAGTTCACAAATTCAACATGACATAGAATATATATTTATTAATGACGGATCTAAAGATCAAACGTTAAATACGCTTAGAAAGTTATACAAAGAACATCCTGAAAAAGTACGTTTTATTTCTTTTTCCAGAAATTTTGGGAAAGAAGCTGGGCTATATGCAGGCCTTAAAGAAGCAAGAGGAAGTCTAGTGACCGTGATGGATGTGGACTTACAAGATCCTCCGGAATTATTGCCTAAAATGATTCAAATGCTAGAGGGAAATAAAGAACTCGATTGCATCGGTACAAGGCGAGGCGATCGTGAGGGAGAACCGCCTATTCGTAGTTTTTTTGCTAAGATGTTTTATCGTCTAGTCAATAAGATTGGTGAGACAGAAATGGTCGATGGTGCTAGAGACTTTCGCCTGATGACACGTCAGATGGTGGATGCTATTTTAGAACTGACTGAGTATAACCGTTTTTCAAAAGGTATTTTCAGTTGGGTAGGTTTTAATACGGAGTATCTTTCTTACGAGAATCGTGAAAGAGTTGCTGGCTCTACTTCTTGGTCGTTTTGGAGTTTGTTGAGTTATTCAATTGATGGGATCGTTAATTTTTCGGAAGCACCATTAAACTTAGCTTCTTATGTAGGGGCCTTTTCGTGTGTGGGTTCAGTTCTTGCGATGTTTGTTATTTTCTTTAGAACGATTATCAAAGGGGACCCTACAAGTGGTTGGCCGTCTATGGTATGTATTATTTTGTTTGTTGGCGGTTTGCAGTTGCTTTGTCTAGGCATTATCGGTAAATATATTGGGAAAATCTTTTTGGAAACAAAAAAACGGCCAATTTACCTTGTTAAAGAAACTGAAAAAGATCAAAAATAATAAAAATGGTGGCTCGAAGGTTTGCGCTTCGAACCACCATTTTTATAGATTTCATTAATAGCCTTGGTGTAAGGCTATTTCATTTTTAGCTAAAGACTTATCTTTCAAGAATTGTCTAAGGTTCGGAATGAATATATTCAACAATTTTTCCTTGAATTGAGGAGTTAAACCAGAAATATGTGGCGTAATCAAAACGTTCTCCATTGACCATAATGGGCTATTTTCAGGCAAAGGTTCCTCTTCAAAAACATCCAAAGCAGCAAAACTCAGTTGCCCTGTATTTAATGCTTGAACCAAATCGTTTGTGTTGATAGAAGGACCTCGACCGACATTAATAAAAACAGTTCCCGGTTTCATTGCAAGAAACATTCGTTCATTATACATTTGATAAGTATCGTCAGTCAGAGGAAGGATATTCACAACGATGTCCATTTCTTTAACAATACGACTCATGTTTTTATGGGAATAACACTCGATAAAACCATTTGTTACGTGACCAGAAGTGTTTACTCCGTAGGTTTGAATACCTAAGCCTTGTGCAAAAACTGCAAGCTGTTGTCCGATGTGTCCCGTGCCAACAATTAGCATTTTTTGCATAGAAAGTTGTCGATAGGAAACATTGTCTCTTGTCCATTGTTTATTTGCTTGATTAATGATACTGGTACGAATACCTCTAAATTCAGCTAATAAAACACCTAAAACATGTTCAGAAATTGAAATACTATGAATCCCGCTAGCATTAGATAGTAAAATTCCTTTTTCAGCGAAACGTTCTAAATCATATGTGTCCACACCTGCAGAAATAGATTGGACCCATGCTAGTCGGCTAGTATCGGAATCTAACAAGCGTTGCCCTAATTCTTTATCCCAGCCTAACATAATTTCAATATCATCCTCAATCAATTCCGGTGATTCTCTTTTAGCATCAATAATAATATAATCAGGAGCAGTTTGTCTGATTGTTTCAACTTGTTCTTCTTTCATTTGCTCATAAAGATAGATTAGTGGTTGTCCCATGGTGATTCCCCCTCGCTAATCCATTGTAACAAAAAAGTACCGCAAACAAAAAAAGATTGAACTATTGAAAAGTCTCAATCTTTTTTTGAACGTTATTACACTATATTTTTTCTCCACGAGCGTATGCAGCTGCTAGAATATCGACTTCTTTTTTTAACTCATTGACCATGATCTCTTCTGGAACCGTACGAATGATTTTCCCCTTTTTGAAAAGCATCCCTTTGCCGTTTCCACCAGCAATGCCAATATCTGCTTCACGTGCTTCGCCAGGTCCATTAACAGCACAACCTAAAACGGCAACTTTGATAGGAGCCTTGATTTTTTCGATGTATTCTTCAATTTCATTAGCAATCGGAATCAAGTCGATTTCAATTCGTCCACAAGTAGGGCACGAAATCAACGTAGCAGCATTACTTGCTAAACCAAAGGCTTTTAAAACTTCTTTAGCAACTTTTATTTCTTCTACTGGGTCTGCAGATAATGAAACACGGCATGTATTTCCAATGCCTTTGGAAAGCAATGCCCCAAGACCAGCTGCAGATTTTATTCCGCCTGAAAATTTAGTTCCAGCTTCCGTTATCCCTAAATGTAAAGGATAATCAAAGGTTTGAGCTGCTAAAGTATATGCTTCGATAGCTAAATTAACATCACTGGCTTTTAATGAGACAATAATATCGTAAAAATCTAAATCTTCAAGTATTTTAATATGCTCAACAGCGCTAGCCACCATCGCTTCAGCAGTTGGATAACCATATTGTTGCAAGAATTTTTTTTCTAATGAACCAGCATTAACGCCGATTCTAATAGGAATACCTTTCTCTTTACAAGCAGTGACAACTTTTTCTACACGGTCCTTACGTCCGATATTTCCAGGATTGATTCTGATTTTATCAACACCTTGTTCGATCGCTTTTAAAGCCAAACGATAGTCAAAATGAATATCAGCGACTAAGGGAATCGAAATCTGACTTTTGATAGCACCTATTGCTTCAGCTGCGGCTTCATCAGGAACGGCTACACGGACAATTTGGCATCCAGCTTCTTCTAAACGTTTTATTTGGGCTACAGTACCTTCAACATCATGCGTTTTTGTTGTACACATGCTTTGGATAAAAAGCTCATCATTTCCGCCGATTGTTAAATCTCCAATTCTAACCTGACGTGTATTTTTACGATGGGTCAATTTTCCCATAATTATTTCTCTCCTTATTACACTATTATTTTATTTTGGTGATGACATCTTAATGCGAACATGTTTATCTTAACACATAAGTATAAACCAGAGAATGTAAGAAAAGTTTAAGCTTTGATTGAAACAATTAGTTTTTAAGATTAAGCTAACGGCGGTTCTTTTCTCTCTTCTTTACGAATAGCAATGAAGAAAATCAATAGAGAAACAAAGACAATTAAAAAGCTATCATCAAATGACCGATTGATAAAATGAAGTATACTACTAAAAATCACTGGAAGTGTGGCGCAATAAGTTGAGATCTTTAGACAATCCAAAAAACGCAAGTTGTACAGACGAATTTTACTATAAAGATTTGCGCCAATCGTAATCATAAGTAAGTTGATAATAAGATTAATGAATGTGGGATATAAAGTAAACACAAAAATGACTAATTTGATCCAAAATGGAACACTAGCTTCATCTAATGATTCTTTTAGATCCTTACTGTTTAAACCATCCAATGAACCTTTAGAATAAGGGATTTCAAATTGATTAGCACCTAGCAACGAGTCAGCGGCACCCGAATTTGGTAAAGCTACCACAAATTCATCTTGTAAAAAACCTAAACCAACAGCATTTCCAACCAAATCGGTCGTAACGTCGCTAAGTGATCGCTTTCCCTCGGGATCAAAAGTGAAAATAATAGAGTTTGTTTGATAAATGAATCCTTCAACGTTAGTTGCTGTGTCTAGTTTTCCGTCAATAATTTTAAAGTCTGGCAATTTTGCTGCAATTTTTTGACCATCATTCTTGATATCTTGCATAATAGAAAATATTTGTTTTGTTATTGGTAAAGCAAGAATGATGCTTAGGAAAATAACGTATAAAATGACCTTCCAAAAAGACATTTTTTTAGCCTGATGGAGATCAGTAAACTGAAATAGTGAGTGTTTAAAAAGCGTAAATGAGTTCATATATTCTCTCCTGACTTGAAATTGAGTACACACGTCATTTTAAAGGAGTTAGCAGGGAAAAACAAGTTTTGCCCGAACTTTGTAAGCAATTACTTTGAAGGTTACCATAAAATCTGTTATGCTAAGAATGTATGAAACGCTATACTTAATTAATGGAGGGATTTTTTATGACTTACACTTTACCAGATTTACCTTATGCTTATGATGCATTAGAACCTTATATTGATGTAGAAACAATGCATCTACACCATGACAAACATCACAACACTTACGTGACGAACTTAAATGCAGCAATCGACAAACACCCTGAACTAGGAACAAAATCAGTAGAAGACTTGATTGCTGACATGGATAGTATTCCTGAAGATATTCGTACAGCAGTACGTAATAATGGTGGCGGACACGCAAATCACTCTTTCTTTTGGGAAATTATGGCTCCTAACGCAGGTGGAGCACCAACAGGTGACATCAAAGACGCTATTGATGCTACTTTTGGCAGTTTTGATAAATTAAAAGAAGAATTTAAAGCAGCAGCAACTGGACGTTTTGGTTCAGGTTGGGCATGGTTGGTCTTAAATAACGGCAAATTAGAAATTACTTCAACACCTAACCAAGATTCTCCTTTGATGGATGGTAAAACACCCGTTTTAGGTTTAGATGTTTGGGAACATGCTTACTACCTAAATTACAAAAATGTACGTCCTGATTATATAGATGCTTTTTGGAATCTTGTAAACTGGGATGAAGTTAATAAACGCTTTGCAGCGGCTAAATAAGCAGAAAAAATTATAAAAATTAGAAACTTTTTGAGGAAAACAGTAAATTACACTGTTTTCCTCTTTTTATTTGTGGCATACTAATAGTTAGGAATATAAAAAAAGGAAGGCAAAAGAGTAAAGGAGATTTAGAATGAATATAACTATGCAAAAAGTTCATGGGTCAGAAAATGATTTTTTTTTAATTGATGAGACCGAATTAGAACGCCCTTTTACTGATAAGGAAATTGATGATTTGCGCACTAGTTTGTGTGATAGAAAGACTGGTTTACTCGGTGGTGCTGATGGTCTTTTGCTAGTTGAGAAAGTGTTGAATGGTGAAGCAATAGCTAAGATGCGAGTTATCAATAGCGATGGAAGTGAAGCGAGTATGTGCGGTAATGGCTTGCGTACTGTTGCTAGGTATTTAGCAGAAAAATATGAGAAAGAATCCTTCACAGTAGAAACAATGTTTGCTGATCTTAAAGTACGACAAGCACCAAACCTAGGGGAACATGTTGCTACGTATCAAGTAGAGATCTCACCTGTTAGTTTTGAAGCTGATGCGATTCCGATGCAAGCTAAAAATAATACGATTATAGACGAAGTAATTCCAGAATTGTCCAGTGATTTGAAATTTTCGGTTGTAGCTGTTCCAAATCCCCATTTGATCACATTTGTGGATCATCAAACACTTATGGGAGATGAATTTGAGCGAATAGCCGCATATGTAAATGGAGAGAATCCAATTTTTACAGATGGAGTCAATGTCAGTTTTGTAGAAATAATAGGAAAAAATAAAATATTTGTGCGAACATTCGAACGTGGCGTTGGTTTTACCAATGCTTGTGGAACCGCAATGTGTGCCAGCAGCTTAATGTATGTATTGTTGAGTGGTGGTAAGTTTAATGAGACTATTACTGTTAGAAATATGGGCGGTATGGTAAAAACGGTTGTACATGAAGATGATTCGGATGGGTATTGGATGGAATTAATCGGGAATGCGACTATTACATATCTAATCGCAGGCTCCCTTACGGATTTTACTGAAGGCAACTTTGAAAAATCAATTATTAAAGAAACAACTGAACAAGCAGATTATGTAGCTTTTTTGAATGCTATCAAATAATTTGTGAGTGATTAAAAATAGAATTGTTGTGAAAAAATAAAAAGAGGTTGGTTACAAAAAGGTAGGTATGTTAAAGGAGTGTAAGAGTGATAAAAAGTTGGTTGGTAAATCGAGATAGAGTAAAAATAATCATTTATTTGATTGTGATTAGTTGCTCAATAGGTATTTGTTTATTAGGAATCAGAATAAATGCTAAACAGCAACATCAACGAAAAATTGAATATGCTGAAGCAACAGTAGAGAATGAGGCTGTAAAGATCAAACAGCTGAACAAACAAGTTCGTCAATTCTATAGAAATGATGAACAAGAGTTTTTAACCGATTCGATCAAAGAATCTTCAATCAAGGAAGTTGAAGGACAGATAGCTGCAGTAAAGTATGAGGCAGAAGATTTTGGCTTGAACAGTAAAGAGTTCTCTACAGGTCATACTGAAATAGGCCAAAGAAAAATAGAATTGACTAATAGTATCAAGAACGTGAGAAAGAAATACACTATACAAAATGAGATAACGAAGCTACTTGTCCAAGGGCCAACTGACTGGTCAGTTAAAGATGAGACCCTTGTCATTAGCGAAGAAGCAACTGCTGAAAAAATAACGCGCATAAGAGAGAAGCTATCTGGAAATACAGGTGCTTGGCATGATGCAATTACACTATTACTGGATGAAATAGATACTCAAGTTACGCAATATAGTGAATTGGAAAAATCGATCAATCTGATGAGAGAAGGCGAAGAATTAACAAGTAATGCAAATTCTGAAAATTATATTCTTAACTACAATCAGCTTGAGCTCATTAAAAATGAGACGTTAAGAAATCGCTTGTCTGATAAGCTGGATATAATTGGAAAACTTCTAGATAATATTCCGGTTAACGTAGGACCAAATGTCATAGAAGAAGAAGTACTACTTCCGGAGAGCGGATAACGTGCTGACAAAAAAGTCTTAACGAAATAAGTAGAGCTTGTCTCTAAATTCGTTTATTTTTTAATCGTTAGCGTATGCTTGTTATTTTATAATTAGTTTTACGCCTAGTTTATCTAGTGTTTATATTATTTGTACGTAGTTAATGGAGGAAAAGATGGAAGAGACAATCAGTTTACAAGAGTTAATTGGAGTATTAAAGAAACGTGTAGGTTTGATTATTGTTAGTATGTTTTTAGGACTAGGAATTGCAGGGGTTTTGACTTACTTTGTGATCACCCCTAAGTATAGTTCTCAGGCACAGTTGATCGTTCGATTACCGCAAAATGAAACAACGAATGTCAACGATATCAATGGTAATCTGCAAATGATCAACACGTATAAAGATTTGATCAAAAGTGACACGGTAATGAGTGAAGTGCAACAAAGAATGAAGGAAAAACATGAAAATGATTTGTCCGTTGAAGAATTAGGCGCAAGTGTTTCTGTTAATCAGTCACAAAATTCACAAATGTTTTCGATTGTATCAAAAGTGACTGATCCAGTTGTCGCTCAAAATATTGCGAATCAGACAGCTTCGGTTTTCCAAGAGAAAGCAAAAGATATGTTAAATGTAGACAAAATCACGATCATATCAGCAGCTACAGCTAATATCAAACCAGTTTCGCCAAATGATAAGTTGAATTTAATAATTGGTTTAGCCTTGGGTATAATGTGTGGAATCGCAGCAGCCTTTATTTTAGAACTATTTGATAAAACAATTAAAGATGACCGTTTTGTGGAAGAAGATCTTGGTTTTACTATCTTAGGAGTGGTTCCTAATATGACAGCAAAAGAGCTGAGTGCAAAAGTTGTTAGAACACCACCGAATTCGTCTGTTACTGAATCAAGAAATTTAAATACAGAGATTCCAAGACCTGTGTTAAAAGAAAAATCGAATTCAGATGAGTCTACGCCAGCGCGTAGAAGTCGTCCAAGAGTCTAAAGGAGTAAGAAATGGCAAATAAAATAAGACATCAAAAGAAACAAAAAACAAGAGCAGTCAGTTTGATTACTCTAGCGGATAAATCTTCACCTATATCAGAACAATTTCGAACGATTCGAACAAATATTCAGTATGCTATGGTAGATCGAGATTTAAAGACATTGGTTATTACATCTTCTGGACCAAGCGAAGGGAAATCTACTACTTCTGCTAATCTAGCTGTTGTTTTTGCTAATTCTGGTAAACGTGTATTACTGGTGGATGCAGATATGAGAAAGCCAACTGTTGCTAAGACTTTTTCTTTGGATAATACCCGTGGATTAAGTACGTTGTTGGGAAGTCGAGAAATAGCATTACATCAAGTGGTCCAATCATCTGGAGTAGACAATTTGTTCTTGATGACTAGCGGACCTAAACCGCCAAATCCATCTGAATTATTGGATTCTAGAAGGATGGGTGAGCTATTGCAAGAATTGAAACAGCAATATGATTTGATTATCTTTGATATGCCACCGGTTGTTGCTGTAACGGATGCGCAGATTGTTTCTTCTAAATCAGATGGAACGATCATAGTTGTTCGTGAAAATGTCTCAAAAAGAGATTCCCTTTTGAAGGCAAAAAATTTACTAGAGATGGTAGATGCAAATATCCTTGGTGTTGTGTATAACGGATCTAAAAACATTTCAGATCAGGGCTATTATTATGGTTCATAGAAAATAGAAAGGAACAAGCGAATGATTGATTTACATTGTCACATACTACCTGGAATAGACGATGGAGCTCAATCGATCGATGATTCAATTGATATGGCGGAAATGGCTGTCAAACAAGGAATTACTCATATCTTATGTACGCCTCACCATAATAATGGTAAGTATGATAATTCAGCTGGTAAAGTTATTTCTTGTGTCTCAGCATTGCAAGAAGAATTGGATCGTCGAAAGGTTCCGCTTACGTTATTTGAAGGGCAAGAAGTACGTATTGGAGGTGAATTGTTAGAACAAATTCAAACGAATGATATTTTATTTGCGGATTTGAATAATCGCTATCTATTGATTGAATTTCCGACAAATGAGATACCCGCGTATTCAAAACAGATGTTTTACAAATTATTGGAGGCAGGGCACGTTCCAATAATTGTGCATCCGGAAAGAAACAGTAAGTTTATTGAAGATCCTAATCGTCTGTTGCCTTTTTTAGAAATGGGTGTGTTAACTCAATTAACAGCTCCTAGTTATGTTGGTATTTTTGGGAGCAAAATTGAAAAAATAGCAAAACAAATGGTTGCGCATAGTATGGTGTACATGATGGCATCTGATGCGCATAATATTGACAAACGTGGTTTTTTTATGAAAAAAGCTTACGATGCTATTGCAGCAGATATGGGATCAGACTATGTTGAAGCAATGCAGCAAATGGCTAAGGATATCTTGAATGGAGATGATATCCAACGGCCAGAATTTAAGGAGATTAAAAAGAAAAAATTTGGTTTGTTTTAGGAATGGTATAAAAGTAACACATATAGTTGTTGGTATGCATTGATTACATAATAGTTGTTGTTATATAAAACGTGCATAACTTTGTTGTTGGTGTTATGGGATTTGTTTTTTTAAAGGAGTGTTAAATTTGGAGGGAAAGTTTGCAAACACAGGTAGAAATACAGTGCAAAAAGAATTATATATAAAAATAGGGGATAACGTGGATGATCCAGATTTTGGCAAAAACTTTGGGAGGAAAACGTTATATTTTCGTGTGTTCAAAAGAGGAATAGACATTTTAGGTAGTTTATTGGGGCTTATTCTCTTGAGTCCAGTATTTGTCATAGTTGCTTTTTTGATAAAGCAAGAAGATTCAAAAGGTCCAATCGTTTTTTCTCAAAAAAGGGTTGGAAAGAATGGGAATTTATTCACTATGTATAAATTTCGTTCCATGTGTGCCGATGCAGAAGAGCAATTGGAGGAACTACTTGAATTTAATGAAATCGAAGGAGCTATGTTCAAAATAAAGGAAGATCCTAGAGTAACAAAGATAGGGAAAAAGATTCGTAAAACTAGTATTGATGAGCTCCCTCAACTTTTTAATGTTTTAAAAGGAGAGATGTCATTAGTTGGGCCTAGACCTCCATTAAAAAGAGAGGTTGATGAGTACAGTCAACGTGATATGTTACGTCTGTGTGTTAAACCTGGCTGCACAGGGTTATGGCAGATTCGAGGGCGAAATGACGTTCATTTTGATGATATGGTGGAATTTGATTTGGAATATATTGAAACCCAGTCGGTGTGGAATGATTTGAAGATTATTTCCCAGACGATTAAAGTAATGTTTTTATCTAGAGGAGCATATTAAAAATTGATGAAAAATATAGATAATGAAACCAAGAAAATATGCTTAATTGCTTCCTCTGGAGGGCATTATGATGAATTACTAATGCTAAATAAATTAGGTGAAACGTTTGAACTTTATATAGTTACTGAAAAAACTATGTATAATTATTCGTCAACAGATACTTACTTTTTAAAACAACTAAATCGGAAAGAGTTATTTTTTATAATAAAATTTTTGTGGAATTCGATATTGTCTATTAGAATATTTTTCAAAGAAAAACCTGACATTATTATTTCTACAGGAGCATTATCAGTTATACCAACATATCTGATAGGTAAGATTTTTGGGAAAAAACTAATTTTTATTGAATCTTTTGCAAAGGTTTCTTCACCCACTTTAACTGGAAAGCTACTGTATAAATTTTGTGATATTTTTATTATCCAGTGGGAGGAATTAAAAAAATTTTATCCGAATGCAATTTGTTTAGGAAACATATATTAAGGGGGAGGAGCGGAAATGATTTTTGTAACTGTTGGTTCACAAAAATTCCAATTTAATCGACTTATTAAAATGGTTGATAAATTTATTGAGGATGGAAAAATTTCTGATAATGAAGTAATTGGGCAAATTGGTTCATGTTCGTATGAACCTAAAAATTTTAAGACAAAAAAATTTTATGAGAAAATATTTATAAATGAACTTTATGATAAGGCTGATATAATAATTACTCATGGAGGTACGGGATCGATAATTTCTGCATTGGAGAGAAATAAAAAAGTTATCGTGATTCCAAGAGAGTCTAAATATGGGGAGCATGTTGATGACCATCAATTTCAAATTACTAAATTATTTGTTGAACTTAATTATTGTTTTGAAGCAACGGATGAGGAAAGCTTTTCCAGATGCTTAGCTAGAATTAGCGAGCATAAGTTTAGTAAATTTAAATCTAACAATGATTTTTTCTTTTCAAACTTATTAAATTTGATTAATAGTGAGAGTGTGTAAAATTATGAGTAAAAATGATATTAATGTTGCGCTGATTACTGATAAAAATTACTTTATTCCAGCAGTAGTAACAATAAAAAGTATGTTAGCAAATACCAATAGAAAAATTAATATAAAGTGTGTTTTAACAGAAAAAGTTGTAAATGACTTGAAGAAGTTAGGCGATGAACTCGAAAATGAATATCAAAATTGTGCAATTGAATTTTTGTATTTTGACGATTCTATTCTAAGTCATGTTCAACCAAAATGGCATATTTCTAGAGCTGCGTATGTAAAAATTTATCTGCCGTCAATTTTATTAGAATGGGAAACTTGTATTTTCTTAGACAGTGATTTGTTAGTGAAAGAAGATATTGGGGGATTATGGGATGAATTCATAAACGATAATTCAAAACCAGAGATTGCAGCTGTTTGGAATCCTGGATATAACAAGGATAATAAGTTTATGGGGCTTCGTGAAGATGAAAAAACTTTTAACAGTGGAATTATGGTTATGAATTTAAAGAGTATGAGAGAAAATGAGGCAACGAAAAAATTAGAAAAATTTATCAAAGAATTTAATCACTTAACAATGCTAAATGATCAGGCTGCTTTTAATGCGGTGTATAAAAGAGATTGGCTTGAGTTACCTTTAAAATGGAATGTACAATTTCTATTTTTTGCCAAAAGAAGAACAGTCATCGGAATTGAGAAAGAAAGTTTAGCAAATTTGAAAAAGAAACCAGCAATAGTACACTTTACGACGTCTTCAAAACCATGGAAGTTTAGAAGTGTCCATCCATTTAAAAAAGAATATCTGACTTATTATCTTGATATTGAAAATTCAATATATCAAGGGAAAATTTCCATTATAGATATAATAAAAAGATTTAGAGAAATTCTTTTATTCTCAATAGGGAAAGTTTGAGAGGAAATTTATGAAAGCTACAAAATTATTGAGATTTGCAATTTATTTAAGTTGTAAAAGATTAAAAATTTTTTCACATTTAATTATCCTTATTTTGAGGTATCTGTTTGCTTTCGAAGCGTATGTGAATGAGAATACTAAAATAGGAAATGATATACAATTTAAACACAACGGCTTAGGCTGTGTGAGTCATCCCAGAGTTACTATTGGTGCAAATACAAGGTATATGAATGGTAAATTAAATAATACTGGTACACCTATTATCGGAAAAAATACAGTGATATATTCTGGAGCTGTCGTAGTGGTCCAATAAATATCGGTGAAAACTGTGTAATCGGTGCTAATACTGTTATCTCAAAAGATATTCCACCGAATTCCATTGCTTATGGAAATCCAGCAATAATAAAAGAAAGACATGAGAAAGTTGATTATATCACTCCAAAAGAGTACACAGTAAGTTAAGAACTGGAGGTAGTATGAATAAAAAATTACAATTTAAAAACCTACTAATAATAAGCTCATTTTCAGTATATTTAATGACAATTTTTTTAATACAAAATTCAACATTAAATTTAGTTCATAGTTTAGCTAATTTTGCTCAAATAATTAAAAGTGGCTATATCATACTGTCACTTCTATTTATCTTATTATTTAATAAATATAGTGTAAAACAAATAGTTGTATTGGCTACGATCGTTATTCCGTTATTTGTAACGAGAGTTATTGTTGGAGTTTCTCCATTATTAGATTTAATGATTGTCATTACAGGATTAAAATGTTTGTCACTAAAAAAAATACTAAACACATTTTTTGTAACACAAGCCATAAGTTTTATATTAATATTATCTCTTTTTTTCCTATCAGTCATTCCTGACAGGGTTGTAATAAGAGATGGAATTGTTAGAAGTTCATTAGGATTTTGGCATCCAAATACTGTTGGAATGATGTTGCTGAGTTTATTCATGCTATCTACTTTTTCAGAAAAAAAAATGACTAAGTTATTATTTAAAATCGGTGTTTTCAATATTATTAGTATTATCTTTTATGGTCTGACCAACTCTAGAACGTCGTTTTTCCTTATATTAGTAGTGTCATGTTTAACCCTACTACAATATTTTTTTAAGAATAGAAATTTTTTGTTTATTAATTCAAGATGGTTTATTCCAATCATATTTATAATTTTATTTGTTGTTTCTTACGTCTCTTCAATATTATATTTGCATGGTAATAGCCTAATTATTAAACTTAGTATTCTGTTGTCTAATCGAATTTCTATAGGAAGTAGATTCATAAATGAGTATAGACTTACCTTTTTTGGACAACAAGTTGAATACAGTAGTCTAAATTATTCAGTCCAAGAAGTTGTAGGCTTTCAATATAAGGTTTTAGACAATGTCTACTTGAAATACTTATTAAATTATGGTGCATTCTCTATAGGCTTACTTAGTTTGTACTTATATCGAATATCAAAAACTTTAAATAATTACTACCTAAAATATTGGAATATATATCTATTAATTTTTTTGATTTTTGGTTTGATGGAGCAAAGTGTTTTTAACGTGAGTACAAATTTCTTGTTACTTTTTGGAGTTATCTTGCTAAATAATAAAGACAATGAAGAGTTTCTCGGATGAGAAAGGAATTAGTAAATGAATATCTGTTTAGTTAATACTGATTTTAAACTTGGTGGACAACAAAAAATTGTTTTGAATCTAGGTAAACAACTTTCTCTTAAAGAAAATAAAGTATCATTTTACTCATTTCGACCAGAAGAGCCATTTTTTAATATCGATGAACTAGAAATGAAAATAGATAAAACCCAAGATGAGTTAACTCTATTTTCTAAATTGAAGAGAAAAGTACTTAGAAAAACTATCTTTTCTAATGGAAAAGCCAATCCGGTAGTAGAATTTAAGAGAAGGCATGGACGATTACTAAATTATCTCAAAGAACAAAAAATTGATTTAGTAATTTTAAGTGGTGGATTTCTAACAACATTTAGTCAGTCTATAAAGGAGTACATTCCAGAAATTAAAGTAATTGCTT
Source organism: Enterococcus haemoperoxidus ATCC BAA-382 (assembly GCF_000407165.1). Lineage (NCBI taxonomy): Bacteria > Bacillati > Bacillota > Bacilli > Lactobacillales > Enterococcaceae > Enterococcus > Enterococcus haemoperoxidus. The sequence goes on along the minus strand of NZ_KE136480.1, from coordinate 29,325 downwards.
GGCAACATAGCACTGCTGAAGTATATTTGGAAAACTATTATAGTGAAATTAAAGATAAATATTTAGAAGGATTAATATGCAGTGACTCTGTTGTTTGTCTAACTGAAGCAGATAGACGGGCTTTTGCTAGGTACAACCATAATACAGTAAGCATTTCTAATAGTGTTACGATGAATTCAAAAGTAAATAGTGTCTCAAGTAATAGAAATGATATTGTTTTTGTGTCAAGATTTGATGTTAAATCTAAAGGAATTGATTTTTTAATTGAGTTAGTTAACTTATTACCAAGAGATGTAATAGTGAAATTTGCTGGTTCAGGAACCAAAAAACAAGAAAAAATAATAAAAGAGATGATAGTTAAGAATGACTTGAATGATAGGATAATTTTATTAGGAGCATTGAATGAAAATGAATTAGCAGAGCTATATAAAAACGGAAAAATCTTTCTGTCTACTTCTAGATGGGAAGGATTTGGTCTGTCTATAGTAGAAGCAATGACCTTTGGATTACCAGTGATTTCATTCGATACAACCGGTCCTAGAGAAATTATAGGTGACGATGAGTTTGGTATCGTAATAGAGTCTTTTGATATTCTTAAAATGTCTGAGGCAGTCAAAAAGCTTTTAAGCGATGATGTTTTTTATAAAGACCTTAGTCATCTAGCTAAAAAACGGTCAAAAGATTTTACACCAGAAATAATCAAAGGAAAATGGGAGTCACATATTCAAGATTTATTTAAGGGAGGTTGACTATGAAAAAATTTATTTCCAAACTAATAGGATTTTCTTTAGGGCCCATTTTGGGAGCTGCGATTTCATTTTTAACGATCCCTGTTACAACTTACTATATAAATCCGGCAGAATTCGGGAAAGCGAGCATGTTTTCAGTTATTCAATATTTTTTGTTATCAATTATTTATTTGGGAATAGACCAATCATACACAAGAGAGTATCACAGAGATGACAATAAAATTAAAATTTTTCAAAATGCTTTATTAATTCCTGTATTAGCTGCTGTTTTGTTATGTACTATAACTATTCTATTTAAAAAACAATTTTCTATCTTATTTTTCTCTAATCCAAATTATACGCAAATAAGTATCCTATTTGGAATAATGATTATCTTTTCAGTTATTGAGAGGTTTATCTTATTGTCAATTAGAATGGCCGAAAAAGCTGTAGAATACTCAATTTTTTCAATATTTTTAAAAATTGTAATATTTGTTTTTACATTGGTGCTAGTTTTGGTTGGAAAAAGAACATTTTTAACAATCGTATATGCAACGATATTTGGGCAATTTTTTGGAGATATATTTTTGATTTTAAAATATAGACATCTTTTTAAAATAAATGTAGATATATTTGATAGTAACTTAATGAAAAAGATGCTTATTTTTGGTATACCTTTAATAATCGCTGCATCTTTAAGTAATCTTTTGAATACTTCGAGTAGATTCTTTTTAAGAGGATATAGTACTTTTTATGAATTAGGTATTTACACGGCGGCCTTGAAGATTTCAAATATTTTACAAATTATTCAAAGTGCGTTTACTAGCTTTTGGGTTCCAACTGCGTATAGGTGGGATAAAGAAAAAAAAGATATCAAACATTTTTCTTTTATAAGTGATATGTTGCTTTTAATCATGACTATAGGTTTCTTTTTTGTCTTGTTTTTTAAAAAATATATTGTTTTGATATTGTCTAATGACTATGCTGAAGCACAATATATAGCTGGATTGTTGGCTTTGACGCCTATATTATATACATTGAGTGAAACTACTACTCTAGGAATCGTTTTTTCAGGTAGAAGTTATTATAATATTTGGATTAGTATTCTATCGATTATTCCTAATATTATTTTGAATTATCTTTTGGTTCCTAAGTTTGGTACTGTAGGAGCCGCAATCTCTACGGCGTTTTCTTATATAATTTTCTGTATTGCTAGAACATATTTTTCTAGAAAATGTAACTTTAAGATTAGTTTCTTTAAGCAAATTATTTGTATAATCTTGTTTTTTATCGCAGCTTGCATGAATACATTCCCATATGAATATTCTAGTCTCGTCACGTTGCTTCTATTTTTGGCTACATTATTAGTGCAGGCTTCAACGTTCAGTAAAATTCTTGAAATTAGAAACAATTCGAAACTTTGGAATTTTGAATAGTTTTAGTATAGATTCTTTAGCTAAAACTAGTAAAGAAGTTATTCTATATATGGAATGGGTCTTGCAAGTATAAAAATGTTGTTTTAGAGGCTGAGGTTGTTATAATTCAGCCAGTAGTCAAGAGAATTCAATATAATAGATTGAAGATTGAATTTGGAAATCTATAATAATTGAAATGAGTGTGAAGAATGATACTTGTTTACTAGTTATTAAAAATGTACATGAGAAGACTGTTTATTTTCATAATAAGATTAATAATGAAAAAGGTGATAACTTGTCAAGTAGGGTTCAGTGGATTGATTATGCTAAGGGAGTGGGCATACTTTCTATTATTTTAGGTCATTCAGGATTTCCACAAATGAAGTATCTGTTTTGGTTCCATGTTCCGTTGTTTTTTATAATAAGTGGATTTTTGAACAAAAGGGGATATGAACAAAAATTTACAGATTTTTTTCGCAAAAAAATTATTTCATTGTGGATCCCATACTATGTATATGGAATTTTATGTATTTTACTTTTTCAAGTATTAGTTTGGGAATTTGACGCATCTTTTATATGTAAAGAACTCCTCAAGCTTATTTATAGTGGTACGAAAGTTACAGGAATTATAGGTGCTTTTTGGTTTATCCCAGTGCTTTTTTTTACTGAAATTATATTTTATTTTTACCAAAAAATAAACAAAAAGGCTATTAAAATTGCTTTTTTGTTTACATGCTATTTTACATTTCAGCTCGTTTTTCAGTATATAACTTTACCTATGGACATTAACGTGATTCCTATAGCTATAGTTTTCTTTTCCATAGGTGTATATATGAAAGAGAATTGGCAACGGAGAGTGATAATTAGTAAATTAGCAATAGTTATTTTGCTAGTATTCATGTTTTTCTTTCATTTAAAATTAGTAGACTTGAATATTGATTTGAAAAATGCTGTGGCATCACCATTAATTATAAATATAATAGTTCCAGTGGCAATATGTCAGCTTATTTTTGTCATATCAATATTTTTAGAAAAAAAGAAAGGCCTTCCGCTGAATATGTTAGCTTTTTTTGGAAAAGAAAGTCTATATTTTATGTTAACACATAATTTGATAATTAATTTTTTAGAAGTAAAAGGTGTACATAGTTGGTATATAGTTTTTATAATAACTATCATTGTATCTCTGTTACTCTATTACCCGATTATATTAATAACACAGTATATTATAAAAATAATAAATGTTTCCAATTGGAGGAGTTAAAATGAAAATATCAATCTTTGGTCTTGGTTATGTTGGTTTAGCAAATGCATTATTATTGTCACAAAGAGAAGAAGTGATTGCGTATGATATTGATGATGAAAAAATTAATATGCTTAATGAACAAATCTCTCCTTTGGATGATGCAGAGATCCATCATTTTTTAGAAAGATCTGATTTGAATCTCAAATTTACAAAAGACTTCATAAACGCAGTTGAGTTTGGGGACTTTCTAATCATTGCGACACCAACAGACTATGATGAAAAGAAAAATTATTTCGATACTACAACTGTTGAGTTTGTCATAGAAAAAAGCTTAGAAATCAGACCTGATGCGTGTTTTATTATTAAATCAACTGTTCCTGTAGGATATACAGAATCTTTAAAGAAAAAATACAATACTAACAACATCATATTCTCACCGGAATTCCTTCGTGAAGGAAAAGCTCTCTACGATAATCTCTATCCGTCTAGAATCATAATAGGTGAATGCTCAGAGCGAGCTCAAGAAATCGCAAATATGTTTTTAGAAAATACAGTCGAAAAAAATAGTGAGATTCTATTAACTAATTCTGCTGAAGCAGAGGCAATCAAGTTATTTTCTAACACATATTTAGCTTTGAGAGTTGCCTATTTTAATGAGTTGGACACTTATGCTGAAGTTCGTAATTTAAATGCAAAACAGATTATTGAAGGCGTTGGTCTAGATCCTAGAATCGGCACGCATTATAATAATCCTTCATTTGGTTACGGAGGCTATTGTCTTCCAAAAGATACAAAACAATTAAGAGCAAATTATGATCAAGTCCCCAATAATATTATTGGAGCAATCGTAGAAGCAAACACAACAAGAAAAGATTTTATTGCTGATCAGATTTTAGCAAAAAATCCTAAAGTTGTAGGAATATATAGACTGACAATGAAAGCAAACTCTGATAATTTTAGATATTCTTCAATTCAAGGAATAATGAAACGATTAAAAGCAAAAGGAATAGATGTAATTATATTTGAACCCACATTAAAAGAAGATTCTTTCTATCATTCAAATGTTATCAGAGATCTTAAAGAATTTAAAAAATTGTCTGATATAATTGTTTCCAATCGATTCGAAGATGATTTGAGTGATTGTGAAGAGAAAGTTTATACTCGAGACATATTTAGGAGAGATTGATAATTCTCTTCCTTAACTGTTATTATTTTACAAATACATTAAGATATCATGCCAATTCCCAAAAAAAGTTGCGGCATGGTTCAAATTGTGAGAAAATAGGTTTCATGAATTATTCTTGCAAAAATGAGGAAGTGTCTTATGAAGTTATGGAAAAAAGTAATATTAACTGCTTTAGGATTAGTTCTTGTTTCCGTTGCGGGTTTCTGTGCATATGGGATTAAAATGTATTCAGATGCAACTGGTACAGTAAAAGGTGTGTATGAATCGATCGACCGGACTTCTAAAAGAAGAGATACGGCTGTAAATATTGATGCGCAAGAACCTTTTTCAGTTTTACTGATGGGAATTGATACTGGTGACTTGGGACGGACAGAGCAAGGTCGTTCTGATACAACAATGGTAGTTACAATTAATCCTAAAGAAAAAAAATCTACAATGATTAGTTTAGATAGAGATATCCTAACTGAGATTGTTGGATATGGTACAGAAGATAAATTGAATCATGCTTATGCTTTTGGTGGAGCTAAAGGTGGAGCTAAGATGGCGATTGATACAGTAGAGAATTTATTGGATATCCCAATAGATAACTATGTATCGATTAATATGAAAGGTTTAAAAGATTTAATTGACGCTGTAGGCGGCATTGAAGTTGATAATCCTTTTGAATTTACACTAGATGGTATTACAGTTCCAAAGGGTCATATCAAGCTTGATAGTGAGACTGGATTGGCATATGCAAGGATGCGTGAAGAAGATCCAGAAGGCGATATAGGACGTCAAAGAAGACAGCGAGAAGTTGTCGAAAAAATTGTGAATAAGATCATCAGTTTAGATGGTATTTCAAAATACAGAAAAATTTTGGACGCAGTAAAAGATAATGTAAGAACGGATTTAACTTGGGATAATATGGTAGATATTCAGAAGAAGTATATGCCAGCCTTTAAAAATATTGACTCTCTACAGCTAGAGGGGGAAGGTACAATGATTGGTGGTATCTATTACCAAATCTTAGATCCAACTAAACTCTACGAAGTGCAAACAAAATTACGGTCTCAATTAGGGTTACCAGAAAATAAAGACATGCAGGCAAAAGATAGCAGTAATTACAGTAATCAGATTAGTGGGAATGAGACGGGTTCTTATGATGGAGCGTCTGATGCAGCTACTAATTATGATTATAGTCAAGATGGTACGAATGTTGATCCCAATTCCTATACAGATCAAAATGTAGCGGATGAGGGCCAATATTAGGATGGATATTAATTGATAAACTTCAATTCTCGAAAGAGGATTGAAGTTTTTTTTATTTTATCTCTACTTTAGACTAGAAATCTGTTTTATAGGGTGTTATAATTGGACTATACCAAATCTGGATATAAGGGAGCAATTTTCGATGAAAATTATCAAAGTAGCAAACGCAGAAGAAGGCGGAAAAAAAGCATTTGAACTAATCAAAGAAGGTATGGATAAGGGTGCAAAAGTTTTGGGGCTTGCGACAGGAAGTACACCTGAAACATTGTATAAAGAAATGACTGCAAGTGATTTAGATTTTACAGACATGACTTCTGTAAATTTAGATGAATATGTTGGCTTAGGTGGAGACGATGATCAAAGTTATCGTTATTTCATGAATGATCAATTATTCAATAAAAAACCATTTAAAAACACATACGTACCAAACGGAAAAGCGGACGATTTAGCGACTGAATGCAAGCACTACGAAAGCATTATCGATAGTAACCCGATCGATATTCAAATTCTAGGTATTGGTCAAAATGGACATATTGGTTTTAATGAACCAGGAACTCCGTTAGATAGTTTAACGCATGTCGTTGAATTGACAGAATCTACAATCAATGCGAATAAACGTAATTTTGAAAAAGTAGAAGATGTACCAACAAGAGCTGTTTCAATGGGAATCGGTTCAATCATGAAAGGTAAAAAAATGATTTTAATGGCTTATGGTGAAGCGAAAGCCGATGCGATCAAAGGAATGATCGATGGACCTGTTTCTGTTGATTTACCTGCAAGTGCTTTACAAAATCATTCAGATGTTGTTGTCATCATCGATGAGGCGGCAGCAAGTAAATTATAAGAACGAAAGGCTGTGATTGAAGGAACCTCTTCAGTCACGCTTTTTTTCTGGAAATGATCCTCACTCCCTCAATTTGAATTAGTGCTATAATGAAATAGAATAGGTAGGAGGAATGAATAGGATGGATATAAATTTAACAGTTCCTGAGATTATTATTCGACTATGTTTAGCTATGCTGATTGGCGGAGTGATTGGATTCGAACGGCAATATAAAAACCGGCCTGCTGGTATGAGGACGCATATTTTGGTTTGTATGGGTGCTACTATCATTGCACTGATTCAAGTTGAAATAGCTGCGAGTACTTTGCAAGATGCTGTTAATCATCCTGAATTGACTGGTGTGATCCGTTCTGACCAAGCACGGTTGATTGCTCAAGTAGTGAGTGGAATCGGTTTTTTAGGTGCTGGAACAATTATTGTGACTAAACAATCTGTAACAGGTTTAACAACAGCCGCTTCACTTTGGGCTGTGGCAGGCTTAGGTATTGCAATTGGTATGGGGTATTATGCGATTGCAATCACTAGTTTCATTGGTGTTTTTGTTGCATTGACTGTTGTGAGAAAAGTGATTCATGTACCTACTACAAAAAAATTAGAAATCCGCTATATACACAAACAGGAAACAAAAGAATTTATCAATCAGTATTTTGAAGAACATAAAATCGAAATCGAAGATGTAAACTTCAATGTAGTATTAGTTGATGATACACAAATTTACACGAATATTTATACGATTGATTTACCTAAAGGAATGACGTATGCAGAAGTTATAGAAGATTTATCAATCTATAAAAATATAACGAAGCTTCGTTTGGTAAGCATTTAAACTATTTTTTATGAGCATAACAAAAAGAAGGTAACCTTGAATTTCTTGAGGATACCTTTTTTGTAACTATTAGTACATATAAAAAATAATGACCCAACTTAATAAGACCGTCAAAGAACCGCTAAAAAAATTCACCCAATCATTAGAAAACCATGAGATACCGTTAACTAGCTTACTTGGTTGTAAATGATGTTTTTTTTGTTCAGTGAGTTGTTCACAGATAACACAGCGATATTTTGCTTGAAGGGTTGCTCCTAATAAACTATCCACAATAGAATTAACAATGCCACAAATACATGGCAGAATAATCATGACGCTTGTTGGGAGTTGAGAAAAGTGATTCCACCCGAAAAATAGCCAAAATGCAAATGAAATTAATAGGCTTCCGAAGATTGAGGCAACACTTCCAAGGATAGAAACACCACCAGAAAGACCTGGTTCAATTGGTTTAAGTGTAATAATCGAACGTGGTACTTGTGTACTTAAAATACCTATCTCAGATCCTAAAGTATCGGCTGTCGCACCCGCGATGGCACTAACATAACCAATCATAAATAATTGATTTTCTGTATAGTAGAAAAGAACTAAGGAAATAATTGCTGGAAGACTGTTAGCAAGCACTTGCCAAGCATCTCTAGTATGACCTTTTTCAGCAATAGAGTCAATTTTAGCTATCTTCATCACTTTTTTTGCTAGATGTACACATCCAGAACTACCAAAAAATAAAATCAGTAACAACCAAGTAAACCACGGGCCAAATCCACAAACGACACCAGCAATAAAAATCACAGCAAAAGCCCCAGACTTTGTGAGTAAATTTGTAGTATAGGAGAATGTGGCGATTAGACTTCCTACAATAAATCCTAGCAATAATTTATATAAAAATATAGTCATAAGGCACCTCTTGAAATGATTGTTAAATGTATAGGGAATGACTTGTTCTATAAAAAAATAAGCCTAAGATCAAAACTACTTGAGTTTTATCTTATACTTATTTTTTATAGTAATAATTATTCCATACCAATCAGATAATCATCATCTTTCATAGCTTCAACGGTTCCTAATAAATAACCATTACCGACTTGTGAGAAGAAATCATGATTACTTGTACCAGTAGAAATACCGTTCATCACGATTGGGTTGACATCATTCGCTGTATCAGCAAACAGTGGATCCATACCAAGGTTCATCAATGCTTTATTGGCATTGTAACGTAGGAATGTTTTTACTTCTTCAGTCCAGCCTAATCCGTCATATAGTTCTTCTGTATAACGTTCTTCATTTTCATATAACTCGTAAAGAAGATTATACATCCAATCTTTCATATCATTTTGTTCTGCTTCAGTTAATTCGTTAAACCCTAATTGGAATTTGTATCCAATATAAGTACCATGAACAGATTCATCACGAATGATTAATTTGATGATTTCAGCGACATTTGCTAGTTTGTTATTTCCTAAGTAGTACAAAGGCGTATAAAAACCAGAGTAGAATAAGAAAGTTTCTAAAAACACACTAGCAACTTTCTTTTCTAACGGTGTACCATTTTTATAAATCTCGTTGATTTTCTCAGCTTTAGTTTGCAAATACACATTGGTATTTGTCCATTCGAAGATATCATCGATTTCTTTTTTAGTATTTAATGTACTAAAGATTGATGAATAGCTTTTTGCATGAACAGATTCCATAAACTGGATATTGTTTAAAACAGCTTCTTCATGTGGTGTACGGACATCATTTCTTAACTGTTCCATCCCACTTTCAGACTGAACAGTATCTAATAGTGTCAAACCGCCAAAGACATAGCCTACAGTTGTTTTTTCGAGGTCTGAAAGAGTTCTCCAGTCATCTAGATCATTTGATAGAGGGATACGAGTATCTAACCAAAATTGTTCCGTTAGCTTTTCCCAAGTTGATTTATCGATTACATCTTCGATAGCATTCCAGTTAATTGCTTCATAATACGTTGCCATGTATTTTCCTCCTCATTACCAATACAATAAATCATGGAACAAGGCGACCAGAGGGCGCCTTGTTTGTTTTTTTACGAGTTTGTTGGTTTCAATTTTTAGATGACACAACTCTCACATTGGTTACTTCCAATTTCTTCGGCATCATCAGTAAATGTTCGTACATAATAAATTGATTTAACACCTTTATGGAAAGCATAGTGGCGTAAAATATTCAGATCACGAGTTGTTTGTTTTGGTGAATCTTTCCATTCATATAAACCTTCTGGAATTTCAGAACGCATAAACAATGTTAAACTCATACCTTGATCCACATGTTGTTGCGCTGTTGCATAAACATCGATCACTTTACGCATATCCATATCATAAGCAGATGTGTAATAAGGAATTGTGTCATTTGCTAAATGAGGAGCTGGGTAATAAATTTTACCGATTTTCTTTTCTTGGCGCTCTTCAATCATGCGAGTGATTGGGTGGATACTAGCACTTGTATCATTGATATAAGAAATAGAACCATTCGGAGCGACAGCTAACCGATTTTGGTGATATAGACCGTCTTTTTTCACTGCATCACGTAAGTTTGCCCAGTCTTCAGAAGTTGGAACAAAAATGTCTTTAAAAATTTCTTTGACTTTATCTGATTGTGGAGTGAAATCTCCTTCAATATATTTATCAAAATAGGAACCATTAGCATAATCGGATTTTTCAAAATTATGGAAGGTTTCATTGTATTGTTTAGCAATGTTATTGCTTTCTACTAAAGTCCAGTAGTTCAATAAAGTAAAGTAAACATTGGTGAAATCTAGTGAATCTTTAGAACCATATTCCATATGATTTTTAGCAAAGAACGTATGCAGGCCCATCGCACCAAGTCCGATTGTATGACTTAATCTGTTTCCGTTTTGAATAGAAGGAACCACATCGATATCTGACGCGTCCGTAACAAATGTTAAGGCACGTGTCATAGCACGAACTGATTTACCAAAGTCAGGACTGTCCATCAAATTGACGATGTTGGTTGAACCTAAGTTACAGCTGATATCTGTACCAAGTGTTTCATATTCTTGTTTGCCATTTAAAACTGATGGTGTTTGAACTTGTAAGATTTCTGAACATAAGTTACTCATGATGATTTTGCCATAAGCTGGATTGCTTCTGTTCGCTGTATCAATGTTGATGATATATGGATAGCCGGATTCCTGTTGTAATTTAGAAATTTCATTTTCTAGATCACGGGCTTTGATTTTACGTTTACGAATCTTAGGGTTAGCCACAAGATTATCGTATTCTTTTGTAATATCAACATAAGAGAATGGCACACCATACTCACGTTCAACACTGTATGGGCTAAATAGATACATATCTTCATTATTACGTGCTAATTCGTAAAATTTATCAGGAACCACAACGCCTAAAGATAAAGTCTTCACACGAACTTTTTCATCCGCATTTTCTTTCTTCGTTGAAAGGAACATTTCGATATCTGGATGGAAGACGTTTAGATACACTACTCCAGCACCTTGACGTTGGCCTAATTGATTAGAATAGCTAAAGCTATCTTCGAACAATTTCATGACAGGAACTACGCCGCTGGCAGCTCCTTCGTATCCTTTAATGGGTGCACCTGCCTCACGTAAGTTTGCTAATGTGATACCCACACCGCCACCGATACGTGATAACTGTAAAGCTGAGTTGATTGAACGACCAATGCTGTTCATATCATCTGTTACTTGAATCAAGAAACAAGAAACAAGCTCGCCACGGCGTTTACGTCCAGCATTCAAGAAAGAAGGTGTAGCAGGTTGATAACGTTGGTGGATCATTTCGTCGGCTAGAATTAAAGCTAATTCTTCATTTCCGTCAGCGAAATACAAGGCATTAAAAGCCACACGGTCTTCATAACTTTCTAAGTATTCAGTTCCTTCATTGTTTTTAAGCGCATATTGTGAATAAAACTTGTAAGCTGCCATAAATGATTTAAATTCAAAATGTTGTTCAGCAAGAAATGTGTATAATTGTTCAATAAAAGCCATAGAATATTTTTCAATAAATGCTGTTTCTAAATAATCATTGTCGATCAAGTAATTAATTTTTTCTTCTATAGTATTGAAGGTTCTTGTATTAGGAAGGACATTTTCTTTGAAGAAAGCTTCCAATGCTTCTTTATCCTTATGTAAAGGAATTTGTCCATCAACAGGACGATTGATCTCATTATTCAGCTTAAAATAGCTAACATCTTTAATTTCTTTTAGACTCAAGTTCATTCACTACTTTCTTAAAGGATTCCACGTCTTCGTTCGTGCCGCTAAATTCAAAAGCAAAAAGCATTGGAACGTTGTAATCACGTGCTATGTCTTTGGCTGTATATACATATAATTCTGCGAAATTGAGGTTTCCGCCTCCAGCAACGCCCTGCAGGTTTTTTCGATTACTTTTAAAATCAAGAAAATCGTTCACTACTTCAGTGATTTCTTGGTCATAAGTAGGAACGACTAGGACAAAAGGCTCATTTATCTCAAAAAAAGGATTCGCAGGCTCAATTTCGTAAGCTGCTAAATCCAATTTTTTAATGAAGCGTCTAGTTTGTCCGGTGACTGAAAAATAAACAATTTTCATTTTAGCTAGCCAATTGTTTTAATTGATCAGGACGGAATCCGACAACTGTTGTAGCATCAGAAGTGATAACCGGAACACTTTGGAAACCTTGTTCTTTTAACCAGTCGATTGCGTCTGGTTGGATATCAATATTTACTTCTTCAAATGCTATATTATTCTCGCTCAAAAAGCGTTTTGCCATTTTACATTGGATACAATTATTTTTAGAAAAGATTTTTACGTTCATTTTTAATTCCCCCTCAATTAGTTTACTTCACTAGTATAAATCTCTCACGAAAAAAGTCAACAGTTAGGCACTACATATTGTGGTTGTTTTTCACCTGAATACCAAGTTTTGTGTTTTTGAAAGAAATATGAAAACACGTATTCTCTAGATTTGAGCGACTATTGTGGTTATTTTTGTGTTTAAAAAAGAAATTTATTAAATTTTGAATTGGAAATTTTAATTCTTGGGGCACAAGATATAGTGGTCAATCGTAGTGAGGCACACTAGGAAGAGTTAACCTATGTATCCAATAAATATTTTCTTACTCTAGGTTGAAAGAACATTGATTTAAGTATCACAAACAGGTATACTTAATGAGAACGATTATCAATATCAATGACGATAATAATGAAACTTTTTCACAAGTCTTTATAAGTACATTTAGCTTTTTAGGTTAGCCTTTGGGTGAAAAGATAAAATCTGTTAGTGACTAAAAACGTCACCACCATATTTTCCTATTTTTCAGTCAAGGCTAAATGAGCCTACTACGCTTTTAAAATAGGGAGGACCAGCAAATGTTGACATTAGCACAGGCAAAGTTGAATAAGGTTTATACAATTGAAGAGATTCAGGCAGAAGGTTTTGCGAAGAAGCATTTGAATAATCTTGGTCTTGTCCCAGGTGGGAAAGTTGTACTAGTGAATTATTCTAGTGAGAATGGGATTGTTTTGCTGCACAATAGCCGAATTGCCATTAATCTATCGGTGTTACAACAGATTACAATAGTAGAAAAAAATATCGATGAGGAAAATTGGTTATCTTTAGATCAATTAACAGTAGGCGAAAAAGCCCGTGTAATTGGGATTCATGGACAAGGTGCAGTTAAAAGACGTTTGATGGATATGGGGCTAACAAAAGGTGTGGATCTTCTCGTCAGAAAAATGGCTCCTTTAGGAGATCCAATCGAAATCAATCTTCGTGGATACGAACTGACGTTAAGAAAAAATGAAGCAGAATTAGTCTTGGTACAGAAAGAAGGGTAAGAAATGAAAGAACAGCATATTGCTCTGACGGGAAATCCAAATAGTGGGAAGACAACAGCATTCAATGCACTGACAGGTGCAAATCAATATGTAGGAAATTGGCCAGGGGTTACTGTTGAGAGAAAAGAAGGGAAGCTGAAAAAAAACAAACAAATAACGATTCAGGATTTACCAGGTATTTATTCTCTTTCACCATATACTCCAGAAGAGGTGGTTGCCAGAGATTATTTGCTTAGCGGGGGCCCTGATGTCATTGTCAATATCGTGGATGCCACAAATTTAGAACGAAACTTGTATTTGACCACTCAATTGATGGAGACTGGTATTCCGGTTGTTGTTGGATTGAATATGATGGATATTTTGGATAAAACGGGAAGAAAGATTAATACTGAAAAGCTATCTTATGGTTTAGGTATAGATGTGCTAGGGGTTAGTACCTTAAAAAATCGTGGACTTGATGAGTTAGTAAAAAAAGCAGTTAAAGCAACCGAAATCTTTCCATCAGAATGTAACTATCCAACCTATGATAATCGTTTAGAAGCAGCGTTAAATGAAATCATGGATGTTTTAGGGAATAGTGTATTGGAAAAACAAGCTCGTTGGTACAGTATCAAACTGTTTGAAAGAGATGCTAGAGTCCATGCGGAACTAAGTTTGAGCACTCTACAGCAAAACGAAATAGAAGAAATCATTAAAATCACAGAACAAATATTTGGTGATGATAGTGAAGCGATCGTTATTAATGAACGATATGAATTTATTACTCGTTTAACAGCTCTTTGTTCAATTGAGAAAAATGAAATCACCTTCAGTACCAGTGATAAAATCGATCGAATCGTAACGAATCGCTGGTTGGCGTTACCAATTTTTGCTGTGATCATGTGGTTTGTTTATTATTTAGCGATTCAAACAGTCGGAACTATGGGAACAGACTGGATCAATGATGAATTATTTGGAAATCTTGTACCGAATACTGTTGAAGGTCTATTGGTTAGTTGGCAGGTAGCGCCTTGGATGCAAAGTTTAATTTTAGATGGGATTACTGCGGGTGTTGGCGCCGTGTTAGGTTTCTTACCACAGTTAGCAGTATTGTTCTTGTGTTTGGGATTCTTGGAAGATTGTGGTTATATGTCAAGAATTGCTTTTGTCATGGACCGTTTGTTTAGAAAATTTGGATTGTCGGGTAAATCCTTTATTCCGATGTTGATTGCAACAGGTTGCGGTGTCCCTGGTGTCATGGCTAGCCGTACAATTGAAAACGAAAAAGACCGTAAGATGACGATCATGGTTACAACTTTTATGCCGTGTTCTGCAAAATTGCCGATTATTGCATTAATTGCTGGCGCTTTTTTTCCAAGAAGTAGTTGGGTTTCACCATCCGCTTATTTTATCGGGATTGCAGCTATTGTATTATCAGGTATCGCGTTGAAAAAAACACGCTCCTTTTCAGGTGATCCAGCACCGTTCATTATGGAATTACCAGCATATCATATGCCTCAATTACGAGGTGTTCTTCGTCATGCGTATGATCGGAGTAAATCATTTGTGAAGAAAGCAGGAACGATTATTTTTGTAATGAGTATTGTTATTTGGTTTACATCTACCTATTCATTTACATTCCAAGAAGCAGGTGCTGACCAAAGTATTCTAGCAAACTTAGGTAAAGTGATTGCGCCAATATTTGCACCACTTGGCTGGGGAACGTGGCAAGGAGCAGTTGCTACGATTACAGGTTTGGTTGCGAAAGAGAATGTCATCGGCACATTTGGTATTTTGTTTGGACATTTAGGGGAAGTATCGGAAGATGGTGTAGAAGTTTGGTCTGCATTGCAAGGTGCATTCACACCAGTTGCAGCCTATTCATTTTTAGTTTTTAATTTATTGTGCGCTCCGTGCTTTGCAGCAATTGGTGCGATTCGCAGAGAAATGGGCGATTGGAAATGGACCTGGGGAGCGATCGGTTATCAATGTGGGTTAGCATATGTAGTAAGTTTCATCATTTACCAATTTGGACACGTTATCTTTGAAAACGGCCAAGTAGGTGTCGGCGTGTTTGTTGCAGCTCTACTAGTTGTTATTATGGGTTATTATTTAGTTAGAAAACCAAAAACAGAAGCAGAAACAGTTGTCACGATGGCAACTTTAGAAAGAGGGTAAGAATATGGCAACTTTAATTTTAGCAGTATTGATTTTTGGTGGAGCTGGATACGTTGTCTATTCTCGATTTAAAAAAGGCAAGAGTTGTGACGATTGTCATACAACATGCCCTGTAAAGAAAGAACAAGGAGAGTAAAAAAGGTCAGATACAATGAGATAAAACGCTCGCAATTTATTTCGTTGTCTCTGACGTTTCCTCTTGAATTAAGGCTCTTCAAGTGCTACAATATTTAAGTACTAATTATTTGGGTCGTTAGCTCAGTTGGTAGAGCAGCTGACTCTTAATCAGCGGGTCATGGGTTCGAGCCCCTTACGACCCATTTGGTGCCAAACCCACGAGAATGGTATTCTGTCGGCGTTTTAGGACGTTTAGAAGATGGAATATGCATTCTCTTTTTTTGTGCTCTAAAAATGTTATTGCCTAAAAATGACTACTTATAAAAAAGTTAGTTTAAATTTATTGTTATTTTAAAGTAAATCATCTAGTTTATCGCTCATTGATTTTTGTTTGGGTATAAATGTCCATATATATCAATTGTTGTTGTAATTGAGGCATGACCTAGCCTGTTCTTGATTGCTGTGGGTTCTCCTCTGTTATGTATAAGTAAGGCAACATGAGAGTGTCAAAAATCATGTAATCGTATACGTATGAAATGTTGACTAGATAAAACACGTTGTTTATAATAATGATTATATTGACATGTTTAATTTTTAAAAAGAAAAATTTGGTAAATTATTATTTTAGATTAATGGTTTAGTAGGGAAAAATATCGGAACTAATCACCTTCAAAGAAACATTTTCACTAATGGAAACTATACTATTCATAATTTTAACACTTGTTATGAATATTAAGTATAAAAAAGAAAGAAGGCGTTAAAATGAAAAAATGGATGGTTACATTGTTAGGGATTTGCTGGGTTACTTTATTTGGTTTTTCTGCTGCTGAAGCACAAGAAATAGCTGATAATGTTTTAGCTGTTGAAAGTGGTGAAATAAGTTCTGAAATGGAGTTGTATGCAAAAAATAATGTATCTAATAAGATAGTTTCAATGTTACTTCCGGAAGGAAAAGGTCAAGCAGATCTAGAAGATTATACTTTAGGTTCGGGAATTAGTATGTTGAATACTTATGAGAAAATTGAGGAGAGAACAGCAGTATATCCAATATACTATGATGGAAAGATTGTATATACTTACATGGTAAAAAAAGATGAGGAACAATATATAGACACGATAGGAGTTTCTCTTGTTAAAGAATTAAACGAATTAGCCGTGCAAGAAAAAGGCTCTCAAACGCCGATAACATTGTTTAATAAAGGATATGATATTTATTATACAAATGGAAATGAAGAAAACGTATTGTTATATCAAGCACCGATACAAAGTGATTTGCAAAATGAAACCACAGTTGAAGAAGTTGTGGATGCTATCTCTAATGAACATACCGAAACAGTTGATATGAGTGAAGAAAATGAATATATTAAACCTAAAAAAATGGTGAGAGGCTATTCTAGTGGCTCAAATTATTCTATGATAGATTTAAAAATTTATGAGAATCAATTACAAGTGAATGGTGGGAAAAATGAGTGGTGTATGGGCTATGCGCTAAGTGCAATAGCTAATACCAAGCGATCTTCATTTTATTTGAAAGCAGAAACAGTCATGAGACATTTTTTCCCAAAAGCGACAGGGCAAAGTTTCTATATGAACGGTGGAATAAATATGCAGCAAGCTATGGATTATTCAAAATCAAAATTAGGAATGAATCCCTATTATGTTAATCGTCCTTTAACTTTAGCCGAGAATAGAAACGAGTTGAACAAAGGAAATCCTGTATTTGTATTTGCCAAAGTAGAATATGATACGAATGCAAAATATGCTTACCATGCATTGGTTCTTCATGGATGGGTAAATCCTGATAAAGGGTTAAATGTGTATTATATTTGGAATCCTTGGTATCCTCATACAAACTGTATTGATGGCGGCGTTAAATCACCAACATTACCGTTTCCAGGAGGGAAATTTACATGGGAACACTCACTAAGAAATTTCCAATAATTATCTCTTTATTTGTTTTATTCATTGTGGTGGGTGTTTATTTGTATTCTAAACAATCAAATCCTGTGGAAGAAAAATTATCAAGTAGAGAGTATATTTTCCGTTTTTTACTGGATAAAGAGTGGAAAAATAGTAATCAGGATACAACCATTGTCTTCAAAAGTAGTGATATGAATACTTTGGAAATTATTGAAAATGGAGAGAGTAACGATACACTATTGTATAAATATGATGTACGGTCAAAAGAGGACAGTTTTGTCTTCACCAGTAATAAAAGTAGCTGTTACATTGATATTAAGGGAGAAAATAAAATCATATGTCAGTTTGCTTCAAATGTTGAAGGGAACGGAGGACTTTCTGTTCCAATAGAACTTACTCTTCAATAGGTCTTTTTGTCAATGTTAACTATCTGAAAAATTAGGTATAGGGAATAATAAAGGGGTTATATGATTGATTAGATGTAATAAAAAAAAACTAATCTGCCAGAAGAATATCGCCCAAGGTATAGTCGGTGCTATAGTAAAACATTCTGTGAAATGTATGATTTTACTTTAGCATATCAGGAGATACTAAGTAAATTTAAACCTAAAACTAGTATTCTGAAAAAAAGGCTAAAGATGAACAAATTAAGTACGCTGTAGTATTATCAATAGATTGTTATGATGGAGATTTTCCTGCAATGGTTGTAGATTCACCAATGGTTCATTTCTTAAGTGAAATTGATGCTGAAATCAGTTTTGACATTATTACTTACGAAGAAGATGAGGAAGAGTATTTAAGAGTGTTATCAAATGAACTAAAAAACTTCAAAAACGATGACTAATTATTGTCTAAAACAGAGTTAAAAACTAATAATAATGATGAAACCAATAAAAAGAACACTGATTTAATAAGGTTTACAAGGATAATATATGATTTAATCGACTCTTAATCAGCGGGTCATGGGTTCGAGCCCCTTACGACCTATTGGGTGCCAAACCCACGAGAATGGTATTTTGTCGGCGTTTTAGGACGTTTAGAAGATGGAATATGCATTCTCTTTTTTTATTTATTTTGATTTGTTCTTCATAATAATCATATGAAGTGAGTATTCCATTATTTAATGATAAACTAAAGAAAAGAAACATCTAGGAGGGGAAAAAATGAAAAAGAGATTCATCTATTCATTTATATTACTAGCAGGATTATCGCTAGCCGCTTGTGGCGGAAAAGGCAAGACTACTGAAAGTTCTACTACAGCTAAAAGTACTGAAAAAACAAGTCAAACCACCACAGCAACAAGTAAAACGACTACAAAATCTAGTACAAGTCAAAGCTCAACAAAATCGTCTTCATCTGAAACAAAAACCAGTGAAAGCCAATCTACTGTAAAATCAGAAAAAAATACACCAGCAAAACAAGCTGACACTGTTTTAAATCAGTTAAAAAATGATTTTTCAAATGATCAATTGCCACAAGCAATCTTAACAAGTCAAACCGCTGTCTATTTGACTGCAGCAACGACAGGTGCTGTTGATCAAGGAAATTTTAGAATTTTGTATTATGCTGAAGATCATGGGATTGAGGTTAATGATCCTGCAGTCAATGACTTACAACCAATTGCTTCATTTGAGAAAAAAACCTATGATTCAAATGAAGCTGCTGCCAGTGCTGTCAATCAAATCATTGATAACGGTGGAAGTCAGATCAATTTAGGGTATGGAATTACAGGATACCAACAAGGTGCCGCAGGTTCTAGTTTTTTATCATGGCAAGAAGGAAATTGGAGCCTGGTTGTTAGGGCATCAAATATTGGTGGGGAAGTTGCTGAGCCGTTAGCCAAAGAAGCTGTTGCTTACTTAGAAACAGCGATGCTACCCGCTCCTCAAAATGTTGGACAGATTTCTTTAACAGCTAGCATAAGTGATAGCTACCAAAATAATTCAGTCGTGTGGCAAAAAGGAACAACGGTCTATACTATTCAACACTTTGATGCATTACAAGCACTGAAGATGGCTGTATCGACAAATCAATAATCGTAATTACTATTTCCTAACGATTCTAAGTGAAGTATTAGTCAGTTAATAAGAATTTCTACTAAACAGAAAATAATAAGGAAAGCCTTGTAACTAGCATTTGTTTAAAGAAAGATTGATTTTCAAGGAAAAAATAAAGCTGAATCAGCATTGACGAAACATTCACTCATCTTGTACAATGAGTACATGATAGAAGCAAAAGAATAAAATAAAAAAGGCACTTCACAGTTTGGTGGCCGCCAAACTACGAAGCCCTGATGAGTCAATACGCTGACCAATCAAGTTGCCCTCGTCAATGCAAAAGCACTGACATGATTCATTGTACTCAATTTTTAGGAAAATATCTACCCCTAAAAATACATGAGATGATGAACATGCCAGGGTTTACTTATTGAACGATACAACGGTATTGGAAGGAATTCTGATACCGTTTTTTTATTTTTTGCTTCTATCTCTTGTTTCAAGTATCCGTGTTGAACGTGCATATATATTGGAGGTATGTATGATTTAACGATTTGGGGTGTGTTGAATAAAGTTTACCACTATAGGCATTTGATTTATCTATTGGGGAAGAAAATCAACGACTGAAAAAAATGTGCTCATTTAAAATCAGAAGAAACTCTTTTTACCTATAGTGGTAGCTTTAATCATAAGTATATAGTATGTCATATACTTTAAACTTATTATAATAGAAGAATTACTATTGATGCAATTGAAAAGCCGTTAAAAACATAAAAAAGAGTAGTAACCTTTCTTTAAGTAACCAATAGTATTGGTATAGTAAGGTTCTACTCCAATTTTTTATCTGAAAAAACTAATCACTGTGTGATCATACTTTTATCTGGTTGAGAATGAGCTAAACGACTAGCAGCGGCTGCAGCAATTGCGCCCACGATATCATCTAAAAAAGTATGAACTTGCGGTCCTTCATGAGAATTCAACTTAGCTAAAATACCAGGTTTTACTTTATCGATATAGCCGTAATTTGTAAAGCCAATCGAACCATAGACATTAACGATTGAGAGCGCTAAAATTTCATCGATACCGTAAAGACCTTCATCTTCTTCTAAAATCTCTTGTAAAGGATGAAGTAATTTTTTTTCCTCAGCTAAAATATCTAATTGAATACCCGTAATAATCGTGTTATGCACTTCACGCTTTGATAAAACACTATCAATATGTTCAATACAAGTTGCCACATCAAGATCTTCTATATAAGGTTGTTGTAAGAATAAAACCAATTCTACCAAATCCTCCATCTCAACACCACGCTCTTTTAATAATTGTCGCGCTTTCTGTTCCAATGTTTCACCTTTTATTACCAAAATAAAAACCTCCAATGCTTCATTTCTAAACTTAGAATATATTAATGGTATACTATCTACAGATAAAAATGCAAGGAGAAGATCAATGAATCCACTAATAGAATGTTGCGAACAAAATTTGGCTAAGGGCGCAGAGCTGTTGTTAAGTGATCCTTTTATTGAAGAAAATGGCGATGTAATCTCTTATTCTTGTATGAATGAATGTGTTCTTTGCGCTCAAACTTACTTTGTATTGTTTGAAGGAGAACGAATCACTGGAGAAACACCAGAAGAACTGGTGCTTAACATAAAAAAAGCGATTGTACTTTGGCAAGAAGAAATGGGATAAAAATAGGCCGAGACAAAAGCGTTTAACTCCGAGAAATAAGAGGGAATTCACGAAAATTGCTTTTCGAATTTTTGTGAATTTCAGCTTATTTCCGAAGTATCTGCTCTTTTCTCGCCGTTTATTCGGATTTAGAGCGCGAAACAAAACTGTTTTTTAGTTTTGTCTCATGCTCTTTCTTATTAAAGCATATTCGCTTCTTTTCCTTCAAATAAACTAGTACTATGCATCGGTTGAGTTCGAGTATCTGGTTTAACAAAATGTAGAGCGTTGTTGACAGCAGTCGGTGCCTCACCAAAACCAGTTGCAATCAATTTGACTTTGCCATCGTAGTTGCAAATATCACCAACTGCATAAACACCAGGGATATTGGTTGACATATCCGAGTTGACTTCGATTGCGTTTCGGCTAACATCCAAGCCCCAGTCTTTTAAATGACTTAAGGATGAAGTAAATCCATAATTGATGATTAAAGAATCTAAATCAAGCTTTTCAAAATTATCCGCTTTTGTTTCTTTCAATTGAATACCTTTGAATGAATTATTTTCTACTAAAAGTTGGTCAATAACATAAGGTGTATAAATAGATACCTCAGAATTTTTCAAGTTGTCCACGCTGTGTTCGTGTCCACGAAACTCAGGACGACGATGAATGATCGAAACTTCTTCTGCGATAGGTTCCAACATTAAGGCCCAATCAATAGCAGAATCACCACCACCAGCGATAGCAACTTTCTTTCCAGAAAATTTATTCATATCAGTAACATAATAATGAACATGGTTTCCTTCAAGTTCAGCTGCACCATCAATCGTTAAACGTCTAGGTTGGAACGAACCATTTCCAATGGCAAAGATAACGGCTTTAGAGTAGTGAACACCTTTTGATGTTTCAATCCGCAAGTAACCATCTTCTTGCACCAAATTTCTCACTTCTTCTTCTAAACAAGTTTCATGTGCAAAAGGAGCAATTTGTTTTTCTAAATTCTCGATTAGTTCACTCGCTTTGATTGCAGGAAAACCAGGAACATCATAAATATATTTTTCAGGGTAAAGCGTTGAGAGCTGTCCGCCAAGTTGAGGCAAGCTATCGATAATTTTAGTTTTCGCTTTACGAATTCCTGCATAAAAAGCGGCGAAAAGACCGACAGGACCAGCGCCAACAATCGTTAAATCATATATATTTTTTGAGTCAGACATCAAAATTTCCTCCAGTTTCTATAATAAAAAAGTTTTCATCTATATAAAATGAAAGCAAAAATGTAGTATATCGTTTTTCACAAAATATCACTTGTAACCGAAAAAAGCAAGTAGCAGTTTGTGAAAAAAAGATTCTCTTAAAAGAATAACAAAGATAATGGAATTTTCAAGTGAAGTTGTTTATGATATTATAAGTAAGTAAAAATTAACGAGGAGGAAATAACGATGTCAGAATTTCCACAATTAGATTTAGCAAATGAAAAAGGACCTAAAGCCGTGATAAAAACCAACCGCGGAGATATCACTGTTCAACTTTTTCCAGAACATGCTCCAAAAACAGTTGAAAACTTTGTTCAACTAGCGAAAAAAGGTTATTACGATGGTGTGATTTTTCACCGTGTTATCCCTGACTTCATGATCCAAGGTGGCGATCCTACTGGAACAGGTATGGGTGGTGAAAGTATTTACGGCGAAAAATTTGAAGATGAATTTTCTAAAGATGTTTTCAATTTGCGTGGTGCATTATCAATGGCAAATGCTGGACCAAACACTAATGGCAGCCAATTTTTCATCGTCAATAACCAAAATGTTCCAGCAAACATGATGGGGCAATTAGAAGGTGCAGGTTTCCCTACAGAAGTTATCGAAGCTTATAAAAAAGGCGGAACACCATGGTTAGATTTCCGTCATACGGTTTTTGGTCATGTAGTGGAAGGTATGGATGTTGTGGATGAAATCGGTGGAGTGCAAAGAGACTCTCAAGATCGTCCGACATTTGATGTAGTCATCGACAAAGTAGAAATCAGCGAATAAATACTCTTTAGTCAACATTAAAGCCCCAAACAAAACTGTTTTTTCGTTTTGTTTGGGGCTTTTTATTCTATTTAAAAGATTGTTTTATTCTGTTTAAACCTTCTAAGAGTGTTTCTTTTGGACAAGCAACATTTAAGCGCATATGTTGTGTCCCCTTAGGCCCGAAAGAAATCCCGGGATTTAAAACGACTTTCCCTTTATGAATCAGTTGTTTTTGTAATTGTGCATCGGTCAGATTAAAAGCAGAAAAATCTAACCAGATTAGATAAGTTCCTTCAGGATGCATCATTTTAACTTCAGAAAGTTCAGTTTTTAAGAACTCGCTAACTGTATCAATATTTTCTTTTAAGTAAACAAGTAGCTCCTCTAACCAAATATCACCATGCTGATATGCAGCTTGTGTTCCTACATAACCAAAGACATTAATTTCGTTCTGGAAATTTCGTTCTTGTGCAGCAACAAATTTTTTCCGTAAATCAGGATTTTCAATGAAAATCATAGAGTTTTTAATACCAGCTAGATTAAACGTTTTAGTTGCAGCGGTCAAAGTAATCGAGAACTCTTTGAATGTTGGGTGAACATTTGTGAATGTCGTGAATACATGAGGAGCAAAAATCAAATCTTGATGGATTTCATCGCTAATAACAAGCACGTCATATTTTGCACATAGTTTACCAAAAGCCTCAAGCTCACTTTTTGTCCAAACACGTCCACCTGGATTATGAGGATTACAAAGAATAAACAGCCGGACATTTTCAGCAATGATTTGTTTTTCCATCTTTTCCAAATCCATAACAAAGTGCTCGTGGTCTATTAATAACTGACTGCGAACCAGTTTACGATTGTTTTGCTCAACAACTTTTGCAAATGGAGGATAAACAGGATCATGAATCAAAATAGCATCCCCAGGTTCAGTGTATGCTTGAATAGCTAAAGATAGACTTGGCACAACGCCACTATTAAAAAGAATCGCTTCTTTACTGATTAAATAATCATGATGTCGTTTTTGCCAGCTCTGAATTGCTTCATATAATGAATCAGGAGCAGGAGAGTAGCCCAGAATACCTTGTTCCGCTGTTTTCTTTAGTGCATCTAACACAGGCAGATTCGCTTTGAAATCCATGTCGGCTATCCACATCGGTAATAAGTCGTCTTCTCCATAGGTATCTTTAACGGAGTCCCACTTGGAACTATTTGTATTGCAACGGTTATAGACTGTATCAAATTCTACCATTCAATTCTTCCTTTCTATAGTAAATAATTCTCGTTAAACAAGACTTAACTATAGTATAATGGACTTTGAATAAAATATGAACAAAAAGAACCAATAATATAATAGTAGAAATAAATTCATGCACTTTTTAATGGAACATGATATCATTTTAAATGAGATAATCATTTTGTTTGGATAACGAAAAGAGGATAATAGAATGGAATACAAAATAGGGATGATTCTTAATGGAACAATTACAGGTCTGCAGCCTTATGGTGCATTTGTTTCATTAAGTGATACAGTTCAAGGTTTGATACACGTTTCAGAAGTACAGGCGGGGTACACTAAAAACATTCACAGTTTATTGGTCATTGGACAAAAAGTAGAAGTTCAAGTGATTGATATCGATGAATATTCAAAAAAAATCAGCTTGTCTTTAAGAACGTTAGAACCTCAAATACAACAACCGAATCATAGACGCAAAAAATACTTCACGAATAAAAATAAGAAAATCGGCTTTGAGACTTTAGAAAAAGAGCTTCCTATATGGACTGATGAAGCAATGGATAAATTACTTGAGAAATAATTCTGTTTTTTTTCAGAAAATATGGTACAATTTTCCTAGTTTCTGAAAACAAAAATTAATTGAGGTGGATGTTTTGTCTAACAAAAAAGTCGCTGGTACTATTATGCTGAACCTAAATGATGGTTCGAAAAAGTTTCTTGTTCATCCAGTGGGTGAGTCAATGACCTTTGTTACAACAAAAGTTTCGGAAGATATGACGGGATTAGCGAGTATGTTGCAAGTTTTCAAAGAAGAAATTCAACTAGATGTTACTTCAATTAATTTAGTCGAGTTAACGAATGCTCATACAGATGCTGAGAATATGCCTTTATTCGTATTTGAAATGAATGAAGAACATGTTATTCCAATGATCGATGATAGATATGTATGGGAAAAGCCGTCTGAATTAAAAAATTTGTTAGCTTCGTATGATATACAAGGAGTACCGATGTTTTAAAACTAAACAGATACATAAAAAATAAGAGATTGTATTGTAAATCTCTTATTTCAGATTTAGATGGGCGAAGCAAAGCTAAAGTTTAGTTTTGTTTCGTCTCTTTTTATATAGGAGGGAAATACCATAAAATTAAAACAAGCAACAATTACAGAGACTCAAATAGTCATGTCTTTATTGAAAGAAAGTGCTGAATGGTTGAAAGAGCAAGGCAGTGATCAATGGTCAGATGTTTTACAGGGAGAAGACAAGCATGGATTGGCAACAGCTGTGTCCAAAGGAGAAGTCTTTTTCTTCTATAATAGTATGAATCAATTAGTCGGAATGGCAGCAGCTTGGAAAACACCAACAGAATGGGATAAATTACTTTGGAAAGATTTTGGGTTTGATCAAAAGGCGTACTACCTTCATCGTGTGATTATCCGTCCTGCTTACAGAGGGAAATCTTATGGAAAAGAGTTACTGAACGAATTAAAACGAAAGTTTAGTGGTGAAGTATCAGATTTACGTCTAGATTGTTTAGCTAGTAATGAGAAGTTAATGCAGTTTTATCAAGAGAATGAATTTATTAATGTTGGAAGTTCAAATGATTGGAATGGGAATGAATTCGAACTATTTTCATACGAAATATAAAAAACAATCGTACTTAAATGATATTTAAGTAGAAAATATGATAAAAAGTTTGGTTTCAAACGTAAAGGCGAAAGCTTGAGTCTAAGCAGTAGAATAGAATAAAACTCTTTTTTATTTTTTTCAAAAAAAGAGTTGACCAATAAAGAAAAACTTGTTATATTATATCTTGTCGCAAGGCACTGATGTAACACGCCAAACGATCACATAACATAACAAACCAAGTTTGAAAAAAACTTTGGGAATCAGCGAGAAAGTTGTTGACAAACGACGAATGACCTGATAAACTAGTGAAGTTGTCGCAGAAACGAGTGGCAACCAACTAAAATAGAATAACAATTCAAGTTTGAAAAAACTTGAAAAATCAGCGAGAAAGTTATTGACAAACAACGAGTAACCTGATAAACTAATGAAGTTGTCACGAAATATTCGATAACATCAAGCAGAAAAAAACTTTGAAACTTTTTTTAAAAAAGTGTTGACATCGAATCGAAGATTTGATATGATATAAAAGTTGCTGCGAGGTAACACGGTAGACCTTTGAAAACTGAACAAAGTAAGACGAACCAAATGTGTAGGTTGTTTTTACAACGGTAAAAACAAACAACAATTTTTAACGAAGCGAAGCAATATGCTAGCAAACAAATGAGCTTAACAATCTTCGGATTGTGTTCAACTTTTATTATGAGAGTTTGATCCTGGCTCAGGACGAACGCTGGCGGCGTGCCTAATACATGCAAGTCGAACGCTTCTTTTCTACCGAGTGCTTGCACTCAATTGAAAAGAGGAGTGGCGGACGGGTGAGTAACACGTGGGTAACCTACCCATCAGAGGGGGATAACACTTGGAAACAGGTGCTAATACCGCATAATAGTCGACACCGCATGGTGTTGATTTGAAAGACGCTTTCGGGTGTCACTGATGGATGGACCCGCGGTGCATTAGCTAGTTGGTGAGGTAACGGCTCACCAAGGCCATGATGCATAGCCGACCTGAGAGGGTGATCGGCCACACTGGGACTGAGACACGGCCCAGACTCCTACGGGAGGCAGCAGTAGGGAATCTTCGGCAATGGACGAAAGTCTGACCGAGCAACGCCGCGTGAGTGAAGAAGGTTTTCGGATCGTAAAACTCTGTTGTTAGAGAAGAACAAGTAGGAGAGTAACTGCTCTTACCTTGACGGTATCTAACCAGAAAGCCACGGCTAACTACGTGCCAGCAGCCGCGGTAATACGTAGGTGGCAAGCGTTGTCCGGATTTATTGGGCGTAAAGCGAGCGCAGGCGGTTTCTTAAGTCTGATGTGAAAGCCCCCGGCTCAACCGGGGAGGGTCATTGGAAACTGGGAGACTTGAGTGCAGAAGAGGAGAGTGGAATTCCATGTGTAGCGGTGAAATGCGTAGATATATGGAGGAACACCAGTGGCGAAGGCGACTCTCTGGTCTGCAACTGACGCTGAGGCTCGAAAGCGTGGGGAGCAAACAGGATTAGATACCCTGGTAGTCCACGCCGTAAACGATGAGTGCTAAGTGTTGGAGGGTTTCCGCCCTTCAGTGCTGCAGCTAACGCATTAAGCACTCCGCCTGGGGAGTACGACCGCAAGGTTGAAACTCAAAGGAATTGACGGGGGCCCGCACAAGCGGTGGAGCATGTGGTTTAATTCGAAGCAACGCGAAGAACCTTACCAGGTCTTGACATCCTTTGACCACTCTAGAGATAGAGCTTTCCCTTCGGGGACAAAGTGACAGGTGGTGCATGGTTGTCGTCAGCTCGTGTCGTGAGATGTTGGGTTAAGTCCCGCAACGAGCGCAACCCTTATTGTTAGTTGCCATCATTCAGTTGGGCACTCTAGCGAGACTGCCGGTGACAAACCGGAGGAAGGTGGGGATGACGTCAAATCATCATGCCCCTTATGACCTGGGCTACACACGTGCTACAATGGGAAGTACAACGAGTCGCTAGGCCGCGAGGTCATGCAAATCTCTTAAAGCTTCTCTCAGTTCGGATTGTAGGCTGCAACTCGCCTACATGAAGCCGGAATCGCTAGTAATCGCGGATCAGCACGCCGCGGTGAATACGTTCCCGGGCCTTGTACACACCGCCCGTCACACCACGAAAGTTTGTAACACCCGAAGTCGGTGAGGTAACCCTTGTGGAGCCAGCCGCCTAAGGTGGGATAGATGATTGGGGTGAAGTCGTAACAAGGTAGCCGTATCGGAAGGTGCGGCTGGATCACCTCCTTTCTAAGGAATATTACGGAAACTTACACATTCGTCTACACTTTGTTCAGTTTTGAGAGGTTTACTCTCAAATTAATAGTACCACGGGGCCTTAGCTCAGCTGGGAGAGCGCCTGCTTTGCACGCAGGAGGTCAGCGGTTCGATCCCGCTAGGCTCCATTAGTAACCAATGGGTTACTAATATTGTTCATTGAAAACTGGATATTGAAGTAAAAAAGTAATCAAAACAAACCGAGAACACCGCGTTGAATGAGTTTTTTAATTAAAATAGTTCGAAGCTTATTTTATTGGTCACGCCTCTATCGCTAGAGAAACGAACCAAACAAAACCGATCGTAAGATCGTAAGGTTAAGTGAATAAGGGCGCACGGTGGATGCCTTGGCATTAGGAGCCGATGAAGGACGGGACTAACACCGATATGCTTTGGGGAGCTGTAAGTGAGCTATGATCCAGAGATTTCCGAATGGGGAAACCCAGCATCTTTTATAGGATGTTACTTTCCAGTGAATACATAGCTGGTTAGAGGTAGACGCAGAGAACTGAAACATCTAAGTACCTGCAGGAAGAGAAAGAAAATTCGATTCCCTGAGTAGCGGCGAGCGAAACGGGAAGAGCCCAAACCAACAAGCTTGCTTGTTGGGGTTGTAGGACTCCGTTGTGGTAGTCTGTCAAGATAGTCGAAGAACCTGGAAAGGTTCGCCAAAGTGGGTAATAGCCCCGTAGACGAAATGTTGGCAACACCTAGGAGGATCCTGAGTACGGCGGAACACGAGAAATTCCGTCGGAATCCGCGGGGACCATCCCGCAAGGCTAAATACTCCCTAATGACCGATAGTGAACCAGTACCGTGAGGGAAAGGTGAAAAGCACCCCGGAAGGGGAGTGAAATAGATCCTGAAACCGTGTGCCTACAACAAGTCAAAGCCCGTTAATGGGTAATGGCGTGCCTTTTGTAGAATGAACCGGCGAGTTACGATTGCATGCGAGGTTAAGGTGAAGAGCCGGAGCCGT